>CAZYHS010000015.1:5702-49160 GCA_964647545.1 uncultured Pseudomonadota bacterium | reverse complement strand
ATGGCGCGTCTTTCCGGCAACCGCCTTTAGCGGCACTCGCACAAATTCAACTTTGTAAGGCTTTGTCGAAATTCTCTTAATTGCGATCGAACCGTCTTGAGTTCCTTTCAACGCCTCTTTCGCTGCGGTGCGGCCTACTTCGAGCGCTTCGTCACGATCGACAACGCTCAAATCGGGAAACGATCTCTGAATGTAGCCAAGCGTATCGCCTCTTGCGCGCAGCTTTTTGACGATGCCGCTACCTTCCATATGCTCCTTGATTTTTTCGATGAGCGCGTCGGCCAAAGCACCGGTGCCGGAGAGCTGCACGTTTCCGTGGCTGTCGGCTTCGAGTTTATCTTTCGAGAGGAGCTGCAAAATCGGCGTGTGATTTTTGTCTTCGATCCCTTCGGAGACGGCGATCACGCAGCGACCATATTTTTTGTAAACTTCGGCGACATCTTTAACGAACGTATCGATGTCGAACGCGCGTTCCGGCAAATAGACCAAGTGCGGGGCCGAGGCTTTAAAGCGGCGACCGAGAGCAGAAGCTGCCGTTAAAAATCCGGCGTGACGACCCATACAGACCGCGAGATAAACGCCGCCGAACGCTTTATTGTCGAGGTCAACTCCGCGAAATGCGTTGGCAACGTAACGTGCGGCCGACGCATATCCGGGGGTGTGATCGTTTTCCATCAAATCGCAATCGACAGTTTTTGAAATGTGAAAGAGACGCAGATCGTAACCGATAGCTTTGGCGGCGTCGTTGATGATGTCGAGAGACTCGCTTGTGTCGTTTCCGCCGGCGCCAAAAACATAGCGGATGTTATATTTTTTGAAGACTTCGAGCATCTTCTGGTTGTCTTCGGCTTTCGGTTTGTGGCGTGTGGAAAAAAGTGCTGTCGCCGGAGTGTTGGCAATTCTTTTGAAAACCTTTTTGTCCTGCGCGCGCAGATCGACGAAATCTTCGTTTAAAATTCCGTCGATTCCGTGAAGGCTTCCCCAAAGTCCGGTAATTTCTTTGGCCTTCATAAGACCTTCAACCGCACCAATCCAGCTGGCGTTGATAACCGCCGTCGGCCCACCTTGTGTAAAAACCACTGCATTTCCAATGAGTTTTGTCTTTGACATGTTTATCTCCTAATTATTAATTTAAATTTTCGGCTCAATAGACAGCGCCCGATTAGTCGATAAAGGCTTGAATAATCAAGAAGTTTTTTATTTACCAAGCAACTTTCCCCTGCTAGCTGCCGATAACCATTAAGCGATGAGGTCTATTTAAATGCCGGAAATAAACGGAAAAAACATCTTTTGTTACAAGGGCGTTTGCCCTTCGAACTTTGAAAGTTCCGAAACGTTTCGCAAAAACGTAAACCGCGAACTTGCAAAAGATGGATTGGTCTGGACTGGCGATGTAAGTGGCACCGACAACGCACCAAACGAAGTCGACAAAAACGAAATTGCATTTATCGGCGGAGGAAAATTCGCTGGGAGCGCCTCCGATTGGGTCGAGGTCCAGAAAAAAATCACCGCCGCTGTCGTGAGATATTTTCAAGCTTACGAAAAATATATAAAAACCATCGGCGAAAAGGTCAGGCTCGTCGAAGTTTCAACGCCCATTAACTACGGACTTTATCCTGAAGATCATCGCGAAGTTTATAAAGCTGCCGTCGATATTTTTCTGAACGAGGTAAATCCGCTCATCAGTGAACTGTATCTTTTGCAGACAAACCCGCGACTTGTTGCGACGCGCAGCAAAACCGAACAGGCTATAATTGGATCGGGTGAAGAAGCATGGCAAATCGCCCTGAAGTTCATTGGACACAATATTGTCGGCACTTGCCCAGATTCGGTCGACAGCACTGCTTTTTTTGAATCTTGTTCGCTCTTCCCCGTTGCGCCGACCGCTCCGGCAATAAATGCGCTGCTCCCTTACGATGTGACCGACAAAGACTTAGTTCACATCGACGCTGCATGCAGAAAATTCGGCGGGGAAAATCCTGAGGCGCTGCGACCCGACACTGTCGTTGAATGGAGAACAGAAAGACCTGCAAAAATACTCAATGCGCTCGAACTTATTGAGACAGAGCGCCAGAGTAAAAAGGACAACCCTAGAATCATCATCGACCTGACCGAAAAACGAACAAAATTGCTCGCGAAGCTTTATGACGAAATCAAGGTAACTCCATTGCCGAAACATCCGATTTTTGCAGAGACCTGCAGAAAACTTGCTGCCGCGTTACATAAAATGGCAAATCTAACAATTAACGAAGTCGCTCTAAGCGAAGCGAATCCGGCCCTTGCCAGACAATTTCTGACCACAGCGATCTACTTTGAAAGAGGCGATCTCGATTCGGCAACAGAAGCGATTCGCTGGGCAATCATGCAAAAAGATGGCCCGTTTTTTGTGGTTACATCCGGAACTGAATCGTATTGGAAGGGCCCGAAACACTGGGCTTGGGCTGCGGTTGGTCAGTACGTTGAAAGTTCGCAGAGAAGACTCGATAAGCTAGTGAAGTACTCAACAATGCCAAGAGAATGCCGCACATCAAAAATGAGCTGCGACGCGACAGCCGGCATTGCAACATATTTAAAAGTTGTGAACATTCTAGACTTTGAAGCAGCCCTAATTCCTCAGGAAGGAAGCAGCGCCGGCTGGAACTCACCGAATTACAATTTTCCCAACCTTAACATCCACGACATGGTGCTGGTGCAAAACGTTCTTGAAGTTTACGACAACGCAAAAAAACTTTTCAAAGAGGCGCTCCTCGGAAAATATAACGATCTCGCCACGCAATTTGGAAGACATGCTTACATCGCCGCTCACGAAAACGGACACACTCTCCTTGGCGGTGACAACATCACAGTCGAATCAGGAACCCACCGTGGAAAATCGGCTAGAGAATTATTTGGTGAAAGCTGGCTCTGGTACAAAGAGACGCACGCCGACCTTCACGTTGCGACAACGCTGATTAATCTGCTTGAAGACACAAGCGTTGACTGGGCAACAGATGAAGGCAAAGAGCTGATGCAGACTGCGAAGGAAATGTTCTTCGGCTTTATTTATTACACCATTTCGGGATGCCCGAAAAGCAACTCGCTGGAAGTTTCAAAAGAAGCTCATCAGGTAAGTGATCTGATCAGAAACGGTCTGTGGCTTAAAGAGGGTCTTTACAGGCTCGAGGGAAGTGGCGCCGAGCAGAAAATTGTCTTCAACCTGAGCGATCCCGACAAAATATCAAAAGAAGAGATGCTCTTCTGGCTGGAAAAGGCGGAAGAGTTCGAAACTAAATCAGAGCAGATGATAAAAGATGGCGACACCGAAGGATACGCTCAGCTTCTTAAAGAAGTTACAGGGGCAACATCACAGGAATTTATCGATTTTATTCAAGCAAAGAAAAGCCTCATCGACAGAAGCAAATATTAAAAATTTCAATTCAGGTGCAGTTTGAATTTTTTGAATGCGGTCGCAACAGAGATGCACGCAATCAAAAAGAGCGCACCGGTGTAAGTTAAAACCACGACAACATCTCCACCTTTGAGCATGATATTTCTCAGCAGAATCGTGTAGTACATCAGCGGGTCGAGGAAGGCCAAAACCTTAAGTAGCATCGGCAGATTGTCGACCGGATACATCACTCCAGAGAGCAAAATTGCCGGCATCAGGAAAATAAAGCTCCCCATCATTGCCTGCTGTTGATTCTTCGCGATGATCGAAATCATTGTGCCAATACTGACCGTCGTAACAAGAAAGAAGATCGACGACAAAAACAGAAAAAAGTATTCACCGCGCATTGGCACTTTAAATGCCGCAATCGCCACAAAAAATATGAACGGCAAATTAATGAACCCGATGATGATGTAAGGGAGCGTCTTTCCTAAAATAACCTCGGTTATCGTGACCGGCGCGGAGATAAGCGTTTCAAATGTGCCGAGCTCTTTTTCTTTGGCCAGCGACATGCTTGTCAGCATCACCGTGATTATGCAAATGAGCATGCAGATCACGCCGGGGACAAGATTGTACGAACTTACAAATTCAGGATTGTAAAGAATTCGCGTTGTAAACTCGATCGGCAGCTTCGAACTGCTTTGCGGCTTTGTCTGCGCCTCTGTTTGAAACTCGTAAGTCTCCTGCTTACCGAGCCTTTCGCTTACTGCGCGCGAAAAAATATTTCCAAGATAGCCGGTGATTCCGCGCGCACGAATAAGATCGGCGCCATCAATAACGGCCTCCAGCCCCGAGCGGCCCTGTTGAAATGCCTGAGTTAACCCTCCCTGCGGTGCATAGAGCGCCACGTCGAGAGTACCGTTCTTAAAATCGTCGATGTTTTCGCTAAGATCTTTTTCGGCGCGGTTGGATTCGATGAACCAACCGCTTGCAATAGCATCGCGTTTAATGTCGGAAAACAGTCTGTCGTTCATCGTGGGGCGGGCGTACAGCTGCACGTTCTTGACCTCGTTCTCAAGGGCAAGTCCGAACAAAACCAGCTGGACCACGGGCATCAGAAAGAGAGTGAACTTCATGCGCGGATCACGCAGCGCCTGAAGCAGCTCCTTTTTCACAAACGCCATAATCAGCTTGAACATAAATTATTCCAAATTGCTCTTAAACTTCGTCTTTGCCGCCATAAATAAAACGGCTCCAATTATAACCAGCGCCAAAAGTGGAACCCACAAGTCGGAGAAACCGGCTTCTTTCAAATAGCATGCGCGGCAGATGGTCATGTACCAGCGCGCCGGAAGGATCATTGTAAAAATCTGCCAGACTTTATCCATGTTGCTGATCGAAAAGACAAAACCTGACAGAAGCATCGACGGCATGTAACCTGTCATGAGACTTATCTGCATTGCGAGCTGCTGATTTTTTGCCGCGATCGAAATGAAGAGCCCCATCGAAAGATAGTTGCCGATAAAAAGGAGCGTGCCGGCAAAATAGGCAAGGTAGCTTCCCCTGAATGGAATTCCAAAAACCGTGCGCGCCGCAACGTAGACGAAAACCGTCGCGACAATCCCCAAAAAAATGTAGGGCAGCAACTTGCCTAAAATAATTTCTGCGGGTTTGGCTGGAGTCGAGAGCAGCAATTCCATCGAACCGGTCTCCCATTCACGTGCAATTGTAAGCGCCGTCAGAAGGATCGACAGAATCGCTAAAATCACTGTCGCAAGTCCGGGGACGATGAACCACGAGCTCTTTTGCTCCGGATTGAAAAGATAACGCGGAATTAATCGAAAGGTGTTTGTCGATTCGCGCGGCAGCTCAAATTGTGCGAGGTCGCTATTGATGCGGCTTAAAAGTCCCTGAACGTAACCAACAACGAGGCTTGCGGTGATGTTGTCGCTACCGTCGATTAGAACCTGCGCGGTCGCGCCACGCCCGTTGTTTAAATTTTCTTCGAACTTGTGAGGGATAATTAAAGTCAGTTTGGCCTCTTCTCGGGCAAGTGGAAATGTCGGGTCCAAAACAAGCGGCTCGATCTTTTTAATATTAAAGTATCCTGAATTTTCAAAGGTCTGGTAAACGCGTCGCGAAGTTTGGGTTATGTCGTCGTCGTAAACTGCCGTTCCGACATTTCTAATGTCGAAATCGATCGCAAAACCGAACATCACCGTAAGAAAGACAGGGATCACTAGAGCAAAGACAAGCGTGAAGGGGTCACGCCTAATGTGCATGAGCTCTTTTTTGGCAATTGCCAGCGCTCTTCTTATTTTAAAGCCAGCCTTCATCTATTTTTCCCTTCAACCAGCCGGATAAATACATCTTCGAGAGAAGGTTCAATGCGTCTTACCTCAAAACCTTTTCGCGACGCAAAAAACCTCTCCAGAGATGAGGCCGATTGAACTTCAACGTGATATCTCATCCCAAAAGTTGCAACTGACGACGCCACATTCCCCGCAACAAGATCCTGCTGCCAGCTTGTTGGCGAACCCTCAGGAGGAGTCACCTCAAACAGCGGATCTGGAAAAGTTTTCGTCTTCAAACCCTGCGGCGAATCGAGCGCGATGAGCTCGCCCGAACGCATCAACGCGACGCGACCACACTGCTCGGCCTCGTCCATGTAGTGCGTTGTGACAAAAACCGTTTTACCTTTGTTAGACAGCGCTTTGATCAGCTCCCAGAATTTAAAACGCGCGTGAGGGGTAACTCCGGCTGTCGGCTCGTCGAGGAAAACAATTTCGGGATCATGCAACGTAGCAGATACGAGAGCCACCTGCTGCAGGACACCGGCCGGAAGATCGCACACCATCGTTGTGACCGGCCATTCAAGCTCAATGAACTCTGTAAGCTCTTTAATCCTGCGCTTGATTGTTTCGTCGTCCATTCTGCGCAGGTGACCTGTGAAGTTTAAATTCTCGGCGATCGACATGTCACGATAGAGCGTAAATTTTTGCGACATGTAGCCGACTTTTGTTTTAACTTTAACCGGATCACTGCCGACATCTGCGCCGGCAACATTTACGCTTCCGCTTGTCGGCTGCAAAAGCCCGCAAATCACTCTGATGGTCGTTGTTTTTCCTGCGCCGTTTGCTCCGAGAAAACCGAAAATTTCGCCTTGCGACACTTCAAACGAAACATTGTTAACGGCCTTGAAATCGCCAAATTGCACGACCAGATTTTTTACACTAACGATTGAGCCCGTCATTTCGCGCTCCGCTTAATGTAAAACTCGTCGAAACTTTTCACACCGGCATCTGCCAAAAGCTTTCTTGGCTCGCCACTTGCAAGGTGATGACCAGCATCCAGCAAATGTGCTTCAAAACAGCGTTCGGCCTCGTCCATGTAGGCGGTGGAAATAACAATTAAAATCTTTTCGGCGCTTAATTTATAGAGAAGGTCCCAAAACTCGCGTCGACTTATTGGATCGACGCCGTTTGTCGGTTCGTCCAAAAGCAAAACTTTCGGACGCTGCAACAGAGCGCACATGAGCCCCAACTTTTTGTACATGCCACCTGAAAGTTGCCCAGCACGCCTCTCCATGAATTTGTCGAGGCGAGTGACTTGTAAAAGTTCGCTGCTCTGCTTTTGAAACTCGTCGTGCGAAAGCCGGTAGAGATCTCTGAAAAACTCCAAATGTTCTCTGATTGAAAGGTCGGGGTAGAGACTTTGGGCTCCGGGCATGTAGGAAATTTTGTCCCGAATCTCTTCAAATTTTATCTCTTTGCCATCCTCACGCCAGACCAGACCTCCGCCACTTATATTAAGCAGGCCGATCAAAACCCGCAGCAGCGTTGTTTTGCCAGCCCCTTCAGAGCCGATCAGGCCGTGAAGGCGTCCTTCCGTAAAATTGATGGAGATACTGTCGAGAGCTTTGTTGCCCTTTTTAAAAATTTTGGAAACGCCTTTGATCTCTACGGAGACTGGCATGTTTTAGAATCTCACCTCGATAGGCATTCCGGGTTTGAGCAGATTTTCTTTGTTGTCGAATTTGATTTTTACGCCGTAAACAAGCCGCGTTCTCTCTTTTCGGGTTTGCACATTTTTGGGAGTGAACTCGGCTTCGTCTTTGATATGAATAATTTTGCCTGCGATTTTTTTATTTGAGAGCTCGGGAAGAACGCCGGTAACAGCTTGGCCAATCGAAAGTTTAACAAGCATCGGCTGCGCGACATAGACATATGCCCACACGTCGGTTAGGTCTCCCATGGCCATAAGGCGCGTTCCAGTCGAAACGTAATCGCCGGCTTCGTGAAATTTCGTAAGGACCGTGCCGTCCATCGGGGCCAGAACGGTGCACCAATCGACGTTAAGTTTTGCGAGCTCAAAGCTCTTTCTGTACGAATCGTAGGTCTCCGGAGACATGTTACCGCCGGCGAGAAGTTTTTTTGCGCGCTCGAAGTCGGCCCCTGATTTGTCGAGGTCGATGAGATAATTTTCGCAGGTCAACTTATAGATAGGCTGCCCCTCTTTTACAAAATCGCCTTCGTCAACAAGCCGCTTGGCGATTTGGCTAGACACGCGCGGTGCAACGTCAATTTCGGTGACTTCTATCGTGCCGACATAAATCGATTCGCCGCTGGGATAGACAAGATAAACTACGGCTGCCAGCAGAAGAATTGCCGGCAAAATGAACATCTTATTAATTTTTATTTTTTTAAACTCTTGTAGCTTTTTGATCATTTAAGATCTCCTTCGTCCATCGCAAGAGCCAGAAGCTTTGCAATTTGTACGGTAAGGTTCGCGTCGTTTCTTGCTGCATCTACTTTGGCCGACAACTCCTTCACGTTCGCGCGCTGGACATCCAGAAAAATCACGCGGCCAATCTTATAGGAATCAAATGAGAGTCTGGCGACTTCAACTGCATCTTTCACAACCCTGTTGTTTGCCACCTGAAGTTTTTTGTAGGTCTCGATCCAATCGCGGGTTTCCGAAACATCGCGCACAAGGTCGATTTTTGTCTGACGTTTCTGTTCGTCTGCAGACTTAGCCTGAAATTTCTGGCTCTTTGTTTCCTGCCAGATCCTGCCCCAGTCAAAGATCGGCATTGAAAGACCAAGCGTCAATCTGTTCTGCTGGATCGTTTCGTTCTGTCCGAGGTTTGGATATTCGTAGCCGGCCGAACCTTTGAGCGTGATTTCAGGAAAATACTTCGCGAAGATGCTCTTGGCTGAATATTGCGCCGAAAGCGATTGATCGGCCAAGGCTTTCACCTGCGGATGATCTTCGGCGTTAAAAACAACGTTTGATTTAGGAGATAGCGCCTTGAGCGGAACATCGATCGGCTCGACGTCAATTTCTTCGGCCCTAATAATTTCATCTTCTATCGCAAGTGCTGCAGCCAACGCCCGCTTTGAAACAAGTAATTCGCCTTCGGCCTGCTCTAAATCTTTTTCGCGGTCTGTCATCTCCTGATGAGCGACGGTCAAATCAAACTTGTCTGAGGATCCGGCTTTAAATCGGCTGAAAACGTATGCGTATTGAGCTTTGGCCAAAGCAAGCGACTCTTTGACGAGTCTTACCTGCTCTTTCGCAAGAGCAACTCCAACGTAAGCGCTGCGAACTGAAAGCAAGACCTGCCTCTTGTCGAAATTCATCAGTTCAGTTTGCGCGTTGGCTGCAAATCTTAAACTCTTCGCCTTTTTCAAAATTTGGCCGGTATCCCAAACGACAAAATTTAACGTTGGGCTGACAGACCAATTCGTGTGCGAACCAACCGTGTTTGTTATGCCCATCGAAGGAATTTCTATTTTACCGACCTTCGACATGAACATGCTCTGCGCGTTGAGACTCAGCGTTGGAAAGCGCTGCAATTTTTGCGCCTCGGCCTGCTGATAGGCAGAATCTGCGGCAAATTGCTGCGCTAGTATCTGCGGTGAGTTTTTCAAGGCAAGCTCTTCGGCGTCTTTAAACGAAATTAATCGCGAAGTTTGAGCAGAAGCCGATGAACAAACCAAAAGAAGAAAAGCAAAGAAAAGGCTCTTTTTCATGAGTAAAAGCATGCTATAGAAAGGGTCACTGGTTGTCAAAAATTATGTGCCGGCCGGACAAAAAACAGTCAAAGGAGAGACTATGAAAAGAATTCTATTGCTGGTGGCGGGATTTGCGTTCTGTTTTGCATCGGCAGCTCAAGCCGATAATGCAAAGACAAGCCTTCCGGTGAAAAAAGAGAAGGCTACCCTCAAACGCTTTAACGAAAATGACCCTAAAACAACTGCCGACAATACGATCACGGTCAACAAAGACGGCAAAGAGGTCGAATTAAAAGTTAACGATAAATGGAACAACAACAATCTAAATCCGTTCTTTAAAAAGGACGTCAATTTAACAAGCCACTACGACCCGTCAAACGGCGATTTTATCGTCACACACGTTGAACCTTTCAACTAAGAGGCAACATGAAGCTTAAATTATCTCTGCTTGCCGTTTTTGGTTTATTAATTTCATGTTCACAGGCTCTCGATCATAATCAGCATCCTGCATGGGAAATGACAACGATTGTCGGGAACTGGACGACCGGATTTCCACGCGCCCAAATCGTCACAACCGTGGATAACAACGGAACCATCAAAGAAACACTCAAAAGCATCGACATCGGCGGCGCTGAAACAATAACATCCGAAAAATCTGCAAAACTTTCGGACGACGAAATTGCGACGCTTGCGAGTTTGATCGACAAGGCCGAAATTAAAACTCACATTCAGCTCGACATTAGCGGAGGCTGTGTCGGCGGAGGGGTGGTCATCTATAAATTCAAGGAGGCAGGTAAAGAGGTGAATGAATTTAACGTTGTCGGAGGTTGTGGCTCTTCCCTTGAAGAGACCGATGCGCCACTTGGTGAGCTTCAAAATGAGATTTCAAAATTAAAGTCGGACAAACTGTAAACTTACGCTGATAAACAAAAGCCCCGCTTGAATTTCACGCGGGGCTTTTTGATTTTTATGAAGCGTCGATTTAGAACGGTAGTTTGTAGCCTAAGTTCAACTTTTCGTTCACAACTTTGAAGTCGCGCATGAGGGGTTCGTTGAACGGCACGCCCTTGTCCTTGCGGTAGAGCCACGCGTCATGCTCTTTTTCGCCCGGCGTGTAGATGCGCTCGGCGCCTTTTGCTTTCTTTGATGCACGCAGATCGCGCATGATCTGTCCGGCGTGTTTCTTGAAATCGGGAAGGTCGACAAACGCCTCGATATTAACGGCGATGAAAAAATGTCCAAGCAAGATAGGCGTCTTTTTGCCGGCGCTATCGACACCGATGAGCATTTTCAAAAAGTTCGCCTGCGACAAAGCGGTCGAAAGAAGTTCGACAACACATGCGTAGCCATAGCCTTTGTAACCGCCCGTCTCTTCGCCAAGGCCACCGATCGGAGTGAGCGCAGCTTTATCTTTGGTCAGGTCTACGAGCACCTGCTTTGTGTCGGTGCGATACTGGCCATCTTCGCCAATCACCCAGCCAAGCGGCAATTCTTTGCCGAGGCGGTCGTATACTTCGAGCTTTCCACGCTGAGTCACGCTTGTTGCGCAGTCGAGCATGAACGGAAAAGCCTCGTCTGTTGGCATGCCGACAGTAAGAGGATTTGTGCCAAGCATCGGCTCAACGCCCCAAGTCGGTGCAATTGACGGGCGCGCGTTCGTGCCGGTAATTCCAATACAGCCCTCTTCAATTGCCATGAGCGGATAGTAACAGGCGGCGCCGTAGTGCGTTGAGTTGCGCACGACCGTCATGCCGAGTCCGTTCTTTTTGGCTTTTTCAATCGCCATTTTGTTAGCGCGGTAGGCGATGTAGTGTCCCATGCCGTTGTGACCGTCGATGACGGCGGTCGTCGGCGTTTCGCGCACAATTTCAAATTTGGTTTTCGGCTCCTGAGTGCCGGCCCAGATGCGATCGAGGTAGATCGGTTTGAAACGACCGACCCCGTGTGAATCGATGCCGCGTTTATCGGCTGTAATAAGCACATCGGCGCAAATTTTTGCCTCTTCTTCGGGCGTGCCGATCGCCATAAAGCCGTCGCGCATGAATTTTTCAACGTGGTCAAAGCCCCACCAGACAATTTTTTCTTCAGATGACATAAGTTTCCTTTTCTTAGTCATCGCGAGCCCCTTTAGGTTCGTGGCGATCCAGTTTATTTCACTGGATTGCTTCGCTCACGCTCGCAATGACTCACAGTTACAAACTACGAATAATGTTTCTCGATAAACTCGCGAATTTTGTCTCCTGCCGCAGCAAGCGTTGCTTCAGGCGGGAGGAAAACGATTCTAAACGTCCCCTTTTCACGGTCGTAACCAAACCCCGAACCGTGCACAACAAGAACGCCGGTCTCTTTGAGGAGCTGCTTCACAAAGACTTCGTCGTCTTTCACATTCGGGTGATCAAATCTAGCCATTGCGTAAAACGCCGCCTTTGGAGCGACGATCTTAAAACCTTTAATTGCGGAGAGCTTATCGTTGATGGTTTTGAACCTCTTTTGCAAACGAACAAGCATGTCTTGAATGTGCGACTGGTCGCCTTCAAGCGCTGGTTTCACCGCAAACTGTTGAGGGCCGGGGGCGCAAAGCCTTGCTTCGGCAATTCGCTTGATCGCGGCGATAAGCTGTTCCATTTTGGCGCGGTTGGTAAACGTCATCCAGCCGATTCTCCAGCCCGGCACAACATAAGATTTTGAAAGTCCGTCGAAACTTATCACCGGCACTTTGTCGGTCAGCGTTGCGATCGAAACCGGCGGCTGATCAAAAAAGAGCTTCGAATAAATCTCGTCAGAAAAAATTACGAGATTGTGTTCTTCGGCAAGTTTAATGATGGCCTTCATTGTCTCAAGCGAACAGATCGAGCCGGTCGGATTGTTCGGATTGATCAAAACAATCGCCTTTGTCTTTTTGTTGATCCGCTTTTTGATGTCTTCGGGATCGGGCTGCCAGCCGTTCTCTTCGACGAGCATGTAATTATTTTCGACGAGCCCGAGCTTGCCGACGATCGCATTGTAGAGCGGATAGCCCGGCGACGGCATTAAAATGTTTTCGCCTTCGGACAAAAGGGCCGTCATTGCAATTTCGATCGCTTCGGACGCGCCGCTTGTCACGATCACGTCATCTTCGGTGAT
This sequence comes from uncultured Pseudomonadota bacterium, assembly GCA_964647545.1. Lineage (GTDB taxonomy): Bacteria > UBA10199 > UBA10199 > 1-14-0-20-49-13 > CAZYHS01. The sequence continues at coordinate 36,653 of CAZYHS010000015.1, read as the reverse complement.
CCCCTCTTTGCCTTTGCGGTGCTCGTCTTCGGCAATTGCGCGGCGTGCTTCGAGTATGCCGTAAGAATGTGTGTAGCCGTTAAAGCCGTCGAGCATCGCCTTATGAACCGCGTCAATGATGTGGCGAGGCGGCTGAAAGTCGAATTTGCACGGATCGCCGATGTTTAGATAGAGAATCTTAAGGCCGTTTTTCTCAAGCGCCTGAGCTTCATTGACGATGTTTCTAATTGCGTATTTTACGTGGTCTATTCTAGGTGCCGATGTGATCATAGCCGCAAAGAGCCACTTTTTGCGGGCGAAAGTCAATTGAAAATCAAAAACTTCCGAGCGGCTTGCATATTAAAAAAACTCGTGCAATAGCAGAGGCAAATGCCGCTTAAAAACATCCTTACTTTCGGGATTTTGGCGTTACTATTTACCCTCTCTTCTTCGAGCAGCGCTTTCACCGGCGACGGTCAGGGGCCCGAAAAGGAGATCGTCGTTGAAAAACACGACTCCGTGAGAGTACTGGAAGTTCCGGTGGAGCCGTCGATAAATCTGCACAACATCGAACGCCACATGAAGAGGCCTCGCGGCGCGTATCAAAGGCAGGTCGCCAAAGAACGCCCAGAAGATATTCTCAAAAATCTAGACATCTTGTTCGAGTTCGACTTTTTCACAAAATATGTTTCAAAAGGCTTGCCGTCGAGCGACGGGCCCGTCTGGCAGCCTTCTCTCACGTTGGAAGCCTATAACATCGGCGTTTCGTTATGGTCGAACTTCGTTTTAAACAACGAGCCGAACCAATGGCAATTTAACGAGCTCGATATTACCCCTTATTACAGCCTGCGAATCGGGAATTTCAACTTCATCCCGTCAGTGAACTTTCTTTTGTTCATGAACAAAGATCCGCAATCACTTAATTATTCGAGCCGCAACATCATCAGGCCGCAATGGCACATGTCCTATGAAATCGGCCCGTTCACACCTTATGCCGACGGGTTCTACTACGTCTATCCGCCGCACAAATTCTCAACTTACCACGATGTCGGGATTTTATTTCATCACGATTTTAATTCATTTCTGTCGCTGGACACCTCGGCGCAAATCGCGATCGCCGGACAAGATTGGAACAAATATAGAATTGGGAATGTCGGCACCGAAGCAAATAATTTTGAATACGTTTTATCTCTAAACGCCAAGACAAGCGAGAATTTCATTATCTCGCCGGTAGTGCACGTTGTGGTCACGCTCCCTGAATCGGTAAGGCGCGACTTAGACGAACCCGACTTTGTCTGGGGCGGCTTGATGTTCAAATACGACATTTAAATCAAGCAGTTAGAACATACCGAGCAACATTTTTCGATCCTAACCGATAAGACATCTCATATGAGCGAACATGTGAACAACTACTCCGACTCCGCAATACTTAAGGCCATCGGCCTATTAAACAGCGCAAAGCGAGATGTTATCGACGTTGCCGAAATTGCAGACCCCGAAATTGTCAAGCTGGCAAGCGAAACAACTCCTCGACAACTCGACGCTTCCGACCTTTTCATTTTACTTGCCGGTGAGGTCAAAAACTCTCCCGACACAATTTCAGAGAGCGAGGCGGCTCTCCGCAAAAAACTCCTGCTACCTGAACGCGACCCCGACGGAATCAAGCTCGGTTTTGAATTTGAAAGGGTCGGCGGCCACATTCTGGCAAGCGTAAGAATCACCCCGACCGACGCAAGCGAAACCAAGCCGGATGTTTTTATCGGCGGACTCTTCCACACCGCCGGCATGTATCTTTTGGGGGCTGTTGAATATGCAAAAGCCGAAAAAAGGCCGCTCGTTCTTATCGACTCGTTAGGAAACGGTTCGTCGTGCATCGATAAAGACAGTACGATCAATTACGAAATGCTGACAAAGGATATAGCAAAGGCTATCCGCGCCGCTTCTTCTGACGACGGGATACGATACCTGATGGGGCACAGCCTCGGCTCTATTGTCGTAAGAGATCTCTATTTTGCATTTAAATCGGGGGCTGAAGCACAGTTGGCCGAAAAATATATTCCGGTCACCATGGTTCCGGCGGGCAATGAAAGACTTGCCGCGTTCAAGATGAACCGGCTCTTTTCTCTTGAACAAACGCCGCACATTATTTTTCAAGAAAAAATGGCGCCGACTTTTGCGGACTATTTTTTTAATCTTCATCCCGAACATGAAAAAAAATGGCTAAATGAATTTGTCGAACGCCAAAGAATGAGCACCGACCTTTTCGGCTTTATCGAGGTTATTAATAGCATCGCCGACAGATCATTGCTGGAATTCATAGGTAGCGATGACCTTGTGGTTGTGTTCGCCGACGAAGACAAACTAATGGAGAGACACGGCGACCATTCGGCGTGGGAAAGGCGCGGCGTAATCACACTTAAAAACGCCGATCACTCGGCCTTAGCCGGAGGAAGCTACGCGGTGGAAAACTGGCTGGAGCTATCGCGCTCGCTCTCCCAGACAAATGAGCTTAAGCAACCAATTGATATCGACGAGCTGGCAAGACATGGAACTCTCAGCTTTGGACTCGTCCTCAAAGGCGGTTTCGAACTGGCCGCGCCGGACCATAAAAGCGATTTCAAAAGTTCATTGGGATTAAGTGCAGAGGCCGGCTTTGGACTAATGCTCGGCATAGAGCTTCTCGCGGTATCGGGGGTCTATCTTGATCTTGAAGAAGCGTCCAAATCGACCGCAAACATCGGCGGGGGACTGAAGATGTTTCCAGACACCTCCAGCAATTTCAGTCTTTCATTTCTGCTAGATGCCGGCACGAGTATAAACTTGCCAGCCGAGCAATTGTCGGCCGGAGCAAGAATAGAATTAAGTTACAACATGTTCGATATCTGCCGGCTGTTCGGATGGTTCGGCTCTTCAATGCAATTTGAAAACAGCCTGTTTACCTTCAGCGGCGGCGCGGGAATAAGATTGTGACTATCGCTGCCAGAGGACCCGCGAATCTTCCAACGGAGCTTTTATCCCGCAATAATTCGGAACGATTCTGGCAGTAAAATCGGAAGCAGGCCTTGAAGCCGGAACAACGCACTTATAAACGTACCCGCCGGCCGAGCCTGTGAGAGGTCTCACCGGTTTCATTTCGCACACGATAATTCCAAATTCGTGTCCGCCGTCTGCGACCAGCTCGACCTTGACCAGCTTAGGGCCGACATCGTCAAGATAGACCTGCACCTCTATAGAATGCTCGTTGTTTTTGGTATCGACCAGAGTTTCGCCAAAATGGAGACGGTCCCATTTTCTGTCGAGCTCTTCACGACGCGCGACGATATCCTTCCCGAGAGCCCCTCCGTTCTCGGCGCGGGCAAGATAGGCCTTTGCCGCCGGAATGTAATGCTTCTCGGCATATTCGCTAACGGTCCTTCCGGCAGAAAAATGTGGCGTTAAGCTTGCCATACTTTCACGCATCTTTTTAACCCACGCTCTCGGTATTCCATTTTCATCGCGGGTGTAAAATTCGGGAATGATCTGATGCTCGAGCTTGTCGTAGAGCTCTTCGGCCTCTTTTGCGTCAACCGACGGGTCGTCCCCATGTTCAAGACCGTCGCCGATCGACCAGCCGACATCGGGAGAATAGGCCTCGGCCCACCAGCCGTCGAGCTCGGACAAATTCAGACATCCGTTCGCCAGCACTTTCATGCCGCTTGTGCCGCTGGCCTCCCAAGGCCTGCGCGGAGTATTAACCCACACATCGACGCCGCCGACCAGCTGCTCGGTGACGTGCATGTCGTAGTCGCTTATGAAAATAACGTGACGTCTTGCCTGCGGATCTTTCAAGAAATCCGACCATTGTTTGATCAGAGCCTGACCGGGCTTGTCGGCCGGATGAGCCTTTCCGGCAATAACAAGCTGCACCGGTCTTTGTGGATTAGTTAAAATTCTCAAAAGACGCGCCGGATCGTGCAACAGCAGGTTCGGGCGTTTGTAAGTTGCAAATCTTCTCGCAAAGCCGAGCGTTAACGTGTCGGCATCAAAAATATTTTTCGCCTGTTCGATAGCCTCTGGGCCCGCTCCTCTTATGGCGAGCTGTCTTGGGAGAACCTCTCTGGCGTAAGCTATCAATTTGTTCCTTGAAGTAGTTCTTACTTTCCAGAGCTCCTCGTCGGGAATTTTCCGAATGCATTCTTCAATGTGAGCGTCGGGATTGCTCCATCGTTCATTGCCGCACGATTTCACCCACATTTCGTGAGTGCTGTCGGCCTCCCAGCTTGGCATGTGAACGCCGTTTGTAACGTGCGACACGGGGACTTCGTCCTGCGGCCAACGGGGAAACAGCGGCATAAAAATCTTTCGACTGACCTTGCCGTGCAAACTGCTGACCGCGTTTACCGCTCCGCTCCCTCGAATCGCAAGATTGGACATATTGAATTTTTCACTATGATCGTGCGAATTCAATCTGCCTAAAGCCAAAAGCTCTTGAATTGAAATGCCAAGCCTGCTGCGTGCGTAGTCCGACAGATAATGTTCGACGAGGTCGGGCGAAAACAGATCAAAGCCCGCCGCAACCGCCGTGTGAGTTGTAAATAAGTTCCCGGCCCGAGTGACCGCCAGCGCCTCGTGGAACGTACATCCGTTATCGCGCATGAAGCTTGCGCATCTTTCCAAAACCGCCAACGCCGCGTGGCCTTCGTTTAGATGGCACACTTGAGGTTTCAACCCCAGAGTTTCAAGCAGCCGCCAGCCGCCGATGCCTAGCAACATTTCCTGCTGCAGTCTTAACTCGTGACCGCCACCATAGAGTTCGCTTGTGATACCGCGATGTGCCGGAAAATTGGCCGCATCGTTCGTGTCGAGCAGATAGAGCTTGCTACGCCCGACCGTCACCTCCCAAGTGCGCAGCCACACAGAATATCCGGGGAGCGGAATTTCTATTCTGAGCCATTCTCCGTTTTCTTTTCGCAACGGGACGACCGGAAGTTGTCCGGGATCGTTGTATGGATAAAGGGCGTGCTGCCAGCCCTCCTTATCGATGGTCTGCCTAAAGTAACCCTGCTGATATAAAAGTCCTATGCCAACTACAGGCACCCCGATATCGCTTGCGGCCTTTAACTGGTCGCCGGCGACGTTGCCCAGACCGCCCGAATAGATCGGGAGCGATTCGTCGAGCATAAATTCCATACTGAAATAGGCGACAAGGCCAAGCGGCGACGACGAATGTTTTTTCTGAAACCAAGACGGGGCCGAATTATGATCGTTCTTTCTTTTAATAAGCGCATCGACCTTTTCTTTAAAGGCCGGATCGGAAAGAACGCTGTTGAGCTTGTCGCGCGAAGTGGTTTGCAAAACGACCCGTGGATTATGGGTCAAATTCCACAAGTCCGGATCCAGTTCTCTCCAGACCCCGTCAACCCTGTGGTTCCAAGACCAGCGCAAATCAAGAGCCAGTTCGGATAACGAATCAAAACCTTCTGCAGATGCTTGTCGTCTCATAGTTTTTTCTCTGTGTTATTTACCCTTCTAACAAAATACTCCTAAAATTCAAGCGGGCGTTTGATAAAAACTTTGCGAATCCGGTGCCGCTTGACATTAGCCGCCGTTTGGCCTAGAAAACGCGCCAGTTATGGATCAGCTTAAACAGGCACTTTTAAAGGCGGGCATTAAGCAGAGCGCTCCGGCACCCAAAACCCGTGCGGCGACCGGCCCGCAAGAGCACGCAAAAAAAAGCGTCTCACCTCAAAAAGAGGCCAAAAAATTCCATGAGCACCAAATCCGCAACGATTGCGAATATTGCCACAGCTACACACCTGACGTTGAATATTATCTCCATAACAATAAATTTGTCGAAGTGCGCTGGCTTTGCATGAAGTGCGCAGACGAATATAAAATTCTCGACGACTGCAGAACGACCAACCAAAGCCCCGACGCAAGGAGCGGGCGCTTTACCCGCCGCTGGGGCCGCACCAAAAAATTCTAAGACATTTCATCAAGCAGCGGCATTTTGTTGACGCCAAGCTCGCCTATTTTGGCGCTATTTACCCTCCATTATCTGACAGCCTCTCACAATCGACAATTTTACCTTGTTTTTCAGGGTATTGCCCGTATGCGCCCATTAAAAAATTGGCATGCTGATTGCAAATAAGAACGGTGTTTGCTCAATCAAAAGGAGCGGCACTTATGAAACGCCAAAATTTTTTGAAAAATTTACTTCAGAAAGACAAGGTCTTGAAAAAATTGAGACCTTGCGAAATCGCCATCTTTAATGTCCACGGAAGTTTTGGCGACTATCAGGTGAAAGTCTTCGAAAAAAATCCGCATTTGAAAACGCGCTCGGTCGAGATAAACGGCCACATCCACCATCTTTTTGTGAACAATAAAAAGGTGGAGGCAATGCCAACTAAAAATGAGATTAAAAACAACTTAAAGGGGACGGTTATTATGAGGGATATAACCGTCCGCCTTTTTGATAAGGACGGCCGCGGTGCGCGCGTCATAATAAAAAATTCAAAAAGAGACGGAGCCCATGCGGCCGAAAAGATCAATTTAGCCGGAAGCGCGGGCCCGAAAATTATAAAGGGTTATGAAAAATCGGAAAAACTGGCCAACAAAACTTATAAGATCGTCCAGCGCGACATCTTGAAGGCGCTGGAAAAACCGTAGCAGAGATCACGCCAGTTTTATCCCCAGCTCTTTGAGCTGCACAGGATCAACGTCACTTGGCGCGTCGGTCATTAGACATGACGCGCTTGTTGTTTTCGGAAAGGCAATCACGTCGCGAATCGATTCGGTGCCGGCAAGCAACATGACGACTCTATCGAGGCCGAAAGCCAATCCGCCGTGCGGTGGCGCTCCGTATTCGAGCGCATCGAGTAAAAATCCAAAACGCTTTTTCGCCTCTTCGCGTGAAATTTTTAACAGATCGAAGATTTTCTGCTGCACCTCGCGACTGTGAATTCTTATCGAGCCGCCGCCGATCTCGCTCCCGTTTACGACACAATCATAGGCCAAAGCTCTGGCTTTTGCCGGTTCACTTTCAAGAAGACCAAAATCTTCCGGATTGGGGGAAGTGAACGGATGATGGAGGCTTACGTAACGGTCCTCCTTTTCGTCGTGCTCCATGAGAGGGAAATCGGTGACCCACAGAACGTCGATGGCGCTTGAATCGAACGTTTTGAATTTTTTCCCGAGTTCGACCCGCAACGCACCGAGAGAATCGTGAGCGACTTTGAATTTGTCTGCAACAAGCAACACAACATCGCCTTCTGTAATTCCAAGTTTTTCGGTTAACGCGGGAATTTCGCCGGCCGTCAAAAACTTCTCAATTCCCTTGAGAGAAGCAACTCCCTTTGCTCCGTAGGGTTTCACAAATTCGACGGCCAAGTCGAGCTCCTTCCTCGAAAACTTTTCGGCCATTCCGGTCATTTTCATCGCTTTCACGACGCCGCCCGACTCGACAACCGACGCGAAAGCTTTGAACGCGGAGTTCTTGAAAATATCGGTGACGGTGACAAGCTCCCACGGAATTCTTCTATCCGGGCGGTCGTTACCGAAGCGGGCGATCGATTCGGCGTATGACATCCGGTCGAACGGAAGCTTTAAATCGACGCCTCGAAGCTCTTTCCAAAGGAGAGTGACAAGCCCTTCCATCGTTTTGTAAATATCCTCACAGTCGATAAAGCTCGCCTCGATGTCGATCTGAGTAAATTCGGGCTGGCGGTCGGCTCTTAGGTCTTCGTCGCGAAAACATTTCACTATCTGAAAATAGCGGTCAAATCCCGACATCATCAAAAGCTGTTTGAAAAGCTGGGGCGACTGCGGCAGTGCGTAAAAGTGCCCCTTTGAAACTCTCGACGGAACGAGATAATCGCGGGCACCTTCCGGTGTGCTCTTTGTAAGAATCGGCGTTTCGATTTCGACAAAATTTTCGCCGGAGAGATATTGCCTCGTCAGTTGAGCGGCCTTATGGCGCAACAGCAAAATTTTCTGCAGAGCCGGCCTGCGCAAATCGAGATAACGATATTTTAAACGCAGCTCTTCGGCGGCGTTAGTGTCGTCTTCGATTTCAAACGGCGGCGTCTTAGCGCGATTTAACAAAACAAGCTCGCTGGCAAGGACCTCGATATCGCCGGTCGGCATGTTTTTGTTCGTCTGCGACGCCGGTCTTTCACGAACTATCCCTTTAATTGCAACGACATCTTCGCCATGCAGCGCCTTTGCGTCGGCAATCAGTTTTGGCGCAGCTTCAGGATCGAACACCGTCTGGGTAACGCCGTAACGATCGCGAACGTTGATAAAAACAAGCCCGCCGTGGTCACGCGCGCTCGCCACCCAGCCGTTCAAAATTATTTCTTTCCCTGCGTCTTGCGCACGAAGAGCGCCGCAAGTGTGAGTTCTCTTTAACATTTTCGACTATCTCCTATCCTCTGACAAACAGACTAACCAGTTCGTCGAGTTTAATTTCTTTCTGATCTTTTGTGTGCATGTTTCTAACGACCGCCACACCTTTTTTCAGTTCTTCTTCGCCTACGATGACGACTGAATGAGCGCCAAGTTTATCGGCCTGACGCATCTGCGATTTAAGCGAATGATCTTCGTAATCGTACTCGGCCCTTACGCCGTCACGGCGAAGCAGCCCGACGATCGGCAGCGTTGCTCTTCTAGCTTCGCTACCCAGCATTGCGAAAAAGACAACTTCGGGAACGGTCTTTTTGACAAGCCCAAGTTCTTCAAGCATTAGCAGCACCCGCTCGAAGCCGATTGCAAACCCGACACCCGGCTGGTTCGGTCCGCCAAGAGCATGAACCAGCCCGTCATATCTTCCGCCGGCGGCTATGGCGTTTTGAGCGCCGAGCCTTGTTGTCGTAAATTCAAATGCGGTTCGCATGTAATAATCGAGACCGCGAACAATTCTGTGGTTCACGATAAATTTCGTGCCGAAAAGATTTAAAAATTCCTGAACTGAAATAAAGTGCTCGTTGCAGTCTTTGCAGAGGAACGCGCCGATGAGCGGCGCATCTTTCATTGCCTCGATGCACACAGGATTTTTGCAGTCAAACGCGCGCAGCGGATTTGTGACAATTCGCCGCTGGCAATCTGCGCAAAGATGAACCTGTTTTTCCTTTAAAAAATCGGCGAATGTTTTGTTGTAAGCCGGCCGGCATTCTTTACAGCCGAGCGAATTTATTTCGATTTGATAGTCGGCAAGCTGTAATTCTTTGAAAAAAAGATCGAGCATCGAAATTTGCTCGGCGTCGATCGACGGTGCTCCGACTCCGATGGCCTCGACTCCGATCTGATGAAACTGCCGATAACGACCCTTTTGCGGTCTTTCGCGCCTAAACATCGGCCCGATGTAAACATATTTTGAAACCGCTTCGTTTTGATAAGCCCCGCTTTCGATGTGAGCGCGAATGACAGAAGCAGTCCCCTCCGGCCTAAGCGAGAGGTTTTCGGAGCCGGCGTCGGTAAAAGAGTACATCTCTTTTGAGACAACGGAGGTCTCCTTACCGATGCCACGGACAAAAAGCTCTGTCTTTTCAAGGACCGGCGTCCTTATTTCGGAATAGCCAAAGAGAGAAAAGACCCTTCTGGCGCTCTCTTCAACGAGCCTCCAGAGGTCGATATCTTTGGGCAAAATGTCGGACATTCCCTTAATTGATGTGTATTTCATATGGCTTGGTGCGGTTTTTTATGTCATAAAGCGGTTATGGGTCAAGTTTATAAAGCCGGACGCCTCTTTGCCGCCGTAACGATTCTTATTATGTCGACCGGATGCGGGCAGATGCTCGATTATATCGATTTTTGGAACCATCTTGGCGATTCCGACAACAACGGGACAGAAACCGGACGACCGGCCGAAGACAAGCGGGCGATCGAACCTGCAAGCACTTATGCCGTAGCGATTGGCGGAGTGGCCTACGGACGCGACGAGATCGTGATTTTTGAGAACGAGGAAAAGAGGGATTTCGGTTCATCCACCCTCGATTTTAAAGCGAACAACGACAACATAGAACTTACATACCGAAACGACGCGTCAGACTTTGCTTCACAAAGCGGTGCACTGATAATCCCTAAAAAGGTCGGTGGAACTTACGTAAGTTATACTATCGATGGCAAGACGCAGCCGGAAGTGTTCAAAGTGATTGTCCCCCCGCAAAAATTGATACAAATTCTCATCGGAGAAGCCCGCGGAGAAATGGCGGCCGAAGCCCAGATCGAAAACGGATTTGTGGCAGACAACAGCGTTAGCCCGACCGCGAACGCAATTGCATCGGTAATTAGAAACAGGGTCGATCTCACGGCGGCAAGCAGCGACTTCGATCTATTTTGGGTGGACGAAACAAAGTGGAACGAAAATCCGCCGGAGTCTTATTGGGACGCGGTTATCGAAGCCGAGCTGGATGGCTATTACCAATTTTCTCCGGTCGATCCGACAAACAGCAGCTTCGCGACCTATCTTGTGACCGACAACCGTTTCGACCTTCTTAACATCGATGAATTAATTGCCTACGATCAGGCGGTGGTGACGGCGGCCGGCATTTTCTCAAATGAATTCATAGACCCGACAAACGGCGCATTTGCTTTCAAAACTCCTACAACAGCCGAAGCGTTGTGTCTGAAAACGGCTCTCAACAATGCCTTCACATATCTTCCGGAGGGTTGCGGCGTAAGCGACGAAAACTTCCCCGCATTTGCGCCGGTTCAGGTTCTAATTCATCCCGCTGTCGGCGTACTGGAAAACGGAGACCCGTCTTTTATCTTCATAAGAAACCGCTCGGAGGAAGAGGCAGCGGTAACCAACGTCCCCTAGTTTTTTTAAGCACTTACAACCCGAGGTCGTCGGCCACCGTAGAAATAATATCGTCGTCTATCACCGAAACACGTCTGATATAACCTTCAAACAAAGCGTTGTCGCAAATGACGTTAATGAGGCGCGGTATGCCGTTCGACTTGTCGTGTACCATTTCGCAGGCATTGTCGGTTAGAAGCCTCGTATCGACTCCGGCCAGCGCGATCCTATGATGAATGTAGGCCGCCGTTGTGTCGGGCGTGAACGGAAAAAGCCTGTGTTTTACAGCCACTCTCTGCGCAAGCGGAGGATCGTTTCTCAAACAAAATTCAAGTTCGGGGAGCCCGAAGAAAACAAACGAAAGCAACTTTTGATCGTTTAGTTCGAGATTGAGCAGTCCGCGAAATTCTTCCATCAGCTGGGCTGTCTTGAGCATTTGCGCTTCGTCTATCAGCACAACGGCCTTTTTGCCCGATTCCGCGATCGCAACAAGCCTTTCGTAAAGCTGCGTAAGAATATCGACCTTCGACTCGTCGGGATTTTCAACGCCAAGCTGCACGGCTATTCTTTTTAGCAGCCACTTTGCATCGACGTCGGAATGGACTATCACAAGCAAGCTGGCTTCATACTCGTCATCATGAAGGCTGTCGAGCAAACGACGGGCCAGCGTTGTTTTCCCCGTACCGAGATCGCCGACCAAAACCGCCAATCCCTTCATCGTATGAACCGCATACTGAAGCTTTTCGAGCGCACGATCGTGCTGTTCACTGTGATAGTAAAACTTCGTAACAGGCATGACCGAAAAAGGCTCCTGTGTAAGTCCGTAATAATTCAGATAGTCCATAGAAAATCAGATGAACGAGATCTTTTTCTTTGCCGAAGAAAGAGATTCGTTTTTTTTGGGTTCGCTCTGCGACTTCTTGTTTTGAACGGCATTTTTTGTAGCGGGCTTTTTTGGCGCAGCCTTTGGCTGTTCGGTCTTTTCCTGCCCGCCCGACTTAGCCGCGCTTTTGCTCGGGCGAACTTTTTCCTGAGCGCTAACTGCGGTGGTTTCAAATGAGGGCTGCACCTGTTTAGCATCTGTTGCATCTTCGACGGCGCTTAACTCTTCTATTCTGGCCAAAATCTTCGGATTGGCTCGACCTGCGGCGGCCAAGCGCCTGTAAGAAAGGATGGCTTTGCCAAGTTCGAGCTTGGCCTCGTCGGTCAAGCCTGTTTGAGCGTACATTCTGCCGAGTTCGTATGCGGCGTCTGCGTCGCGCTCCTGACTTGCATAATCGCCGGAGGCCGCCTGCAGCGCGCTGTCTCGAAGCGACTTTGCCTGCTGCGCTTCACGATTTTTTTGCGGGCCGTTCTCCTCTGCTTCATCTTTATCGGAATTATTTTCCAGCTCGCGTCTGGCCTCGTCATCTGCGATCTTTTTGCGCTTTTGCTCGACCTTTTCCCTGACCGCGTCCATTGCACCGTCGTAGATAACCTCAACGTCCGAAGCAATGTCTTCCTCGTTGTCGGGGCTAAGGACAAGAATGTTGGCATAAGCATCGATTGCATCCTCGGGGCTTCCATGATCGATGAAAAGCTCGGCGAGCTCGCGATACTTCTTTTTAGCGCTCTCTATCTGGTTCAATCTTGCGTAAACATCGGCCTGCATGGCAAGCAGCTCGGTGTCGTCCGACACCAGCTCCTTGGCCCCGTCCATTCTTCTAATTATCTCTTTCCATTCGCCGCGGCGATATATGATGCGGCAAAGGTCTTTAAAATACTCGATCCTGTCGGGGCGGTGGGAGAGAACTTTTCCGTAGATTTCTATCAGCAGATCGTTCTTGCCGATTTTTTTCACCGACTCGATCATGCTTTCGTAAAGGTCCATCGATTTATCTTCCTGACCGACGAGCTGATAGGCCTCGGCCAGCCTGATTTTCATCTCGATATTATCGGGGTCGAGCAGCGCCATCTTCTCTCGAATTTTTATCATTCCGTCGCTGTCGTTCTTGCGTTCGTAAGAAGTGACGACGATCTGGTATTGATAGAGAGCGTCTCTCAACAGACCCATTTTTTCATACAGCTCTGCCAAGGCGATATTTATGTCGATGAGCGACGGGTTGAGCCTGAGAATGCTTTTGAGAACGGTCACCGCTTTAAGATAAAACCCGCCGTCGGCGTATGAGGCGGCGACCTCGGTGTAAATTCTAATTGCGTCTTGTATCTGCTTACGTTTGACGTGAAGTTCGGCGATCTTTATTTTAATGCGCAAATCGTCGGGGTCGAGCTGCAAAAGTTTTTCATACTCGGCCGTGGCTCTGTCGAAACGCCCTTCGGCGGCGAGCTTCTTTGCGTGCTCGAGGATATTTTCTTTGTTGATTATGTCGCTCATTAAATTTTACTTCACAGTTTGCTAAGCTCAAGGCGCGCCGCTTCGTTTTTCGGGTCTCTTGATAAAATTGAGCGGTAGATCTTTTTGGCCTGACCTGCGTGTCCTTGCGAAGCCAATATTCTCGCCATCGTAATTGTATGCCACGCCGGATTTAAGCTTGCCTTCGACGCTGAAGCTTCAGCCTCTTTTGTCTGGGTCGCTTCGTCTTCAATGTCTGCGTTGTCTTTGTCGTCATTTACATCAGCGGCATCAAGTGTTGTCTCTTTGTCCTGCGGTTCATCGGCCAGAGTTTCGTCGTCGGAAGAATCGATCAACGCAAAAGGCATGTCTTCCGTGACGTCCTCTTCGAAGTCATCGTAAGTAGCGGCGGCCTGCTTCACTTGCGGCTGCATTGAAGCAGGTATCGCTGCTATGGCAGGCACTTGTTCGACAACCGGCTTTGTCTCAACTTCAAATTCCTTTAAAGCTTCGATTATCGCCGCAGCTTCATGATTATTTGGAGCGGCATTTAAAACGCGCAGTGCCTCCTCTTTTGCTTTGCCGAAATCGCCTGCGGCAAGATATGCCTTGCCCAAAGCCACCCTGCCGCTCACAAAGTTGGGGTGATATTTCAAACCCTCTTCGGCAACGCGAATTGCTTCGTCGAACATGCCATAGCCGCGAAAGATCTCTGATATCGCGGCAAATACGACCGACTTCGGGTCGGCCTGCCAGCGTTCATAGTAACGCAAAAAAGTTGGGTTTTCTACAAGGCGCGGGTCCATAAGCTCCGAAAGTGCTTAAAATTAAAGCCAAAAAAACATTTACAACGGCGACTTTTACACTGTAAATTGCGCTCTGTAAATTAAAAAAGGGCGCATAAAAGGCGTGGAAACACTCATTCAAAAACATGGCATTTTGCTTCGCGACAAGGTCCGTATGGACGCATACGCCGCTGCCATTAAAAAAGCCGTAAAAAAGGGCGACGTGGTAACCGACATTGGCTGCGGAAGCGGCATCCTCGCCTTTTTGGCTTTGAAAGCCGGCGCCAAGCATGTTCACGCGATCGAAGTCGAGCCGAACACGCTTGCTCTGGCAAAGAAGCTTGCGGCACTAAACGGGCTTTCAAACAAAATTACGTTTCATAAGGGGCTTTCAACCGAAGTAAAGGGCCTGCCAAAGGCAGACCTAGTCATTTCGGAGCTGTTCGGTTCCATCGGATTGAATGAAAATTTGCTCGCTGTCGTTATCGACGCAAAGTCACGCCTGCTGAAACCTCAGGGAAAGCTCCTCCCCGAATCGGTCGATTGCTTCGTGGTCCCTTGCGAAAACAAATGGTGGGCAGACTTCTCAAAAGAGCTTTCAAGCGTGAACGGATTTAACATGTTCGACCTTGAAGATGTCGATATGGGGACGCCGATAATCGACATAGCCGAAAAAGAATTCCTCTCGAAGCCACAAAAATTTTGCAGTTTGGATCTCTACAAGGTCACTAAACCTTTTGTCTTTTCCGATTTGAAGTTCAAAATATCAAAGGACGCTTCGCTTAATTCGTTCGCTGCTTGGTTTGAAACAAGGCTTTTTGAAAACATCGCTTTAAGCACAGCCTCCTCCTCGCCTCCGACACACTGGAAACAATGTCTGCTGCCGCTTGCCAGCGCCGAGAAATTAAAAAATGGGACGACAATCGGCTTTTCGATAGAAATATCACCGGACAGGTCAGGGCTTAACAGCAGCATCGGCTATGGCTACGAACTCATCGATGCTTAGAGTTTCCGGTCTGCGGCGGCCGTCAATTCCTGCAACTTCAAGAGCAAAAAGATATTCTTGCGGCACCCCGTTCCTGAGCATTTTTCTTCGTGATTGAAACGACAGCTTCACAATTTTTTCGAAAATGTCGGGGCGGGCAATATCGTACGGCGGGGTTTCGGGAAAATCTATCGCGACAATTGACGACCAGACCTTGGGCGGCGGAAGAAAAGACTTGGGAGAAACGTCGAAACATTTTTTCAATCGGGCGCGCGATTGCAGCATAATGCCTAGCACGCCGTAGTCTTTTCCCCCCGCGCGGGCAGTCATGCGCAAAGCAACCTCTCGCTGCACCATTACAAGGCCATGCGAAAACAAACGCTTCGACTCAAGCAATTTAAAAAGTATCGGCGTCGAAATATTGTAAGGAAGATTGCCGCAAAACAGAGCCTTTGACGCAAGATGCCCGAATAGTTCTTCGAGGTCGGTTTTCAAAAAATCGCCGTGCACGACGACGAGGTTTTTTGTGTCGCCGAAACGCTCGGCAAGCCTTGCAACCATGTCGCCGTCTTTTTCGATCGCGACAACCTTAGCTCCGCTACGTAAAAGATGTTCGGTCATGTTGCCGCTTCCGGGGCCGATCTCCAAAACAACGTCTGTGTTGGAGGCCCCCAGAGTGCGCACAATTTTTTCGGTGGTGGGCCCCGCGATCAACAAATGCTGACCAAACGATTTTTTAAGCTGCATATTTCAAAGCCCGATCTCTTCGTTTGCGACCGCGCCAACGTCCATTGAACTGCGTTCTCCAAGTTCGAGACGCTTCGCTCCGACGTAAGCGATCATGGCTGCGTTGTCGGTGCAATATTTCATGCTGGGGCAATGGAACTTCAGCCCGTTCTCGGCGGCGACCTCGGTAAGTCGGGCGCGAAGCCTTGAATTTGCAGCAACTCCTCCCGATATCAGGAAAGACTTGCAGTTGTATTTCTTACAGGCGTTCAAAATCTGGTGCGCGATTATCTCCACCACCGTGTTTTGAAAACTCGCGGCCATATCGGCCACACATTGTTCGGAAGGAGAAGATGCGCCGACAATATTTTTAAAATCGGTCATCACCTGCGTCTTTAATCCGCTAAAACTAAAATCGAATTCACCGACATCAAATTTCGAGCCGGCGCTCATCTTTGGACGCGTAAACTTGAATGCGCGTGGGTTGCCGTTCTTCGCCACGCGGTCGATTATGGGGCCGCCGGGATAGCCAAGCCCGAGAAGCTTCGCCACTTTATCGTAAGCCTCTCCGGCCGCGTCATCTCTGGTGGCGCCGAGCAGTGCATATTTGCCGAATTCTTTCACATGATAAAGGCTGGTGTGTCCGCCAGACACGACAAGACCGACGTACGGATATTCTATGTCGTGTTCCAGAAATGCAGCGTTCAAGTGCCCTTCGAGATGATTAACGCCGATAAAGGGTTTATCAAGCGACAGGGCGAGCGATTTTGCAAACGACAACCCGACAAGAATTGCCCCAATAAGGCCGGGGGCACGCGTTGCGGCGATCCCGTCTAACTTATCCAGAAAAATGCCGGCTTCCGACAACGCTCCGTCAACAAGAGGGACAATGGCTTCCATATGCCTGCGACTTGCAAGTTCGGGGACAACACCGCCAAACTTGGCATGCACGTCATATTGTGACGCGACGAGATTGGACAACACTCGGTTTGGGGTTTCAATTACCGCTGCCGCAGTTTCGTCGCATGATGATTCAATACCGAGGACTATCATTTGTTTTAATCTCTACCTCTCTCGGGCAAAGGCTTTGAGCTCTCTTTGACCGGTAGTTTGGCAGGCTGATTTTTTACCCCGGGGGCCAGCGGAATTTCCGAATGGGCGTCAGGTGGGACCTGCACAGCTTGAGCCTGCGCGCTTTGAACCGCAGCAGCGCGCTGGTCGATTTTTAATATCTTGTCTTTTGCTTTTACCGCTTCGTTTGACGCCGGAAAATCGTTCGCTACTTTGTTCAAGAAGGCCTTCGCCTCTTCGGTCATTCCAAGTTCCGAGAAAGCATAACCCTGCTTAAGGATCGACGACGCGACCTTTTCAGACTTCGGATATTTTTCAATCACCACCTGAAATTCTTTGATGGCCTTTTGATAATCCTTCATAGAAAAATAACATTCGGCGATCCAAAATTGCGCTTTGGGAGCCAAATCACTTTTTGTGTTCCCTTTTAAGAACTGCCTGAACGATGCAACTGCGCTTAAAAACTCCCCCTTCTGCACTTCATCCAAACCTTTTTGGTATGCTACGATGTCGCCGGACGAACCGGGGGCCACCTTCGCGACCGCCTTCGAAATTTGCGCATCGTAAATTTCAATTCGCTCTTCGATCGCGTCTATTCTGTTATGCAGATCGTCGTTGGTTCGATTGACATCGACCTGCAAAGATTTGATCTGGTGTTCCAAACCCTCCATCTGCCCCTGAAGAGCGATAAAATCGTGCCGGATATTTTCGATCGTTGAAAGAGCCCCTGCGACCTTTTCGTTACGCGCGACCGAATCAGCGTTCATTGACGATATTACGCGCTCGAGGTTATCGAGTTTTTCTTTAATCGGATCGCCCGCGGCAAAAACATTTTGCGCAAAAACCATTGCACAAACCAAAGAAACGCTAAGGATGAAAAGTTTTTTCACAATGCCTCCATAACAAAAAAACCACAGGGATGATAATTCACCCCTGTGGTTTTTGCAAGTTCAGCTGATAAAGCTTACTTCGCTACGAATTCTGCGCGTCTGTTCTGTGACCAGCAGCTTTCGTTATTGCAGGTCGCGATCGGTCTCTCTTCACCGAAGCTAACCGTCGAAAGTCTGTCGGCTGCAACGCCCAAGTTCTGAAGATAGTTCTTGGTGCTCTTTGCGCGTCTGTCGCCAAGGGCGATGTTATATTCGGCCGTGCCGCGTTCATCACAGTGGCCTTCGATAACGGTCTTGGTGTTCTTGTTTGCCTGCATCCAACCTGCGTTGGCCTTCATTATACCTTCATCTACAGGCCTGATGTTGTACTTGTCGAAATCGAAGTGGACTTTTGTGAGGCCTGCTGCGCCACCGGCGGTTTTCGTCCCTTTACGGGGGCAACCGGTAACTGCAAGACCTGCGACCACTAGCATTACGACCACGACCGCTAGTTTCTTTGTGTTCATGACTCTCTCTCCTCCTGTTAAATTGGTTAAAGGGTTAATTATTTTAGTTTTTTCAAAACAATACCTGAAAAAATCGTAGTGCCGTTATACAGAATAGCTCAACAACCCGTCAAGGGAAAATCTGGTAGTTTTCTAGGTATTTTTATGATTTAACAAAATCGAATGAAAAAGTATCTCATACATCTCGACAGTTCTGCAGTTGCACAAAATTTATTTCGCATAATCTTTAAAGACATTTGCTATTTGCAGACGGTAAATCATATTGATGAACTCGACATCGCAGTAAACGACGGGCTTCCGGATGTAATAACAATTAATTCAAACTCATTTGATTATGAGACATGGAAACTTTTTGAAGCCCGCAATCCGCAGGTTACTAATTGCAAAAAGCTGCTCCTCGCCGACAGAACACCGCCAAATCATAAAGGAACCGCGATAGTTACGACCCCCCTAAAAGTTGCCGAATTATTCAAAATTTTGGGGGAAAACCCGAAGTCTTGGGCAAAAATCGATGAAAAACCTGCGGCGTCACAAGTTTTTTTTCAAAATAGACGCATATTTGAAAGAAAACCTCATGTTTTCGATGTCTTCTTCTGCGATGAATCGCAAAGACATTTAATCACCTCAAAAGGATGCGATATTTCACTCGGAGGCATTTTTATTGAAGATGTCTTTAGCCCCGCAATCGGATCGCTCCTTTTTCTGGCTTTTAAAATCGACGGGATAGAACATCAGGTCACATGCCAAGTTGCGCGAAAGGCTTGCAACGGATTTGGAGTTAGATTTTTGGGGTTAGACCAAAAAACCGCAAAGGCAATATCGAATCTTTAAGAAGCCTACTTACGCTTCCTTACAACGCGACCCTTTGATGATGGCTGCTGCTTTTTTTGATGGCTTGACGCTGCGATATTTTTTTCAAGAGCGCTGAGTCTCTCTTTCAACGCCTTCATTTCATTTTGAACCAGCGGAATTGATTGTACATTTTCAAAGGTCGGCTTGACCTTTTCCTCTACAAAACTTTTCACGTGGGTCAACTCGTTGGCGACGATTTCTTTAAGCGCTGCACCCCCCTGCTGAATAAGTCCACGCAAGGTGTCGAGAGGGACAAAGCTGCTTTTATTCTTTTCTTCTTCAAAGATGATCTGCGCCAAGGTCTGCCCTGTGATGTCTTTTTGGGTGGCGTTGTCAAAAATATGAATCTCTTCGCCTCTCTTGATCAAAAACGCGATATCCTCCAAAGTTACATAGGTGCTGCTGGAGGTGTCGTAGAGCTTCCTGTTGTGGTACCGCTTAATAACCCTTGGTGTACCCATTCTCACTCCATTGATTTAAGATTTGTGCCCGAAGAATTTTTCTTTCTGAAAATGAGATGCTTTTCTCTGAATAGAACAATTGCCGCGGCAATGATAAGCGTGACCCACAACTCGGCCCAGCCAAAATAGGTCAAGAAATCTCGTATAGTAGGCATGTATGAGATTGTATTTAAGGGCGGCGGCTTTGTCCACATGCTTTTTTAGCACGTGACACAAGGCGTCAAAATGAACCGGAGCGGTCAAAGGGGAGCCGGCTTTCCAAAGACTTAGCCAACGTTGACCTGTCCACGTATTCGATGTCCCCGCCAAATGGTATTCCAAATGCGATTCTGGTGATTTTTATGCCGGTCGGCTTGGCGATCTTTGCGATATAAAGAGCCGTCGCTTCTCCAACAGCGGTCGGATTGGTGGCAATTATCAATTCAACGATTTCACCTTTTTTTAGACGCTCTGACAACTCCACCAACCGCAATTCGTCCGGCCCCACCCCGTCCAAAGGAGAAACAGCCCCGTGCAAAACATGATAAACCCCGCGAAAAGAGCCTGTCCTTTCAACCGCTTGAGCGTCTTGAGGTTCTTCAACCACGCACACAATCGATTTGTCCCTGCGATGATCGGTGCAAATGGGGCAAACTCCGTTTTCGGCAAGATTGAAACACTCCGGACAAAACTTGACCTTCTCTTTGGCGTCCACGATAGCTTGAGCTAAATTCAACGCATCTTCGTTTTTCCACTTCAAAATATTATATGCCAACCTCAACGCCGTTTTCTGGCCGACGCCGGGTAATCTGCACAATTCTCTAACGAGTCGATCTATCTTTTCCATTTTATGCCTTGGGCTTAATTTCTTTTATTTCGGCGTTGAAAATATTCGCCGCCTCGCGAATCGATTCGTGCGTCAACGCCTCCTGCCGCATCGCCCTCTCTTTGGTCGCCTCTTCTTCAAACTGCTGTTTCTTGGCGGAAGCCAATTGACTCACTTCGGACGCAAAAACTACCGAAATCTTCATCGGCCGACGGAAAAAATCGCTGGCCAGTTTTTCTACGAAGGCCTTCCGGTCCTCTTCAAGTATCCGTTCGCTAGCAAAAGATCGGTTCGCAAATTTTATTACAAGGGTCGAGTCTCTGACCTCGGCCTCATTGCAAAGCTCCAAAAAGGCGGCCACCTGAGGCTTATTAAGCTTCAGCCAATCCAAAAATTCGCTGCAAAGTCCGTTTCTTTGTGGCGCAACATTCTCAGATTGCGGCGTTGGCTTCCGCTCTTCTTTGCCGACATGAGAGGTGTCAGCCGGACGCGGTGCATTTGAAGGCGTTCCCGCTCCAAACGAAGGCCTTGCAGCCGGCTGTTGCAAAACAGAGGCGCGCAGCTTTTGCCCCGACGCGCTTTCCGTCACAGACGAGGACGCAAGCGCCTCGACCTTTTCAAGAAGTTCCGATAGCGGAATCAAGTCCGCCACGGCAACCATGTTGACCAAAATCGAATCGAGCATAAACTTGGGGAACTTCGTACGGGACATCTCTTCGGCTCCGCGATAGATGATATTGAACCACCGCTGGCAATCTTCCAAAGAGACCTTGGCGGCGACCGCCGTCAGAGTTTTAGAATCTAAAAATCGCGGCGTCTCAAACGAGGCCCCCGAACTTTTTGTGACAAGAAGCGCGTGAAACACGTCGAGCAGCTCGACAACAAATCTGGTAAGGTTTTCGCCGGAAGAAAAAAGCCCGTTGGAAAGCTGCAAAACGGCGGCGGCGTTCTTATCGACTATTCCGTTCACGCAAGCTTCTATCTGCGCTCTGTCGAGAAAACCCAGAAGCCCTTTAAGATGTTCAAATGTCAGTTTCTTCCCCGAATAGGCAATGGCTTGATCGAACAAAGATTCGGCGTCGCGCATCGAACCTTCGGCCTCGGCGGCGATGATTTCCAAAGCATCTTCATCCGCTTCGACCCCTTCGCTGACGGCTATCGCTTTGAGAGTTTCAATTATTTTAGCGACGCTTATCCGTCTAAAATCGTACCGCTGGCAACGCGACAGGATCGTCGCCGGAATTTTTTGAGATTCGGTCGTGGCAAATATAAAAATGGCGTGGCTAGGAGGTTCTTCCAGCGTCTTAAGCAACGCGTTAAACGCCTGCGTCGTAAGCATGTGAACTTCGTCGATGATGTAGATCTTATATTTCCCGCCGCTGGGCAGGTATTTCACACGTTCTCTAATTTCACGGACCTCGTCGACGCCGTTGTTTGAGGCGCCGTCAATTTCCTGAACATCTATCGAGCTTCCGGCCGTAATGTCCTTGCAGACCGAACATTCGTTGCACGGCTCCGGCGACTGTTGCGCCGAAATATTCTGACAATTAAGGGCTTTGGCAAATATTCTGGCTAGCGTTGTCTTGCCTATGCCGCGAATACCCGTAAAAAGATAAGCATGATGCAACCTCCCGGCTGCGATGGCGTTTTGCAACGTGCGAGTTATGTGCTCCTGCCCGATTATGTCGGCAAATCTTTGCGGACGGTATTTTCTGGCAATTACCTGATAGCTCATCTTGTAGCCTTCTTCTTTAGATACTCTCTCCCCTTGCCGACTTCGGTATTGACCGGAACATGCTCTTTGCAAAGCGGGCATTCGTTTTCATCGAAGGCGTCAAGAGTCACGTTCACCAGCGCCACGATCGGAGCACCAATATCCTCGCCTTGAACATTGCCTCGGTTCACCAAAGCTGCGCATGCAACGATGTTGGCATTGAGAGCGTGGGCCGCTTCGATAACTTTTTTCACGGAGCCGCCGGTCGTTAAAATGTCTTCGGCGACCAGAATTTTTTTGCCGAGTATAAGCTTGTCATAGCCGCGCTTGAAGATCCTGATTTTTTCGCCCGCCGGATTTGTCTCCTCTTCGGAAAAAACCGCAAGCACTTCACGACCGTCAAATTCGCTCAAAAAATGAGCGATCCACTGGGAAAGAATCACGCCACCTATCGTCGGAGCGGCGACGGCCTCGATCCCCTTGCCTTTGAACTTTTCGGCCAACATCCGGCAAAGCGACGATATCTCTTTTGTGTGCGGATAGACCGCGTCTTTGTTCACGTAGGCGTTTCCGTGTTTTCCGGAAGCATAAACAACGTGAGTGTCGGTGATAACGGCCCGCACTTTTTTGAAAATTTCGAGAGCTTCGTTCATGGTTTTACCTTTCGATCTCGTTTACGATCTTTTCGATCGCGTCAAGTGAAGACCCCACAGAGGCCGGCGGCTTTGTAATAGGCCTGCCGATAACAAGATAATCGGCCCCCAAATCGACGGCTTCACGCGGAGTCATAATTCTTTTTTGATCTCCTTCGGCGGCCCACGCGGGACGAACTCCGGGGGTAACGATCAGAAAATCGCTGCCACACGCCTCGCGAATCGCCGAAATCTCATGAGGAGAGGCGACCACGCCGTCGAGCCCCGCCTGTTTCGCTAAAACCGAAAGTCGGACGACAAGATTTCTAAGTTCGGATGCGTCCCGAACATGTTCAAATCCAACCTCGTTCAATGCCTTTGCGTCGATGCTGGTAAGCACAGTCACCCCAATGGCAAGGGGCTCTTTTTTACCGGCCTTTTGGGCCTCTTCGACAGAAGCCTTCTTTGCCGCCGCCATCATCGCGACTCCGCCGAGTGCATGGACGTTAAACATCCATACGCCAAGCCGCGCAACGGCACGTGCCGCTCCGGCAACCGTGTTGGGAATGTCCTTAAACTTTGCGTCAAAAAAAATGCGCCCGTGAGGGGCGATTGCGCCGACGACCTGCGGGGCTCCGGCCGAGTTCATTATCTCCATTCCGATCTTTAGAGCCCCGACCTTCGGGCCGATTTTTTCGGCCAAGACGGCAGTCTCCCCAAGGTCGGATGAATCGAGCGCCACAATTATTTTATCTTTGGCTTGAATGGTCATAGATTTTTTGGATTTGCCCCGCAAACGCTGTTTTCTCGCGCTTACCAGAAAACGAATTGCTTGTGCAAACCTTATTTTAAGCCTCTATTTTCGTCAAATTATCCCACTTGACAAGAGGGGCGTTTGGACGTTTACTCCCTCCGCAAATGGGCTTACTAAGCAAAATCAACGATCCGAAAGACTTAAGAAAGCTGCAACAGGAGCAGCTTTCCACGGTGGCAACAGAAGTCAGAGAATACATTGTCGACGTGGTTTCCAAAAACGGCGGGCATTTAGCGCCCAGTCTTGGCGTGGTCGATCTTTCAATCGCCCTTCACTATGTTTTCGACACTCCGCACGACAAGATCGTATGGGATGTCGGGCACCAGTGCTACGCTCACAAAATTCTCACGGGCCGCCGCGAAGCTTTTAAAACGATAAGGCAACACAAAGGTTTAAGCGGATTCACCAAGCGCTCCGAAAGCGAATACGATCCGTTCGGCGCGGGGCATTCGTCAACGTCGATATCGGCGGCTCTCGGCATTGCCAAGGCATTCAAAAAACGCGGGCTGCAAAATCGGGCGATCGCTGTAATCGGCGACGGCTCTATGACCGGCGGACTTGCTCTTGAAGGATTGAATCAGGCGGGCAACAAGACCGGCAACCTCATCGTTGTATTAAACGACAACGAAATGTCGATTTCTAAAAATGTCGGCGCACTCTCATTATTTCTCTCAACTCATCTGCACAGCAAACGGGCCACAAGCATTCGCCGTTGGTTTAAACGCACGCTCACAAAGCTGATGCCAAAAAGCGGCAAGACCGTTTACGACATTGCTCGCCGCGCCGAAGAGGCCGCAGCCGGTTTTTTCACCCCCGGATTTATGTTCGAAGCCTTCGGGTTTCACTACATCGGCCCCATCGACGGCCACAATCTGCCGGAGCTGGTGCGAATATTTAACGAAATAAAAGATATCCCGATTGGCGAAACTCCGCTTCTTGTTCACGTCATCACAAAAAAGGGTTTCGGATACAAACCCGCCGAAGAGAATCCGACCAAGTTCCACGGCGTAGCCCCTTTCAATAAAGAAACAGGCGCAGTCGGAAAGGCCAACGGGCATCCAAGTTTTACATCGGTCGTCGGCGCAACCCTCACCGAAATCGCAAAAAAAGACAGCTCTGTAATAGGCATAACGGCGGCAATGCCGACCGGCACGGGCCTTGACCAGCTTCAAAAAGAACTCCCCGAACAGTTTTATGACGTAGGAATCGCCGAAGGGCACGCGGTCACAATGGCCGCCGGACTCGCTACCGAAGGTTTCAAGCCTGTCTTTGCGGTCTATTCAACTTTCCTGCAACGCGCATTTGACAACGTCATTCACGATGTCTGCTTGCAGAATCTTCCTGTAACATTCGCTCTCGACAGAGCCGGACTTGTCGGAGACGACGGCCCGACACATCACGGAGTTTTTGACATTTCGTATCTCAGACAAGCTCCAAACATGATTGTCATGGCGCCACGGGACGAAAACATTCTCAGGCATATGCTCTACACCGCCATCAATAGCGGAAAGCCGTGCGCCATTCGCTACCCTAGAGGTAACGGCATCGGCGTTCCGCTCGACAAAAATCTCAAAGAGGTTCCGCTCGGCTCAAGTGAGCTCATGTTTGGAAACTACGATGCCGACGTGGCCGTTTTTGCACTTGGTACAACGGTGTGGAGCGCGATTGACGCAGCCAAACAATTGGCGAAAAAACACATCTCTGTCTGCGTTATCGACGCCCGTTTTGCCAAACCTCTTTGCGAAGCGACATTCTCGGTTCTGGCCGCAAAAACAAAAAAATGGATCACCATCGAAGAGAACATTTTGTCGGGCGGGTTCGGCAGCGGAGTATCGGAGTGGCTAATTGCAAAGGGACACAACGACATTTCGTTGAAGATTCTGGCGCTGCCCGACGTGTTCGTAGAGCAGGGCCCGCTTGACCTGCTTCGCTCAAAATACAAGATTGACTCGGCAGCAATAGTTGAAGCCGCACAAAACCTATGCACAAAAGAGACGAAATCTGCAAAATCGGAAGACTTCTTGAGCAAAGGGAGTTCATCGCTGCCACCGACGGAAATATCAGCGCAAGAATCGGCCCGAACAAAATCTTAATCACCCCGACCGGCCGTCCCAAAGGCCGCCTCACCCCGAAAGAGCTTATAGAAATCGATCTTTGCGGAAAGAAACTTTCCGGCAAGCTCGAACCGTCGGGCGAAATGTTTACGCACCTTGCATTTTACCGCGCAAGAAACGACATCTCGGCGATAGTGCATGCGCATCTTCCTTGGGTAACCGCTTTAACGGTCGCCGGCGTCCCAATTGACAGCGCGGTTTTACCCGAAGTTTTTGTCGCACTTGGAAATATCCCTACCGCACCTTACGCCACTCCCAGTTCATATGAAGGGGCCGCCTCAATTTCCAAACTGATAAAAGACCACGATGTGATAGTGCTCGACCGGCATGGCGCAATTGCGTGCGGAAAAGATCTTATGTCGGCTTATTATAAACTGGAAAAACTTGAGGCCACCGCAAAAATAATCGGCATCGCTAGCATGCTGGGAAAAGTTAAACGGCTAAACAAAAGGCAACTTGGGAAACTGTGTGAGCTAAGAAAAAAACTCGGGCTTTAACCGACGACCCTTCGTAAATTTCTGTCCGACTCCCTCTTTTTAATGCTCTCGCGCTTATCGAAGCTTTTCTTTCCTTTGCCAAGGGCCAGCTCGATCTTTGCCCGACCGTTCTTGAAATACATCTTTGTCGGAACCAGAGTAAGCCCCTTTTCTTTCAGCTTGATTTCGATCTTCAAAATCTCGCGTTTATGCAGCAGAAGTTTCCGGTCTCTTTTGGGCTTATGGTTCATGTAGGTGGCCGGCTGATAGGGACTGATGTGAGAGTTTATCAGCCAAATTTCGCCGCCTTTAATCATGGCGTAGGCTTCGTTAATGTTTGCGCCGCTGTCGCGAATGCCTTTGATTTCGCTACCGGTTAAAGCAATGCCGGCCTCGAACTTATCGAAGAGCTGATAATTAAACGAAGCCCTACGATTGACCGCGATATTTTTTTCGGATTCTTTTCTAGTCAAGCAAGCCACCGCTTATGATTATCTTTGTCGCCTCTTCGATCGACATTTCGATGCGTCTGACTTTATGCTCCTCAAGAATAAGCATGTAGCCCGAAGTCGGGTTGGGAGTGGTCGGCACAAAAACCCGAATGAATTTTTTGTCGGGATCTGGAGAGGTTTTTTTAGGCGAATCTTTTGTGATGAAGGCCAGCGTGTACGAGCCCTCTTTTGGGAACTCCACTAAGGCGACCCCTTTGAATTTTTGGTCCCCCGGAGTAAAAGCCGCTTCAAGTATCTGTTTTAAGGCTCCATAAACAGATCTGCCAAAAGGGACTTTTGCGATCAGCTTATCGCCGGCAGAAATGAGCCACTTCCCAAGATAGAGGCGTGTAAAAACTCCGGCCAGCAAAATAATGGAAACGGTAAGGACGAGACCCGCCCCGGGGAGAGCGCGCTCTTCAAGAAAGGATGGTCTGAAAAATTCGGGCAATAGTCCAATAACAAAATTGTCCGACCAGACAATAAGGGCCTTCAAAATCCATATCGTGCCGACTAGAGGGACCACGACCAGCATCCCCGCGACAAAATATTTTTTAAAAAGATTTTTTATCGTGTTCCAAAACATTAGTTTGTCTTTAAGATTTCGCCGGCCACGACGACCTTTCTGACATGTGCCGAACGAGTGCAACGAATCAAAGCATCGTAAATCATATGGATTGTCGGACACTCGGGGACATCGACCATAATATAGTCGGCCGCTTTTCCGGCAGTTAAACTTCCTGTTTTATTCTCAAGCCCCAGAACTCTTGCACCGCCGATGGTCGCCATTGTCAAAAGCTCCTTCGCGGTCGGCTGTGGTTGAATGGCGGTCTCGGCGACAAAACGCATCTCTTCCCAAAGATTGAAACCTTTTGGCCCGTTCAGCGTATCGGTCCCAAGACCTATCGGGATGCCATGATCGCGCAATTTACCGAACGGAAATGTCCCGTGCCCCAGAAAATGATTCGTCCTTGGGCAATAGATCGCGCGGCACATATTTCGTGCGATCGCGATAAAGTCGCGAACCGCTAAATGCAACCCGCCGACAATTGAAGGTCCGGCGTCAAGAAACCCTATTTCCCCAAGATACTGAATGGGGGTTTTGTGATGCGGCGGCGGCAACTCATCCGTCCAGCCAAGCGCGGGGAACAGCCCTGTGGCGATCGCCCCTTTCGAATCAAAGAAAAATTCCATTTCGCTAAACGACTCGGCCGCGTGTATTTGAATTGGAACGCCTAAATTTTTCGCGTGCTGCGAAATTATCAAAAGTAAATTACGCGACAAAAGATAAGAGGCAAAAGGCGCGATTCCGGGAGTAACCGTATCGCTACCGCTATCCAGATACTTTTCGACAAGGGCCAGCGCCGTTTCAAACCTGTCCTGTCCAGCCTCTCCGGCTCCTGCATATATCTCCGGATAGATCACCGCCCTAACCCCCATCTCTTCGGCGATATTGAACATCCCCTCAAAACAGGTCATGTCCCCAATGCAGGTCACTCCGCTTTGCACCAAAAGATTAATGGCCCCCTGCACGGCAATTATGGTCTCTTTTATGTTTGCCTTGCTGCGATGCTTTAATATCGTAATCAGCCAGTCGATATATTCGGGCGGAGTGGTAGCATCGCTGCCGTAGTTAAAAGCCCCCGTCAAATCGAGGTGGGTGTGAGCGTTTATCAAACCCGGCATTAAAACATGATGCGGGTTTTCGCTTACCTCAGCCGAAGGATAGGCCTTCTTAAGCTCGTCTGAGGTCCCAACCGCCTTGATTTTGCCGAACTCGGTCACGATCGCGCCGTTTTCAATGGCGTCCGAATCCATCGGCAGAACATATTTTGCTGTTATTAGTTCCATAGATAGGCGTCAAAATATCACACGCACGCCCTCCCCGCAAATCAAATTATATGACAGGAATTAAATCTTCGCTAAAAACCGCTTTAAAAATCCACTTGTGCCTTGGCTCTTCTTCTTGTTATAGGCCCGATCACCATGCAACATAGATATATCGCAGTTGACGGACCGATCGGCGCAGGCAAAACAACTCTGGTAAAGATGCTCTCCAAGGATCTCGGAGCAGACGCCGTTTTTGAACCGGCCGAAAAGAACCCTTTTCTTGCCGATTTTTACAAGGACCGCAGGCAAAATTCGTTTAAAACGCAGATATTTTTTCTTTTAAACCGTTATCAGCAACAGCTGAGTCTTAGAGAAAGCGACAAGCCGATAATTTGCGATTACACTTTTGCCAAAGACAAGATCTTTGCCAAAATCAATCTGACAAAGGACGAGCAAGCCCTCTACGAAAAGATCTATTCGCTTTTGCACGCCGAACTGCCGAAGCCCGATCTCGTAATTTATATGCAGGCCACGCCAAAGGTCATGCTCGACCGCATTAAAAAACGCGGGCTCGCTTACGAAAAACCGATCACCGAGGAGTATCTCGAAGAACTTACAAACTCCTACAACGACTATTTTTTCAATTACACCGAATGTCCGCTGTTTGTGATAAACGCAAGCGACATAGATTACGTCAAAAACAAAACCGACTGGGAAAACCTGAAGAAGGCGATTTTGTCTCACACTAAAGGGGTTGCCCACTATCATTACATCAGCAAGGACTGATCAGTGAACGAAATGGAAACACGTAAGATCACAACATCCACGCTGCAAACCATGAAGGCAAAAGGCGAGCCCATCACAATGCTGACCGCCTACGATGCCACATTTGCGCGTTTGTTTGACGAAGCCGGAATCGACATTTTACTTGTCGGCGATAGTCTGGGAATGGTCGTTCAAGGCAACAAAACAACTATTCCGGTCACGATAGACGAAATGATCTATCACACAAGATGCGTTGCTAAAGGGGCTGCCCGTCCGCTCATCATGGCCGACATGCCTTTTATGAGCTACCAAGCTTCGATCGATCAAGCTCTCATCAACGCCGGTCGCCTCATGAAAGAGGGAAACGCCGAATCGGTTAAGATCGAGGGGGGCATTGAAATGGCCGACACCGTTGCGGCAATGACCTCCAGCGGAATTCCTGTTTGCGCTCACATCGGGCTGAGGCCGCAATCGGTTCATCAGATGGGCGGCTATAAAATTCAAGGCAAAACAATTCACTCCGCCGACGACCTTATCGAAGACGCGGTTGCATTCGAAGAGGCTGGCGCTTTCGCCCTGCTACTTGAAGGAATCGTATCCGAAGTCGCCAGCGACATTCGGCGGGCCGTTAATATCCCAACGATAGGCATAGGCAGCGGAATAAATTGCGACGGTCAGGTTCTTGTCTGCTACGACATGCTTGGCATGGACAATTCGTTCGCCCCCAAATTTCTAAAAAAATTCGCCTCGATCGGCGAAGAGATTAAAAAAGCTTCGGCTGAATACATCAGAGAAGTCCGCGCAAAGCAATTTCCAAGCGAAGAGCATACGTTCCATCGCGACCTGCAGGTGATAAAGACAGAGAAGAACAAACTGTTTAACCGCTAGTAAAATGCAGATAATTAAAACCCCACTTGAAATGCAAAGCATAGCCGCCTCATGGCGCGCTGGCGGGGAGAAAATCGCCTTTGTGCCTACAATGGGGGCCCTTCACGAAGGGCACGTCTCTCTACTGACAAAAGCAAAACCCCTCGGCACTAAACTTGTCCTCTCAATTTATGTGAACCCGACACAATTTTCGCCGAACGAAGATCTGGCAAAATATCCGCGTCCGCTTGAAAGCGACCTTGAAAAAGCGCGCGCGGCCGGAGTCGATGCGGTTTTTCTGCCTAGCGACGAGGTCATGTACGACGAAAAACATCAAACTTTCGTGGAAGTGACAAGGTCTAGCAAGGGTCTTTGCGGCGATTCTCGGCCGACGCATTTTCGAGGAGTGGCGACCGTTGTTTTAAAGCTGTTCAACATCACAATAGCCGATGTCGCGGTTTTCGGCGAAAAAGATTATCAGCAGCTCATTGTTATTAAATCGATGGCAAGAGACTTAAATCTCCCCGTAGAAATTATAGGCGCGCCGATCGTGCGCGAATCCGACGGACTGGCTATGAGTTCGCGCAACGCCTATTTATCGGCCGAAGAGAGAAAAGCCGCTTTGTCACTCAACCAAGCGCTGAAAACCGCTAATGAACTTGCAAAAGCCGGCGAAAAGAACTCCGGCAAACTCGTCGTTGCGGCCGCAAAAATTATCGAAGATACAAATCTCGGCAGAATCGACTATCTCAAAATTTGTGATGCTGAAACCTTGGAAGAAATTGAAACGATTGAAAAACCTGCGCGGATTTTTGTAGCGGCTTATTTCGGCAAAACACGTCTTATCGATAATCTTGAACTTTCATGACAATTTTTCTGTCGGCAAGATAGTTGGCTTCGTCTTCATCGTGCGTCACGTAAACCGTTGTCAGCCCCAATTTTTTATGAAGCGCTTTTATTTCGCCTCTCATTTGAACGCGCAAAGCGGCGTCCAAATTCGAGAGAGGCTCGTCGCAAAGTAAAACGCGCGGGCTAACCACTAGGGCGCGCGCGAGAGCAACGCGCTGCTGCTGCCCGCC
>CAZYHS010000015.1:0-5602 GCA_964647545.1 uncultured Pseudomonadota bacterium | reverse complement strand
CGCGCGGGCTAACCACTAGGGCGCGCGCGAGAGCAACGCGCTGCTGCTGCCCGCCTGACAATTCGCCCGGCGACCGACCCTCCATATTTTTCAACCCGACAGTCGCGAGCATTTCAAGAACGCGCCTGTTTATTTCTTCCTTTGGAAACCTTCTCATCTCGAGACCGAAAGCAACGTTACTGAAAATGCTCATATGCGGGAAAAGCGCATAGTGCTGAAACACAACCGCCATATCGCGTTTCTCCGGCGGCAAACAAGTGATGTCTTCGCCGTTTAAAATTACGGAACCGTTCGAAGTCTCTTCAAGTCCTGCGATAATGCGCAACGCAGTTGTTTTACCGCAACCGCTAGGCCCCACAAGCGCGACAAGCTCCCCTTTTTCAACCGATAGATCGAAGTTATCTAAAACCTTAACTTCGTTGCCGCGCCTGTCTTTGTAGATCTTACTTATTTTGTTTAATTGAAGATACATTTGGCCGCTCCGATAAATTTTCACCACGCAGCTTTAACAAGCTGCCTCACCTGCCAGCGATGCAGTACGAACTTTAAGAGACCCAGCATCAGTAAAACGATCATTATTAAAATCACGCTCATCGCTGCGGCGATAGAAAGCTCTCCGTTATCAACAAGCCCGAGTAAAAAAACCGTAAACAAATTATATTTTCCGCTGACGACAAAGATCACCGCCGATATTTGAGTCATCGCCCTTACAAAGCTGTAAACAAGCCCGCCGAAAACAGCCGGCGCGAGCAACGGAAATACGATTCGCCTGAATAGAACCGCCGGAGTAGCCCCGAGAGTTCTGGCCGCCTCTTCAATTCCCACGTCGATCTGGGCAAGTCCGCTGGAGGCCGCCTGCATACCGACCGGCATATTTCTAAAAATGAAGAGGAGCAAAATAATCCACGCCGTCCCCTGAATCGCCGGCATGAAAAAATGCGGTTCACTAAAGGCTACGACATAGCCTATACCGATGACCGTCCCCGGAACGGCAAAGGCCATCATACTGGCAAACTCCAGAACTTTGCGGCCGAAAAATCTCTTTCGCGTCACAAGATAGGCAACCACGACGCCAAGTACTCCGGTGATAGGAGCACTCAATGCGGCTATCCACAAAGAGCCCCAAATATATTGCCGCCCCATTGACAGCCCTTTTGTAAAATTATCGAGCACGAGATGATAGTCAACGCCCCAAAGCTTCACAAACGCGCCGACCACAACCATGCCGTACCAAAGTAAAATGGCCGATATCACCCCGAAGCAAAAAAGCTCCATCCAGATCATCGTTATCATGCCGGATTTTCTGTTCGACCGCGGAACTTTTCCGACAACAGTCACAAATGAACGGCGACTGATGACATATTTTTGGACGAGGTAGGCGATCAGCGAGGGAATCAAAAGCATGATCGCCATGACTGCGGCACCTGCGGAATCAGAAACAGCGGTGATTTGCAAATAGGCCTGAACCGACAAGACCTGATAGCTTCCGGATAAAATAATCGGGTTGCCGAAATCGGCAAGACTTTCAATAAAGACTAAAAGAAACGCGCTCAAAATTCCGGGGAGACAAAGCGGCGCGGTCACCCGCCAAAAGGTTGTAGCTCTGGACGCGCCAAACGAACGTGACGCCTCTTCAAATGTCGGATGGATCGAAGAGAGTGTTTGTTTAAGGACAAGAAATGCGGTCGGGAAATAAGCGAGAGTTTCGGTGATAACCAGCCCCCAAAAACCGTAGATCGAAAAAAACTCTTCGCCCCCAAGCAAATGTCTTGTGACCAGCCCGTTTCGTCCGAACAACATGATCGTCGATATTGCAACAATAAAAGGGGGGGCAATAACAGGAAGGGTCCCGATCGTATCAAAAACTTTTTTAAACGGAACGTTGGCGCGTTCGACCGCGTAGGCCAAAATGAAACCGATGACGGTCCCCAGCGACCCGACGGTCGCAGCCAGCGCTATCGAATTAAAGAACGGCCTCACAAAATACGGGGTAGAAAAGAAATCGGCAAAACCGCGCAGTGTTGCGTTGGCAAAAACTTTATAAAGCGGAAAAACAATGAACACAGCCACGAGCGCCGACACAAAAAATATCAGCAGCTTTATTTTCCAATTGTCTCGCGCCATTTTTGGACAAGCCTTTCACGATCGCGTCCGGCCGCGGTAAAGTCGATCTTTGCCAGCGGAAGCTCGGACGGTTTTTTTGACATCGGGTTCAACGTCGCCGATGGATTTAGCGGAATTCGATACCACTTATGCATAAGATTTTGCGCTTTTGCCGAAACTATCCAGTCGACAAAACTCTTTGCCTCGCGTGTTGCACGTCCGCGCATAATTGCAGCTCCGGCAACTTCGTAAGGTATCCCGTCCTCGGGATAACTGATCTGGATCGGAAAACCGCGCGACACACCTTTTCTTAACGCGTCCTGATCAAAAACAATTCCAACACCGGCCTCTCCCAAACCCACTTCGACAATCGGAGTTGCGCCGGACTTTGTATATCGCCTGATTTGCGAATCGAGTTTTTTGTAATAGGCCAGCGCGGCATCTTCGCCCATCATAGCGACCAACCCGGACAAAACGGTAA
Source organism: uncultured Pseudomonadota bacterium (assembly GCA_964647545.1). Lineage (GTDB taxonomy): Bacteria > UBA10199 > UBA10199 > 1-14-0-20-49-13 > CAZYHS01. The sequence continues at coordinate 3,018 of CAZYHS010000015.1, read as the reverse complement.
ATCCTGTGCCGGCGGTGTAGGGATAGCTGACCACGATCTCATTTGCGTATTCACCCGACACAAGTTCGGCCCAAGACTTTGGAGGACGCACATTTTTGCCGCTGATAAAAACAATTGCCCCGAACGAAATGCCGCACCAAAAACCTTCTTTATCGCGGTAGTGTTGCGGAATGACGCGCCAAGCGTCGGAGTGATTTTTTTCAAGCAGCCCCGCATTTGCGGCCGCGACATATTCGGAAACTGGACCGCCAAACCAGACGTCGTTGGTTGGGTTATTGGCCTCGCTTTTTATTCTTGCCAGAGCCTCGCCAGCCGGCAGGCGAACCCACTGAACTTTTATTCCGGTCTCTTTTTGAAACGCCTCAATGTACTCCTTTGCTTCAAGCGAATCGAACGAGGTGATGACAGACAAAGTTTCGGCGAAGACACGAACAGAGGTCAGCAAAAGCGCCAGCAACAAAAAAGCCGCGACTAAAAAATGCGATTTGGCTTGAAAACGCATTCTAGAATTCAACCATTAAGGTTAGGCGGCCGCCGTAAGAAATTTGAGCTTTATCTTCTGTGATCTGAGAGACCCAAGGACCAAGGGTTGCGTTATCGACTCTGACATCGTACGCCCCGCCGGGAATAAGAACGCCGGCTTCGAGCATTGCGATGAGGTGGTCATAAAATTTTCCGGTCACCGTCAGATCGACTTCCGCGCCGTACCATTTGCTTGAGTTGGTGACATTGGGAAGCGTCGGCTGGTCCGGAAAGATCGCCTGAAAGTTCAACTCAACCGGATTTTTTTGCGCCCACGCCGTGATGCCTTTCACTCCAACCGAAAAATCGTTAACGCTGGGGGCCCCCAAATCAAAGTGGTGAGTATATTCGGCCGTCACGTAATAGGCGTTGTTAATGAAATTGCCGGTAATTGGCACGCCGCCCGCAAGTTTGGTCGGCGTAGCGCAACCGGGGCCGTCGGTCGCAGAGCAACCCATAAGGGCCGGCGAGGTCCCAAGCGGAACGTGGAACATTAAAAGCGCGATTTGATAGTCGGGTCTAAAACCGTACTGGGTAATTCGTTGCGTCAATGGACTTGCATCACCTTGCGCGAAGCCGGCCTTTAGCCCCCACTCTCCACCCCACTTATAAGCGCCGGTCGCTTCAAACGCCGCCATATTGACTTGAACATCCATGTCGGGCTTAAGCTCGATAACACCAGCTGTCGTGTTTGGAGTTTCGCCGCTCCAAACAGCAAACGGCACCGCGTTGATAGCAAGCCCCGTCGACATTTTACCGCCGAGATAAACATACTCGGCCCTGAAATCATATTCTTCATACGAAAAACGGGCGTACACATCTCCGAAGTAAACCATCGTGTTGCCGTCGATGCCTGCGTCAACCGAATTGCCGAACGGATTTAGCGCAGTCATCGTCGTCGAATTACCGCCGCTTCTGCGCCTTAAGCCGCCGAACGCTCCGATTCCAAACTCGTCGCGTTCGTACAAAAGCAAACCGGCGTACTGTTGAGTATCCTGCCCCGCGCTTTTTATATCGCCGCTGAGCCCATAAATGCGCGGGTCAAACTGCGCATCGTAGGCGATGTCCCAAAGAAGACCGCCGGCAAGAGAACCGCCATCGCCAAATTCGTATTGCGACATGAAGAGAACGCGGTCGGCCGTATCGCCAAAATCGCCCTGAATTTCGTTGCCGTCATTTTGAAAAATTCCAAGCCCCCAATGCGACGGCTGGCGTCCGATTCTCAATTTTCCAACGGGCGTTAAAATATCCATGTAAACGCGGCGGATATTGATTGCCTCATTTTCACCTGCACCGCTACCGACGAGAGAAATGGAGCCTGCCCCCGGAGGAAGAGTTTGGGTCCCGACGATCGGAGAATCAATTTGAATTTGTTTTGTATTTTTTGTTCCGAAAACGATGTTGTCTAAGATGTCGGCTTGCGCTTGAACAAAAAGCCAATCGTTAATTTTTACCATCGGCTCAACACGCAGCCTCATCTGATTGTAGGCTATCAGGCCGAACCTGTGGTTCTGACCGGATTTGTGCATGTCGAGATTTTGATAAACGTTGCCTCGCGTGCGATAGTAACCGTGCGCGGCAAATTCAACAGCGGCGGCTGTAGAAGCAAGAGTTGTAAAAAAACAGAGCGCCGCGCAAAAAATCGCCAACCTGTTTGAATTGAATGGGTTTTTTGTCACGGAGCCGATATACACAAGGTTTAATCCAACGTCAAAACAAAAAGGCCGGCTCTTTTGACGGAGCCGGCCATTCAACTGACTTAATTACTTAGAAAATATTTCTTAGTACATCCCTTCCATTCCGCCGTGCGGCATGTGAGGGGCCGCCGCTTTCTCTTCTTTCGGTTTTTCGGCGATCATCGCTTCTGTTGTGATCATAAGCCCTGAAACCGACGATGCGTTCTGAATTGCCGTGCGCGAAACCTTGGTCGGGTCGATGATGCCTGCCGCAAGCAAATCTTCGAATTTGTCGAGAGCCGCGTTGTAACCAAAAGCTCCCTTACCTTCTTTGATCTTATTGACGACGATCGCGCCTTCAACGCCTGCGTTTTCTGCAATCATGCGTGTCGGCTCTTCGAGCGAGCGGAGAACGATGTTAACGCCCCACTGCTCTTCCGGAGAGACCTTCAATGCTTCAACTGCCGGAAGGGCTCTGATGTATGCAACGCCGCCGCCGGGGATAATTCCCTCTTCGACCGCTGCGCGGGTTGCGTGCAGCGCATCTTCAACGCGGGCTTTCTTTTCCTTCATTTCGGTTTCGGTGGCCGCGCCGACGTTAATGACCGCTACGCCGCCGACGAGCTTCGCCAGACGTTCCTGCATTTTTTCGCGGTCGTAATCGCTGGTCGTATCTTCGATCTGGGCACGAATCTGTTTCACGCGCGCGTCGATGAGTTCCTTTTTGCCGGCTCCATCAACGATAGTCGTGTTGTCCTTGTCGATCGTAACGCGTTTTGCACGCCCGAGATCGTTGAGAGTGATCTCTTCGAGCTTGCGA
>CAZYHS010000014.1:46112-51036 GCA_964647545.1 uncultured Pseudomonadota bacterium | reverse complement strand
AAACATCAATAAATACTTGCGATTTTGGGTGTCATAAGCAATATTGCGGCGGCTGTGAAACTAGAAAGTTCGTCATCCCCGATGTCGTAATCGGGGAACTCGTTGAGTTAACTGGATCCCTGCCTGCGCAGGGATGACAGAGGAGATTAAAATGCTAGACATCATCAGAAAAAAGGCCTCGGCTTGGGGCACAAAGGTAATATTCGGCGTCATCATAATCGTGTTCGTCTTTTTCTTCGGTTATAATCAAATGACGCGCCAAGGCCGCGAAAACAACGTTGTGGCTCGTGTCGGCAGCCACGCAATTACACGCCCCGAGTTCAACCTTGTTTACGAAAATACTCTAAAAATGTATCAGAACATTTTCAAAGACAACGAAGGGGGGATGCCTAAGGACATGGAAAAGAGCGTGCAGCAGTCGGCCGTCAACCAGCTTATTCAGCAGACCATTGTCAGGTCGATAGCCGATCAGCTCGATGTCGGGCCTTCCAAGAGCGAGCTCGTTGCGCTCATCAGAACTCTTCCGGTTGCGCAAGACGAATCGGGTCAGTTCAATCCCATCGTTTACAAGCAGCGCTGGCTCCCTTATTTCAAACAAAAATACGGTTTAGATTATGAAGATCTTATAAACAGCGATCTTGCGATTGAGCACGTTAACGGCGTATTCTCGCTCAACGGCGATGAGCCGGCGCCGCGCTCTCTCTTCGACCTCGAAAAGACAAAATATACGTTTCTTGTAACCGAATATTCCGACGAGGCCTCGGCGAAAGCCGATAAAGACGGCAAGGCAGTCAAAGTTCCGCCGGTAACAGTCGCCACACGCGGAGCCCTTTTTGCGCCAAAGGATGCGGACGCCGCGTGGCAAAAAATCTTCTCGCTTGAGCAAAGCTCACAGACCGACGAGCCGCTTGCGGGCACCGACAAGTGGTACAAGGTCAAACTTGTCAAGATCGAGCGGCCGACCGACGAAGATTGGGCCAAAGAAAAAGAGGAGTTTACAAAACGCGTCCAAGGTAATTCCGAACGCGATCTTCTTAGGGCCTACGTTCAGCAGGAGCTGAAGAACGCAAAAGTTAAAACCTATCTCGAATAACCTTCCGGCTTTTCCCGAACTTTTTGGGAAGAGCGCACAATAAGATGTTTGAAAACGCAATTCATGAAGCCGGCGGAAAGATTTACGAGGTTGGCGGTACGGTCCGTGACATTCTCATGGGCCTCTCTCACAAAGACCGCGATCTTTTAGTTACGGGGCTGCCCATCGATCGGCTCACTTCAATTTTAAAGCCGTTTGGCACGGTCACGCTTGCCGGTAAATCTTTTGGCGTGATAAAATTTTCTCCTTTCAATTTAGCGGAAGTTACCTACGACATTGCGCTTCCGCGCAGAGAAATTTCAACGGGCAGCGGACACAGAGATTTTGAAGTCGATTTCGATTACACTTTGCCGGTCGAGGTCGATCTTTCGCGCCGTGATTTTACAGTCAACGCAATGGCCCGATGCGTTCAAACCGGAGAGATGATCGATCCATTCAACGGAAAAAAAGATCTTGAAGCAAAGTTGATCAGACAGGTCTTTGCCAACGCCTTCAAAGAAGACCCGCTGCGCATGCTTCGCGCCGTTCAATTTGCGGCGCGTTTTGAGTTTGCGATCGAAACGGAAACATTTGCGGCGATGAAAGAGCATGCCCATCTTATCAAAACTGTTTCGGGCGAAAGGGTCGCCGAAGAGCTCCGCAAGCTTTTTTCGGCCGCAAAACCCTCTGTCGGTTTCGACCTCATGAGAGAGACCGGACTCTTGAAATTCGTTCTGCCGGAACTCGATGCAACAATTGGTGTTCAGCAGGATAAAGGGCACGATGTCTGGCGGCACACGATGATTGTGCTTGATGCCGCTGCCAACGACCCGATCATCGACAACCGGGGCGACCTCGAGCTTATGTTCGCCGCGCTTTTTCACGACGCCGGAAAATCGCGCACAGCCCGCTTTGTGGCCGATCAGAAACGCGTGGCCTTTTTCGGCCATCAGATCGTTTCGCGCAGAATGGCGGCCAAGCGTCTAGGGGCAATGAAAGCGACGGTGCTTGGCATTGATCCCGATCGTGTGACGACGCTAATCGAAAATCACATGTTCGAAACGAAATCGTTTTATTCCGAGAAGGCGATCAGAAGATTCATTGCAAAAGTCGGCACCGATCTCATAATGAAACTTGTCGATTTGCGAATTGCCGATAACCGCGGCGGAAAGTATCCCGCCGGCGTGAAGGGGATTTTAAAACTCAAAGCAAAAATAATCGAAGAGTTAAATCGCAAGCCGCCGTTTGGGCCAAAAGATCTTGCGATCAACGGAAACGATCTTATGGAGCTGGGCATAAAGGCCGGCCCGGCCATGGGGAAGGTTATCAAAGAACTTGTTGAACTTGTGCTCGATGACCCTAATCTCAACACAAAAGAGCAACTCTCGGCTTTGGCGAAGAATATTTATAAGGATCTATCGTAGGTTTTATCTGTCATCCCCGAGGTAATAATCGGGGACCTCGTGAAGTTAACTGGATCCCTGCCTTCGCAGGGATGACATAGAGCTGTTCCCGCCAGTACGGTGGAGATAAGGAATTTATGAAAAAAAAAGCGAAGAAAAAAACGGCAAAGAAAACTTCAACAAGAAAAAAGGCTACTCAGAAAGAGTGGGGCATTTCCGACTTTGTCGGCTCTGTCTGGTCGGTAATGGAAGAACAGGCCGAAAAAAATCCGTCGCTTAAAAATCTCCACGCAAGGCTCGAGCCCGAATGGAGAAGCATCTCTCAAAAAGTTACAGATCTCATCAGAGAAAAAGACGAAGCTGCGTCGGCAAAAATTACCGACGAAATTTGTTCGTTCGGCGAAAAGGCAGTTCGCCCTTTAATAGATGTTCTTCTCAATTTAACAGAGGTCGCAAGAAAACGGGACGACAATAAATGAAAAAGATCGTAACGATCGGTTTAACCGGCGGCGTCGGCACCGGCAAAAGCACTGTGGCCCGAATTCTGAAGAGCTTAGGGGCTGTGACGATTGATACCGACAGAGTCGCCCACATGATGCTTGAAAAAGAGGGTTTTGCCTTCGAGCAGGTTGTGCGTGCATTTGGCAAAAAAATACTTACAAAGCGCGGCGAAATAGATCGCAAAATACTTGCCCGAATTGTTTTTGACGGTAAGGCCGCTTCCAAGAACAGAAAAAAACTAGAGCGCATTTTGCATCCTAAAATTCTGGAGAGCGTGAAGGTTCTGGAAAACGTTCTCAAAAAAGATAAAAAGCGAAGACTTCTTGTTGTCGAAGTCCCGCTCCTTTTCGAAGCCGGTTGGGATCGCTATTTTGACAAGACGGTTACGGTCTATTCAAAATTCGAGACGCAAAAGAAGCGGTTGAATAAGGAGATGCTTAAACGCCTTGACGCGCAGATGCCACTTGTTCAAAAGGCCGTTCTCGCCGATTTTGTCATCGACAATTCATCGACAAAAGCAGCACTTAAAAGACAGGTAAAATCAGTTTACAAACATCTTTTCAGCTGCTAGCGCTAACGCCCGTATGCCACAGATCATAATTAACGGAGAGGCAAGGGAGATAAAGGCCCCGCGGCCATTGAACGACTTTTTGGCCGAGCTCGGGCTTAGCTCAGATTATCTTGCCGTTGCAGTTAACGAACGAGTTGTCCCAAAGTCGGAACATAAAAATACGACCATTAAAGAAGGGGACAGACTCGAAATAATCCACGCTGTTGGAGGAGGTTGAAAATGACCTACAAGATCGCCGATAAAGAGTTTTCGTCGCGCCTGATGATAGGCACCGGAAAATATTCCAGCTTTGAGCAGATGCAGGCGTGCCACGAGGCAAGCGGAGCCGAGGTCGTGACCGTCGCGATAAGACGCGTAAAGCTCGACGGCACTCCGAACGAAAACATGCTAAACTTTATCGACAGGAAAAAATATTGGATCCTGCCGAACACCGCCGGCTGCTACAACGTTAAAGATGCCGTCATGACAAGCCACCTCGCACGCGAGGCTCTTGGCACGAACTGGGTGAAGCTTGAAGTGCTTGGCGATGAAAAAACACTTTTCCCCGACAATGAAGGGCTTCTTGAAGCCGCTCGTCAACTTGTGAAAGATGGTTTTACCGTCTTGCCCTATTGCGGTGACGATCCGATAATTTGCAAAAAACTCGAAGATATCGGCTGTGCTGCCGTTATGCCTTTGGCCGCTCCTATCGGTTCGGGGCTCGGCGTTCGCAATCCGACCAATATTAAAATTATTATCGAGGGTTCAAAAGTTCCGGTGATTGTAGATGCCGGAGTCGGCTGCGCGTCGGACGCTGCGATTGCTCTCGAGCTCGGTTGCACGGCGGTGTTAATGAACACGGCCATCGCCGGCGCGAAGGACCCGGTAAGAATGGCAACCGCCATGAAACATGCGGTTGAGGCCGGAAGGGCTTCGTTTGAAGCCGGCCGCATCCAGAAAAAACTTTACGCTACGGCCTCAAGCCCGATCGACGGCGTTATCAACAGGTAATTTTATGCCAACACAAATGCAACTTGCCCGCGAGGGCGTTATCACGAAAGAGATGGAATTTGTCGCGCGCGATGAAGGCCTTGCCGCGGAGTTCGTGCGGAAAGAGATCGCCGAAGGACGCATGATCATCCCGGCCAACATCAACCACAAAGGCTTAAAACCTTTGGCTATCGGCATTTCCACTCGCTGCAAGATCAATGCAAATATCGGTAACTCATCGATGAGCAGCGACGTTGATACTGAACTTAAAAAACTTAACACCGCGCTGAAGTACGGCGCCGATGCGGTCATGGACCTGTCAACAGGCAACGACATCAACAAGATCCGCGTCGAAATCGTCAAAAATTCTCCGGCGCCTGTCGGAACGGTCCCGATGTATCAGGCGGC
>CAZYHS010000014.1:43449-46012 GCA_964647545.1 uncultured Pseudomonadota bacterium | reverse complement strand
AAATCGTCAAAAATTCTCCGGCGCCTGTCGGAACGGTCCCGATGTATCAGGCGGCTGAATTGCGCGAAAAATTCAACGATCTGACGGTTGACGAAATGTTTAGCGTGATCGAAATGCAGGCCAAGCAGGGTGTCGATTTCATGACGATCCATGCAGGCCTTTTGCGCAGACATCTTCCGCTTGCCGCTAAACGCAGGACCGGAATCGTCAGCCGCGGCGGTTCGCTTCTTGCCGGCTGGATGAATTTTCACAATAGAGAAAATCCTTTCTACGAACACTTCGACAGGCTTCTCGACATTTGCGAAGAGTACGACGTTTCATTGAGTCTGGGCGACGGTTTGCGTCCCGGTTCGCTTGCTGACGCCTCCGACGAGGCGCAATTTGCCGAACTTGCCGTGCTTGGCGAATTGACCCTTCGCGCTTGGAAGCGCAACGTTCAGGTTATGATCGAAGGGCCGGGTCACGTTCCGTTCAACCAGATCGAGATGAACGTTAAAAAAGAAATTGAACTTTGTCACGGTGCGCCGTTCTACGTTTTAGGTCCGATCGTTACCGACATCGCGGCAGGTTACGACCACATTGCCTCGGCAATCGGCGGGACAATGGCGGCTTTTCACGGCGTTTCGATGCTTTGTTATGTGACGCCTAAGGAACATCTTGGGCTTCCCGACGAAGACGATGTCAGGGCAGGCGTGATTGCTCATAAAATTGCCGCCCACGCGGCAGATGTTGCCAGAGGCCGCAAAGGTGCACGTGACCGTGACGATGCGATGAGCGCCGCACGGTATAGTTTCGACTGGCCTAAACAGTTCGAACTCGCCCTTGATTCCGATCGTGCAAGAGAGTATCATGGCAGCACTTCAAAAAATGGTTGTCAAAATACCGACCCGCTAAAAAAGGATCACTGCAGTATGTGCGGGCCTAAATATTGCGCGATGAAAATTTCGCGCGAGGCGCTAAAATAGGTCGTATTTGTCATCCCCGAGGTAGTTATCGGGGATCCGGTTTGCTCAAATGGGTTTCCGTTTTTGCGGGAACGACAAATTTTAATTATGAAAGAATCTTGGCTTACACTTCAGGAGCGTCAACTTAAAGCGCTTATGCAGCTTTGGGGGGCGCTCTTTGCTTTTGCCGGCATCGTTTTTGCCGGATTCGCTTCGGAGACCGTCTATTGGCTCAACGCTGCCGGTCGTGCAATATTTGGGTGGTCGCATCCGCCTCTCTCTCTCCCGTCGGAAAATTTCTGGCAGGTTCTTGCGGTTTCTATGATGGCTGTCATTACTGTTGCGGCGATAAAGGCCGCTCGAGACATTCGGCAAAATATCGACTACGTTAAGCTCATTATAATTTCAAAGTTTGTCAGCTCGCTTGGATTTGCTGTTTGTTTTTTCACAGACGGCGCTTTTTTCGCCTATCTTGCAGGTTTTGTGATCGACTTTTCTATCTTTATTTTGACTCTTTGGTGTTACAAACGCGCCACTAACAGCAGGGTGATATGAATCCTGAAATTCTTGGGACAATTCACGCGATACTCGGAAAATATCTTGGCCATGAGCGCGTCGATAAGTTGACGCAGCAGCTCGTTGCGGTTTATTCGAGGCTGCGCGCCAATATCGACACGAAAGACGAGTTTGGTATGGATCCGGTTTTGGTCTCCATGCTTCGGCCGCTATTTGATTTTCTTTATCACGAATGGTGGCGGGTTAAGTGTGAAAAAATCTCCAACTTGCCTGTGAAAGGTCCGGCGATAATCGTCGCAAATCATTCAGGAATGCTCCCTTACGATGCGGTCATGCTCAATATGGCGGTTTATAAAAAGCATCCAAAGCAGCGCAACGTCCGCTTTCTAGTTGCAGATTTTGTCGATAACTTTCCAGTCGTCAGCCAGCTTATCAGTCGTGCAGGAGGAGTTAAGGCCAGCCCCGAAAACGCCGAAAAACTTTTAAAGAAGGGTGAGATCATCTGTGTTTTTCCTGAAGGGATTTCTGGAATCGGCAAACTCTACAATCAGCGCTACATTTTGCAAGATTTTGGGAAGGGCGGAGTTATAAAACTTGCGCAAAAGACCGGAGCACCGATAATCCCGTGTGCTGTCATCGGTGCCGAGGAAATTCATCCCATAGTTTATAAGTTCGAACACGTTGGGAAAAAACTCGGGCTTCCGTATCTGCCGGTTACACCGACATTTCCGCTCTTTGGTGTGCTGGGGCTGATTCCTATTCCGTCGAAGTGGAAGATCGTTTTCGGTAAGCCGATCCGCTACAAAAAATCGCGTGCGAAGGTTGAAGTTTTACGCGACGACCTCAAATCGAAGCTCCAAAAGCTCGTCGATTCATCAAGATAAAAATCAAAAATCAGTTATGTCTATTTAGTCCGTTAACCGAACTAACTGACTAAATCGAACGTACAATTCTTTGTCATTCCGGACGGAGATCCGGAAGGCTCGTTTACGCCCCTCGCGTCATTGCGAACGAAGTGACCTGCCCGCCACGCGAGCAAGGCGAGGCAGGCGGGAGCAATCCCCCGCACCAGCTTTGTCATCCCCGAGGTAGTAATCGGGGAT
>CAZYHS010000014.1:0-43349 GCA_964647545.1 uncultured Pseudomonadota bacterium | reverse complement strand
GGCGGGAGCAATCCCCCGCACCAGCTTTGTCATCCCCGAGGTAGTAATCGGGGATCTCCCGCACCAGATTTGTCATTCCTGTATGTGTCAACTAATTCTATGACAGAGCTATTATTTGCTCAGCAGTTCTTTTGTGAGTTTTTTGCCTAGTTCAACTCCGGGTTGATCGAACGGATTGATCCCGTAGAGTTTGCCTGCAAGTGCAGTTGACAATTCGTACATCATGAAGAGTTCGCCGATCGCCTCAGGTGTAATTTCGGGAAGGGTGATTCTCAGGACAGGCTTTTTTGTCGCCAGAAGGGCGCCGGCTGTAGCCGCCTCTTCGGCTTTCAAAACGTCGCCGAGATTTTTTCCGCAAAAATATTTGAATTCAGTTTTGTCGGTCGCAGGAATTTGAATTTCGTCTCTGAATTTTTCAACGCCCATGATCGTGATGACCTTGTCTGACGGGCCTTCCATGTAGAGCTGAATCTGGCTGTGCTGATCGGTCGCGCCAAGTGCTTTTACCGGTGTCGGGCCTTGCCCGTTCTTGCCGAGGCTCTCCGCCCAAAGCTGGACGTACCAGTCAGAAAAGAGCGAGAGGCTGTCGGCGTATGGCATGAGAACAGAGATGCGTCGTCTGTAATTTTTATCCATCAGGTAATGGACAGCCGTGTTCAACGCAGCGGGATTCTTGTCGGCCGATACATCTTTGCATGTTTCGACCATTCCCTTTGCGCCGCGAAGCAATCTCGCGATGTCGATACCGACGCACGCAGCCGGAAAAAGCCCGACCGGAGTCAAAACCGAGAAGCGTCCGCCAATTGCCGGCGGGACTTCAAAGCTTGTCAATTTTTCCGCTGCGGCCATTTCGCGAAGAGGACCGTTTGAAGGATCGGTCGTTACAAAAACATGCTCCTGCCATTTGTGTTCGCCGAGTTTTTTGGCGAGCAATTCTTTAATGATGAAGAGCTGCGAAAGTGTTTCGACCGTTTTGCCCGATTTGCTGATGACGTTTACGCAAGTCTCTTTCCAGTCGAGCATGTGACACAACGCGCCGAAGAAATCTGGGTCGATGTTATCGCAAACGAAAAGGCGCGGTCTGCCGCCGCGGGTTTTCGAATCGAGCAAATTATAGTGAGGGGGGAGTAGCGCCTGCGCCGCGCAGCGAAGGCCCAAGGCCGAACCGCCTATCCCCAAGACCACTATGTTGTTGAATTTCGAACGGACATGCTCAGCCGCTTTTTGCATCTGTTCGACTGTTGCCGTTTCATCGACGACATGCATGAAGGGGTAATCGATCCCGCCTTCTGCCGATCTTTTTGCTTCGCTGACGATCGATTCCATCGAAAGTCCGTTATCTGCGCCGATTGTCTCCTTTAAAACGCCCGAAAAATCGTAATTGATAGGTTTCATAGGGGGCGCAATTTGCATGACGCAGGCATTGTTGTCAAGATTTGCGGCAATTTAAAACGGGAAGTCGAAGCTTGACCATAGGCCTTTTTCCTGCTAGGGCGCATTCCGCAATGTTTACTGGGATCATTGAGACAATAGGCCGCGTAAAATCGCTTAATTTAGGGGCCACTTCGGCCGCCGTTAAGGTCGAGGTACATTTTCACGAAAACGACCTTAAAATAGGCGATAGCGTTGCTTTAAACGGAGTCTGTCTCACGGTCACACAGCTTGATAATTCAGGTTTTTCAGCAGATATCGGCAACGAAACCCTCAAAGTCACATCTCTTGCAAATCTTAAAGTAGGGGACTTTGTCCACTTAGAGCGGGCCATGAAGCTTGGCGGGAGGCTTGGCGGACACCTTGTTTTGGGGCACGTTGACGACGTCGGTAAGGTCTCTAAAATCAATAAAATAGACACAGGACTCGAGATTTATATTGATATATCAGGCGTAAATGTCCGATATATAATAAGAAAAGGCTCGATTACAGTAAACGGAGTGAGCCTTACGACGGCCGAAGTATTCGACGACAAGGTTAAGCTCTTTCTTATTCCTCACACGCTCAAATCGACGACGTTTGCCGATTTGCAAGTCGGTGACTGTGTGAATTTAGAGTTCGATATTATTGGAAAATATATCGAGAAATTCGCGCAACTTTCTTCGCAAGAGAGCCGAAAAGAGGTTATTACGGAAGAATTTCTAAAAGAACACGGATTTTAAAATTATGCACAATACAAACGACAAAGAAGCTATCGAAAAAGTTGAAAAGGCCATAAGCGAATTTAAAAAGGGCCGCATGGTTATCATGGTTGACGATGAAGACCGTGAAAACGAAGGCGACTTTGCAATTCCGGCCGAACTTGCCACGCCTGAAGTTGTAAATTTCATGGCAAAATATGGGCGTGGCCTGATTTGTCTTTCGCTGACCGAAGAATATACGAAAAAGCTCGATCTCCCTTTGATGGTAAACGACAACACGTCGCGCTTTCACACCGGCTTTACGGTTTCGATCGACGCTAAAGAGGGGACGACCACCGGCATTTCGGCGCACGACAGGTCTCACACAATTTTGCGCGCGATCGCCGACGACGCGAAACCCGAAGATTTTGTCAGGCCCGGCCACATTTTTCCGCTTAAGGCGGTTGGCGGCGGAGTGCTGGTTCGCACGGGTCAAACCGAAGGCTCGGTCGATCTCTCCCGCATGGCGGGATTTAAATCGGCGGCCGTTATTTGCGAGATCATGAATGACGACGGTTCGATGGCGCGCATGCCGCAGCTTGAAAAATTTGCGGTCGAGCACAACCTCTGTATCGTTTCGGTTGCCGACATCATCAAATATCGCACCCGCAAAGAAAAACTCGTCAGACGCGCGGCCGAAGCCGAGCTTCCGCTAAATGTCGGCGAAGGTTTTAAGATAGTCGCTTTCGAAAACGATGCCGATACCCGCACTCACGTCGCGGTCATAAAAGGCGACATCACAACGAACGAACCGGTCCTTGTCCGCGTTCACTCCGAATGTTTGACCGGAGACGTTTTCGGCAGCGCTCGCTGCGATTGCGGCAACCAACTCCGCACCGCTCTTGAAATGATCGAAAAAGAGAACAGGGGCGTTTTGCTCTACATCAGGCAGGAGGGGCGCGGGATCGGGCTTCTCAATAAGATAAAAGCCTATGCTTTGCAGGACGACGGCCTTGACACCGTGGAAGCCAACGTTGCGCTCGGTTTTGCGGCCGACCTGCGTCAGTATGGAATAGGCGCTCAGATTTTAAAAGAGCTCGGGCTTAAGAAAATAAAATTGCTTACCAACAATCCTAGAAAGATCGTAGGCCTTGAAGGCTACGGGCTCGAAATAGTCGAACGTGTGCCGCTTGAAATTATGCCGTGCGATTCGAACGAGTTCTATCTTAAGACTAAGCGCGAAAAGCTCGGCCACATGTTGCAAAAAGTTTAATTAAAAAATCAAAGGAGAATTTTATGGCGAAAATTTTGGAAGGGACGATCGAGGCGAAGGGGCTTAAAGTCGCCGTCGTTGTCGCGCGTTTCAACAGTATGATCAGCGACAGGCTTCTCTCGGGGGCGATCAGCTCGTTTGTGAGGCTTGGCGGCAGCGAAGACGACGTCACTGTTTTGAAGGTTCCGGGGTCGTTCGAGATACCTCTCGCCGCAATGAAAATGGCGCAGAGCAAAAAGTTCGACGGCGTCCTTTGTCTTGGCGCGGTCATCAGAGGCGGTACACCGCACTTTGATTTTATCGCTGGAGAAGTCGCCAAAGGCGTTGCGCAGGTCAATCTTGCGACGGGCGTTCCGACATCGTTTGGCGTTATCACGGCCGAAAGCCTCGAACAGGCGATCGAACGTGCCGGCGCGAAACAGGGCAACAAAGGCGAAGAGGCTCTCCTCGCACTTGTTGAAACCGTTAACGTTCTCAAGAAAATTTAATTATGGGCGACAGACGCAAATCACGCGAACTTGCCCTGCAGGTTCTTTATTCGATGGATATTGCTCCGCACACTTGCGATCAGGCTCTGCGGCTTTTCTGGGGGGCTCACTGCGAGGAGAAAAATCTCGACGTCATGAGCTTTACCGAGCGTCTCGTTAGAGGGACGCGTGAAAAACTCGATTCGCTCGATACAAAAATAGGCGAGTGTTCTACGAACTGGAAAGTGCCGCGCATGTCGATCGTCGATAGAAATATTTTGCGGCTTGCGGCCTTCGAACTTTTATATTGCGAAGACATTCCTTCAAGAGTGACGCTTAACGAAGCTATTGAAATTGCCAAACAGTTCGGCACCGAAGAGAGCGGCGCTTTCATCAACGGCATTTTGGACCGGATAGCAAAAATGACCACGAAAAAGGAGCAGGCGTGAAACGAGTCATTGTTGCAAAGTCGGCCGGATTTTGCTGGGGCGTGAAGAGGGCATTCGACAAAGTTCTTGAGACCATTAAGTCCAACTCCAGCGGCGAAAAAGTTTATACTTACGGCCCGCTGATTCACAACCCTCAGGCGGTTGAGATGCTCGAAGAAAAGGGTGTCGGAGTTCTGGATAAAATCCCCGAAAAACTTAACGGCACGATTTATATTAGAACCCACGGTCTCTCTCCGGAAGAGCGCCAGAAACTAAGATGCACCGGCGCAAGAATTTGCGACGCAACTTGTCCCGACGTGGGAATTATTCAGGGGCTTGTCAGAAAACACGTTAAAAAAGGCTATCACACGATAATCGTCGGCAATCGCGAGCATCCGGAGGTCGCCGCTTTGCTGGGTTACGCCGAAGGCCGCGGTGTTGCGGTCCTAACTCGCGAAGAGATCGAGCGTCTGCCGCGCGACTGGAAAGATGTTTGCGTGGTCGCTCAAAGCACTCAGAAGGAAGATAAGTTCGAAGAGCTGATAATGGTCATCAAGTCGATCTATCCGGACGCGGTTATTTTCAACACGATTTGTCATTCCACGACCGAACGTCAGGAGGAGGTCAGAGAGCTGGCAAGACAGGTCGATGCTATGGTTGTGGTCGGAGGTTTTAACAGCGCCAACACCACAAAATTAGCGCAAATTTCAAACGAAATAGGGGCTCCCACCTTTCACATTGAAACGGAAAACGAATTAAACCCTAACGATTTCAATAGCTTTGAGGTGGTAGGTGTGACGGCCGGCTCATCTACTCCAAACTGGTTGATAGAACGCGTTGTGGCAAGGTTGGCCTCGTTTTAGTTGGCAAGTCACTGAAAGTCCAAGTCTTTTCTTGACAAAAAAACTAAAAACTCATAGATAGGCGCGTCCAAATTTTTGACGGTTTAAGAACGAAGGAGAAATAGGTATGTCAGTTACAATCAGGCTTTCACGCTGTGGAAAACGCAATTCGCCTTTTTACAGGATCGTTGCGGCCGATCAGCGCAAGCCGGCAGCAGGCAAGTCGATCGAAGTTATCGGATCATATGACCCGAAAAAAGCGACCGAAAAGATCACTCTCGATAAAGAGAGATTCGACTATTGGGTAAGCAAAGGCGCTCGCCTTTCGCAGACAATGTCGCAGCTTGTAAAATAGTTCTAATGAGGAGGATGCGGTATGGAGAGTCTCAAGACGCTCGTGGAGTATATGGCGAAAGCGCTGGTTGACAATCCGGACGGCGTTTCGGTCTCTGAGGTTGACGGCGAACAGACGACGGTGTTCGAGTTGAAGGTCGCAAAAGAGGACCTCGGCAAGATCATCGGCAAAGAGGGCCGCACCGCAAGATCTCTTCGCACAATTTTGAGCGCTGCCTCTGCGAAGTTGAAAAAGCGCTCGGTGCTCGAGATCATAGAATAAGATCTTAGTGCAGATAGACATTTTGACCATTTTCCCCGAGATGTTCTCTTCGGTCTTCGGAGCGACGATAATCAAACGCGCCGTTGAAGCGAAAGCGGTTGAACTTAGAACGCACGACATTAGAGCTCATGCCGAGGGCGCTCATCGAACTGTTGACGACGCGCCTTACGGGGGCGGTGCCGGAATGGTAATGAAGCCCGACGTGCTGTGCAGGGCGCTTGAAAATGTCGAGCAGGCCGGGAAAAAGAGGGAAGTGATCTTTTTATCGGCGCAAGGTGAAAAGCTGACCCACAAGTTGGCTGAAGATCTTTCAAAATTAGACCAATTGGTTTTAGTGTGCGGCAGATATGAAGGCGTTGACGAGAGATTTCTCGAAAGTTGCGTTGATCGCGAAATATCGGTCGGCGACTATGTGACAAGCGGCGGCGAGATACCCGCCATGATAGTTTGCGACGCCGTGATAAGGCTGCTGCCCAAAGTGCTTGGCAACGTCGATTCGATTAAAAATGAATCTCATGCCAACGGGCTGCTTGAGCATCCCCAGTACACAAGGCCTTTTGAGTTCAGAGGTATGAAGGTGCCCGAGGTCTTAATGAAGGGCAACCATAGTGAAATTGAAAAATGGCGGCACGAACGTTCAATCGAAAGAACGCTTAAACGTCGGCCGGATATGTTAATTAAAAAGTAAAATAAATAAAAAGAGGTAAGAGTATGAATCTAATGTTCGAACTTAACAGACGTCAGCTTAAAAACGGGCTTCCGAGTTTCAGGCCCGGTGACACTGTCTGTGTTTACAGCAAAGTGAAAGAGGGCGAGAAAGAGCGTATTCAGGCTTTCAAAGGGACGGTTATCGCCCGTAAGGGAAGTGCTATCACCGAAACTTTCACGGTCAGAAAAGTTTCCTACGGCATCGGCGTTGAGAGAATCTTTCAGCTCCATTCGCCGGTTATCGACAGGATCGAGGTCGAGCAGCATGGTTCGGTCAGCCGCGCCAAGCTTTATTACCTCCGTGAGCTTTCAGGTAGAGCGGCCCGAATCGAAGAACGCCAGACCAATCTCGGCGGTGAAAACGAAGAGGTAGCCGCAGAGTCTGCAGAAGCTCCTTCCGCTACGGCTGAAGCCTGATTTTTTTGTTAGATCCGATCGGCGAGCTTGACTAGAAAACCCCGTCGCACTAGTAGTTCACTCCATCATGGCGCGGGGGAATACTATCCGGACAAAGCATTCAGTTGGCCTCTCATTTGAGAGAGAGCTTTACTTGGCGGGGGCTTCTCTTGTTGCCGGCGTCGATGAGGTCGGCCGAGGCTGTATTGCCGGCCCCGTAGTTGCCGCCTGCGTTATTCTTCCGAAAGATTTGCAGATCGCCGGCGTTGACGATTCAAAAAAACTTTCCCCCAAAAAAAGAGATGAGCTGTTCGATGTTATTTCAAAAGAAGCCGTTTCATTCGGGCTCGGTGTAGTTGAACCCGATGAGATCGACAGAATAAATATTCTTCAGGCTTCATTGAAAGCGATGCGCATGGCCCTTTTTTCCCTCAGGACGCAGCCCTCACACCTTTTGGTTGACGGTAATTTTATAGTTCCGGAAATATCGATACCTCAGAGAACTATCATCGGAGGGGATTCTTTGAGCCTGTCGATCGCCGCGGCGTCGATAATCGCCAAAGTTTCGCGCGATAGAATGATGGCCTCGATGGAAGAAAAATATCCTGACTTTAGTTTTGCGGCCCACAAGGGCTACGGCACAAAGGCGCACCTAGACGAGCTTAGGCGTTCGGGCCCGAGCCCAATTCATAGAAAAAGCTTTGCTCCTGTCGCTGAAATTATCAATCGAACTTAAAGGTTTCGCACGGTCTGAGTATCTGAACTTTGTCGGCCATTTCGCGCTCAAGAGCAAGCCGCGAAAGCCATTCCAAACTTTCTTCTTTTTTGTCGAGCGTTAGACGGAAGGTGTCGTAATGTATCGGGACGAGATGTTTAGCCCCCAGCACTCTGAAGGCTTCGAGCGCCTCGGCCGGATTCATGTGAAAATATTTCATTATGAAGGATGGCGACCATCCGCCGATCGGTAGTATCGCGGCGTCTATCTTTGAGGTCTGCTCGAAGAATTCTCGTATCTCGGCAAAGTGCCTTCCAAACGCCGTGTCTCCTGCGAAAAAAACCGAATTTGTTTTAGGCGCCAGAGGAGCGTCGTCATCTCCGCATGGAAGAGTGACGATGTAAGAATTGCAGGTTCGACGTCTAATGGGGACCCATCTAAAACCTAGATGTTTTGCCGGAAGGGCTAAAACTTCGGCTCCGCCCGGAAGTTTGTGACTTGTCCAATGTTCGAGTTCGACCACCGGATTTCTGACAAATTTGCTAACGTAAGCTCCAAGTCCGGTCGGAACAAATACCGGAACCGAGCTCGAAAAATATTTGAAGCTGTTAAGGTTAAGATGCCCGTGGTGAGCGTGGCTTATCAAGATAGCATCGAGCCCGTCGAGCCGCGAAAAATCGAGGTCTAGTTTTTCAGATCTTTTTACGCAGAGGGTCTTTGCTGTCAGGTGCGGATCTGTGATGACTTTTGCTTTTTCACTTTCGATAATGGTCGTCGCATGACCGATGTAAGTAATTGCAATCATTGACATACGGCTACCAAATTGATACGCAAACCGCAATTATTTTATGGGATTTTTTAGACCAACAAGAGCAGAAATTCATATTGGCGCGCTCAGATCTAATTTTGAGTCGATCAAAAAAAATCTGCCGCCCGACGTAGGCATTATGGGGATGGTGAAGGCCGATGCTTACGGGCACGGGGCCGTGCAAATTTCGCGCACACTTGCAAATTGCGGAGCCGTCTCCCTCGGAGTTGCTACCGTTGAAGAGGGGCTTGAACTTCGAGAGAGTGGCATTCATCTTCCCGTGCTTGTGCTTGGCGGGCTGATGGGTGTCGGTCATGCGGCCGCCGGTATGATGGCCGGCGCGAATTTAACTCCTGTCGTTCACTCTACCGAAGTTCTGGATTTTCTTGAAGCGACCGCTGCCGCTGCCGGAAAAATCGTTTCTATCCATTTAAAGATCGATACTGGAATGACGCGGCTTGGAGTTATGCCGCAATCTGTTCCCGCGTTTATGTCAAAGCTCGGGCAGTGCTCGCATTTGCGTCTTGCCGGAGTTATGACACACTTTTCGGACGCCGACTCTTCAGACTGGACGAACCTTCAGCTTGAGCTTTTCAATGGCTGTGTCGGGCAGATAGAAAAGATCGCCGGAGCGATCGACATCTGGCATGTTGCTAACAGCACGGCGTTATTCAACGGAAAACTTACGACCGCGGCAAAGCGAGGGGCTCACTGGTGCAGGCCCGGAATCGCATTGTACGGCGCGTCAAGGCATATGAACTCTCATCCGGAGTGCGAGCTAAAGCCGGTCATGACACTTAAAAGCAAGATCGCAATGATCAAGTCGGTGCCGGCAGGGACACAAGTCAGCTACGGACGGACTTTCGAAACAAAACGTTCGTCGCGGATCGGAGTTTTGCCTATCGGCTATGCCGACGGTTATCCGTGGGCGCTGTCAAACTCTTCTTTTGTGATTGTCGGAGGGAAGAGGGTTCCTGTTGTCGGAAGCGTGACAATGGACATGATCATGATCGATCTTACCGATGCCGTCGAGACACGAGTCGGTGACGAGGTCGTTTTACTTGGCGGTCAGGGGAGTGATCCTCTTTTTGCGTCCGAGCTCGGGAGTTGGGCCAGAACGATATCTTACGAAATTCTTTGCGGCATCTCAAAACGGATCCCGCGGGTTTACGTTGAATAAATGGAAAAGGTCATAAAATTAATTCATCCGTTCGCCGAGCTGGTCGGCGCTTCTCTTGTAAGGGCCATGAACATGCTTGGCCAATGGTGCCTTTTCACTTGGGAAACACTCCGCTGGCTCCCCCGCAAACCTTACCGTATAGGAAATCTTTTTAAACAGATGGAGTTCATAGGCGTCAGGTCAA
Source organism: uncultured Pseudomonadota bacterium (assembly GCA_964647545.1). Taxonomy (GTDB): domain Bacteria; phylum UBA10199; class UBA10199; family 1-14-0-20-49-13; genus CAZYHS01. Next base: position 33,621 of record CAZYHS010000014.1, on the reverse strand, counting down.
CGCAGATAATTTTGTTGACCGGCTTGTTCGTCGGCGCCGTCTTTGCGCTACAGATCGGAAAAGCGTTCGCTATCTTTAACGCGGAATCGCTTGTGGGGGCGACGATTGGAATTGCGCTAGCAAGAGAGATCGCGCCTGTTTTTACGGCCTTGATGGTAACTGCAAGAGCTTGCTCGGCAATGGCTGCGGAGCTTGGAACGATGAGGGTTACCGAACAGATCGACGCGCTTGAGACGATGGCGGTCAACCCTTTGCATTATCTTGTCGTGCCTAGAGTTCTTGCGGCTACTTTGATGACGCCTCTTTTGACGGCTCTATTCGATCTGATAGGTATGATCGGGGCCTACTTTGTCGGCGTGAAGTTGCTGCAGATCGGAGAGAGCTCATTTTTTGACAAACTCTATTACTATCTTGAGGTGCGCGATTTCATAGGCGGACTTATTAAATCTGCGTTTTTCGGGTTTTTTATTTCCGTCATCAGTTGTCATCAGGGTTTTATCGCCAGAGGCGGCGCGAAGGGTGTCGGCACGGCCACAACGCGCGCCGTCGTAATTTCGTCGGTGTCGGTGCTGGTAATGGATTATTTTCTTACGACATGGATTCTTGAACTTTTTAGTAAACCGGGGATGTGACGGATATTCAAATGATCAGACTCGTCGATCTGCATAAAAGTTTCGGCCCGCAGAAAGTTCTTTGCGGAACGAATCTTCATATCGAACGCGGCAAAATAACCGTCATTATCGGTTCGAGCGGAATGGGAAAATCTGTTCTTCTCAAACATATGATCGGTCTGCTTAAGCCAGATTCGGGGCGCGTTTTTGTTGACGGCGTCGAGCTTTCAAAACTTTCTCCGGAGCGGCTTGTGGCGGTTAGAAGAAAGTTCGGAATGCTTTTTCAGGGAGCGGCGTTGTTCGACTCTTTAAACGTTTTTGAAAATGTCGCATTTCCTCTTCAGGAACATACAAAATTGACGCGCGGCGAAATATTAAGACGCGTCGAAGAGACTTTAGAACTTGTCGGCCTGAAAAACGTGCTGAATAAAATGCCGGACGAACTTTCCGGCGGTATGAAAAAACGCGTCGGGCTCGCGCGCGCCATAATTTTAAAACCCGAAGTCATACTTTACGATGAGCCGACGACCGGACTCGACCCGATCATGACCGAATCGGTTGACAATCTGATTCTTAACATGCAACAAAAGCTCAAAATCACATCGGTCGTTATCAGTCACGACATTGTCTCGGCGTTTAATATTGCAGATACGGTCGCTATGCTTCACGAAGGCCGGATTGTCGCGGTCGGGAATCCGGACGAATTGCGCGCATCTAACGTGCCGGTCGTCCGGCAGTTCATCGATGCGGCGTTGAAAGGTTGAGTATGATGAGTTCCGAAGCGAGAGTAGGCGTTTTCACACTTATCACACTTGTTGTGATCGGATTTATCACCCTCATGGTCGGCAGCAGGTCGTTCATTGCCGGTGGAGGCTACGATGTTCACGTTATTTTAGACAATGCCATCGGCGTGCGCGCCAAAACTCCTGTTGAAATCGCCGGCATAAAAGTCGGTCAGGTGAAGGATATCGAACTTGAGCAGTCGCGCATGGCCAAGGTGACCCTCACCATCGACGACGACGTCATACTTCCGGTCGATTCCAAAGTTATGGTTCGGGCCAAGGGGTTTTTGGGAGAGATCGTTATTGAGCTTGTCCCCGGAACCGGAAGCGAGATCATAAGCGACGGACATAAGATCGACTTCGGAGGGCAGAGCGGCGACGTCAATCTGCTGCTTACGAAATTTACCTCGATAGCCGACGACATTAAGGCCGTGTCATCTTCGCTTCGGAATATGGCCGGCAACGACACCGATTCTCCGGTATGGAACATAGTCAAAAATCTTGAGCAATTTACGAACACGCTCGCCGTCAATCAGGAAAATTTCAACCGGATCGCCGGCAACTTCGCGGAGCTCAGCGCGCAGCTTCACGGCACGGTCGCTCAGAGCCGCGAAAATGTCGAAGAGTCGATACAAAGGATCGCGTCGATCACACGCAAAGTTGACGAAGGAAAAGGGACGGTCGGGCGGCTCGTCAACGATGAAACGACCGTCAACAAGCTCAACGAAGCTGTCGATAATTTGAACGGTGTTTTGGGCGGACTTCATAAGCTAGACACCGAGATCGGCTACCACTTGGAATATCTGGCCGATTCCTCCGACTTTAAAAATTACGTAAATCTTACGCTAAAGCCGAGGCCCGACAAGGCGATCATCTTGGATTTTGTGCAAGACGAAAAGCCGTTTCCGGACCGCACTAACCGGACCACGACGATTACTACGGCCGGCGGAACATCGACGGTCAGTACGGAGACTGCGACGGTCAATCAGAATCAGTTTAGATTTTCGGCCCAGCTGGCAAAGAGCTTTTATGATTTCACGGTACGCGGCGGTATCATCGAATCCCGCGGCGGCTTCGGTCTCGATTATAACAAAGGGCCTTTCGGAGCGCACATCTCGGCCTATAACTTCAATACCGATTACAACCAGCGCCCGCAGCTTAAAGCCAGCGGCACGCTCAATGTCACTAACAATTTTTACGTTATCGGCGGCGCATACGATCTCATCAGCAAACAGCAGGATCCCAATCTGTTCATGGGAGCCGGCATCAGACTTGCCGACGATGACGTGAAGAGCCTTTTCGGACTTGGCGCCGGTGCCTTGAAACGCTGACAAAACAGGAGAAATTATGCCGAAGATTTCACGGGCGCTGATAAGCGTCTCTGACAAGAGTGGAGTTGTCGAGTTTGCAAAAATGTTGCATGCGATGAACGTTGAAATCCTCTCAACCGGAGGTACCGCCAAATCGCTAAATGATGCCGGAATTCCGGTGATCGAGGTATCCGATTACACAGGATCTCCGGAGATAATGGACGGCCGGCTTAAAACGCTTCATCCGAAGATCCACGGCGGGCTTCTTGCGATGAGGTCGAACCCGAAACACATGAAGGAGATAGCCGATAACGGCATCGGTCCGATAGATATGGTCGTCGTGAATCTTTATCCGTTCGAGGCGACGATCGCAAAGAACGATTGCACGCTCGAGCACGCAATTGAAAATATCGATATCGGCGGGCCGACCATGCTAAGGGCCGCATCGAAGAACTGGCAGGACGTCGCCGTGGTGACCGATCCGGCCGATTACTCGGTAATTATCGATGAGATGGAAAAACATTCGGGCAGCGTCGCAAAGGAGACCTGTTTTAGGCTTGCTCAAAAAGTTTTTGCTGCGACGGCAAAATATGACGCCGCCATCTGTAATTATTTGAATCGTTTGAACGGCCCCACGCTTGATAATCGCGACGAATTTCCTTCGACCCTCGGTCTTAATTTTACAAAAGTTCAGCCGATGCGCTACGGCGAAAATCCTCACCAGAAAGCCGCTTTCTACCGCGATTCATCTCTTGAAAAAGATGCGTGCTGTCTTGCAAACGGCATGCAGTTGCAGGGGAAAGAACTTTCGTACAACAACATTATGGACGCCGACGGTGCTCTTGAGCTCGTGAAGGAATTTCGCGACAAGACCGCAGCCGTCATCATCAAACACACCAACCCTTGCGGAGCTGCCCTTGGAGCAACGATTGCCGAGGCGTTTGTGAAGGCAAGGGATTGCGATCCCGTGTCGTCGTTCGGCGGGATTGTTGCGTTGACAAAAGGGGTCGATATCGCGACGGCAAAGGCGATAGGCGACACATTTTTTGAAGTGATCATTGCTCCTGATTTCGACAAAGAGGCCCTCGAATTTTTGAAAGCAAAGAAGAATCTGCGTCTGTTGAAAGTTCCGCCTTTGAGCAATAAGCCCAAGCAGGAAGGTTTTTCGTTACGACGCGTCGTCGGCGGACTGCTTGTTCAGGATTTTGACAACGCGATGGTGGACGTACGCGAATGTAAAGTTGTCACCAAACGTAGGCCGACCGACGAGGAATTTGCCGCGCTGGCTTTCGGCTGGAGAGTCGTGAAACACGTTAAGTCCAACGCGATCGTTTTGTCCAACAACGAACGGCTGCTCGGCATGGGGAGCGGGCAGACAAGTCGTGTCGATTCGGTGAAGATCGCCAAAATGAAAGTCGAGGCCTATTCGCCGGATTACAACGGTCTGCGGGTCATGGCCAGCGACGCTTTCTTCCCATTCCGCGACGGCATGGATTTAGCGAAAGACTGCGGTTGCACCGCGGTAATTCAGCCCGGCGGTTCGATTCGCGACGACGATGTCATCAAGGCGGCGGACGAACACGGCATCGCTATGGTGTTTACGGCCATGAGACATTTCAGGCACTAAAGCGTGATTTGTGATCTGTAAATTGGGCGGTTGGGCTAATTTTGCCGGCCGCCCATTTTTATTATTTTGATAAGTTTTGTGCGTATGATTTGACAAAAAAGGGTGTTTTTTTACCCCGCAAGGATTTACGATTTGATATTAACCTATATTAATCAAATAGTTATAACTTAATGCTGATGGTATGCTTTTTGCTTTAATAGTGTTTGGTTTTTTGGGGGAGAACTTTGCAAATGTTTAAAGACGATAAAACATGCAGTCGGATAAACAAAGCGTTTGCAATGTTCTTTGCGGCCGTTTGTATGCTTATTTTTTCAGGGACGGCCGAGGCAACTGTTTGCAATAGCGACCAAGAATGTCGATTCGATTTATGCACATCTAACGCCGTTTGTAACCGCACAGCTTCGCAGGTTGCGACAGGGCAGCCGGGGACCTGCGATTTCAGCAAAAATAGCGGCATGCCTTGTGGGGTTAACAGCACATGCAAGACTTCCCTCTGCTCTTCTGCCGGTGATTGCGTTGTGACGAACATGCCGTCGACGACTTCATGCAACGATTCCAACGTTTGTACCACCGGAGATCATTGCAGTAGCGGCGTGTGTATCGGCGGAACATCAATTTCTGGTTGCTGTACTTCTGATTCGCAATGTTCGATTGGGCAAAAATGTCAGAACAATAAGTGCGTGACAGTCGATCTGTGCGTCGGCGTGTCAATCGACGATGCTAATGCCTGCACGGCCGATTCATGTGATCCGGCCACAGGTCTTGTGACTCACACCGCCATCGCCGGTTGCTGCAGAAACGATAGCGAGTGTTCGGCAAGCAGCGACTGCTACGTTGCTAAATGTACACTTGGAAGATCGGGCGCGGGTACTTGTTCGGAGTCATTAAAGCCGATAGGCGCGAACTGTGACTCCGGAATGCTTGGCGTTTGTGCCAGAGGTCAGACGGCATGCACCGCAAGAGGCGGTTATATTTGTGACCCTCTCAAAGACCCTTCGACAGATGTTTGCGACGGTCTTGACAACGATTGCGACGGGGAGGTTGACGAAGGTTTTAACGTCGGCTCTGTATGTTCAAACGGGAATCCCTGTAAAACCGGAGTCATCCAGTGTCTTCCTAAGACCGGTACGGCCGCGTGCGTTGAAACCAATTTGCCTGACGGCACATCTTGTAGCGACAGTAATGCCTGCACAGGAGGCGATAAATGTTTAGGAGGGGCTTGCGTCGCAGGGGCTCCTCTCAATTGCGATGACGGGAACGTTTGCACAAGCGATATCTGCGACCCCTCGATTGGATGCGACAACAAGTGTCTGGGGAAGGGGACCGTCGTCACGGTTGATGGTTCGACCATGCTTTGTCAGGAAGATTGCGGTTCGGCTCCGCTTGAATGCCTTTCCGACACCGATTGCGAATCGAAGAACGACGATGACCAGTGTAACGGTAAGCTAAGATGTAATTCCAAAGGAAAGTGCGAGCTCGACCCCGCAACGATAATTCCGGTGCCGGCATCGACAGACCCATGCAAGGTCAATGCTTGCGAACCTTCCACCGGAAATATTATAGCCAAACCGGCTAACGAAGGTCTTGAGTGCGACGACGGAAAACTCCTTACTATCAATGATAAATGTTTGGAAGGGACATGCACCGGCACAACGGTCGAGTGCTTGACCTCGGCAGATTGCAGCGGCGATGCGTGTTCGACACGGTCTTGCGTTGCCAATAAGTGCGTTGCAACTGCAGTTTCATGCGACGATGGAAATATTTGCACGACAGACTCGTGCGACCCTGTTTTGGGCTGTAAGCACTCTGCGATACTTTCAGGACAGGTGAACGTCTGCGGCGGTTGCGCAGACTTAGCAGGCTCCTCTTTGGGGGCGGCTTGCGGAATTTGCAGCGATGGGCTTTTAGAGTGCGACGGCGCAAATGCCACAAAATGCGTCGGTGCAAGTACGCTTGACACAGATAAAGACGGCCGCCCCGATGTCTGCGACGCTCCCGAGTGCGGCAACGGAGTCGTTGAAGATGGCGAAAGTTGCGATGCGGGAGCATTAAACAGCGATACCGCTTCTAACGCTTGCCGAACCGACTGTCAGTGGCATCGTTGCGGTGACGGCGTGTGGGATACAAGCTCGGAACAGTGCGATGACGGAAATCTTGTCGATGACGATCTCTGCAGTAATTCTTGCGCCCAGCGGACTTGCGGTGACGGCGTTATCAACACCGGAGAAGTGTGTGACGCCGGTGAAATGAATGGGCTGCCGGCGTTCTGTAACTCAACCTGCAGCGGCATGACAAAATATTGCGGCGACGGAATCGTTGACGCCGACATGGGAGAATCTTGCGACACATTGAATGTCGGCGATGAAATATTCGGCGATACAAATTTCGAAGGCAAGAGCTGCGAATCGCTAGGCCATAAAGGCGGCGGTACGCTCTTGTGCAACACCTGCTCAATTGACGATTCGACCTGTTCGGACAGTCTCTGCGGAGACGGCGTTAAAGACGAAGGCGAAGCCTGCGACGGTTTGGCCGGCATAGACGACCCGATCCATCAAAAGTGCGATGAATTGACCTGTCAGATCGTAGATATTCCTCCGGCCTGCGGTAACTCTGTTGTTGACGGTTCGGAAGAATGCGATCCGTCGGTGTCGGGCGGCGATCCGTTGTGCAGAGAAAATTGCACTCGTATGGTCTGCGGAGACGGAGTTGTTGATGCATCAACCGGCGAAGAATGCGATGCGGGGCTTGCCAATGATGACGCCGGTGCGTGCACATCTTCGTGCAAGAGCGCGTTTTGCGGAGACGGCTTGCTAATGAGGGGTTCTGAAGAGTGCGATAGCGGCCTGTTAAACGGCAACGAGCCCGATTCTTGCCGCCAAGATTGCACATTGCCGCGTTGCGGTGACGATATCGTTGATGTTGCAAGCGGTGAAGTTTGCGACCAAGGCGTTGATAACGGCCGTGCTCAGGGCGTCCCTCCATATTGTAACGCCGATTGCAGCGCTGCTTTCAAGTGGTGCGGAAACGGCGTTGTCGATTCTCCGAACGATCAGGGTGTATTCGAAGAGTGTGACGGTTTTGACGGTGTCAGCGCTGCCGCTCACGAGGCTTGTAACGAAAGCTGTATGAAGGTTGTGATGAGCTTCTGCGGGGACGGCATTGTTCAAAGAGTTAACTCTGACGGGCAACCCGAAGCCTGTGACGACGGCAATAACGATGCTTTTGACGGTTGCTCGCCCGAATGTCAGAAAGAGATCTGCACCGAAAACAATGTGTCGGCGTGTGATGACGGAAGGGCTTGCACCAGAGACTTCTGTGATCTGACGGGTTCTTCTCCGATGTGTGCCGTCGAAGATATCGCCGATTGCTGCGAAACGGATGCCGATTGCGTTTCGGCGGCCGGATGTATGATTGCAAGCTGCGTCAATAATTCATGCGTGCAGACGCAAGATCCGACGTGCTGTCTTGCCGATTCGGGAGCCATTGTCCCAAGCGGAATGGTTCTCTCATGTAATAACGGAGCGTGCGTCGGCACTATGGCTTGCAGCTCGGGAGCGTGGAGCCAATGTTCTGCAAAAACCGCAAGCGGCGAAACATGCAACGGTGTTGACGACGACTGCAACGGGCTTATCGATGACGGAGTCGTTCGCGAATGTTCCAGCATTTGCGGTAGCGGAATTGAAATTTGTTCCAACGGTTCATTCGGGACATGCAATGCACCTCAGCCGTCGGTGGAGATCTGTGACAACGTAGATAACGATTGCGACGGTATGGTCGATGAAGACCTTGGCATTATCGAATGCCCCAGCGGCGCGATTGCTGCATGCGTCGGCGGTGCAATCCCAGAGTGTCCGCCGCAGATATCTAATGAGTGTGATGACGGCAATCCGTGCACGACCGGCGACACAAGAGATGCATCGGGCAATTGCGTGGGACAGCCTAAGGTCTGTGTCGATAGCGACACCTGCACGACCGACAGCTGTGATATGGCCACCGGCGAATGCAAATTTGCGGCGATAGAGGGTTGCGGAGGAGATGTCGGTAAGAAATTGGATACGGAAGACGCTTCAAGAATATTTGATCTCGAGCAGACAAGAGCCGTGGCGTTGCCGTTTAGCGAAATCAGACACGTTGAAATAATCGGCAAAAATGAGATGCAGGTCTATTACCTCTTCGGTTGCAACTCTTCGGGCTGCGGCGCGGCTTTCATGCCGATGTCGGCTCTGCGAGGTCAGGCAAAGCCTGTGTTTAAACTCGAAGCTGCTCTTGCAGACAAAGAGTTCGTGGCCGTTGCGAAGCTCTCCGGAAAAGAATCATACGATATTTTGATGCGCGACCAAGAGTGCCTTTATGTCGTCCCGAAGGTAGATGTACAGCTGGCATCGCCGGCTCAGGCGGAACTTAATGTGCAAGCGGCTTGCCTAAGTGCCGCGAACGCCTGCGACGAGTATACGATCACCGACGTGCAGATTAACGATCCTGCCGCAGACGGGATCGACGACATTCTTGTGAAATTGAATTGCATTTATCCGGAAGCCGACACCGATCAGCCGATCGTCGAAGACTCATCGATTAAGTTCGTGCAATTGAATAACAGCGTCGAAAAGCCCGGAGCTTTTACCGCTCAAATAGTCCAAGGCCAGTGGAAAGATGCTTCGGCCGAGCTCTTTAAATTCGGCGCAGGCGATTTGTCGGTATCCATGGGGGCAGACGCGGTTTCAACTGCTGTCGAAAAGGTGTTTGGCGTAAATTACGGTTCAGATGTCGGAGAGCATTTTGCGGACGATAAGTTTGCCACCGGAGAAGAGAATGTCGCCGTTTCGACCGATACCGGTATCAGGCTCGCCAAGGTCAAGACATCTGCCGCATCGAAAGACGGTCGCTCCGGCAACTCTGTAAGCTTTGAGCCTTATCCTGAAGCTGTTGAACATTACATCTGTCGTTCTCCCAAAGACGGAATGTTGCCGGAAAAATATTCCGAGCCCATGGTTATCAGGAGCGTCGAGATGAAGACCTTCGGAGGCCCCGACCTGTCGGCGATTTGCTCTAGCGGAAATGAAAGAGCTGCATTCTTCTATCCGAATATCAACGAAGCTCCTTCCGTCAGGTTGATTGATGAGAAGGGTGAGGAGATACCCGCCACCGGAAACATTATCGGCGAAGAGGATCAGTTTGTCATTGCGAAAGGAATCGATCCGACCAATGACAGGTTGACCTATAAGTGGGAATGCAAGGACAGCAAAGGTGCCGACTGCTCGGCCGTCTTTACGTCGATCAAACCCGAGGAGATGAGCATACTTGCGTCGAACTCCAAGGCGCTGATCGAGAGTGGTGCCCCCGACATGTCGATAAACGCCTCCGAAGATGTCAATCCGACCGTAACAAAAGGATTGCCTATCCAAGGTTACTCATGCCCGCTTACCCTCAAAGTCACAGCAACTGATGATGGCGGAATGTCGTCTCAAGCTTCGGCTAGTTTCGGTTGTGTCATCGACGGAAAGTACGTTGACATTAAGTCGACCACAAAAGGGACCGAAGGCGACGTTACCGGAGTTGGCGTCACCGGAGGAGGTCTCGGTTGGGCTGCCATCAGCGGCGGCGGTTGCAGTCTGGTCATCAGAAGATAAAATCTCCAACAATCGTTGCTCTTTAACCTCTTGCCAATCGCGGGAAATTAGTCTAAATATCCGCAAACAATGATATTTTTTAAACGGTTTTATCTTAACACAACCGCTCAAACCGACTTCATCAAGGTTACCAGCGAAGTGAAATTTGCCATTCGAGACAGCCGCGCCGCTAACGGACTTGCCACGGTTCTTGTGCCGAAAGGCGGGGCCGCCCTGACGGTCATCGAAGAGTCCAGCGGCATTATCGACGAGCTAAAACTTGCGACCGGCCTTTTTATCGGAGAGGGGCGAGAGGGCGAAAATATGCGCAAGGAGAAGGTAAAGCTCTCCGCACGCGTGCAGTCGGCGGTTTTCGGCAGGTCTGTTGCGATACCGTTTGCGGACGGCAAACCGCTATTTGATCCCTACGACGAAATATATCTTATCGACTTTGAAGAGAGATCGTTGCGGCGCGAGGTCGTTGTTCAGGTAATGGGTGAGAATCCGGCCGCCGATGTACAGCAGCAACAGAGACCCGCTCCCAGACAGAGAAGGTAGAACTCTCATGAAAAATAAGAAATCATGCGAGCTGCCGCTTAATTTTGATTCACACGAACTTGTAAAACGGCTGCTTGGTGTGCATGACATACACATTAAGATGATAGAAGAGGCGTGCGGAGTAACGATCCTTGTGCGCGGCAACCGCATGAAGGTTATCGGCTCTCATGCCGTCGAAGCCGAGCTCGGCGCCAAGATTCTTCATGAACTGTATGCTCTTTTAAAACGCGGCGTTCACGTCGAGGTAAAAACGGTTGAACAGGCAATTACAATTATCTCGGGCGATAGAAAAGCCTCGGTCACCGAGCTCTATTTCGGTTCGGCAATAGTTTCATACAAAGGGCATGTGATAAGCCCAAGGACGGTCGGTCAAAAGAGTTATCTTGAAGCCATCAATAGTCATGACATGGTGTTCGGGTTCGGTCCGGCCGGAACAGGGAAAACCTTTCTTGCGATGGCGGCCGCCGTTAAGGCATTGCTGCGCAGGGAGTTCGAGAGAATTATTCTTACACGCCCCGCGGTCGAGGCCGGAGAGAAGCTCGGTTTTCTTCCGGGGAATATGCAGGAAAAAGTGAATCCGTATCTTAGACCTCTCTACGATGCCTTGCACGATATGATGGATATTGAACAGGCACGCCGCATGATAGACGACGGCCGCATCGAAGTTGCGCCTCTTGCCTTCATGCGCGGCAGAACTTTGAACAACGCCTTTGTCATTCTCGACGAAGGACAGAATTGCACGCCCGAACAGATGAAGATGTTTCTTACAAGGCTTGGATTTAATTCGAAGGCGATTATTACCGCCGACGTTACACAGATCGATCTTCCGCGCGGTACGAGTTCGGGGGCGGTCGAGGCAATGAGAATCTTAAAAAAGGTGCCCGGCATATCGTTTCAGTCTCTTGGGGAGGCCGACATAGTTCGCCACCCTCTGGTACAAGCGATTGTCAAGGCATACGATGAAGATGCAACGAGATAAAAGAGCACACAGAACTTTCGGCGATGTTTTCGGCAGGGTGAGCATTTCGGACTTTGCGGCTTGGAGAACTTTTGTCGGCAGCCCGTTCTTCGGCTGGCTTGCTTTTGCGGTGCTGTGCATCGTCATTACCTGCGTGATGACACTTTCGGTGTCGCGTATCCCCAGACAAATAGTTGTCGGCTCAATCGCACAGCACGACATCAGGGCCGACCGCGCCTACGAAATTATCGACACCGAGGCGACCGGCAAGTTCAAGGAGAGCGCTCTTGCCGTTGTCCCAAGCGTCTATGCCTTTGATCCAGAGCTTTCAAAGAAAATAGGGGGAGTGCTGACGGCGGCGTTCACTAAAATGCGTGAACGTGTCTCTGCGGGTCAGGCTCCGGACGCATTGCGCAAGGAATTTGAGGCCGATCTTAACACGGCGATTAGCGACCAAGCTTGGGATGTGGCGCTTAAATCTGATTTTTCGGCGCAATTTGTATCCGAAACAGAGCAGCTGATAACCTCGGCTCTCTCCAAGATGGTTATCGCCGAAACGGCTCTGACTCAGGCCGACAGGACAAGGGGAATATCGCTTATTGATGTCGCCGGCAACGAACGCGCGTTAAGTCAGAAAGAGATATCAAATCTTTCCACGTTGGATGATGCCAGAAAAAGACTTCTGGATAGCCACAAGAACCAAAAAGGTGTGGTTTTGCCGGAGGCCCTTTTTGCCTCCGAGATGCTTCAGTCGAACGTCTCCTTTGACATGCAGGCTAGCGAAGCCAGAAAAAAGAAGGCCGAGGCAGGCGTGAACAACGTTGTGATAAAGGTCGAAGATGGTGAAATGATCATTCGCGGCGGATTAAGATACGAGCCTCGTCACGTGATTTTACTGGAGGGAATTAGACGCGAAAAAGAAAAAGCATCGACGCCGTTTCGCATGCTTGGCTCGATAATTCTTGTTGGGCTTGTGATGGTCTCATGCTTTTATTTCGGCGAGCGCTACATTAAGAAGTTCGCGGTGTCTCGGACAGATCTCTATTTTATGGGCTCCGTCATGATTTCTACTATCGTTCTTTTAAGGATAGGGCTTGGGCTTTCGAGGGTCATCTTTAACGCCATCGGTATGGAAATTCCTTTGATTGCTTTTTATTACGCCATGCCGGTTGCAGCCGCTGCCATGATAGTTAGGTTCATTCTTAATTCCGAAACCGCGCTTGTTTTTATGATACCGATTTCGATCTTTTCCGGAGTTATGGTGAGCGGGCACGCCAGTTTCACCGGATTTATTCTTGTTACAAGCATCGCAGCCGCCGCGTCTATCGCTTACGCAGATAAACGCTCGGCCATTATTAAGGCCGGTGCATACACAGCCGCAGTAGGTGCGCTCGCCGCGGTCGGTTTTCAGCTGGTTGAAGCTGCTTCGCTCACCGTATCCATAACTTTTATAAATTTTGTCTGGTACGTTCTTTTTGCGGCGGCGGGAGGATTCTTCTGTGCCTTTTTGGTAACAATTATCACGCCTCTTGCAGAATACGTGTTTGGTTACACAACCGATATCAAGTTGCTTGAACTTGCCAATCTTAACCATCCTCTGTTGCGCGAGCTTGTGATACGGGCTCCCGGGACCTATCATCATTCTCATCTGGTCGGGATTCTTGCCGAGGCCGCTAGCGAGGCTATCGGCGCAAATCCTCTGCTGGTGAGAGTCGCCGCGTATTATCACGACATCGGAAAGATACGCAAACCGCTCTATTTTGTGGAAAATACCACAGATTGCGAATCTCGCCATGACAAGCTTTCGCCGAACATGTCGGCCTTGATAATTTCATCGCATGTGAAGGACGGTTTAGAACTTGCGCAGCAGTACAAGATCCCGAAGAGAATTTCCGACATGATAGTTCAGCATCACGGCACCAAGATGATAAGCTTCTTCTATGAAAAAGCGAAAGGACTTATCGCTTCGGGTTCCGATGTTAAGATAGATGAAAAAGATTTCAGATACGCAGGTCCAAAACCTCAGACTCGTGAAGCCGGCATTCTGCTCTTGGCAGATTCTGTCGAGGCGGCCGTTAGATCGCTGAAGGAAAAGAGCCCATCGAGAATACAGCAGATGGTCGAGGATGTTATCAACTCGAGCTTTGTCGAGGCCCAGCTGGACGAATGCGATCTGACGCTACGCAATCTTCACGATATCGCCGCATCGTTCACCAAGATTTTAATGGGCATCTATCATCAGCGAATTGAATATCCAAGGGAGGCCTTCGCGGCCTCCGAGGAGAGCAAATGATCGACATTGTAATTGTCAGCGATTCAGAGATCAGACGCATGAAAAAAAGATGGTTCGGCATCGACAAATCGACAGATGTCATCGCTTTTGATTTAGGCCGTGGCGCCGACCCTCGCGGGGAGATTTATATTTCGATAGACACTGCGCGGCGTCAGGCGAAGGCTAGAGGAGTTCCTCTCGGACTCGAACTTAAACGACTTGCCGTGCACGGGACCGCTCACATTGAAGGCTATGACGATTGCGATAGAACTTCATTTATCGCGATGCGCGAACGCGAATGGGAACTTTTAATTTCGTGTTTGTAATATATCGAAAGAAAATATGAACATCTTATTATCTTTAATAAGCGGCGTGTTGATGGGGATATCCTTTCCGGCTAGATTCGGTTCTGTCGTGATGCCAGATCTCGGCTTTATAGCATGGTTTGCGCTTGTCCCTCTTTTGTTCGCGATAAGACACGCTTCGTGGCGCAGGGCATTCGTGCTGACCTTTTTTTCGGCCGTCGTTTGGTATCTGATATCTCTTTTCTGGCTTTATCCCGCATTGACCGTCTATGGCGGGCTTTCCGCCGTCACCAGCATTTCGATGCTTTTACTTCTCATGATTATTCTCGGGGCGTTCATAGCCCTTGCCCCGCTTTTTGCCGCGCTTATCGAAGAGCGTGCAGGCGTTAAACGCTGTTGGACTCTTCCGGTGCTATGGGTCGCAATTGAATTTTTGCGCCACTATTTTCCTGCGAACGGTTTTCCGTGGGGCAACATAACCAACACGCAGTTTAGTTATCTGCCTATCATTCAAAGCGTCGATCTTTTGGGCATCTGGGGGCTGATGTTCCTGATGATACTTTTCAACGTCTGGATCTCCGAAGCTCTTGCTTCAATCGACCGGATAAACGGCGGCGAAAAACTTAGCAGAATGTTGACCGTTGTTACGATGGCGCTCTTTATTCTCAACGCCGGTTACGGATATTTCAGAGTGACACAAGTTGGGATTCAACAGGCCGATGAAATTAAGATCCGAGTTGCATCGGTGCAAGGGAACATTCCGCAGGAGGTCAAATGGCGCGAAGGTCTTGAGCACGAGCAGCTTTCGCCTCTAATTCGTTTGACCAAAATGCTTTCCGGTTCCGGAGTCGATCTTATGATCTGGCCCGAGGCAAGCTATCCTTTTATCATCCCCGAAAGTGCGGCATCGATGCCGGTTTCAACTCTTGGCCTTGACGGCTTTAAAAGCGCAAAAGATGTCTATCTTTTATTCGGGGCATTGACCGGCATTCCGTCTCACGAGGGAAATCCCCCCGTATTTTTTAACAGCATGTATCTTGCCGATAAGAGCGGCGCTTTGCTGGGCAAATACAGTAAGGTTCATCTGGTGCCGTTCGGCGAATATGTTCCGTATAAAAAATTGCTTTTCTTTGCGAGAAAGCTCGTAGCGCCGGTCGGAAATTTTGAGCACGGGAGATCTTTTGAGCCTCTCTTTACCGATCAGTTCCAGATCGGCGGACTTATCTGTTACGAAGATCTATTCCCCTACATCGCAAGAAAACAGACCGCGCTGGGGGCGAATATCCTGACCGTGGTCACAAACGACGCGTGGTACGGCAACACAAGCGCGGCGTATCAGCATCTGGCTCTTTCGGTATTTCGCGCGGTGGAAAATAGACGCTGGCTGGTGAGATCGGCAAATACGGGCATTTCAGCGGTTATCGATCCGTCCGGAAAGGTCATGTCGTCGACCGGCTTGTTCGAAGACGGGCTAATCGTAGCTAATGCAGGCTTGAGAAGCGAAAAGAGTGTTTACACATTGACCGGCGATGTTTTTGCATGGGCGAGTCTGGTCGTGTCGGCATTGTTGATAATTATGGTGATAATGAGAAAGAAAGGAATTTGCAGGTGCAAGCTATGATAACTTTGAACGAAGTCAAATCGCGTTTTGAAGATGCATCCAACAAGCTCAAAGAGCTAAGGGGGCATCTTTGACCTCGATAAAAAGAGAAAAGATATAGCAAGGTCGGAAGAAATTTCGCACTCGGCCGATTTTTGGAACGATCAGGCAAAGGCCAAAACAATTCTTAAAGAGCTCGATTCATTAAAGTCGGAGATGGCCACTTGGGACGAGATGCTCAGACTTGAAGCCGACATTGCCGCGGTCATTGAACTTACAACTGACGCCGGAGAGGCAGAGCTGCTAAATGAGGCCGGCGAACATCTTTTGCGTCTTGAAAAACTACTCGGGGATGTCGAGTTCAGGCAGATGCTCTCAGGCAAGAACGATTCGGCCAGCGCTATTTTGCAGATCAACGCCGGAGCCGGTGGAACCGAAGCTTGTGACTGGGCCGAAATGCTGCTTCGCATGTATCGTCGATGGGCCGACGCTCACGGCTACAAGAACGATGTCGTCGATTTTACCGCAGGCGACGGCGCCGGTTTTAGAAGTGTCACCGTGACTATTAGCGGTGCCTATGCTTACGGATATCTCAAGGCCGAAAACGGTGTACACAGGCTTGTTCGAATCTCTCCGTTCGACGCAAACAAAAGACGCCACACAAGTTTTTGCGCGGTATTTGTTTTGCCGGACATCGAAGACGACATCGAAATTGTCGTGAAGGAAGAAGACTTAAGGATCGACACCTTCAGATCGGGGGGCGCCGGCGGTCAGAAGGTCAATAAGACAGATTCGGCGGTAAGGCTCACGCACATTCCAAGCGGAATAGTTGTTGCCTCGCAGACCGAAAGAAGCCAGCACCAAAACCGTGCGACGGCAATGAGAATTCTTAAAGCGAAACTCTATGATCTTGAAATGGACAAAAAACGCGCCGAACGCGATGCGGTCGAGGCACAAAAATCCGACATCGCGTGGGGTTCTCAGATAAGGTCGTATGTTTTTCAGCCGTACCAGATGGTGAAAGATCATCGTACGAGCTTTGAGGTCGGGAAAATTGACTCGGTGATGGACGGCGAGCTCGACGGATTTATTCGCGCATTTTTGCTGCAAAAATAAAAAGGGCGGCTTGTGAATTCACAGATCGACCTCTATATAAATTACATCCGCATTGAGAAGCGGTTAGCCGCTAACACAGTCTCGGCTTACGCTCACGATTTGCGGCGCATGGCAGATTTTTTTGAAAAGATGGGCGTGACAAATGTCTCCGGTGTCGGCGAATTGCACGTTTTGGCATGCCTCGTCGATCTGCACAAAAACGGCATGGACAGCCGCTCGGTGTCGAGACATCTGGTGAGTTTCCGCGGTTTTTTTAATTTTTTAAGGCGCGAAAAGATAATCAAAGATGACCCGACCGCCAAGATAGAATTTCCTAAAAAATGGAAGAAGTTGCCGGAGGTAATGACTCTTGACGAAGTTGAGAGGTTGCTTGCCGCGCCGGACCTCAAGGCGACGCTCGGTTTTCGCGACTTCACTATTTTGCAGCTTATGTATGCGACCGGTCTTAGAGCTTCCGAAGTTGTAAATCTGCCGCTCACTCAAGTGACGCTCGGCACCACAGAATTTGACCAGACATTTTTAACGACGATGGGGAAGGGGTCGAAGGAGCGGCTGGTTCCTATCGGTAAAGTCGCTGCGAAAATTTTGCGCGAATACATTGAAACAGTAAGGCCGCTTCTTGCGAAACATTCATCTCCAGACCAGCTATTTCTTTCGCGCAACGGAGATAAACTGTCACGCCAGCAGTTGTGGAACATTATTTCGGCGCTTGTGAAAAAAGCTATGATCAAACGGCACGTCTCTCCGCACACTCTCAGACATTCGTTCGCGACACATCTGATAGAGCGGGGCGCCGATCTAAGAAGCGTGCAGACAATGCTGGGGCATTCCGACATTTCGACGACGCAAATTTACACGCACGTCAACACGACTCACCTGAAAGAAATCTACAAAAAATTTCACCCGCGGGCGTAGGGTGGCTGTGACCGTAAGGGCGCTAGTAACGGGACAAATCGGGCTTGACAGTTTGGGCGGCATTGTTTAGAAGCTTTCGGCCTTCCAAAGGATGCTTTTTTAAAATTTAATTTAAGGCGCGGTAGCAAAGTGGGAATGCTTCGGTCTGCAAAACCGATACGAGTGGGTTCGACTCCCACCCGCGCCTCATTTTTTGCCCGGGTGGCGGAACAGGCAGACGCACAGGACTTAAAATCCTGAGGCCTTAACGGGCCGTGCCGGTTCAATTCCGGCCCCGGGCACCACGTTTTAATCAAAAAATCTCCCTCAAAATTCGGTATAAAAAACACAGTATGTTATTCTATTGTTTAATTGTATCTCATAACTACCTGTAAAATAAAGAATAAATATTCATTGATTATCAGACGCCGATGTTATAAGACGCGCGGCGCATGGCATTGGATTTCATAAATAATGAGCCCTTTCAGGGCGGCGCAGTTTCTCCACAGGTCATGGTCGATTCGGCCCTCGCCGAATTTAAAGCGGCAAAAAATGCCGGCGACAATGACAGGGCGCTCACTGCACTCAATGACCTTGAGGCGATTTACACAGGCCTTGGCTATGACAACGCCCTTGTCGAACTTGAAGATCTCAGACGCGGCCTGAAAAACCAACAATCACCCTCACAATCAGAAGATCATAAGCTCCTTGCAAAACTAGGCGCAGAGTGGAGTTCGCACTACGGTTTGAATAAGGAAGATTGGCCAGAGAATTTAAAGAACGCATACGCAAAACTCTTTTCTGCAATCGGGACAAATGCATTTGATACAGTTCTTAGCGACAATTTAAATCTATTGCGCTTAAGAGCCGACACAGCGCCTGCACTTCATGCCGCTCTTGCAATTGTCGGCAATACTTCAAAGAGAAATATTTCCGACAAGATCGTGGCAGCACTTAGCGACGGAAAACTTAGCGATGCGACGTGGCAAAATGTTCTGCACATTTTAGATGAGCCGCAGGCGTTTTTCATTCCGCTGTTCGCCGCAGGAAGGGCTGCGCGTCTGGTTGAATCGGCCGTTCGTTATTTTGGTTTAACATCCGGACTTAGCGCCGAAGCTGTTGCCGCTTGGAGCGTTGCCGTAGGCCTTCCGGCCGAAGCCGCAACATTTGCCGGCACAGGCCGCATACTCGCAGGAGCTTCGGCAGAGCCGATGTTAATCGAATGGCTAAAGAGCATTCCGTTCTTTGGACTTTTGCGCGGAGCCGCCGCCTATTCAATACTTGCAAAACAGTTTCTTCCTAAAACTCAAGCCGGAATCGCGCTTGCAGAAGTTAATGCGCACTTTGCCTCTGTCGGCGGATTGATGTTTGCGCCAGATGTTCTGGATTTGATCGGCATAGAAGAATCTCCCGATGCAACTCTGCTCGATAAGTTTGTAAACGCACTTGCAGTTCACGTCGCAGCAGCCGCAAGTTACGGTCTTGTCAACCTTAATGGCGTTCGTGGTTTTGCCAATGCTGAAACATCTCGAAAAGGTTTCTTTGCGAAGATTGTAGATTTTCTATCGCCGAAGCCGGCAGCAGCTGCGGCCGGTATGCCGCATGCTTTCGCATTTGCGGATAACGATCTGCCGGATGGCGCTCCTCGCGGTGCAACTTCGCCACGTGCAGAAGTGTCTGTGGAGGAACGCCTCTTTTCCAATGAGCCTGTTAGTCTGCCGAAGGAGCTCACTGAAGGTGTCAAGGTTGTTAATCGTCATGTTTATCTCAATGATGAAGCTGTCAAAGCTAACTGGCAACATGAGCTGGGTAAGGTACTACGTGCAGGTTTCTCCAGCGCTTTGATCCGACTGCCAACAAAACACTTCTTCTGTCGAAGCGTTGAGTCGGCAGTCTCGATGGCGAAAGAATTTTTTAAAGGTAAGATGATTGTGGTGATTCTACCGGAAAAACATATTCATACCAACATAGTGATTGGCTTCAGAAGTAGCTTTCAAAGCATGAAAATAGGCGTCCTTGATGATACGAGAAAGACGATTAAGCAAGATTGCAACTTCATTCTTGTTAGCAATGATTTCTTTAGCAAAAGCGGAAATCAAGCGATGCTAAGAAAATTGTCTGCTTCTGTAGGTTTGACGGTGACCGATATTGATTCCCTTCCCAATATTAGTGAAGTTCTAACAAAACTTGGTTATTTGGATCGTTCAGGTTCTTATAAAAAACGGGAAGGGAGGTTTTTGCTTGGTATCTCGTCAAATCTTCCTGCTCAGGATGTAGCTGCATTTGCTGGTGCCGCACATATAACATCCTTCGATCTTAGATGGCTTAGGGATGCTGGCATTTTACCCGATATCGAATGGATACAGGCAATCTACCCAAACGGTCTTGCAATGCTGCCGAAGCTTCAAAAAATTGATGGGAAAATTTATTACAGTTGTACAATGCCACCGAAGCCGCAAGTTGAGACAGTGCTGGGTGTTTACGAAAAAAACCTTTTAGGAAATGCCAAAAGAACAGCCATCATTACCGCTTACGACCCTTGGGCTAGAGCTTACGAAACTGCCTTCAATAAAAAGTATGGCGACGGCTTTGCGAAAGTCATTCATTCAAAGACACTGAAAAAAGAAATTAAGGCGCTTACTTCTCGTGATTGCCCTACGAAGGTCTTAATATTTGTTTCTGATCGGGGATCTCATGACCATATCACGGGTTTTGACGGAGTTATTCTTGATCACCAGCTGGCACTTCCAACTGAACTTGAGAAAATGATCTGGTATCTTGCTGATAATGCTGAAGAGTTAACTACTAAAACTGCCAAGTTTATTGAATTGGTAGGAGTAAACGATCAAGCATATCCTGTAGCCTCTTTGAAAGACCTTCTTTGGCCGGTGCCACCGAGCCAGAAACAATTGCCACCTCCAGCTAAATCGCCGGAGATTTCAACAAAAGTATTGCCTCAGGAAAAAACTGTTGAGGCTCCAGCTAATGTCGAAGCTCCTGCAACATCTCCACAATTGGCGCTTTGTGAACATTTAACTGCGCAGGTGAAAGATTTGATAGCAAAAGGCTATGATCGTGCTCTGCTTCGTGATGTTAGTGGTTTTCTTGAAGAGCGCCTTCAGTCTGTGTTGGAGCTGTTTGATAGGACAAGGGAGCTTTTCCAAAAGAAACAGGTTCTGATCATCGTTGATCACTCGGTGGGAATGTCACAAGTCGCCACATTTATAAAACAACATAGGCCTGAGCTTCTTGTAGATAAGATAGGTCAAGACTATAGAACTCCGAAAACACTTTATGACGTCGTGATCGTTGATGATGTGTATATTTCTACAAAAAAAGGATTAGCCACGCTCGATCCCAAGTCATTTGGTCTTGTGTTCATGCTCAACGCGGGTCTAGCGGCCACAAACAATGGTATCAAGATTTTGCGGCAACTTGAATTCCTCTCCGAAGATGGAGCTGTGATAAAAGCGCGAGGCAATTTCCTCTTAGGCGCCAGTGCATCGCCGGATGTTCAAGGTGTCGTATTTAAAGCTGCGCCTCATGTCGAATCATTTGATCTTGCTTGGCGTTTTGCGCAAGGCGACAAACTGCGTGATGTAAAGGCGGTAGAGGTCGCGTATCCTGAAAACATGTCGTTCGAACGCGATGCGAGTACGGGCAATTTTGTCACCGCGCAATTGCGGGCTCGTAGTCAGGTTTTGGTCGATACGTACAAAAAATATTTTGGTGACAAAAGAGCTCTTATTTATGCTGCAAGCCTCAAGGAGGCAAAACAGCATGTAAAAACATTTAACGAAAATTATAATGAAGGAGAAGCTTTCGCGTTTTTTCTTCCTGCAGGCAAATATAAAGAAAATGATTTTGTAGAAATGTTTGAGGCTGGGGTCGGGCCTAAAGTTCTGGTCATGGTTGGCGGTAGTACACCGGAAATAACGATCACCGGTGTTGATGGTGTTATTAATGACTACATGACCTCATCGGTAAATATCGCTTCGCGCAGAGCGCGCAAAGTCATAAGCGCCGGTAAAGACGAGGCACGCCGGCAATTGCTCTACGTTGACATGGTTCTGCCAAGCTCATCTTCCGAAAAAAATATGACTCTTGTCGATGTCCTTTGGTTAAAATCGAGAGCGGCCATAGGAGAAATTTTTGAGCCTGCAAAAATGCTGGCGGAACAAGCGGGCGAATGTTTACCGGCTTGTTTACCAGTTGCTAGCGATAGTTCTCCTTCGAAAAAATCGCAGAACGTAGATTTACCCGCAAAACCACAAGCTGGGGGAGCAGCGCCAAGCAAGAAAGAATCGATATCTACAAAAGTAGCTAGAACCGTATATGGCCCTAATACAGTCAAGTTGATTGCGGAAGTTAGAGAGGCAGTTGTTGAATTGGCTGGTGCGCTTCCGTTTGAGGATTTCTTTAAGAGTATCCCAGACTCCGGTGTGCAAGGTCTTGCTGATTTGAAGACTTTGTTCTCCGGAGCCATGCCTAAAATGACACCGCGATCTGACTTCTTACAATTATACAGAAATTTGAGATTTATGTCCAAGTCGAGCGAGCACGCAAAGCGCGCGCTGGAAGTTTTTCTGGCTGCTTTTTCAGAACAACAATAAAACCTGTGCGTCAGCTAATTTTCTTAATGTAATCTTTGACGGCGATGCCTAATTTGGGGTTTTTCAGCGCATAGTAGATGTTCGCCTCAAGATAACCGAGCTTGTCGCCCGTGTCGTGCAGAGTTCCTTTCAGCTCTTCGGCAAGCATCCCTTTTTTTGCGAGCTCGACAAGTGCGTCGGTCAGCTGTATTTCGCCGCCTTTTCCCGGCTTGACCCTTTCGAGGATCGAAAAGATTTCAGGGGGGAGAAGATATCGACCTGCAATATAGAGATCACTCGGCGCATCTTCCGGTTTCGGTTTTTCAACCATGCTCGTGATTTCGAAAACTCTGTCTTTGAATTTTTTTCCTGTGCCCACGATGCCGTATTGCGAGATCATTTCGCGAGGCGCGTGATCGACCAAGATCACCGGTTTATTGAATTCGTCAAAAGTGTCGATCAATCTTTTTGTGCATGGCGGGTTGTCGTCGATGATCATATCGGGAAGGAGCACCACGAACGGTTCGTTGCCGACGGCTTTTTTTGCCATGAGCACCGCGTGGCCAAGCCCCAGCGCCTGTTTTTGATAAACCGTGGTCAGCTTGAACTTTGTGTTGAACGTGCAATGTTCGGTGAGCAGATCCGACTTGCCGATTTTTTCAAGTGCTTGGTCGTAAGAGGTGTCGCACCTGAAGTGGTCCTCGATCAGCGCTTTTAAATTGTTCGTGACAAAGATTATTTCGCTGATGCCCGATGCGACAGCCTCTTCGACAACGTATTGCAGCGACGGTTTGTCGACGATCGGGAGGAGCTCTTTGGGAATTGCCTTGGTGGCCGGCAAAAATCGTGTTCCAAGTCCGGCAACAGGAATGACAGCTTTCTTTACGCTCATAGTTTTTTTACCTTTTCGATGTAGGCTTTAATATCGAACTTCGATTTGCAACCTGCATAGCTCATGAATCTGATTTTGCCAAAAACTTTTCGCTCGCCCCACGCACGATCGTGAAGGCCGCCAATGGCCCACATGATGCCGGCGTAACCGTTCGTGTCGCGCCCGTCGAGTTCGTACTTGTCGTTGAGATAGATCGCGTGCTTGATTGCGATCTCAGGTGATTTGCTCCACTCGAGGATCTTTTTCGCCCAGTACATTCTTAAATAGCCGTGCATGCGTCCACTTTTAATCATTTCGAGTTGGGCGGCGTTCCAGAGCTCGTCGTGCGTTTTTGCGTTTTCAAGTTCGCCGAGAGAATAGAGATATTCGCGTCTATCGCGTTTGTGTTCGGTGAGAGTCTTCTTCGCCCAGTCGGGGAGGGCGTCAAACGAGTCGTAATTTTTTGTGTAGAAACAGTAATTGTCGGAGAGCTCGCGTCTAACAATTAGCTCTTCAAGAAACGCCGCTTTTGCTTTGTCGGGCGCTTTCGATTTTCTTACCTCAAGCGCAACACGCTGCGCCGCAATTTGCCCGAAGTGGAGCAGGCGGGAAAGCCCGGACTGCCCGTCGATTGACGGATCGTTTCGCTCTTCGTCGTAAGAGGCGAGCTTGTTTTTCACAAAGTCGGCGATGAACCTACGGCTTGAGTCGCGGCCTTTGAGAATCTGGGGAAAATCTGTCAGATAAATATCGACCAGACGTGAAATCTTTGGCCTCAATGTGTAGGCGCCGAATTCGCGTTTATTTGATGCGACCCAGCACGGGACAATGTTTCTGGAGTCGACTTCAAAAAAAGGAACGGAAATTTTCTTTGCGATCGCATTTTTCCATTCAAGCTTCAAATGAGTCGGGTCGAAATCGGTAACGAGAAGGGCTGCTTTCTTTTTTGAAACAAACTGCGAAATTTTAATTTTTGGGTCGCCTTTTAAAATCGTGAAGTCGATTTTATTTTCATTAAGCACTTCGGCGGTTCTATCAAGGCCGCTCTTCATGAACTCGAAGCAACGCTTTTGTGCTCCGAGAAATTCATCGACGAGGCAGAAGACCACAACGAATTTACGGTTGAGCTTTTTTGCCTCTTCAGCCGCAAATATTAATCCCCAGTTGTCGAAAGCCCGCTGGTCGCGGCTCATCCAATATATTACGGGGCCGGTACCTTGTTTGCCTTCATTTAAAATTCTGGCTCTCATGGCGGCGCTTTGTCGTGTCGGCGTTTTCATTTTCCCCCTCCGGCAAATAGATCGTTCATCGCTTCATCTATTGCAGGATGAGCAAATCTGAAGCCGGCGTCAAGAAGCCGTTTCGGGACGACCCGTTTGCTGGATAGAATCAGTTCTTCTCCCTTTTTGCCCATGAACAATTTCACCAGAAAAGAGGGTATCCAGAAGAGGGCCGGCTTGCCGACGGCCATTTTTACCGCATTGAAAAAAACTTTGGCCTGAACCGGATTTGGAGATGCAAGATTGTATGGCCCTCCGGATTCCTCATTTTCAATTAGAAACCGTATGGCGCTAACCTCGTCGCGAATATGTATCCATGAGAACCATTGTTTTCCGCTCCCTATGACTCCGCCGAGATAAAATGCGAACGGCGTCGCGATTTTTGGTAGGGCCCCTCCGTCGGTACCAAGAACGGTGGCCGATCTGATAAAGATGACTTTACAACCGAGCTTTTCGGCCGGCATTATTGCCTTCTCCCACTCAACTGTCACTTTGGAGAGAAATTCTTTTCCGGAAGGCGAGCTCTCTTCGAGGATGAAATCGTTTGCGTCTCCGTAGTAGCCGATGGCAGAGGCCTGAATTATCTTTGCCGGACGTGGGTGCGCGTGACAAAGGGCGGCAAGCACGGCGTTGCATGAATCGAGCCGGCTTTGAATGATGAGCTTTCTATTCTCCTCGGTCCAAGGGATATTTCCGATATTTTCGCCCGACAGGTTTACCAGAACAGCAGCCGCGGACAGGTGCTCAACCCAGCCTTTGGGGGTTTTACCGTCCCATTGTGCCGCTATGACCGCTTCACCAAACAGCTTTTTTATCTTGGATGGTTCTCTGCCGACGGCTACAACGCTGTGTCCGGCCGATAAAAGCTCTTTTATCAGGTGCCGTCCTATGAAGCCCGTCGCCCCAAGGATGATTATCTTCATTTGTCCCCCGTTTACAGAATTCGGTTAAAAACGACCGGAATTGTCTCTTCCTATAGGTCAAGATTTGCCTAAAATCAATCTGTAAGGCCAAGAATTAATTAATTTTATTTGAAAAGTGCATAAAAATTTGTAAGTGTCGGGCAAGTTTTTATGGCGCTAATGGGGACTTAAATTTAAAAAGGAGGAACTCAAAATGTCAGACTTCAAGCCGTTCATACCGGCGGAGCAGAGTGTTCCGGAGTTTTCCGTAAAGGCCGTGATCTTAGGGGCGCTTTTCGGAATTCTCTTTGGCGCTTCAACCGTCTATCTCGCGTTGCGCGCAGGTCTTACGGTTTCTGCGTCGATTCCGATCGCGGTTTTAGCGATCGCGGTTTTCAAAAAGCTTGGTCGTTCGACTATCCTCGAGAACAATATCGTGCAGACGATAGGCTCGGCAGGTGAATCTGTGGCGGCAGGCGTTGTGTTCACGGTCCCCGCGTTGACATTTTTGTCGGGGGGAGATCAGTACTTCAAATATTTCCAGATATTCACGCTGGCGCTGGTGGGCGGTATTTTGGGAATTTTGTTCATGATCCCGCTGCGTCGTTCGCTCATCGTGAAGGAACATGCTACGCTGCCGTACCCCGAAGGTACAGCTTGCGCAGACGTTCTTATCGCGGGTGAGAAGGGTGGCAATCTTGCAAAGCTGGTCTTTTCAGGTTTATGGACCGCGATGATCTATAAACTTATGATGAGCATCTTCGGCTTCTGGAAAGATACTCCGGCTTACAGCACGCCAAAGACAAGCCAGTTTCCAAACGCTTCCGTTATGAGCGAGATCACGCCGGAATATTTAGGCGTCGGTTATATTATCGGTCCGGCCGGCTCCAGTAGAATAGTCGCCGGAGGCGTCTTGTCATGGATGATCCTTATCCCTCTCATTACGATCTTCGGAGAACAGCTGCAGGGGACGCTGCTTCCCGGCTGGAAAGATCTCCTTATTTCGCAAATGACGCCGGCCGAAATTTACAGAGGTTACGTCCGTTATATCGGCGCCGGAGCAGTTGCCGCCGGCGGTCTTTTCACGCTGTTGAAGACGTTGCCGACAATTATTTCGGCGTTTCGCGACAGCTGGCGCGATTTGACCGCTCCAAAGGGGCAGCATGCCGCCTCTAAGGCTCGTACCGAAAAGGACATTCCGCTTTCGTTCGTGGTTATTGGTGCCGTTCTTCTTGCCGTCATCATTTCCGTTCTTCCTCAGTTGCCGGGAACTTTCCCGTCAACGCTTGTCATGTCGTTGCTGGTGGTTTTATTCGGCTTCTTCTTTGTGACCGTTTCAAGCCGAATCGTCGGTATCATCGGTAGTTCGAACAACCCGATATCGGGCATGACGATCGCGGCGCTCATGGCGACCTGCCTTATTTTTGTTTCGATCGGCTGGAAAGGGGACGCTTATCAGGCGGTGGCCCTCGTCGTCGGCTCGATTGTTTGCATCGCGGCCGCTAATGCAGGTGCGACGAGTCAGGACCTTAAAACAGGTTATCTCGTCGGCGCAACTCCTTGGAAACAGCAGGTCGGTCTTGTTATCGGCGTGCTTGCGAGCGTAAGCGTCGTCGGTCTTACGCTTTTCCTGCTCCACACTTCTCCGTACGGCCCGATCGGTAGCGATAAACTCGCGGCTCCTCAGGCGACTCTTATGGCGACTCTTATCAAAGGTTTGCTGGCTCAAGAGCTCCCATGGGGTCTGGTCATCGCAGGCTTTATGATTTCTGTCGTTATGGAGCTTTGCGGTGTCAGAAGCCTTGCGGTCGCGGTCGGTATCTATCTTCCTCTTGCAACGACCTTCCCGATTTTTATCGGCGGTATGATGAACGCGCTTGTCGCACTTATCACGAAGAAAAAGAGCGATAGCGAAGGTGAAATAAGCTCGGGCATGCTCTATTCGACGGGACTTGTGGCCGGAGGTTCTCTAGCCGGCGTTGCAATTGCGGTCGTCGCCGGTGTTAATGAAGGGATGTTGGCTAAGACGCTCAACCTCGGCGAGAAATATAATCTCATCGGAGGCTTGGGAAATATGGCCGACATTGTGGCGATCGCGGCGTTTTCGATACTTTGCGTTCTGCTGGTGAAAGCGGCGGTAAAAAAGAGCTCCTAACCTAAGGCGCAACGAAGTCTTGACTTGAACGCGGGCTCGCAGCTAAAAGCTGCGGGCCCGTTTTTTATGGATAAAACATTTCACATAATTACCTTCGGCTGCCAGATGAACGTTCATGATTCTCTGCGCATGGCGGAGCTGCTAAAAAAAGATGGCTGGCGCGAAACTTCGTCCTACGACGAGGCGAGCCTGCTCATTTTTAACACGTGCACCGTTCGTGACCATGCCCGCCACAAAGCTATCTCCGAGATCGGAAAGGCAATTCAAAAGAAGAAGAGATGCGGCAATCTGATCGTTGGCATAACCGGTTGCGTCGCGCAGGCAGAAAAAGAATCGCTCTTTAAGACCTATCCGCATCTTGATTTTGTCCTCGGCCCGGACCAGATATCTAAGATTGCGGAGGTTGCGGCGTCGGTTGCAAACTGGCAGGCAAGGCGTGTTGTCAAAAGTGAATTGATTGACGATCTTTCCAGTTACAATTGGACGCGGATCGACGCGGCGGAAGAGGCGAGTAAAAATGCAGTCGGTTCTTTTGTGACGATCATGAAGGGCTGCAACAATAATTGCGCCTATTGTATCGTCCCATCGGTAAGGGGACGGGAGCTTAGCCGGCCGGCCGCTGGCATTGTCGAGGACGTTAAGAGGCTCGCTAAGGCCGGGATCAAAGAGGTAACTCTTTTGGGGCAGAACGTTAACTCATACAAAATGAGCGACGCTACCAAAGGAAAAATCTCCGGAGAGACAAGCGATTTTGTAAGACTTTTGCAGATGATCTCAAGCGAGACCGACATTGCTCGAATAAGATACACAAGCCCTCATCCTAAGGACCTCGGCTTTGATTTAATGCAGGAGCATGCGACAAATCCTAAATTGTGTTTGCATATGCATCTGCCGTTGCAAGCCGGCTCGAGTAAAATTTTGCGCGACATGAAACGGAGCTACAACAAAGAACAGTTCATGGAGCTTGCTGCACAGCTTCGTTGCGTGGCCAAAGGCATCGACATCACAACGGATATTATCGTAGGCTTCCCCGGCGAGAGCGAAACAGATTTTTGTGACACTCTCGAAGTTGTCAGGGCGGTTGAGTTCGACGGTATGTTCGCGTTCAAATACAGCCCGCGCGAAGGGACGGCTGCGGCTAAGATGAACGACGACGTCCCGATGGAAGAGAAAGAAGAACGGCTGCAGCGCTTACTTAGGCTCAACGAAGATATCTGGGCGAAGAAAACGTCGGCTCTTGTCGGAACTAGTCAGCAGGTGCTCGTCGAAGGGGCGAGCAAAAATTCGAAGCGCGCCGCTAAAAATGAGAACGGCGAAATTGCGCAGCTTACAGGACGAAACTTCGGCAACAAGATCGTAAATTTAACTGGCAATTTCAATTTAGTTGGGCATATAGTTTCGACGAAAATTATTCGTGCGGGAGCAAATTCTCTGACAGGCGAGCTGATTTAAAAGACGTCTGAGATCATTTACAAAGGTGGAATTATGTACGTTGAAATGAGGGTCACAGGGCTTACCATCGACCCGTTCACAAGTATGCCGATAATCATTTTGAAGGACATCGAAGAGAAGCAGGCTCTTCCGATTTGGATCGGCCTCATCGAGGCGTCTGCGATTGCGACCGAGCTTGAACATATTCAGCTCTCACGTCCGATGACTCACGACCTGCTCAAAAACATTCTCGATTCGACCGGCATTAAAGTGGTCAAGGCTGTAATCAGCGAGCTTCGTGACAACACGTTTTTTTCGAAAGTGGTACTTAACAAAGACGGCAAAGAGATAGAGATGGATTCACGCCCGTCAGATGCGATCGCCGTGGCGCTTCGTTCTAAATCCCCGATATTTGTCGAGCAGTCTGTCATAGACAAATCGCGCAAGATCGATCTCGGCGACAGCGAAGAAGAACAGAAAAAACGCAAATGGGCCGAGATACTTGAAAACCTCAGCCCCGACGATTTCGGTAAATACAAGATGTAGGATCTTTCAATTATGAAATTTTGGGCCCCCGCGGTTCTTTGGGCGTCTTTCATTTTATTCATGTCGTCTCGACCGAATCTTTCGGCAGGAACGTTTCCGTTCTCGGATAAAATCGCACATTTTGTCGTCTATCTTATCTTAGGTTTTTTTGTTGCTAGAGCCGTTGCCGGAGTGCGCGATATCCTAAGCCGGAAAAGATTTTTTTTCTCGTTATTAGTTATTGTCGTTTATGCGTTGAGCGATGAATTCCATCAGACCTTTGTGCCGGGACGAACCGCCGAGCTTGGCGACCTTTTAAGCGACTTCGCGGGGGGCGCTTGCGGAATTTTCATTTATGGATACAAGCTTTCGTCTAAAAAAAGAGATTAAAGATTCGGGCCTTTTTTCGAACGGCGACCGCGTGATCGCTGCCGTGTCCGGCGGGATCGATTCGATTGCGATGCTGGAACTTTTGGCCGATCTAAAAGATGTGATAGGTTTTGAGCTTATCGTTGCCCACGTAAATCACAAGCTGCGTGGAAAAGAATCTGAACGTGATGAAAAGTTCGTGGCTTTGGCGGCGAAGAGGCTCGGCCTAAAATTTATTTCAACCTCTTTGAAGGGGCTTGGAGCTTCCGGAGAAAATCTGCAGGCTGCGGCGCGCGCTCTTCGTTACGAGTTCCTGAAAAAATGTGCTGCGCGATTGCGCGTCGATAAGATAGCTCTTGGACATACTTTAGACGATCAGGCCGAAACGGTACTTTTGCACCTTGTTAGAGGAGCGGGGCTTGACGGGTTGACCGGAATGCCGGTCGTGCGGAAACTCGACGATCGGGTTTCAATAGTACGGCCCTTGCTTGGAGTTTCACGCAAAGAGATCGTCGATTTTGCGATTGATACCGGATTAAAGTTTGTCGAGGATTCTTCGAACAACTCCCAAAAATATAGCCGCAACAGACTTAGGCATGGGGTTTTAGACGGGCTGGAGGAGTTAAATAGTGGGGCAAAAAGGCTTATCTGCAGGGCCGCCCGTACGCTTGAATTAGACCGTCGTGCGCTAGAAAATATGACCGCCCGCGTATTTCAAAAATTAGCTAAAGTACGGAAAAATGAGGTCTTATTGGACGTGCGGGGGTTTTTAAAGGAAGAAGAGTCGATTCGTGCGAGGCTTATAAGAAGGGCGTTTGCAGAGATAACCGGCGGGAAACAGGACCTCTTAAGCGATCATATTGAAAAAGCCCTATCCATCGCACTTTCCGGCCGTAGTGGGGGCTATTTTTTCCCAAGAGGGGTTAGATTTAGCCTAAATAACGGCCTCCTGAGGCTCAAGAAGTCAAGTAGGACTTGAATTATATGGAAAAATAACCTTAAAAATCAAAAGACTTGACAAGTGAACGATTCTTTCTTAAGAGGGGCAACCTTTTTTGGACTTCTTTGAAATTTAGCTGTTTGGAGTTGGGTTTTTTTGGCGGGCACATAGCTCAGTTTGGTTAGAGTACTTCCTTGACATGGAAGGGGTCACTGGTTCGAGTCCAGTTGTGCCCACCAAGAAAATCAGGCCGAAGAAGGAGAAGGGGGGCGCTGGTTCAAGTCCGGTTATGCCCGCCGGAAAATCATTAAAACGGTAAGGTAATGGATCTGGAAACATTAAGACATTCTTGTGCTCACGTCATGGCCGACGCCGTTTTGCGACTTTTTCCGGATGCGAAGCTTGCAATTGGTCCCGCCATCGAAAACGGTTTTTACTACGACTTTGACATCGCGCGCGCTTTCACTCCCGAAGATCTCGAAAAGATCGAAACCGAAATGAATAATATCGTCAAAGAGAAACTTCCGTTCGTTGCAAAGGAAGTTTCAAAGGACGAAGCCAGAAAAGTTTTTTCGGCCAAAGGCGAAAAATTCAAACTTGAAATTATCGACGAGCTGGAAGGTGACACGGTCACTCTCTATACTCACGGAAACTTTACCGATCTCTGTCGCGGTCCGCACGTTGGCGATACTTCGAAGATCGGCGCTTTCAAACTGTTAAAGGTCGCAGGCGCCTACTGGCGCGGCGATGAGAAAAAAGCTCAGCTCCAGCGCATTTACGGCACCACGTTTCCGACAAAAGCGGAACTTGACGGATATTTGACGCGTCTTGAGGAGGCTGAAAAACGCGACCATCGCAAGCTCGGCACGCAGCTCGATCTCTTTTCGACGATGGACGAATATGGCGCCGGCCTTATTTTGTGGCACCCCAAAGGAGCTCGAATTCGCCACGCTATCGAATCGTTCTGGAAAGACGAACATTTCAAACACGGTTACGACATTTTATACACGCCGCACATAGGGCGTAGCACTTTGTGGGAGACGAGCGGTCACCTAGATTTTTATCGCGATGGAATGTATTCGTCGATGAAAATCGACGACAATGATTATTACATCAAGCCGATGAACTGTCCGTTCCATATTCAGGTCTACATGAAGCAGGCGAGGTCGTACCGCGATCTGCCGCTGCGTTGGGCCGAGCTGGGCACGGTCTATCGTTATGAAAAGAGCGGCGTGCTGCACGGGCTGTTACGCGTTCGCGGATTTACTCAGGACGACGCTCACATTATTTGCACGCCCGATCAGATCGACAAAGAAATTAGCGATGTTTTGAAATTTTCGTTGTTCATGTGGAAGTCGTTCGGGTTCACCGACGTCAAAGCCTATTTGGCGACGCGCCCCGAAAAAGCGGTCGGCGACGAGAAACGCTGGGAGCAGGCGACCGGCGCTCTTAAAAAAGCCATCGAGCAGCAGCAGCTTCCTTACGAACTTGATGAAGGCGGCGGGGCTTTTTATGGGCCCAAGATCGACCTTAAGATTCGCGACGCTATCGGTCGTGAATGGCAGATGACGACGATCCAGTTCGACTTTAATCTTCCCGACCGTTTCGATATGCATTTTATCGGCACCGACGGGCAGAAACACAGGCCTTACATGGTGCATCGCGCCCTGCTTGGAAGCCTCGAGCGTTTTTTCGGCGTTTTAATAGAACATTACGGCGGGGCTTTCCCTCTGTGGCTTGCTCCGGTTCAGGTGTCGGTCTTGATGATTTCCGACGCCCAGAAAAAATATTGCGACGGGCTTGTTGAAAAGTTGCGCGAGGCAGGTCTTAGGGTCGAGCTTGACGATAGAAGCGAAAAACTCGGGCTTAAGATACGCGAAGCCCAAATGCAAAAAGTCCCTTACATGCTGGTCGTTGGGGCAAAAGAGGCCGAAGCAGTTTCTGTCGCTGTCCGTTCGAGAAGCAAAGGCGACTTGGGAGCTATGGCCGCAGATAAATTCATTGAAATGGCGCTGGATGAGGCGAAGAACAAAGGTTAGCCCTTTGTCGGCCGGCGCACGAATTAAGGAGGTTTGTTTATTAGCATCAAAGACCTAAGAGTTAACTTCAGGATCAGGGTTCCCGAAATTAGATTGATCGGGCCCGACGGCGCACAGCTCGGCCTTTTTCAGACCCGCGACGCGCAAAAGAGGGCCGAAGAGTACGGGCTTGATCTTGTAGAAATATCGCCGACGGCCAGACCGCCGGTTTGCAAGATCATGGACTACGGCAAATACAAATATGATCTTGCCAAGCGCGATCATGAAGCAAAAAAGAATCAGGCCGTTGTCCACTTGAAAGAGATCAGGTTCCGGCCTCAAACGGACGAACATGATATCCAAACCAAGATCAAGCATATTAGAAGGTTCTTGGAGGACGGCAACAAAGTGAAGGTCACGATACAATTCCGCGGGCGCGAAATGGCGCATCAGGAATTCGGTCATAAATTGATGGAACGCATTGTTGAGGAAGTTGCAGTGCTTGGTGCGCCGGAGAGCAGGTCGAAGTTCGAAGGGCGCTTTCTGCACTCGATATTTTCACCGGTGCAAAAGGGAGGTAAATAAATATGCCTAAACTAAAAACTAACAGCGGAGCAAAAAAGAGATTCAAAATCACCAAGAGCGGCAAGATCAAGCGCAGTCGCGCTTCTCTTCGTCACATTTTGACGAACAAGACCAACTCGCAAAAACGTCGGCTCGGAACCTCTACACTTGTAGCAGAAGTAGATGTTTACAAAGTGAAGAGGCTCATGCCCAACGGTTAATAATTAAAAAAGGAATAGAAGTACCCGATAATCGTTAAACGTAGTCTGCAGCTTATCGCAGAATAGGCCATACGAGACGCGGGATACGCATTTTATGCCGAGAGCAAAAAGAGG
>CAZYHS010000013.1:23735-54756 GCA_964647545.1 uncultured Pseudomonadota bacterium | reverse complement strand
ATTTAGCCGTTTCATGACCAATTCGGCCTGTTTTTGCCACTCTTTTTCGGGATTTGTGGCCAAAAATCGCTCAAAATACTCAAAAGCCTTCGATTTACTGTCAAGACCGGGGCGATTTGCGTAAACCCAGCCGATATAATAGAGGGTCTTGGTCAAATTTGGGTCGAGCTCAAGCACTTTTTTATACTCGGCAATTGCCAGTTCGTATTTTTTATCCCAAAAGTAGTTACGCGCCGAAAGTTGCCTAATTAGTATATTTTTCGGATACTTAACCAAATAATCGCTGATGATTTTTCTGGCCCCAGCATAGTCTTTTTCGTTCGTTAAAATATAGCCTAGGTTTATTTCGGCCATGTCGCGCGCATAGGTGCCGTTTTGGATGACAAACTCGACATCGGCAATTCCAGCGGCGCGGTGATCGCCAAAAAACGGAAGAAAATGAAGGTCTTTGGTAATTGCCGACCGCCAATAATTATACATTCCGTCGCCGAGCTTCGCATCGACGAACTTTGGGTCGATAAAAAGGGCCTGCCGCAAATATCGCATCGCCTTTGTTGCCGAACCGAGAGCCCGAAACCAGCGCCCTTCGCGCATGTAAAAAAATCCGCGCATGCCAAAGCCGCTTCCGGCGACGAAATAATTCCAAGGTTCCGCTTTTTTCTGCACCATTCTCGCGGCAACACGCTCGAATTTTTTGTCGGCGGCGTAAAATTCGTCCTTGAAGCGAAAATCTAAATTTTCGAACATCATGAGCTGATAGGTCGCCATTGTGCCGAAATAGCCGGCCGGCGAATCGGGGAACTCCTCCGATACCTTTGAAAATTGCGCGAGCGCGGCTGGATAATCGCGCTGAAAAAGGAAATCTTTGCCGAACATCGTCTCTTCGATAACACCTGCGTGCGCAAGCGTCGAAACAAGGCCCGTCAAAAAAACCAGCGCCACAATTAAATGCCTAATTCGCTCTTTCATTTTCTCACCGGTTCGGTTAAAATTTACGCGACATGGCGCAAAATCAACTTTCAGTCTGCTACCTTACAAAAAAAAGCAACGCAATAGCCGATATCGCGTCGGGCTTAAAAAGTCTCTTCCCAAAAATAGTTGCGTCAAGCGCCGCCTCCATTGAAGAAATTTCAAAAACGCATTTGCCAGATGTGATAATCGCCGACAAAGAATTTTCGGACTTAAGCTTTCCCGCACCGGTCTTGTTTGTCATCCCCGCAAAAAGCGCCGAAGAGTCGCTAAAGAACGGCCTCAACTTTGTGACCGCGCCGGAACTTAAAACTCATTCGCTGGCCAGAGCCGTAAAAGACCTGCTCGAAAAAAACAGGCTTTCAAAGGACCTAAGCGAAGCGTCGGTCAAAGATGAAATGACGGGGCTATACAACCAGCGTTTTCTTGTCGAAACTCTGTCGCGGGAAATTCAAAAGGCGCACCGTTATCATTACCCGCTAACACTTCTTTACGTTGGCCTAGACGGTGTGCGCCGCATCAACACACATTTCGGCCCAAGGTCGGGAGATAGGCTCATCACCGACTTCGGGCTTATGCTCAGTAATTCGGTGAGGTGCGTGGACACCGTAGGACGTTTTTTCGGCGACGAATTCCTTGCGATACTTCCGGAAACCAACGAACGAAACGCTTTGAAAGTTTGCGACCGAATCGCGCGAGCTATGAAAAACTTTGCGTTCGCGAACGCCGAGCCGAACTTGGAGATCAGCGCATCTATCGGCATCGCGTCGCTTTCGGCCGACACGCGCAGCATGCAGGAATTGCTGGACGCCTCGCGTCTGGCACTTGCCGGAGCAAAAAAACGGGGCAGCGGCAGCGTGTGCACTTTCGAAGAGGCAAAACTGATAAACGAGCCTTCGCGTAAAAACGAAGACCTAATTTTGCGAATTAAAAATTCGGTCGTCTCGCTATCTGAAGAATCAAAACGCCATCATCGGGCCGAGATCGTCAAGCTCTTTGCCGCAAATCCGTTCTACCAAAAAATAATGGCTCACTCCGAGCACGTGGCGTTCTACTCTGAAAAAATTGCGATCGAACTGGGACTCGACCGCGACGAAATTGCAAGTCTCAAAACCAGCGCCGTTTTGCACGATGTCGGTAAAATCGCCATCGACGACCGCATAATATTTAAGAACGGCCCGCTTTCGGGGACCGAATTTGCCATAGTCAGACAGCACCCTCTTCTGGCGGCGCAAATGCTTTCCGAATCGGTCTTTTTGAAAAAAGAGATCGGGGCGATCTTGCATCATCATGAAAATTTTGACGGAACAGGATATCCCGACCACATGCAAGCATCGTCCATTCCTCTCGCAGCGAGGATAATTGCCCTTGCCGAAGGATGGGACACAATGATAACACCGCAAACATACCGCGACGCTATCCCGCTCGATCAGGCCCTTTCAGAGCTGCGCAATAATGCGGGAAAACAATTCGATCCGGAAGTTGTGGAAGCGTTCGTAAACCTCATAGAAAATTAAAATTATGGCTTCGGAAAAGACTAAAAAGACCATTAAAAATGAACTGTTCGGAATTATATTCCTTGCGATCGGCGTGTTTTTCGCGCTCTCGCTCGTAAGCCACGATCCGGCCGATCCCGCGCTAAACGTCACATCGAACGTCCAAAAGATTTCGAACCTTGGGGGATTTGTCGGAGCCTATACCGCCGACATCCTGTTCAGCATTTTCGGTATCAGCGCATATTTTCTGACCGCCGTAATGTTTCTTATCAGCTTTCTGCAATTTACCGGCCGCGAAATCCGCCTCAACTGGAAAGAGACCGTCGCGTACGCGATGCTGGTCGTATCGGTCGGCGCGATTTTTCATTTGAGGTTCGAAATATTCCGTCTGCACAGCCAGCCGATCGAAGCGGGCGGACTGCTCGGAGGGCTGCTCGGAGAAATCCTTAAACGCTGGCTCGGTCTTGCTGGAGCCTACATCGTTTGTTTCACCCTTTCGATCGCCAGCCTCCTTTTTGCAACTCATCTTTCGGTTGTTAAACTGGCAAAACAGTTGCGCGAAATTTCGATAGTCGTCGGAAGATGGATAGTCGCATTTTCCACGGTGCAGTTCGAACAGAGCCGCAAATGGCTTTCAAAGAACATACCGCTTCTTAAAGAATGGTTTATCGAAAAGATCGAAGGCTGGAAAAAGCGCCGGAAAGAGAAAAAACCGGCCGTAAAAATATCGAACACGGGCAAAGCTCAAAGTTTAAAAACTCCCGCAAAGCCGGCGGCTAAAACTGTCGCCGCGGCAAAGGCGGTTGATGAGGATGAAGAGGACGAATCGGAAGAATTTGACGAAGAGATAGAAGAGGACGACGAACTGGATGCAGACGGGGCCGAAGGTCAAAAGGGAGGCCCGAAAATTTTCGAACGCGCCGACTCAAAACCTGTAAAAGCCCCCGACGCGCAGCTTCAACTTGCAAATATCAGCCGCGATTACGTATTCCCGCCGACCTCTCTTCTTGACAGCCCCGATCAAGGCTCGGTCGATATCGACGAAGAGGCCCTCAAACAGAACTCTCTCGTTCTTGAAAATAAACTTAAGGACTACGGCGTCGAAGGCCGAGTTACCGAGATTCACCCGGGCCCGATCATCACGATGTACGAATTTGAACCGGCCCCCGGAGTTAAGATCGGCAAGATCGTAAACCTTGAAGACGACCTCGCCGTCACGATGGGGGGAAGAAGCGTTCGCATCGTTCCGCACCTCCCCGGAAAAGCCGCGATAGGGATCGAAATACCCAACCCCGAACGCGAAACCGTGTGGCTTAAAGACATCATTAACGATCCAAAATTCAGAAGGTCGGCGTCTAAACTTACGTTCGCCCTCGGCAAGAACATTGAGGGCCATCCTGTAGTTACCGATCTGGCGAAGATGCCGCACTTGCTGGTGGCGGGAGCGACCGGCAGCGGCAAGAGCGTCGCGATCAACACGATGATCGTTTCGCTTCTTTACAAAACAACTCCCGAAGACATCAGAATGATCCTTATCGACCCGAAGATGCTCGAGCTTCCGGTTTACAACGGAATTCCGCATCTTCTGCTGCCGGTGGTTACGCGTCCGCGAAAGGCCGTACTCGCACTGCAGTGGGCGGTCACAGAGATGGAGCGCCGCTATCACGTACTTGCCGATGCGGGCGTTAGAAACATAACCGGCTACAACGAGAAAATCGAAAAGAAGCAGCTGCGGCTCGTTTCAAAAGACGAGGCCGACAAAATCAGAGAGGCAAATCCGGAGATCATCTGTCACACCGGCAAACTCCCCTACATCGTGATAATAATCGACGAACTTGCCGACCTCATGATGGTGGCGTCGAAGGACATCGAAGAGAACATCACGCGACTTGCGCAGCTCGCACGCGCCGCCGGCATTCATTTGATCCTTGCAACTCAGCGCCCCAGCGTTGACGTTATCACCGGACTTATCAAGGCCAACTTTCCGGCGCGCATCGCGTTCAAAGTTAGCGGCCAGCACGACTCGCGCACAATTATCGATACGGTCGGCGCGGAAAAGCTTCTTGGCATGGGCGACATGCTTTTCCTCCCGCCAAACACAAGCGGCATCTTACGTCTGCACGGTGCGTTCGTTACCGAAAACGAGATCGCGCGCGTGGTTGACCACATCAAAAAACAGGGCAAGCCGGTTTACGACGAATCGATCGTGGCCGAAAAACAGACCAGCGAAGGCCCAAACGGCGGCGGCGACGACGAATACGACGAGCTTTACGACTCCGCCGTCAGGCTTGTTTCGGAAACAAAGCAGGCTTCAATTTCAATGATCCAGCGCAAGTTCAGAATCGGCTACAACAGAGCCGCGCGCCTTGTGGAAAAAATGGAGTCCGAAGGGATCGTCGGGCCGGCCGACGGCGCAAAACCGCGCGAAGTGCTGGTTTCAAACCTTGCACAGGAAGGCGAATAAATCGTGGCATTGAAAAAAAGTTTGAACATCTTGGCGATTTCGGCGGCTCTTGTTTTTGCTTCACACCAAAATTTATTTGCCGCGTCGCCGGATGAAATTCAGGACAAATATCGTTCGATAAACGACTTGCAAGCCGGATTTACCCAGTCAACCTATGTCGCCATCCTCGAAAAGAACGTAACGGAGTCGGGTTTGTTCGCGATGAAAAAACCGGGGAAACTGCGAATAGACTACACCGGCACGAACCCGAAAATGTACATTAGCGACGGAAAAAAACTTTGGATCGTCGATCCGCAGCTGGAACAGGTGGAAATTCATAAAGTCTCCGGCGGTTCTATACCGAAAGAGGCTCTGGAATTTTTAAAGGGCTTCGGCGAGATGGATAAACTCTTCGTCGTTGAAAGCCGGAAAGTTGCGGCCCCAAAAGCTGGCCACACTTATTTAACGCTGACCCCCAAGAACGGCTCGACTATCTACAAAAAGCTCGACTGTGAATTCAATCGGGACAACGTTCTATCGACAATGGCGATCCACAATAAATCGGGAAATATCTCGACTTATTCGTTCGATTCGATAAAAATCAACTCCGGCGTTTCAGACGACATTTTCGTTTTCAAAAACAAATAGCCCGCAAAAGCTGCGGCATTATCAAAGGAGGATTTGTGAAGAAAATAATTCTATCGATCGCGCTGGTTCTTCTTTTTAGCTCGGTAGCCCAAGCTCGCACCAGCGGCTATTACATCGGAGGCGGTTATCAGCAGCCACTTAACTTCACATGGAAAGAGCAGGCGACCTCCACCGAAAAGGTCCGCATGTGGCCCGGATTCGGCGGCTTCATCGTCGGCGGATACGATTTTGAACGCCCCGACTGGCTTGGAATTGCCGTCCCGCTGAATGTGAACTACATCAAACTCAACCGCAGCGAATGGGTCATGCTTTTTAATGCCGACGCCGAGGTGATCTTTCATCTTATGGACGAGAGCAGCAAGTTCGATCCGTTCGTCTCTCTTCTTGCCGGCTTCAACTACATGACAGAGGGAAAAGTTTCGGACGAAACAGCCTCAATGGGGCCAAGCATGGGAGCATCATTCGGGTTGCGCTATACCTTGAGCGAATCGGCCTACGCCGGTTCTACACACGTTTCAAATCTCTCTCTATTTTTTGAAGTTCCGGTCAAGGTCACTCTTTTTCTAAACGACGAAGATGTTTCAAAATCAAAAACGCTTCCGATAATTTCGGTTCCGGTGAGGGCCGGCATAACCTACACGTTCTAACGAACGAACATAAAAAACAAAACCCCGCCAAGCAAAAATGCCTGACGGGGTTTTTTATTGGAAGACGGGAGCCTGTAAGCCGGGTTCTGTTGCCCGAACTTTTAACGGTTCGAGCCGACGATCATTCATCTGGGCCGTGCGTTGCCGCGCGGCTCTAGCGAGCTACCCGCTGCGCAAGATGCGCGTCTCATGAGAATCGCACATCGAGGGAAACCAGCGATCCTTGTTTCGCAGCTGTTTGCTCTTGCTTTCCGTAGAGTTTACCGCGTTTCACCCCGCCGTTTTTGACGACGGACTCGTCTCTGTGGCACTTGTCCTGACGCCCCTTCCAAAAAAGCGTCGGCGGATGTTATCCGCTACGGTGCTGGATAAAAGCCCGGACTTTCCTCTCGAAAAAAGCTTGCGCCCTTTTCAAGCGATCGTCCGGCTCCCTAAATTAAATTTTCAACGAGCTCTAAAGTGTTCGTCGATGGCCTTGTTGGCTAAAGCGTCGGCCTCGCTGTTTTTTTCGCGCGGCACATGCTTTAGGCTGACCGACTTGAACA
The DNA here is from genome assembly GCA_964647545.1 of uncultured Pseudomonadota bacterium. Lineage (GTDB taxonomy): Bacteria > UBA10199 > UBA10199 > 1-14-0-20-49-13 > CAZYHS01. The sequence continues at coordinate 48,008 of CAZYHS010000013.1, read as the reverse complement.
GCTTTATCATCTGTTTTGCTTCTTCAAAAAGAGGCTTAATGCCTTCGTTCTTAACTTTGTAAATTCCGGCTATTTGTTTCACCATGAGCTCAGAATCTGCGAAGACCTGCAACTCTTCACCGCCTAATTTTTGAGCGCGCTTTAAAGCGGCGATCAGCGCCTGATACTCGGCTTGATTGTTAGTCGTCTCGCCAAGATATTCGTAAACCTCGGCGATAATAGAGCCTGAGCTGTCTTTTATTACGGCGCCGATACCTGCGGGGCCCGGATTCCCTTTGGCCGCGCCGTCGGTGTTAATAATGAACCTTTTCACGTTATTTTTTCTCGATCAAACCGAACTTCACGAGCAGCTTTTTTTCTTCCGATGGAGAGAGACACCCGATAACGCCCTTGGATGATTTGGTCAAAACCTTGCAGCCCTTCACGTCGTACTTATCGGTAGCTTCCGCAAGAGCTTCGCGCTCAAGCTGGTTTGCAATTTCGCGCAGCAGAGCCTTGAGCTCTTGTACGGTTAAATCGCGCGCGGCAAGTTCATCGACCGAATTAAAATCTTCGTGCTCCGAAATATAGCGAAGCAATTCGGCGGCCGTGTCCTTTGGTAATGTCTTAATGTTGATCATAATAGCCCCTTAAAGTATTCAGGAGGCCTGCTTCTCTTCCTGTTCCTGATAGAAGAGAATTCTATGACAGTTGGGGCAGGATATCAAGCTTTGCCACTTCATCAATTCGATGTAGAGCTGCGGTTGAATTCTTTTATTGCAGCCCTGGCAAACGCCTCCAACGGCCAGCGCCATTGCATCGCTGATTCTCCGTTGGATAAAACGATACTCCCTGAGAATTTTTGCATCAACGCCGGCTTCGGCTTTTGAGCTTTCGGCTTTAAGCCTTTCGCAAGCGCTGTGGAGCTCGCCCTCGCCCTTCCTGATTTCGGCCTCTTTTTCACTGAATACCTTCTCTTTATCGGCGAGACCTGAAGAAAGTTGCGTAATTTCTTCGTTAATTGCGTCGAGCGACTCCATGGTCCTAAGTAGCGAATCTTCCCTGTCTTTTAACGCCTGCTTTGCGTCCGCGATTTCTTTGATTGCCGCCTGATATTCTTTGTTTGTCTTGATCGCGTAAAGCTTGGTTTCGCGATCTTTCAGGCGGGCAGTTTCATCTGAGATGAAGGTCTCCTCATCTTTGCGGCGCTTTTCAAGTGTTTGTTTTTCAAGCGTTTTTTGCTCAATTTTGGCCTTTGCCTGATTCAACTCAAAGGCGGCCTCATTGACCAAGACTGGGATTTGGGCTAACTGGACCTCAATTTTGTGGAGTTCGACGTCAATGTCCTGCAAGGATTTGATCAACTGCAACTGGTTTTTAAGATCGATTGTCGTCATGAAGTGGCGCCGATATATGACCAAAGACATATAATTGTCAACTTGCATTTATTATTAAAATTCGCTAGTGGAGGTCGGCAATTTGAAGCTGGATATGTCGGGCCCGCCCACCTCGCCTCGCGAGACGTTTACGGCCTGCATTTAAGCACCGATATTTGCATAGTAATTGAAATTATATAAAATATTTTTTTCGCTCGTCTATCATGGCGGGCCTGTAGCTCAATGGTAGAGCTGTCGGCTCATAACCGATCGGCTGGGGGTTCGAGTCCCTCCGGGCCCACAAAGTAAAAAAGGCTGGATGTGAAAACATCCGGCCTTTTTGTTTTTTTACGAGACCCTCGGCACTATCCATTTAAAGAAATTTTCTCGGCCAGCATCTTTGCAAAATAGGTGATTATAAAATCGGCGCCGGCGCGCTTAATTGAAGTCACCGTCTCAAACGCCGCCTTTTCGGCATCGATCCAGCCACGCTCGGCCGCCGCCATTATCATCGAATATTCGCCGCTCACATTGTAAGCGCCGAGTGGAAGGTTTGTCACTTCGCGAGCCTTTGTAATGATGTCTAGGTACGAAAGAGCCGGTTTCACCATCACCATGTCGGCCCCTTCGGCCTCATCCTGCAAAATTTCTTTGATCGCCTCGCGTGAATTCGACGGATCCATCTGATAGGTTTTTCTGTCACCGAATTTTGGTGCCCCTTCCGCCGCTTCGCGAAACGGCCCGTAAAAACTCGACGCATATTTCGCCGCGTAAGATAGAATCAATTTTTCGCTATGGCCATTTTCGTCGAGAGCTTCGCGAATTGCAGCGACACGCCCGTCCATCATGTCGGACGGTGCAATTATGTCGGCGCCGGCGTTTGCCTGACTAACCGCAGCGCGAGACAAATATTCAAGGCTCGCATCGTTTAAAATTTTGCCGCCTTCGACAACGCCACAATGCCCATGACTTGTGTATTCGCAAAGACAAAGGTCGGCTATCACTAAAAGATCGGGCGCAATCTCTTTAATTCTTCTTATTCCCTGTTGAACAATTCCATTATCGTCCCACGCCCCGCTGCCATTTTCATCTTTGTGTTCGGGGATGCCAAACAAGATCACCGCCGGAATTTTTAGTTCGCAAATGCGTTTAATTTCTTCGTCAACGCGGTCAACGCTGAAACGATTTATTCCCGGCATCGACTTGATCGGTTCAACTTTATTTTTGCCGAACACAAGAAACATCGGCATGACAAAATCACTTGGCGAAAGCTGGGTTTCGCTTACAAACTTTCTCATCGTTGCGCTGCTTCGGGTGCGCCTTGATCTGTGAATCGGGAAATCCATAAAAACTCCTAAATTCTCTTTTTCATTTCGTACTGGCGGCACAAAATCTCAAAGCCCGCCGACTCAAATAATGAAAGCGTGCGTTGTGCTCGCGAATCAATGTTGATAATCACAGCTTCGCCTGTTGCCGAAAGCGATGCAAGCCAATTTAGAAAAGCGCCGGCAAATCCGCTCCCCCACAGGTCGCTTCGAAGCGCAATCTGCGAAATTCGCCCACGTTTTGGCTGCATGAGTCCGTAAGCCGCAACGCCGCTATCATCATGGGCCTCAAGAACGACAACTTCGTCCCTAATGTTGTCCATTGCCAAATTGGTGTTTTGCCAGCTCGGTTCATATTCCATTTTCGGGAATTCGACCAACCGCTTCACATTAAAGGGGGTCTCAACAAATTCAAACCCCGAACACGAATTTACGGTTTGAAGTAAAACATCCCTCTTTTTCATGCAAACAAACTCGCGAGAAACACAAAAACCGTCCTTCAAATAGACATTTTTTGCCGTGTCGTTACCTTGCAAAACTTCCAACTGATATTCTGTAACGCCAAGCGATCTTAAAATCTCGGTCGATCTTTTTGCCAGCTGCGACGAAATTTTCTGACCTCGATATTCGGGTCTGATCGCCGTGCCTGAATCGTAAGCTCTCTTGAAACCATCTTCATTTCTAAGACCGTTCATCCAAAAACCGACCAGCTCGCCGTCATCAAACGCTCCAACTGACGCACAAAAATCAACGCAATTTTGCCTGAAGTAAACGTCGAGAATTTCCGGAGTCATCTTAAGGTCAACTTGATAGTCACAGAACGCCTTCATCCAAGGGTCGAACATTTCTCGAGAGGTAAATCGGCTTAGCGATGCAATCTCGACGGCCATAACTCCCCCTTTGTTAAAACTCAAAGACGAGCTGATTCGATAGTCTCCAGATTGGCTTTGTTGTGGAATAATGTCCGGCCTCTTCGCCATAGAAAGCAAAGAGAAACGAAACAAGTTTCGGGAACTTTAAAGTGGCCCCGACGCTTGGATAGACTTGATCGCATCCGGCGCGAAGAGTTGGCGTGAACAATCTATTCTTCGGGAAAGTCGCCTCAACTCCGAAGTGAAATTTCTTCATGAAGGTTTGATGAATTTGCAACTCGCGAACATCGGCAAGAATGGCCAATTTGATCGAGCCGATGCTCGGAAAAATTCCGGCGCCAACAGAAAGCGACATCGGCATTGTCGGAGCGTTACCGGAAAATCTTGTGCCGCCGATATCCTGTCCGGTCACTGCGATCGTCGGCTGCAGCGAATCCTGCCAGAATGGGAGCCTGTATTTTGCGCCGAGATCGAAACCGAAGCCGACACCTTTTTGCCACGTTTGAAAACCGATCAACTTCTGGATGCTGTTGATAACGATGTCGGCGCTTGTGATTTCGTCCTCTTTCCCCATGCGCACAAGAAGCTTGCCGTTCAGGCCGATTTGCAGCGAATCATCGTCGATGACCGAGACCGCGCTGCCGGCCACAATGCCGACGGTCTGCGCGGTTTTATAATCGACGTTTGGAAAGACCTGATTTCGAAACGACACGACCGTGCGACTGTCGGCTACGGCCGACAACGTGTAAAATTTGTGTCGAACTTGAAAAAGAGGCATCTGCGAATAGAGCGACGTAAACTCGCCGGTATATTTTTTTACGTAATTGTTGAAAATCGCGATCTTCTGATTCGCAGGCATGTGGGTCTTTATCTTGTGCTTTAAATCGTAGAGGTCATAGAACGCCCCGAAGAAATTCGGATTGAAGTCGAGCATCGGCACGCCGACGGTGTAAATTCTCTCCTCGGAAAAATCGTTGATTGCGGCTGGGTTGTAAAATGGCGCGATGGCGTCGCTGCCGGGCATAGCTACAAAGGCGTTGCCCATACCAAGCGGCCTAACCCCGCGCATGAGCGACGGAAAAACATCTCCTATCGCGGTTTTTCGAGCGAAAGAATTTGACGGCGTAAAAACCGCCGCAAAAAGACAAAGCAGGCAAACTTTAGAGAAAAACGCCCGCCTTACCAAAGCCATAAATGCAGAAAAATTTTGAAGACGCATTATTCGGTGTCGCTTGTATCGACCGAGGAGCAGGCATCGTAGTTAAAGTCGGTGCACGCAGTAACTTTGCCCGACTGAAAATCGTCCGGTCCAAGGTCTGCACCGTTGTTAGGCGAGAGCTGGCATAAAGTCAAGTCGCGAAGAACTTCCAGATCGAACCCGTCGGTCCTTCCAGATGCGTTCTCAAGCACACAGTAGGTCTCTCTGGAATGGACCAAAATATCGTCGTCTTCGGTAAAGCCGGCGTTGAGAAGATAGTTGTCAAAGTTCACCAGATCCTGCTGAACCCTGTCGGCGATCTCCTGAGTGATCTGGTTAACGTCGATCGGGCCGTCAAGCAGGGGCTGGGCGATTATTGTCGGAAGAACGTGCCCTTCGATAACAAGAAGCAGCCCGACGTCGAACTGGTAATCAATGAAATGCAGATGCCCAAATTGAGGAAAAGGATTAACCCTCTCAAGGAGATAATAGATCGCGTTTCGAATTTGCTCCATGTCAACGCTGCCGATCATCAGCATTGCGTTATGAAGAGCCCCCATAATACGCCCGCGATGAATATCGTTTGCGATCACCTCGGCAAGGTCAACAACTCTAAACCCCCCCTTGCCTGCATATGCGGCTGCAAGGACAAGCGCGGCTTTAATATTCGATGGGTCAGATTCCAAAACAGACTTAGCTAAATAGATCGCCTGATCCCAATCGTGGTGGTCTATTGCGTATTGCGCCTCTTCAATGCTTATTTGCGAGCTGTTTGCGCAGGATACAATTGCAACCATTGAAAATATAAGAAGAAAACGGCCAAGACAGCGTTTGAGTTTGCAGAACCACATGCACTAATTCTACAAGAAACGGAGCTTTGGGTAAACATGAAATATGGGGCCGGCCAAGCCAAGACGGCTCAACCAGCCCCATTTAAGTTAACTATTTGATACTAATAGTTTTTTAGCGTGCCAATTATTTAGCCGGTGCCTCATTTTCTTCATTGGAGGGGGCTGTAGGCATCGCTTGGAAATCACGCATTTTTCCCATGCGACCGCGTTCCATTTGCATCATGCGCGAAGGGGCAGACTCTCCCATCATTCTCGGACACTTGCCCCCCATGCACATATTTGTGCAGACCGAAAATTGAACCACAAGAACGACCGATGCCAGCACAAGAGCTATCCAAGCAAACACTTTACCGATGATTAGCCCGCACTGAGGCTGTCTGCCGTAAACCCAAACCAGCAGCACTGTAGCGGCAATAAAAGCAAACAAGCCCAAAACCATATTGCAGAACATCATAGTTACCCCCTTGTTGTTTCAATGAATTCGCCCGTCGCGCGATTTTTGCGAACGTTGTCCCAAGTAAAGAAACGGCCGTTCATAGCGATAAAAACTCCGCTCGGAAGGGTCTGCACAAAAGCCAGCGCACTGCCGAGGTTGAACAACCCGTCCGAGCTTCCGAATTTGTAAGGGACCATCGCCCCCGTAAGCACGACCGTTTTGTCGTGCACTTCTTTTCCAAGCAACTGCGCCGTAACTTCCATTGTGTCTGTGCCGTGAGTGATGACGATCTTATCGCTTGTAGATTTTTTAACATTGCTGAGAATGAGATTTCTATCTTCGTCGGTCATCTTCAGGCTGTCGATCATCATCAACGTGCGCGTGTCGATATCGAGCTTACATCTGCCGAGCGTGAGCATTTCGGGCAGATGAGTATCTTTGAAATAGAGCTCGCCTGTCAATTCGTTGTACTCTTTGTCGAAAGTTCCGCCGGTGATGTAGATCTTTATCGTCATAAATTATTCTTCGCGTTTCCCAAGCGTCTTGTCGAGCATAACAAGTCCCGAGCCGCTAGGCCCGATCATCTCAAGAGTATCGACCACCTTGCTGGTGTTGACCTCTTCTTCCACCTGTTCGTTTACGAACCACGCGAGGAAATTTTCGGCGGCGTAATCTTTTTCGTCGCGCGAAAGCTTCACCAGATCATGAATTTTGGAAGTGATAAACTGTTCATGCTTGTAAGCATCTTTCCACGCATCAAGCGGAGAACCCCACTCACCTTTAGGCTGCGCGACAGCCTGCAAAGCAACTCTGCCGCCGCGGTCATTAATGTGGGCGTAAAATTTCATGGCGTGCTCGTATTCTTCTTTTACCTGCACGCGCATCCAGTTGGCCATCCCCTCAAGGTTCTTCGCATCGAAGAAGGCCGCCATAGCCAGATAAATGTATGCCGAGTGAAGCTCGTGGTTTATCTGTTCGTTAAAAGCTTTTTCAACTTTCGGGTTCATCATAGTTGTCTCCTTTTTTTAGACATCCGACTTATTTTAAAACAGAACGGAGAGCCGTCAGGTCCATAAGATGCTTGCGTTCCTCGTTCATGATCTCCTCGATGAACTTATGGTGGGAAGTCGGAACGTAGGTCAGCATTTCTTCGTAGAAAAGGAGCGTGTCTTTTTCCATGTGGGCGGCAATCTCCAACCCTTCAAAAGTTGAAATATTCTTTGCCTTTTCCACCGCTGTTGCAGAATCGGGGAAAGCCCTGTTTGCTAGCAGCGCGTTAATGTACTGCTCGTACTGACCTGTGTGTTCTTCGTGGACCTTTGCAGCCTTTAACTCCGATTGCATTTCGCCAAAACGTTTTGCGTGATATTTTTCCTGCTCGGCGATGAAATGAAGCTTCGCGGAAATGTCCTTGTTTGTGCATTTATCGGCCAGCGCGTTGTAAAATGCCTCGCCGACAACTTCGTCCTTTACCGCCATTCCAAGTAATTCTGAAACCTGAAAAAGTGACATAAAATTCTCCTTTTTTGCGCACAGATGCGCGCTCTAGATAGGTTGGGAAAATAGCCTAAACCGTAAAAACTGTAAACAGTTTCTAATTATCAGGAGTTAAAGAGAATTGCGACGCCGATAAACGCCAATACCGCGCCCACCAAAGCTCGCCAAGATGTGCGTTCCTTGTAGAAAATGGCGGTCATCGGAATGATGGCAATAGGCATTAGCGACATTAACGTGGCGGCGATGCCAAGTGGAGCTTTTTGCACCGCTATCATCGACATCCAAACGCCGACCGAAGGGCCTACGACCGCGCCGCCGGCTATAAGCCACATCGCGCGCGTGTTGCTTCTCTTCGAAAACACATAACCGACACGTCCCCGAAATATTGTGACCGTCAAATAGCAGAAAAAACCGGCCGTGCAGCGAATTAGCGTGGCCGTGAGAGGGTCGGCGTGCCCCTCGCCGCCCAACGCCACCTTTGAGAACGTAATGCTGACAGCCTGAAACATTCCCGCAAGCAAACCGAAAAGAAGTCCACGGGCAAAGCGCCTGTTTTCGATGTGATGCAAATGCTTAAGCAATCCTTTTTTTTCGAGCAAAACCACTAAAACACCTGCCGTCGTAATCACCATGCCGAGCCAAGTTGTTTTGCTGAGGACTTCGTTCAAAAATAAATACGCAAGAAACGACGCCAAAAACGGGTAGGTGTTATTGACCAGCACCCCTAGCCGCGGGCCGATATCGACGTAAGATTGAAAAAGGAGCGCGTCCGAAATAAAAAAACCACAGACGCCGCTAATGACAAGCATTTGGATAGAATACGACGACACACCGGAGGGGAAAATCGTACCGTTGACGGCCAGCTGCATGACGCAAATCAAAACGACACCGAACGCAAGCCTGAAATGGCTCATTGAGAACGAGCCTATGCGGTGGCTTGCGCTCGTAAAAAACATAGCGCTGGCAGACCACAAAACTGCGGTCGCCAGCGCTGCTATTTCACCTGCATATATCATTTATTTTCCATGTCATTCCCGCGAAAGCGGGAAGCTGGATCGCTCATAAAAAATCCCAGCCAAATATCGCGGGATGACAAATCCATTAACCTGCGTCTGACATGCTTTTTTCGTGTTCGTTATACCATGCCGCCGGATCCTGAAGATAGAGCTTCGAATCGGCAAGAGCCTGATGATGGCCTCTCTCTTCGACAATCATTTTCCTGATGAACTCCTGCTCGATCGGATCGGTGGCTAGCTTCAATTCGTTCTCATAAAAAGTCACGCTCTTGTTTTCGAAGTCGAGGCCGACGTCGAGCGCGCTAATATCCGATGCACATGACTTAATCTGATCTTTGTGCTGCTTCACAAGCGACGAAAAAATAGAACGCAGGTCCTTTGGCTTGTGTTCGACGTTCTGCCAGCCGCTATCCCAAGGGTGATCGTGGGTCAGCGCTTCGTAGATCTTTTTGATGCGCTCGACGTGAACGATCTCGTCGTTCAAAAGCGCGTTGAACATTTCGTTCCCGAACTTATTACTGCACTCTTTTGCCGCTTTTTCATAAAAAGCGCGCCCCTTCTCTTCCATGTCTAGGGCCGTTTTTAGCATTTTTAATACGCGGTCTCTTGCTTCGGTCATAAAAAAGCCTCCCTTTCTTGTTGTATGCTGCTCGCGGCAGATACTACACGACAAGGGAGGCCTGCAATATTAATATTTTTCACCCAAAACTCAGGCGACTTCCGATTCTTCTATGGCCGCGGAGCCCGCGCTCCGATTGAACTGCCCAAGCGTTCTCCTTCAACGCCGACTATTTCGATCAAAACCTCGCCGGTCAACGGGTCGATAAAGTAAACTTTTCCGGAGCCGCCGTTTGCCTCCGGCGCTCCGACCGCAACGCTAGAAACCGGATCGGTTGCGTCCAGCATATTTTTTGAAACTCCGCACGAAGCCCCCAACCTTTCCGCACTTGATGAGTTGCTAACTTCGATAAAGTACTTCCAATCGAGATTCGGCAACTGAACCGGCGCATAGCTTTTAAAGATGCCGTCAAAGCTATTCGCCGATGCCGAACCGTAAGCATAGTAGCTTTCATCGTTGTCGGCGTGTTTTATCCTGCTGCAAAACGCGCTGGCTTCGATGGGCTGCTGACTACTCCGCATCTCGGTACATGAACCATTAATACAAATCATAAACAAGCCTTCAAAACCGTCTCTTTTCTGAAACCCGACTAGCATTCTTGTATCGTCGATATTACCGAAGCTCCCTTTATGACAACCTAGCGCTGTTATTTTTTTCTGAAAAATGGCGGGTCTGCCCGACAACGAAGCGTCGTAAACCTCTACAATGGTTTCAAAATTTGCGCCGTCGCTGTGAGGCGCGCACCTGATAATGCCGACGTCGATCTGCCCGTCGGCGTTGAAATCTCCAACCCCCGCAACCGACATTTCAGAGCCGGCAACGTACGTTCCGGTAAAAATTCCTATATATTTGTCTGTGTCTCCGTAGCCGCTCCAATCGCTACGACCTTTTATAACCGCCGCACGCTGGCTTCCCGCAGTTCCTATAACGATATCGTCGAACCCGTCCTTATTAACATCTCCGGCATGTGCAAATGAAGTCGCTCTAAAAACATTTGGCGTTACAATATTTGCAGATGCAGTTTTTCTTTCAAATGCTCCTGAAATAGAGCCGAAGAACACAAAAACTTTTCCGTCAAGACCATTGGAGCTTCGCGCAAGTACGCCGAAATCTTCTAAGCCGTCACCGTTAACATCGCCGAGCAAGCCCACTTGCTCGGCAAACTTTGCAAGGGTAGGGTAGTAAGGTTCATTGTTTGTCACCATAATGGCTGGAGCAGGTATAAACGCCTCGGGGGACTCAGCTCCAAAATAGACATAAGCTGCCCCTCTACCGCCAAACGCGGCGGGGGCCCCGACAATCATGTCGGGATAGCCGTCTCCATTAATATCTCCGGCGACCGGAGATGGAGAAACCGTGAGCGTATTGCTTGAAATCTCCTTGCCGCCTCTTACGGCTCTAATAAAATATGAATACTCGCCCTTAGCCGGCACAAGATCGAGATACGAATATGCGTTTGATAACTCGGCGATCTCAAGACCGTTCCTAAATATCTTAAAGCTATCGGCACGACTGACATCATCCCAAGAGAGAGTAATTTTCATCCCCTTAAGCGGCGCGGCAGAAAAACCGCTTAAAGTTGGCAGACCATCGTCGTCCGGTAAGTTGTCCCCGCCATTGGTCACAACCCAGCTACATGTCTGTTTTGTGCCAACCAACGATTCCGACAACAGCGCTTCAACCGCAAACTTATGTTCGCCAAACGCCAAATTTGAATAGGCAAAAGGAGAGACACATTGAGGCACAGACTTTCCGTCCAGCCAACACCTGAATTTTGCGTTTTTCTGGTCGCTCTCAAAAACTATGCCGCCGCTAACACTTTGATCTTCTGGAATCGGGCACAAAAGGCGGGATATTTTTGGAAGCTGAGCGGGCTTTATCGAAGTTGAGGAATCATCGTCGTTAAGACTTGTGTCGCCCCCGTCGTTTTTTACATCGTCTAACTTACTTGGCGCCCCCCCTCCAGAGCAGGCAACCAAAAATAACATCGCAGCTAAAACAGACAAACACTTTATATTATTAGACATAGAGCACCTCTGCCTTCTCTCTTGCAAGAGGTGTGCCGTTCAAATCAGCCTAAAAAGCTAATGATTTCAAGGGATTGATTACTGGCGTAATTATCAATTCGACTTAATTGATGAAAAATTGACAGCCCTATAAGGGCTTGAAATTCATTTATTTCTATGATTTTTCAACGCTCCATTATGAACGAAAATTTTGAACGAACTTTGGAGTCGGTAGAAATCGACCGCAGCGTTTCCAAAAAAATCGCCCTCTTCACGGAAGAAAAAATGACGCTTGTTTTTCTTCTCGTTGCCGCTGCGATCTACACTCATCTTGGGATTTCATTTTTTCGCGGGGTCGAAACATACATCGTCTTCTTTTTTGCAGTGCTCATTCCCTGCTTCGGCCTTCTTTCGCTTTTACTCTGGCTCGCCGGAAAAAAATTGCTAAATCTCGATGGCGTCGCCAACGACCCTTTCACACACGAAAATATCTTTGCGATTTTGCGCGTAATAGCCGCTCTTTTTATCGGATTTTACGCCTATTCACATTTGAAAGTCATCGCCCCTGTAATAAACCCGCAAAACTACGACTTGCTTTTAGAGAAAATCGACCGACTGATCTTTCTTGGCTCATCACCGACGCTTGCTCTCCTTCAAATTAAATCAAAGGCTTGGATGTTTTTGATGAACATAAGCTATCAAAGCTTCTATCCGGCGTTCCCGCTTTCGTTTGCCGCCGCTTTTCTTGCAAAAGACCAAAAGGAGATGCGCGAACTTGTGACCGGAATTTTGCTGATCTACTTTTTTGGAATAATTCTTTACTACCTTGTGCCGGCACTTGGACCTCTTTTTTACACGCAGGAGCTTTTTGCTCACATCCCAAACAGATGGCAGCCGATTCTATGGAACGCCCATCTAGCTATAAAGGCCGACCCGCAAGCTTTTGCCGGCGGACCGTTCTTTGGCGTGGCTGCATTTCCAAGTCTGCATTCGGCTCACATGCTTTTTTTGCTGGCGATGGCCAAAAGAAGGCACAAGTTCCTTTTCACAATTTATGTGCCGTGGACGATCCTGCTTTTAATTTCGACGATTTATCTGGGATGGCACTACGTGATAGACCTAGTCGCAGGCGCAGCTATAACTTTCATCTGCCTAAAACTTCTGCGCATCGTTAAAATAAGTTGAAATGGTTTAAAGTTGTTTAAACAGAGGACTTTACGATCTGCAATTTAAGCAGGTATCGAAGAAGTTTGCCGGAAGCTTCGCGCGTTTTCTGATGTATTCGAGCTGCTTTTCCGGAGCAATGTCGCAACCGCAAACTTTGCAGCGGGCCATTTTGAACTCGACGTGCCAGAGTGGAAGTTTTCTCACGTGATCTTTTTCTTCCATCTTTATGAAATTTGTCGGGCAAACATAAGCGCAACTTCCGCAGCCGATACAACGTTCCGCTTCGATGTCGAACGGAGCTGACACGTGACGGTCGGGGCCTCTGCTTGCAAAACCGATCGCCGAAACTCCGACAACCTGTTCGCACGCCTTCACGCAAAGTCCGCAAAGAATGCAACCCTTGTCCTCTTTGACAAAGCGGGTCTCTTCAACTCCAAGTCGTTTCGCCAGCTCGATAATTTCGGGCGATTTCGACGAACGCGCAAGAATAAGTTCCATCAAGATTTTGCGCTCGCGTTTTATCTTTTCGGAGTCGGTGAAAAAAACCTGACCGTCGCTGACCTTGTAGTTGCATGAAGCGACCACTTTGCGATTTTTGCCGTTCTCGACTTCGCAAACACAAATTCGGCAGACATTGTAAGGCTCGACCTTGTCGTGGTGACAAAGAGTTGGAACCCAAATGTGATTTTCCTGAAGAACGCTCAAAAGTGTCGCGCCTTCGCGGCATTTGAGCTTGTTGCCATTGACCGTAATGAAAATTTCTTTTGCCATAAGATTACTTGACCTCGATAGCGTTGAACGGGCAGCGATCGACGCAAACTCCGCACTTGATGCACTTTGACTGTTCGATCTTGTGCAGGTTTTTCACTTTGCCGGTGATCGCCGCTGTCGGACATGTCTTCACGCAGCGTGTGCAACCCGTGCATTTCTGGGTAATATTAAATGTAATAAGAGGTTTGCAAGCGCGACCCGGACATTTTTTATCGTTAATGTGCGCTTCGTATTCGTGCTTGAAATATTTCAGCGTCGACAAAACCGGATTTGGCGCTGTTCCGCCAAGACCGCAAATGGACGCGTCTTTGATTGTTTCGGCCATCGACTCTAGCGTGTCGATATCTTCGGGTTTGCCTTCGCCGTTGCAGATTCTCGTCAAAATGACCGACATCTGTTTTAAACCTTCGCGGCACGGAGTGCATTTTCCGCACGACTCGCCCTTAAGAAAGTCGATAAAATAGCGGGCAAGATCGACCATGCAGGTATCTTCATCCATGACGATCATACCGCCCGAACCCATCATTGAGCCGGCGCTTGTAAGCTCGTCAAAATCGACGCGCAGATCGAGCATCGACTCCGGCAGGCAACCGCCTGACGGTCCGCCAGTCTGAACAGCTTTGAATTTCTTGCCTTTTAAAATGCCGCCGCCGATATCGAACACGATCTCACGAAGAGTCATTCCCATCGGAACTTCGACAAGACCGGTGTTGTTGATTTTTCCAACCAGCGAAAATATTTTCGTCCCCTTACTGCTTTCGGTGCCGAGAGAAGCAAACCATTCAGCGCCGCGGTCGATAATGAGCGGAACGTTTGCCCAAGTTTCAACGTTGTTGATGATCGTCGGCTTGCCGTGCACACCCGACTCCGCCGGATAGGGGGGCTTCTGGTGAGGCTCGCCGATCTGGCCCATAAGTGACGCGATAAGCGCCGTCTCTTCACCGCAGACAAACGCGCCGCCGCCCCTGTTGATCGTGATGTCGAAATCGAATCCGCTCCCCAAAATGTTCGAGCCAAGCAGACCAAGTTCTTTTGCCTGTTCGATCGCAACCGTAAGATTCTCGACCGCCAGCGGATATTCGTTACGAACGTAAACATAGGCATGGTTCGCGCCGATAGCTTTCGCGCCGATCAGCATACCTTCGATGATTGAGTGAGGATTGCCTTCGAGGAGCGAGCGATCCATATAAGCTCCCGGATCGCCTTCGTCGGCGTTACAAACTACGTACTTGGGGCGCTCCGCGCTTGCCGCGCAAATTTCCCATTTTTTGCCGGTCAAAAATCCGCCGCCGCCGCGACCACGCAGGCCGCTCTTCTTGACAGCTTCAACTATTTCGCCGGGGCGCATGTCAAACAAGGCCTTCGGTAAAGCTGCGTAACCGCCGACGGCAATGTAATCGTCGATATTTTTCGGATCGACGTAACCGTTGAATCCAAAAATAACGCGTTTTTGTTTGGCGTAGAACGGAATGTCTTCTTCTTTGACGATCTTTTGTTTCGTATGAAGATCTTCGTAAAGGAGGCGCTCGATAACTTCATTTCCTTTAACGCTCTTTTCAATGATCTCGGGAATGTCTTCGACTTTCACGCGCTGATAAAACGTGTTCTCGGGGCGAATGACAACCAGCGGTCCGCGTTCGCAAAAACCGTGGCAACCGGTGACGAGAAGTTTGACCTTCGAGCTCAAATGATGTTTTTTGAGCTCGGCTTCAAACCCTTCCACTACCTTTTTACAACCGTAAGCCTGACAGCCCGTGCCGCCGCAAACGGTGATGACCTTCGCGTTTTTATCGCGCGACGAAACTACCGAGTCGCGATATTTTTTAAGTGCTTCCGCCGTGTTTAATTTCTTATTCTTCATTTCGAGTGCCTAATTATTTATTGTGAAAAAGCTTGAGAGATTTTTCCGGCGTTGCGTTGCCGTGATATTCGCCGTCAAACACCAGCACCGGCCCCAGAGCGCAAGCGCCGACGCAGTTTACCGGCTCGACCGTATATTTTAAATCTTCGGTCGTTCCGCCGTCCGGCCCCAGTTTAAGCTCGCGGTTGATATCTTCAAAAATGCGCTTGGCGCCGCGAACGTGGCAGGCTGTTCCCATACAGACATGCACGATGTGTTTACCGCGCGGATTCAAGCTGAACGCCTTGAAGAAAGTAGCCACGCCGTAAACCTGCGCCTCGGGGATATCGAGCTTCTTTGCAACGTGGTCGAGCGCGCTTTTCGGAAGATAGTTGAACGACTTCTGAACGTCCTGCAAAATTCCGATAAGCTGGCCGACATCTCCGTGGTGCTTTTTAATAACTGTGTCGATCTTAGAATAATCCATTTATCACTCCTGACACTTCTTCTTAAGTGCGTTCCACTCTTTGGTAACGCGAGTTTGAATGTATTCAATTTCCTTCTCGGTGAGGTGGCGGAAACGTCCCTGACCTTTAAGATATTCGGCAACCGGCATCAGCTTGTCGAAATCCATCGACAGTTTGTATTTGCCGTCGACAATTTCGTAGAGCGGGAAAACTCCGGTCTGCGAGGCAAGTCGCGCGTACTTAATTGAGAGATCCGGCGCGCATCTCCAGCCTGTCGGACACGGAGAATAGACGTGAATGTAACAAGCACCTTGAATGCTCTGGGCACGTTTGACTTTTTCGATGAAGTCGAACGGATATGCCGGACTTGCCGTTGCAACGTAAGGAATTCCGTGGGCCGCCGCAATTGCCGGCATGTTTTTCTTCCACGTTACCTGACCGATCGTTTTGCCGGAGGGCGAAGTTGTTGTCGTCGCGCCATACGGAGTTGCGCCGGAGCGCTGAACGCCGGTGTTCATGTAAGCTTCGTTATCGAAGCAGATGTACAAAATGTTGTGGCCTCTTTCGAGCATGCCCGAGAGGGCCTGCAAACCGATGTCGGCCGTGCCGCCGTCGCCGCCGAAGGCAACGATCTTAACGGGCTGTTCTTTCGGATAGAGCCCTTTGCGCTTCATCGTTATGTAGGCCGCTTCAACTCCGCTTGCCACCGCCGCGGTGTTTTCGAAAAGCGTGTGGATCCATGGGAGTTCCCACGCAGTTCCGGGGTACGATGAAGCGATGATTTCCATGCAGCCTGTGGCGTTGACAACGATCGTGTCGCGATCGAAGGCTTTAAAAGCCTGTCTGACCGCAAGCGCTTCGCCGCAACCGACGCAGCCGCGATGACCCTGTGTAAACTTCTCTTCAGGGTTCACCATTCTTGACGCGTAAACAGATAGATCGCTCATTACTCTCTTACTCCTATCATTTCATACTCGACCGTCTCGCCCTTTGCGGCAAGTTCTTCGGCACGATCGACCATGTACTCGAAAGATTTCGGATAAAGATCGCGTCCACCCAAGCCTCCAACAAAGCTTGCAATGTAAGGACGCTGCTTCAGCGGATAGAGCGCCGCTTTCACTTCGCTGGCGACAGGACCGACCGGACCGCCCGACGAGATACAGCGGTCGAGGATTGCAACTACTTTTGCGTGTCCAAGCGCCTTGCGCAGATCTTCAAACGGGAAAGGCCTCCAAAGTCTGATGCGAACCAAACCGACCTTTTTGCCTTTGGCGCGGAGATTATCGACCGCTTCCATCGCCATCTGCGAGAAACTTCCCATTGTTAAAAGAATTGTTTCGGCATCGTCCGATTTATATTTTTCGACAAACTCGTAGCGGCGGCCAAAAACTTTTTCAAACTCGTCGAGAGTTTCGCGAATGACCGGCACCGTGTTCATGAAAGCTACTTCCTGCGCTTTTTTGGCTTCCATGAAAATGAATGGAGGAGCAAAAGCACCCATCGTAACCGGCTTGCGCGGGTCAAGCGGCGTCGGGAATTTGTTCGGCGGAAGGAATTTTGCAACTTCTTCCTTGTCGGCCATAACGATCGGCTCGACAACGTGGGTTAAGTGGAAACCGTCGAGGTGAACCATGACGGGGAACAAAACTCGTTTATCTTCGGCACAGCGGAAAGCCCAAAGAGTTAAATCGTAGGCCTCCTGACCGTTTTCGCAAAACACCTGAATCCAGCCGGTGTCGCGAACCTGCATCACGTCGGAGTGATCACCCCAAACCGAAAGAGGAGCCGACAACGCACGATTTGCAACAACCATAACGATCGGGAGCCTCATGCCGGAAGCAACAAATACAACTTCGTGCATGAGCTCCAAACCCTGACCTGCCGTTGCCGTGAAAGTTCTGGCGCCGGCTGCTGCGGAACCCAAGCATGCGCTCATCGCCGAGTGTTCGCTTTCGACGCAAACAAATTCGGCGTCGAGAGAACCGTTGGCAACAAGTTCCGACAAATGTTCGACAATGTGCGTCTGCGGAGTGATCGGATAGGCGGCCACGACATCGGCGTCAGCCATCATCACGGCTTCGGAGACCGCAAGAGAGACTTCAATTCCAACTCGTTTTCCCATTATTTCTTCCCTTCCTTTGCAGCTAAAGCTTTCGCTTCATCTTCCGGAAGCATTTTGAAACAGCCCGTCCAGCATTCGCGAGCGCAAATGCCGCATCCCTTGCAGAAATAAAAATCGATCTCGGGATAGCCGTCCATCTTCATTGAAATCGCACCTTCTGGGCAGAACATGTAGCACGCCCCGCACTTGATGCATTTCTCCTTGTCCCATTCAGGGCGCTGCGAACGCCAGTCACCTGTGCGATACTCGCGAGCACTCCCCGGCTTAAAAACCACCAGACCGGCCGGCAGGTCTTTCCAAGTCTTTTGCATAATCAACCTATTACTGTTGCTTTGTACGCCTCTTCCATTGCCTTGATATTTTTTACGGCAAGCTTTGGATTGAAACGGTGATCGATCTGAGGACGAACATCGTCTAGAGACAAAATTTCGGTCGCCTTTAAAAGGGCGCCGATCATCGTGGTATTTGTAATGGGAACGCCCAAAACTTCACGGGCGATTTTGTTGGCGTCAACAACTGCGAGCCTCGATTTAAGATTGAAACTTCTGCGGAGTTCTTCGGGCGTTTTGGCCGAATTTACGACTATCGTGCCGCCGTCTTTTAAGCCGGCGCCGACATCGACCACTTCCAGAAGACCGCCGTCGAGGACAACCACCACGTTAGGCTCGGTAATTTCATTTCTGAGACGAATTTCGATATCCGAAACTCTCATATAAGCCTGAACCGGCGCGCCGCGTCTTTCGGGACCAAACGACGGCATCGACTGGGCATATTTACCTTTTGCGATTGCTGCAAGTGCGACAAGCTCGGCGCTTGTAACCGCACCTTGACCGCCTCGACCGTGAAATCTGACTTCTAGCATTTTGGGTAGCTCTCTTTCGGGTTAAATAAAAAATTCGCGCTGCTTATCCAAAATGGAGCCCCAACAGTCAAGGGAAATTATTTTTCTGTCCCTAGAACCAAGTTGCCGGAAAAACGACATTTTGCGAATTAAAATAGCACTTAAATAATAGGCACTTAGCACAGCGTGAAATGCCGCCGGCCTAATTTGAAAATTATAATCTTGGGGTCTATTTTCTGTCGTCTGCGTCAAGTACTCCCCGCTTTGGACGACATGCTTACTGTTTTGATAAAAGCTCCAACGTCGCAAACCAAAGCAGCCTTATAATATATCGATATTATTAGGTTTTTTTGTCATAAAAATTATTTATCGGCCACATTTTATTACGGGCAGTTGGCACATAAATTGCTCTAAAAGTGGCTGGAGGTTTGTGTATGAGTAAAATATTCGCCATATTTGGAACAATGGCGCTGCTATGCTTTAGCCAAACCGGCCGCGCTGCTAATGTTATTGTGGTCCAAGATGTCAAAGATACCATCGCAGAAATGCCTACTTTCAATCCCGAAGCCATCGATGCCATGGTTAATTTGATCGACAAAATCGATTATTGCAGCGAAGCCAGCGTACAGGGAAAACTGGTTGAAAAAGACGACGGCCACGAAATCTATATTTTTTCGACACTTACTCCGAAAAGCGGCGACTACGGCGAATATAAAATTTCACTTAAAGGAAATAAATCTAAGGAAACCATAGAGTTAACCTGCGCCGACCATATTGCTGAACTCGATGAAAGCACACCCCCTGCAAAAATGCTATCCCCGACAATTACCTGCAGGGTCGAGGGCGACATCAAAGATGAAGAGACGGTCAGTCTGTCGATGAGCATGCTAAAATCGGACGACTACGAATCGGATATTTGCTGGTGGTATAAAACCTACACGGTCGAATCGAGCGTAAAAGACAGCGATGGCGACTTCATTATCGACAGTAAAGATAACTGCCCGCTTGACGCAAACGAAAATCAAAAAGACACCGACGCCAACGGCATCGGCGATGTGTGCGACAACACCATCGATTCGGACAAAGACGGCATTCCCGACGCAACCGACAACTGTCCGAAACTTGCCAACCCAGATCAAAGAGACGCCAACAACGACGGCATCGGCGACGCCTGTTTTAACGCCGGCACTTCATCGGGCTTAAAGGGCAAAGATTGCAGCTTGCATGCCGGCGCGGTTAACAGCGCCTCTGGATTTTTGCTCGACATTCTTCTTCTATGCGGTCCGCTTGCACTAACCTGTCTAAGAAGACGCCGCGCATAAACACCTCCCAATAATAGCTTTACTTGCAAATTGAGTGCGGGTAATTTCGAGGCATGGATTTTTTCAGACGCTTAAATAGCGGCCGGCCCGTCATCTGGGACGGCGCTTTCGGCACAAATGCCTCCAGAATACTTGCGCAAAAGAAGATTCGCCCGCCAAGATGCAACGAACTGCTTAACATCGAGCAGCCCCAAATCGTCGAACAAATCCATCGCGAGTTCATCGACGCCGGCGCAGAAGTGATTGAAACCAACACATTTGGCGCAACCCGCACCGTCCTCGCCGAGAACAATCTTGATTACAAGTTCGCCGTGATCAATACCGCTGCGGTCAGGATCGCAAAGCGTGCTGCGAATCACGGATCACGAGCTACAAGTCACGAGGTCTTAATATCGGCATCTTTTGGACCAACCAGTAAACTCCCGACGCTAGGCCACATTTCGTTCGACGAAATGAGCCGCGACTATCAAGCACAGGCAAAGTTGCTTGCCTCTTTGGGAGTCGATATTTTTCAGGTCGAAACATGTCAGGACATTTTACAGACCAAGGCAGCGATCGTCGGGATCAAAAGGGCCCTCAATAACAAGATGCGTCCGATAGTCGCGACGGTTACGGTGGAACGTAACGGAACGACCCTGCTTGGCTCCGACATCGGCGCCGCCTTTTCGGCGATCGCCCCGCTTGGCGTCGCGGCGTTCGGCTTGAACTGCGCGACCGGCCCCTCCGAAATGGAACCGTTCGTCAAGGAGCTTGCGCGAATCTGTCCACTCCCGATAATGATTCTACCCAATGCCGGCCTTCCGCAAATTAAGAACGGTCAAGCGTTCTATCCGCTCTCTCCGAAGGAATTCGCAGACGAGCTTGAATATTTTGTGAAGGGGCTGGGCGTTGCGATCGTCGGAGGATGCTGCGGGACAACATTTGAACATATTCGCGAGGCGTCAAAACGCTTGGCAAAGGCAAAGGTCAGGCCGCGAAGGATAAAAAAATCTTTCTTTGTCTCGAGCCTTTTTAACTCGACCGACATTTCTCAAAAACCGGCACCGTTAATCGTAGGCGAAAGGATGAACATTAACGGCTCGAAGGAATTCCGCGAACTGCTTCTTCACGGCGACCTCGATGCGGCCGCGCGACTTGCAAAAAAACAGGCGGCTTCCGGCGCCCACATGGTCGATCTTAACGTGGCATTTGCAGGCCGAGACGAACAAAAAGACATTTCAGAGCTGGCCAAAAGGGTCGTCATGATGAGCACCGCTCCGGTCATGATCGACTCGACCGAGCCCGCCGCAATGGAAGCTGCTCTAAAGCGGCTCTCCGGAAGATCGGTTATCAACTCAATAAACCTTGAAAGCGGAGAGGCAAAAGCTGCAAAAATAATCGGGTTGGCAAAAGAATTCGGCGCAGGCCTTGTAGCGCTGACGATCGACAACAGCGGCATGGCCAAGACCTGCTCAAAAAAATTATCAATCGTAAGAAAACTTGTATCGCTATGCAAGCGAAGCGGCTTTGTCAAATCGGGCGGTTTTTTATTCATCGACCCGCTGACATTCACACTTGCAGACCCGCAGGCTGCAAAGGCCGGCAGCGCGCTTGAAACGTTGAACGCCTTAAAAAAACTCAAGCAGCTCAAAAAAGAACTTCCGTGGATTAGAACGATACTTGGAATCAGCAACATCTCTTACGGGCTCAAACCCGATGCTCGAAAGATCTTAAACTCGGCCTTTTTGCATGAAGCCGTTAAAAGAGGGCTCGACGCGGCGATCGTAAACCCGTCGCAGATCGTCCCCTTGCACAAGATAGACAAAAAAGCAGCGTCGCTTGCACAGGCCTTGCTCTCAAATAAAAATAAGTCGGCCCTTGAAAATTACCTTCGTTTTTTTGAAGGAGCCTCGCACGAGTCGTCCAGCATAACAAAAACACTTTCCACTCGAACCGACGGCGACCGGTTGTTTAACGCAGTCATCGACGGGGACGTTGAGCTGGCAAAAAAATGTGCGCCACAGGCGGCTGCCTCATCAAACGCATCGAAGGTGATCAACTCTATACTTTTGCCGGCGATGCAGCGTGTCGGCGAAATGTTCGGCAGACAGGAACTTGCACTTCCGTTCGTTCTGCAGTCGGCCGAGGCAATGCGCGCGGCCATCGATTCGCTTTCGAGCTTCATCGACGGAGAGAAGAAATCATCACGCGGCAAAATAGTGCTGGCGACCGTAAGAGGTGACGTGCACGACATTGGCAAAAATCTCGTCGATATCATTTTATCCAACAACGGTTTTTCGGTGGTCAATCTTGGAGTGAAACAGCCGGTCGATGCGATAGCAAATGCCGTTAGAAAAGAGAGGCCCGACGCCATTGGGCTCTCGGGGCTGCTGGTCCAGTCTTGCCTTGTCATGAAAGACGACCTTGCCGAGATGGCAAAGCGCGGAATCGACACGCCGGTCATCTGCGGCGGTGCGGCTCTGACCGAGACGTTCGTAAAGAACGAACTTAAAAAAGCTTACGCCGGAGAGGTCTTCTTCGCGCGCGACGCATTCGACGGGCTCAAGATAATGCAAAGGCTTCGGAGAAAAAAATGAGCGCCGTAAAAATATCGCACCAAAAAATTTTTGCCGCAAAAATTGAGAAGCTGATCAACAAGCCGGCCCTTTTTGTCGGGCGCTGGCGTTTTCACGCCAAGGACCGCAAGAAAGCCGAAGCAGTTTTATCGGGACTGCTTAAAACAACGCGCGCAAAAAAAATATTTGTGCCGGAAATTGCTTTTTGTTTTTTGGACAGGAATGAAATTCAAAGATCTTTTTCACTAAAGATGCCGCTAAAAACTGCAAAAGATAAATTGCCGCTGCAACTTGTAACGATCGGAAGCCGCGCTTCAAAAGAGCTCCGGCGACTTTATAAAAAACAGCGCTTTGTGGAATATTTTTTCCTCTACGGACTCGCCGCCGAAATGACCGAGGCCCTCGCAAAGTTCTGTCACCTCAAACTTCAGAAAAAAATGCGCGCTAAAAACTCGCGCAGAATAAGCGTCGGCTATAAAATCTGGCCCGACTTAAGCGACCAGCGAAAGATCTGCCGGCTGCTTCAAGCAAAAAAAATCGGGGTCAGCTTAAGCTCTTCGCTTTTGCTAAACCCCGAATTTTCCACAAGCGCCTTGATCGTCTGTTAGTCGATGTAAACGCCCGATTCAAAATCGTTATAATATTTAAGAACCTTCGGAACGTACTTACGCGTCTGGCTGTAGGGCGGGATTCCACCATGTTTTGAAACTGCACCCGGGCCAGCATTATACGCTGCAACGGCAAGTGTCATATTTCCATGAAAACGGTCCAAGAGCTCGCGGAGATATTTTGCGCCACCCAAAATATTCTGCACAGGGTCAAACGGGTTAGAAACCTTCAAATAGCGACTGGTCGAAAGCGTGATCTGCATAAGACCGATTGCACCCTTGTTCGACATAGCTTTAGGGTTAAAACCAGACTCGGCTTTAATGACTGCGGCAATAAGTGCAGCCGGAACGTTGTGAGTTTTTGCTGCCATTTCAATGATGGCAATGTAGGCGTGCTTTTTAATGGAAGTCTTTGAGCTAACAACGCTCGCTTCGATTGCCGGCTTACCATTGGCATCGGCCACAACCGGCGTTTCAACGGTCTGTTTCCAGAAAGAACCGGTGAATGCGATGGCGATTACTGCCGATATGAACACAAAGAGTCGCATAATTTTGTGGAATACCCTATTTGAGCTCGAACTGTTTGTCAAAATATTTTTTTCCGCTGTCATCATCTGGCTACCCCCTTAAATAATGTTTGATTTAACTCGGATACTACTTCCGAGCGCCAACTGGGGTATTAGTAAAGCAAATGCTGTGCCATGCGGACAAATGCATATCTTATTGATTTAGAAGAGATTTTAGCGCGCCGGATAATTATCTGAGCGAATTTGGGGGTGATGCGACCCCAAAGTGGGACCCCATTTAGCTTGATAAGCCGGTCAGAATAGGAGATTTAATCAAGTTTTTGTATTAAATAAGCTAATATTATTAATAGGTTATCGACGAAAGAGCCGAAGATAACGCACTCCAAGCAGCAAATAAATGTGAAAAAATTAGATTTGATATAAAAAGTTAGCAACTAGCTTAGAGTGTGTCCGATAACATCGACACAAAGAGAAAAACAAATTAACCAAAGGAGAAAATATGGATAGCCCAACGATCGGTAGTTTCAAGGCAGAGTATCCAACACTTAGCGCAGGAGTAGAATTTCTGAAAGGCCTTGTGCAGGAAAAATCTCCCAGCAAGCCGACTGGCGAAATGATTATATTTAACGAAATCGGCGCTGAACGTAAAAATGCGTACATAGTGGCCCAGCGTTTGAACATTGGCGAGCACGACCTCATCAATGCATATTGTAAATGTGAAAATAACCCAATTGAGCAGCTTCTTGGATTCACAACGGATGCTAACGCGCTCGCAAACAGCTCAATTTACAAACTTTTTCGCTAATTAGAGAAGTTTTAGTCTATCAAATAAAAAACCTTAAGTGGCGCTAGAGCCGCTTAAGGTTTTTTTGTGTCTA
>CAZYHS010000013.1:21767-23635 GCA_964647545.1 uncultured Pseudomonadota bacterium | reverse complement strand
TTGTGAGCCTGACCGCTTCCCATGTAGTGCCCCTTCATGAACGGGTGCAGACTTGCGGCACGTCCCTTTTCTCCGGTCACAAACTTATAAAGCGTCGGAAGCGTAAAGCCGGTGACGCCCATCGCCTCGGCGCGAAGCTTGGTCGGGAAAATAGCTTCTTGCTCTGCGTGTGGCAACATGTCGAAAAGTTCGGCGCTCGCCACATAATAAATGTTGGGATTCAAACCGTCGGCCAAAAGCTTCGGCAGAACCTCTTCGATGAAGGTGTAAGATACTCCCGACTCCTGCAACACGATCGTGCCGCTGGCCGGTTTTGCCTTGTCGGCGGCACGAAGTAAATAAACGCCCTTGGCGGCAGCCGAGACCGGTGCAAGTCCAAGTTTCGCACGATCCAAAACTTTTTCGTTCGGCCGTGTGACAAACGGAACTATCACGCAAGGTCTTGCCTGAAGCGCAGCCGTAACCAGCGCCCAAATTTCCTGAGGGTCCCATGGAGTCAGGCTCAATAAAACGCCGTTTGGAAAGTTTTCCTGAACAATTTGCAGCGCCTGCGGGTCGGCGTGTGTCGGGCCATCTTCGCCGGTCTTAAGACCTGTGTGCGCACCGATTGAAATAAATGGACGATATTTGCCGCCAAACGCAGCGACCCTCGCCTGCTGTCCAATGCCGTGCAAACGCATTGTGATGTGCTGAAGCGCCACAATGAACGCTGCGTACGACGAGCCGACGCCGATATGTTTTCCAAACGACGACACGCCGCTGATAACTCCGCCCATCGCATCTTCGCAAATGCCGCCGATCGACATTGCGCGCGCAAGAGGACGGGCCGACGAATGATAGAAACCTTCGGCGAACCCCTTGTAAATATTTGTGACGCTCGTTGAGCCAAGCAAATCGGCCGACGACGAAAGGAACGCGCCGCCGCTTGCCTTGTTATAATAATGAAGGACGTCGCCCAAAACACCGCGAAGTGTTGTTGTGTCGCCGACCTTCAACTGCAACTCGGCCGGAACGTTCTCGATAGAAAATTTCGACTTGTCGTAAACAGCTTCGACATTTGGAGCTTCGCTTCTTGGCTTGCGGTTAAGTGAAGCAAGGCGTTTTTTCGAGGCTTCAATTTTCGACGCCATGAACTTGGCGGTCTCAACCTTGTGAGCGACCATTTTTCTGATAGTCAAAAGGGTGTCGTAATAATATTTTTCTACATTGTCGGGAGATGCGTCGCCGTCAAAACGCGGGAATTGAATGCCGGTCGCCTCTTCCGCAGCGCGAATTGCGGCATAGTAGCCTTCGCTGCAGAACTTGTGGCCGGCGCCGTGTGACGCGCGTCCTTCAATTCCGTACTGCCAGCCTTTGACCGTGCGATAGACAATTGCGGTCGGCTGATCGTTCTTAAGTTCGTTCAAAAGCTTTTGCGCGACAAACACCTGCCTGAGATCTTTTCCGTCCGGAACGACAATCACGTTCCAGTCGTGCAAGTAGGCGTATTCGATCGGGTCCCACTGAACATAGTCGCCGGCGGCTTGACCGTCGCGGCAAACATGGTTTGAATCGATCGACGCCTGATTCCAGTCGATGTGGCAGACTAGATTTTTCAATCCGCTGGTCGCGGCAAACGAAAATGCCTCGCTCACGCGTCCCGGCGTCATGCCGCCCTCGCCTTCGATAACGTGAACGTGCGGAGCGTTCTCTGCGCCGAAATAGTCAATTGCTCCCATAGCCAAACCGAACGAAGTGGCAATTCCAACGCCTGACGCGCCGGTAGAAAGTTTAACGAACGGAGTTGACGGAGCCGGATGTCCGTCAAGCGCTTTTGCTTTGTGCTCCTTGAAAAGTTTTGTTTCGGCGGTCGGGTTTCTTCTAAAGCC
>CAZYHS010000013.1:0-21667 GCA_964647545.1 uncultured Pseudomonadota bacterium | reverse complement strand
GTGCGATACATCAGATCGTAATATTCGAAGTGGGCGATTTCGTCGGTGGAAATATCAATCCTGTCAATGTGGTCGGCAACGTTTAAAACCTGCGCACGTCTTTTTCCGAATTTCAGTTCCATTATTTTCTCCGAGGTTAGTAGAGCCTCTTGCCTTCGCGAACGAACGCCGCAAATCCGGCTTTATCTTTTGATGCCTCTTCAATTCGCTTAAGGGCTTCGATTAATTCGTCTTTGCCTGTTGCAATTGAAAGCCTCAAGTAATGCTTTCCTTCGCTGCCGATGCGTCCGAACGATTTTCTGTCCATCGTCGCGACAAAATATTTAAACAAAAGGAACATCTGGAAAAGTGTCGATGGGCTGCTCTTCTGTTTAATGTCGGATGGCAAATTGTTGAACGCCTCGACCGCGCCGATGCTTTCGCAAACACCGCCGATGTTAGGGAAGACATAGAACGCGCCACCCGGCTTTTGGCATTTGATGCCGGCGATTTTATTCAGACCTGCAACAACAATGTCGCGCCTCTCCTGAAACGCGGCGACCATCGTTGCAATCGACTTTTTGCTTTCGGGGCTTGTGATGGCTTCGACCGCCCCCATCTGATTGTAAGCCGGAATGCACGAAAAATAATTTATGTTAACGTTTTTGAAGGTCAGAGCCTCTTCAACCGTCGGGAAAACCGCCCAACCGATACGGCCGCCGGTCCACGAATAGCTCTTCGATGCGCCGCTGACGATGATCGTATTTTTCTCCATCCCGTCCACGCTGGCTATCGAATGGAGCTTTGCGCCATCAAATAAAATGTGCTCGTAAATTTCGTCCGAATAGATGCGCACGTCGGGGCTAGCCTTGCTTTTAATGACCGCCGCAATTTCTTCGAGCTGCTCTTTTGTCGCAACTCCGCCTGTCGGGTTCGACGGGAAGTTCAAATAAATAAGTTTGGTGCGGTTTGTAATGAGCGGTTCCAGATCTTTCGCGCTAAAACTGAAACCGCGCTCTTCATCGAGGTGAAGAGGAACAGGCTTAGCGCCAATGTACCTGATAAATGATTCGTAAATCGGAAATCCGGGCGACGGATAGATAATTTCATCGCCGGGGTTGCAGTAAGTTTGCTGGCACAAACCGATCGGCGGCTTCCCGCCGGGAAAAACAACAACGCGATCGGGCGTGATCTTCAAGCCGCGGGTTGCGCTGATGTCGTTTGCGATTGCCTCACGCAGCGGCAAAATCCCCTGCGGGTCGCAATAGTGCGTCATATCTTTATCGAGCGCGGCCTTGATGGCGTTTACGATGTGCTTTGGAAGCGCAAAGTCGGGTTCGCCAAGGTTGCAGCGAATCACATGGTTGCCGGTTTTTTCGGCCTCGATAATGTAGGGGCCTACTTTGAACGCATTTTCTGTGTCGATCATGTGCGTTCTTTCAGAAAAAAGTGCCATAGACGCCTCCGGAAATTTGGCCCGACGCGGCTTAGGTGCCACTAGGCCAGTTTTGCCTGATAAGCCTTATTTGCAAAAGCAAGTCAACTGTTTTACAATTTTTGAAGCGACTACTTCTTTTGTGCCGCTGATGCGGGTTTGCGAGGAGCTTGTGATGAAAAAAATTTCCGTATTTTTGGAGGCGATAGAACTTTGCATGTTGGCCGCGATGGCGTCGCAGCCTTTTGAAAAAAGCTTTTTTCGGGCGTTGTCAATTAGGTGCTCGGTCTCCAGAGCAAATCCTAAAACCGACTGGTTTGCGTTTTTGCGCGACGCAGCCCATGCAAGAATATCGGGGTTTCTCACAAGCTTGAGCACGATCGATTTCTTGAAATTATCTTTTTTAATCTTTTTGGTTGCGACTTTGACCGGTCTGAAATCGGCGACAGCCGCGGCGCTTATAAAAATGTCGGCTCCCGGAAAAAACTTCTTTACTGCGGAAAACATCTCCTCCGCGCTCACGACATCTATTTTTTTTGCCGCCGCAGGAAACTTGCATGTAACCGGCCCGCATATAACGGTGACACGCGCCCCCGATTTTAGCGCGGCCCTTGCCAGCGCGGCCCCCATAATTCCGCTTGAATCGTTAGAAATATAGCGAACCGGATCGATATATTCCCGAGTCGGGCCGCAGGTGATAAGCACATGGCGATTATGCAAAGGCTTTCCGGTCATAAATAAAATTAAATGTTTCTTTGACAAGGTCTAAGAAAACCAATAAAATTTCCGCACTTATGGCATTCATAAACGAAAAAAACAAAGAAATTAACTGCAAGATAGTCTATTACGGACCACCGCGCTGCGGCAAATCGACCAGTCTTCGCTACCTTTGCGGCGAAATTCGCAAAGACACAAAAGGGGACATGATCAGTCTCACAAGTGAAGACGACAAGACCCTTTATTTCGATTTCATTCCGGTAACCATCGGTAAAATAAAGGATTACACAATTCATCTTCACCTCTACACGGTGCCGGGCGAAGTCGCATACGAGGCGAACCGCAAAATTATTTCCAAAGGTGTGGATGGCGTTGTGCTGGTCGCCGACAGCCAGCTTGAAAAAGCCGAGGCAAATCTTTCAAGCCTTAGAGAGCTTCAATCGATTTTAAAGGCCGAGGGGATCGAAATTTCCGAAGTCCCTATGGTCATCCAGTACAATAAACGCGACCTGCAAAATGCGGCGCCCCTTTCGGAACTTCGCACACTTTTGAATAAACACGGAGTTCCCGACTTTGAAACCGTCGCCAAAACGGGCGAAGGGGTCTTTGACGCTTTCCGCGCGATATCGACAAAGGTGCTGTTCGATCTTAAAAAGGCGTGTCAGTAATTTTCAACTTAGTGTGAATTTTAAGCCAGCTCGCTTATGAGCTGGCTTATTTTTTTCTTTTGAACGGGATGGACAAACTCAGGCGCGATGTCGCAAAGGGGTTCGAGCACAAACCGCCGTTTGTGCGCCTCCGGATGGGGGATCTTAAGATTTGCTTCGTAGGTAACCTGCGTGCCGTAAAAAATAATGTCGAGATCGATAATTCGCGGCTCCCATTTTTTGCCGCTTCTAACGCGCCCCATCTCTTCTTCGATTTTTTGAAGCAGCCCCAACAATTTTTCGCATGAAAGTTCGGTTTCGATTTCGGCCGCCGCGTTGAAAAAATTTGGAATCTTTTCGTGGGCACGAATTTGTTCAGGTGTTTTTACCGGCGTTGTTTCATAAAAACCAGAACTTGCGACAACGCTCACGCCGGAGGTTTTTTCAAGACGCCTGATGGCATCTTCCAGATTTTTTCTCCGGTCTCCTAAATTCGAACCAAGGCCTATGAAAACTCTTTGTTTCATAAATATTCACACGCGAATGTGTTGAACAAAGAATAGCAACTTTCGGTATCCAGCGGGTCGGCGTAGATCGTCAGTCCGTATTGTGAGCTTTGTTGCACCACTTCCAGCCACGCGCCGTTGACGGCCGTCTCCCAGCCATAATGCCCCAAAGAAGAGACGGGGCCGTACTGATATGCGAGCTCATCGTCGCATGATAGCTCATGCGAAATGTCTGCCGCGCAAGTGCTTACCCCGTAGCCGTGGTAGCAAAGTTTAAGCCCATTTTCATCTTCGGGAAGGATTGCGTCTCCCAAGTTGTAAACAACAAGAGAAACATAGACCGACTCGAACGGCGGATTTGCAGGGGTCAGCTCCGCAAGGAATTCAGTCAGCGAAAGGGGCAGCACCATTTCGGGGTCGGCAAAACCTTTCATGACAATGAACTTTGACGATGCACCGGTAATGTTGCAAACTTCGGGTTCTATGACATCGGGGGTCGAGTCTGTAATTCCTGTTTCGTCCGGCGATGTATCGGTCAAATCCGACAGCTCAAAAAAATCTGCTGCATCGACTTCGGCGTCGGTAATTTTGTCCGGTGAAAGGTCGATAAGTTCGGGGGTCGAGTCGAGCAACTCGAACGAATCTTTTATTTCAAGCGCATCGTAAATTTCTCGCAAATCATAAAGGTCGCGAACTTCCGAATCTTCAAAGTAATCTTTTTGTTCCGAAGCATCCGCGATTTCGGTTTTAGGAACATCTTTAACGTAATTATCGGGAGGATATTTAATGTCGGCCGAAACAACATCAGCCGACGAAGAGGCCGAAGAGCAACTTTCCAGCAAAGCTCCGCCTATGAACGCAAGCCCCAAATACGGATTGGCTATCCCCGCCACAACGCCCGACACCCAAGAATTCTTCGCGAGCGCTCCGCCAAACTGAACAGCTTGCTCCGTTGTTGTCGGCCGCCACATAAATCTTAAATCAAATCCGCTCATAAACCCTCCGCGCTTAAACGTTATGCGGCGAGAGTTAGCACGCGCACCTTTGGCTGTAAATACGAAATTCTACGAAATTAGATTGAGAGATTTGCGATTCTTTCGACGGCGGCTTCAATCCTCTCAGTCGGCGCCGAAAGAGAAAAGCGGACGTAGCCCTTGCCAAAACTACCGAATCCAAGCCCCGGGGTAATGGCAACGTGTGCCTTTTCAAGGACATAGGAGGCAAAATCGGGTTTTGGCTCTTCAAACCAGATATAGAAGGTCGCCTTCGGGGTGATAAATTTCAAGCCGGCCTTTGTGAGGGCCGGACATAAAATATCGCGGCGTTTCTTGTAAATCTCGCAGGCATCTTTAACACATTGCTGGCTTTCGTTCATCGCAACCGCGCCGGCGTGCTGAACAAATGCGGTGGCGCTGGAGTCGATGTTGGTTTTGATTTTGCCCAAAGCTGCAAGCGCTTTTGCATTTCCGGCGGCAAATCCCAAACGCCAGCCGGTCATATTGTAGGTCTTTGAGTGGGACCAAAATTCTATCGCGACGTCTTTAGCGCCGTCGATCTCCAGAATGCTAGGTGCCTTATAGCCGTCGTAAACCATTTCGATGTAGGCGGCGTCGTGACAAATTAGAAGCTTATGCCTGCGACCGAACTCGACGACCTCTTCAAAAAATTCCTTTGTTGCGATCGCAGAGGTCGGGTTGTTCGGGTAGTTAATGAAAAGCAGCTTTGCTTTTTTCAGGACGTCCTGCGGGATTGCGTTAAGGTCGGGCAAAAAGCCGTTCTCTTTTTTCAGCGGCATTTCGTACGGAACCCCGCCGGCAAGAATTGTCGAGGTCGAATAGACCGGATAACCCGGTGAAGGAACCAAGACAACGTCGCCAGAATTTATAAACGCAAACGGCGAGTGGGCAATCCCCTCTTTCGAGCCTATGAGCGTCAGCACTTCGCTTGCGGGGTCTAAATTTACGCCGCTTCTCCTCTTTAAATAATTCACGGCGGAGACGCGAAATTCTTCGGTA
Organism: uncultured Pseudomonadota bacterium; assembly: GCA_964647545.1. Classification (GTDB taxonomy): domain Bacteria; phylum UBA10199; class UBA10199; family 1-14-0-20-49-13; genus CAZYHS01. The sequence goes on along the minus strand of CAZYHS010000013.1, from coordinate 16,368 downwards.
CCGTTGTAAGGCGGATATCTATGAAACGCCGGATCACGCGCGGCTTCAACCAACGCGTCGATTATGTGTTTCGGCGTCGGGATATCGGGGTCGCCGATCGACAAGTCGATAACGTCCGCCCCTTTTGCGCGAAGCTCTCGTTTTTTGCGGTCGAGCTCGGCGAACAGGTAAGGTGGAAGTTTTGTAAGTTTATCGGATTGCATAATTATTTTATCCCTATCACATCGCCCATTTCGTAAAGGCCGGCCTCTTTGCCGCAGACCCACGAAGCGGCCTTAAGTGCGCCGTTTGCAAAAACTTCGCGCGTGAACGCGCGGTGGGAAAGTTCGAGCCTTTCGAACGGGCTCGTAAAAATTATCGAATGGTCACCTACGACTTCGCCTTCGCGAATCGACCTTACTACCATTTTTCCGTCGCGCGATTCGGGCATCTTGGTCGAATGGGCGCCACGGGCATCTTCATTTTCAAGATAGAAAAAAACGTCCTTGTTCAAATTGTATCCGCCGTTTTCGGCGACAAGCTCCATGATTTTTTTTGCCGTACCGCTAGGCGCGTCCTTTTTGTGAACGTGGTGGGTCTCAACGACGTCAACGTGATAGTCCTTGCCGAGTAAAGCCGCGGCCTCCGCGACAAGTTTCCAGAGCACGTTCACGCCGACGCTCATGTTCGGAGAATAGACGACCGGAATTTTTTTAGACGCGGCGAAAATTTCGGTGCGGGCCTCCTGTGAAAGCCCGGTCGCGCCGATAACGATCGGCTTTCCGGCGGAGAGCGCAAATTTCAAATTCATCATCGCGGCCTCCGCCCCCGTGAAATCGACCAACACGTCGCTAATCTTAAGAGCGCCTGCAACGTCGCTTGAAAACCTCACGTCCGAATTTTCGGCGACGCGGCTGCCGATTTTTACATGGCCGACAACATCTAACGCGGCAACAAGTTTAAGCTCTTTGAAGTTTGGAAGGAGCGCGGTGATCGCGCTACCCATACGACCGCACGCACCGGCCAAAGCGATTTTTTTCATAAAACACCTTAGGAAATAAGTTTGTACTCTTTGAGGATTTCGACGAGCTTTTGTTTGCCCTCATTCGACATCTGCACAAGCGGCAGGCGGAATTCGTCGCGAACAAAACCCATCAGGGACAAAGATGTCTTCGCCGGAATCGGATTTGTCTCAACGAATAAAATTTTATTGAGAGGCTGCAGCTCTTCCTGCGCTAGACGTGCGCCGTTGAAGTCGTCATTTTCGAATTTATTCCAAACTTCGCTGACCTTTGCCGGCATGACGTTCGACGCGACGGAGACCGCGCCGACAACGCCCAATTCGTAAGAAGCAAAATTCTGCGCATCTTCTCCGCAGAGAACCGAAAAATTTTCGGGAACTAGTGAAATAACTTTTTTAACCTGATCTAAATTTCCGCACGCCTCTTTAAGCGCTACAATATTTTTAATTTTTGAAAGCCGTGCGACGGTCTCCGGCAGCATGTTGACCGCCGTGCGTCCGGGAACGTTGTAGAGCATGACGGGAATATCGGCGGCTTCTGCGACCGCTTTGAAGTGCTGGTACAATCCCTCTTGCGGCGGTTTGTTGTAATAAGGAGTTACCTGCAAAACTCCGTCCACGCCGAGCTTGTAAGCGCGTTTGGTTGCTTTGACCGCTTTGTCTGTTGAGTTGGAGCCGGCGCCGGCAAGAACGGGAACGCGTCCTGCGGCGGCTTTCAAAACAATCGAAACGACATTTTCCCACTCTTCGTCGGTAAGAGTCACCCCTTCGCCGGTCGTTCCGCACGGGATTAAACCGTGAATCCCCTGCTCAATTTGCCAGTTAACAAGTTTTTTTAGCGATGCTTCGTCAATTTTGCCGTCAACAAACGGAGTGACTATGGCCGTAAAGACGCCTTTAAACATAAAGTTCCTTTAAATTACTATCTCGCCTTTAAAGATCATTTCACAGGTTCCGGTAAGAATAATGCTGTTATTTTCTTTTTCCCAGTTGATCGAAACCTTGCCGCCTCTCTGGGAGACCGTGACCTCGCGAGAGCTAAAGCCGTTCAACACGCCCGCAACCGCTGCGGCGCACGCGCCGGTTCCGCAGCCGTCGGTTTCGCCCGCGCCACGTTCCCAAACTCTCATTTTAATTTCGCTTGGAGAAACTATCTGAACGAACTCAACGTTCGTGCGGCGCGGGAAGCTGTGATAGGTTTCAAGGTAAGGGCCGTATTTTTCGACGTTATAATTTTCGACGTCATCGACAAAGATGACACAATGGGGGTTCCCCATCGAAAGGCATGTGATGCGGAACTCGCGAAGGTCGGTCTTAAGAGGCCGGTTAATGATGCGGCCGCTAAGATTTACGGGAATATCCTTTCCCTTCATGATGGGCTCGCCCATGTTCACCTGAAACGAATGCTTTCCCAGACACTTAACTGTCTTAATGCCGGCAAGGGTTTCAAATTTGATCTCGCGCTTTTGCGTGAATTTATCTTCCATTAAAAACTTCGCGGCGCATCTGATGCCGTTGCCGCACATCTCTGCTTCGCTCCCATCGGGGTTGATGATTTGAAGTTTGAAATCGGCTTTTTGCGACTTGTGAATTAACAGAAGCTGGTCGGCGCCGACTCCGGTGCGACGATCACAAATGTCGCGGCCCATCTTTGCGGGGCTGGAAGGACGAAACCCAATGCAGGGAATAACGACGAAATCGTTGCCGGTCCCGTACATTTTTGTGAATTTATAGCTCTTCGGTTTGGGGGCTGAAGCCATGCGGCACCTCTTAAGTGGTTGATTTATAACGAAATTTTGGCAGAGCCTATCAGGGGTGTAAAGCGTAGTCAACCAAAAAATGGCCTATAATCAAACGTTTAGCCCATTTTTAAATTATCGAAGATTTGACAATAATATTTTAATAGGTCACCCTGCCACACCACATAACGACACAAAAATCCCGATTGGGTTGAAACTTCAAAAGGAGAAAATAAAATGAAAGCTTTCATCGCCCGACGCAGGACAAATTGGTTATGGCTGGCTTTTTTGTACGGCTCTTTTTACGCTCTTCGATACAACCTCTCACTTGCAAATGCTCCGATTCGTGAAGAATTCGGATTTTCTAAAGCAGAATTCGGCTACATCATCACTGCGACCTACATCGCCTATGCAATAGGCCAATTCGTCAACGGTCCGATCGTCGATAAATTCGGCGGCAAACGCATGATGCTCTTTGGAGCCTTCGGCACAATCGCCGCCAACATCTGGTTCGGACTGAGCGCATACACGGGGCTTCTTAATTTATTCATCTGCGCGTGGGTATTAAACGGCTACATGCAAGCGTATGGCGCCCCCGGCAACATTCGCGTCAACAGCCACTGGTTCAAAGTGGAAGAGCGCGGTATTTTTTCGGGGCTATTCACAGCGGTCGTCTATTTGGGGCGGCTCGCAATTATGCTTATCGGCCCGATCATAATCGCTCACTGCCATTGGAAATGGGTCTTCATCGCGCCGGCGATTTTTGCCTGTCTGGTGTCACTTGGCATGTACGCCTTTGTAAAAGAGACCCCGAAAGAGGCCGGCTTAAAGATCGACTTTGCCGAGAGCGTTGCCGATGACCACAAAAAACCGACATTTTGGACGTCACTAAAGATCGTCATGACGAATAAGTTCATGTGGATCACAGGCTTTGCCTATCTTTCGACAGGCGTGGTCAGAAATGGACTTGAACAATGGTTCCCATCGTACCTTACCGAAATCCATAATTTCGGTCAGGCGTCGTGGCAGTTTGGCGCACAGGCCGCGCTAATGCCGATCTCGGCTCTGCTCGGTGCAATTTCGGCCGGCTATATTTCCGATAAACTTTTTAACTCTCGCCGCGGGCCGGTGGTCGCGCTCATGTATTTTGCGCAGGCGGTCGTTCTCGTCTTTTTCATGTTCGCAAAGAGCCCCATGTGGTGCGGCATCAGCCTCATCGTCCTTTCGTTTTTATTCAGCGGCCCGCACTCGATCATCGGGACGGCCGTCGCTATGGATTTCGGCGGAAAAGAGGCCTCTGCTACGGCACACGGTTTTGTGGACGCCATGCAATACATCGGCGGCTCACTTGTCGGAGTTTTTATGGGCAAAGTCATCGACGTGTTCGGCTGGGGTGCTTGGGGGACAAGCCTTATTGCATTTGCAGTTGGCGGCGGATTGTTGATGTGCTCGATATGGAAGGTCGGCGGACATAAAAAAGAACGCGACGCTCTAGCCAAGTAAGCGAACGCACCAAATAAAAAAGCGGGTGAAGAGTCTCTTCACCCGCTTTTATTTTTCTAATCTAAAAACTTATTTCTTTTCGGAGCAATCACCGTTGTGGTGCTTGTCTAGAACCGCCGAACGATGGGTCCACGTCACCATGAAAAGAAGCATGCCAAGAATCGCCGCGGCAATAAAGAACACAAACCCGCCGTTCCAGCCGTATTTATCGACGATCATGCCTGTACCGACTCCGGCAAGAGCGCTGCCGACATAACCGAACGTACCGGTCATACCGGTTGCCGTCGCACTTGCCTTTTTGCCGACAAAGTCTGCGGCCGCGACTCCGACAAGCATCTGAGGGCCGTAGATAACAAAGCCGACGATGAAAAGAACCGTGGCGTCAAGATACGGATGCCCCGCCGGAATCTTCCAGAGAGCTATCATTGAAAAGACGACTATCAACATAAATAGGACGTTCACCGGACCGCGACGACCTTTGAATATTTTGTCGGAAAGATAACCGGCAAAAATCGCGCCGACGATACCGGCGATTTCAAAACCGGCGGTCTTCAAACCGGCGCCGGCTATCGACGAGCCTTTCGCTTCGACCAAGAAGGTCGGGGCCCAGTCAAGAATTGCAATTCTAACAACGTAAACAAAACAGTTCGCAAAGCAGATAACCCACACGAACTTGTTCGAAAAAACGCTTTTTAAAATCTCTTTGAACGACTGCGCCGTATCTTCGTGAGCGTCGCAAATGTGAGCTTCGTTCCTGTATTCTTCTACCGGAGGCAGCCCCAGCGACTGCGGAGTATCGCGCAAACGGTTAATGATAATAAGAGCGCCGACAACACCGATAACCGCCGGCCCGTAAAACGAACTTCTCCAGCCGTAATGCTGCACTAGAAAACCGGCGATAATAAGAATACCAGCGCCGCCGATCTGATGGCTGGCGTTCCAAATGCCCCACTTGGTACCAAGTTCTGTCGGGCTGAACCAATGGGTCAGAGCTCTTGCGCACGGAGGCCATCCCATTCCCTGAAACCAGCCGTTCATGATCCAGAAAAGTCCCAGAAAAAGGAGCGAATGCGAAAGTCCGAAGAAAACGTTCATGATCGCTGAGAGCAACAAACCTATCGCCATGAAATATCTCGGGTTGGCCCTATCGGCCATAATGCCGCTGACGAACTTGGAGACGCCGTACACAATTGAAAAGCCTGTCAACACCCAGCCCAAATCGGTCTTGGTGAGCGACAAGTCTTGCAACATTGCAGGCATTGCGATGGAGAAGTTTTTACGGCAGAAATAATAGATCGCGTAACCGATCATCATTCCGTACATCGTACGTATGCGCCAGTACTTGTACTGTTTGTTTCTCTCCTGCGGATCCTGTATCTGCGGGATGGCAGGCTGGGCCTTTAGAGCCGAAATGATTGAACCAAACACGTGTGCCTCCTTAGTTTAATTGACAGTAAAAAACACGAGAGCGCTAAATCAATACATGCTCCAAGTCAAATGAAAAACCTTTTAGGGATCGTTGGGGCTTACCTAAGCTCCCTTAGAATATCCAAGTCTATCGGATAGTCGTCCTCTTCGGGGAATATCTCGTCTGGGACAACGTCGCCGAGAGTGCCGGCGTCAAGATCCGTCGCAATGAACTTGGCGCGAATAGCCGACCTTAAACTTGGCAAGGCGTCCATGATAGGCTTTATCTGTTGAGCCACCCCCACCAAATATGGCCTGATGTTGGCAAAGTCTCCCGATTCCACCAGCGATTTTAGAATGCAGATATCGATAGCCAGCATGCGCTCGAGCTCGGAATTCTCGGCGGTATCTTCCATCTCTCCAAGCTCGTGCAAACGTTTAAGTATCGAATCGGCAAAATTGAAAATTGCCAGCGCGTTACTGAATTTTACCGACGGATTCGACTTTTCAAGCAAAGCAAGATGGGCTTTTGCATCCGCATAGTTCGGAATACTTACCGAATTCAAAGAATAATTTGCGGCTCTGGCAAGATCGAACATGGCCCTGCGATAAGCTGCCAATCTCTCCGGCTCAAGCTGGCGCATAAGCCCCTTTTCAACTCGGTTGCCGGGGACAAAATAATCGGAGATGTTGAGGCTGCTGAGTTTTTCATAAGTATTCATGAAATCCATCTCATCCTTATACATCCCCTTGACCACGCCTTCGAAGTTCGGCATCTGATTGACCTTCGTCGCAAAAACCTTGCCTAAGAAGGCCAAACCGATTCCAACGCCGACGCCGTAACCCATGATATTTCCTACGAACGTATCAAGACCGAGGGCTCCCTGAACATAACGGTGCGTAATAAACTGCGCGATCGCGTAGTTAACGACTTCTACGCTGCCGACAGCATGAGGATCGGCCCCTTGCAGAGGCGCTCCAAGAGATTTAACAAGATAGATGAAATAGAGATCTTCCCAGTTGGCAACAACGCCCATCGTGGTCGGAATATATTTGCCGTCGGCCGTCGAAGGGCTGCCGACCTTGTCCCAAATCTTTTTAAGATGAACATTCCTGCTAAAAAAGCGGTTGAAGAACTTATGCACCGGATTGTCGGCATAGGTCGCATGCACGGTCTTTTGCATGGTTTCATCCCACTTTTTCATCATACGGCCCCAGCCGGATGAAACATCTCCTCTGACCCTGTTTGGTCCGACATCGACGAAAACAAGACGTCCGTCGGCGGCGTAATAAGAATTGCTTGGATTGATATTTTTAGCTTCCATCTTGATGACCGTCACCGGACGACCGCCAAGCTCCAACCTGTCGTGATAGTAACCGGCTCTAACAAAATCGACGCCATTTTCCTGACGCAAAACTTTTCCGGCGACCGCCTCTCTGGTGAAGCCCCCCATCTTTTTAAAACCTTCCGCGGTCACCTTTTCAACCACGATAGGCCCACCTAGCCCTTTTGTTGTGTGATCTATCTTGAGCTTAATAATGTAAACTTCGCCGGCGCGACCATCGACCGAAACCGCAAGCCTGTTGTTTGGAACATCGACCGGCGAATAGACTATCTCGCCCTGACGCTTACCGGGTGACAAAAGCTGCTGCACCTCGCTCTTATCATATGCAAACGATGCCGATTTTTCAGGGAAAGGAGCGGGATGCTTTGGAGCGCCTGTGGCTCTTTCAAGGACAAGCCTGCCGTTATCGCGCTTAAAGATAAACCAGTTTCCCGAACCTTTTAAGGAAGCTTTGAATCTTGGGCTGCTTCCTTTGTACGCAAAAAACTTGAGAGCGTCGGACTTTCCAACACCAAGAATTCTTCTTACGACCTGTTCATCGACCCCTAAAGCTGCGAAATCGGACGGAAACGAAGTGGTCTTTCCGGCCATTAAACTATCAAACGCCACTTTGTGGGTCATCTGCTGGTTGTGCGTGTATCGGCTGACGCCAACGCAAGTCCCCTGCGGAGGAGTCTCCCTCATAATTCTATTGGAGGTTACGGCAAGACTGCTCTCTTCTCCGGGGCCTTGGATCTTAAACTGTCTTAGCCGCCCCATGGCCCACTTTGCCTTGACCTTCGAGGCGCTTCTTCCGATGACCGACTGCGGCACCGCCAGATCATCAATGCCGTTCTTTTGCATGAACTTTAGAACGCCGCGATACAAACGGGCCTTCTGAAGCTGCGGCACGCCTTCGACGTAAATTTTATTTGTGCCTCTGATAACGTTCGAAAGCCCCATAGCCACCATTAGGTAGCCCAAAGGCATGTTGCTGATAGAAAAACCCTGCGCAGAAAGGATCGCCGTCTCAAGCCCGAATCTTCCTATTGTCGCCGCGAGAGAACCGCCGCCGTTAAATCCCATAAGCATGGCGCCGACGAATTCGTTTATCCAAAGAGAGAAACCAAACCCGCCGAGCAATCCGAACGAACGCTCTCTTCCTTCGCGAATTTCGGAATCTCGCGGAGGGATAAAATAATAATCTACCGCGGCCGCGGTAACTCCGAGAAGGAGCCTGAAATGTACGGCAAAGGCCATATTTTCGGTAAACCGCGCGGCAAAATGATCGATGATGTTGAGCTTTCCGTCGGCCCCCTTTTTTGCCAGCCTCTTGGCCAGCAAAGGAGCAATCTGTTTTTGTCTGTCGGTAGCAATTACCTTCCAAGATTTGCCGCCGAAGCTTTTTACGCCATCCAATACGGCCGAAGTGCTCCTCGAAAAAAGGACCTTGCTTCCACCCCAAGCCCCGCCTCGAGAGAACAAGAGCCTTGCATTGGCGGGCATGCTGGTGATGGTTTTTATAAAAGTATCGATAAATCTTGGGGTGGCCCTTCCGGCGGCCAAGGCGCTACGGCCAACCGCTAAAACAAGTTTGGAACCGCCGCTTAAAATGGTGTAGTTAAGCTTTGCGCCAAGCCCCGACAACCCGACGACCATTCCGTAATTAATGACGTTTTCAAGTTCGCGTGCGCTGGCTTCGCTTTCGGGAATCAGCGACAAGCCGGTCGCTCTCGATTCGTTTATCAGCCTTCTTGCTCCGGGGTCGTTTTTCAACCCCTGCTGATTTGCAAACTTGCCTACTCCGGCACCGGCCATACTGCCAATAGGGCCGCCGACAGAACCTATGATAGCACCGACGGCAGGCAACATCGTTTCACGCCACAAGTTTTTGCTCGATAGAAAGAATGTGACCGTTCTATCCTCGGCAAGGGCCTTCAGCTCTGACGACACGTTGCCGCTTAAAAATTTCCCCTGCTCGTCAATCACCGTTTCGCCAAATCTCTCTCTTAAGCCTTTGAGAGCCTCGCCGTAATATTGGGTCCCTTTAACTTTGTCGGGAAGCAATTCGACATTGCCGGCGGCCGTTAAAAAGAGTCCGCCTGCAAAATAAGATTCGACATATGCCAGCCAGTAGATAGCGGCGACGACTTCCCGGAAATGTTTGCTATTTTCCCCGCCCGAAGGGACAACGAGATCGGCCTCCACGGCAAAATTCTGCATCTCTTTCGCTCTTGCCGCAACTGCATCGACATTTACGATTCTGTCTTTGCACGTGACAAGCCGCTGCAACATCGGGCCGTTCTTTGCCCCCCAAACCGCAGTTATCGTATAGATAGCTCGTAGGTAAAATTCACTTTCAACTTTCCAGTTAGCGCTTTCAGATCTTGCATAGCGACAGCGCTTAATAATGAAGTTAAAACGTTTTTCAAGCCCCGCAATTCTTTCAAGATCGAGCGAACGCCCACTAAGTTCCCTTAAATACCGCTCGGTCCACAGCCTCGACCAAGTTACGGCGAACGAAGGATTTGCCGAAGCCAGTTCCGCGATCTTTGCAGAGGCAAGGTCTATTTCTTTGGGTTTTCCGGTGCTTTCGTCAATAGGAGGCACAAATTCATCAGGCGTCAATAGAGCGTAAGCCTGATCGAGGGCGCCGGTAAACATCTTTTTGGAAGCTTCGGGGAGCCCCATTTCGGCTTCGAGCTTCTCTATCATCGCCATGTCGAGCGAGCCCGTTTTGGAATAGAATTCGAGCTTAAAAAGAACCGCAAGAGATGGATCGTCCTTTGAAACCTGACTCGCAAGATTAACGACCGCAGTCTCAACAGCCTTAAAGAGCAGCATGTCGCCGTTGTAATTGAGACCTAGACGTTCAATTAAAAATTCAACGTTCTTCCACTTTAAGAACGGATCACCGTTAAATTTTGAATTGACCGCACCGTCAACAACTTCGATAAATCGGCTAAGGACCGAAGCGCGAAACGCCTTCAACTTGTCGGCCTGCTCTTGCGTGGGGAGAGGAAACTTAAGCTTTAAATCCTGTTCCAAATATTTGATGAGCATGTCGCCGCTATCAATGGCCCACGACGCGGCATTTAAAGCAATTTTTTTATTATTGAGATCTCCGGGGATATCCTGCGCAAGAGGGCTAAACAGGCTGCTGCCGGCCACCTTAATATTCATCAGCTCTTCGATCGCCTCTTTGGGAGTCCTTTCCGCCGCAAGCGATAGCACCGTGTTCCAAAGAGAGATGGCTTCGGTCAAGACATCAATTTGAAAAACCCCCCACGCCGCATCCAGCCTTTTCCCGAACTCGTCCGACGATACAACTCCGTCTGCTACAAGGTCTTTAAATACGGCTTGTGGCAACCCCTCCGGAAAATTCAGCGCAAAAATCTGCTGAGGATCTACGGCAAGCAGAGATATTCTGTTTCTGAAATCTACCGCATCAAATTCTTTTTCAAATTTATCGACAGCCCACTCAAAAACATTACCCGTGGTAAAAGGATGAGTACAGACACTTGCAGAAAATGGAAGCGGAGCAGAACAGGAATAGAGATCTTCTTCGGAAACCGGAACAGGAGCGGCGACAAATGACGATTCATCGACACACGCCTCATCGGTAACAAGGGTCTGAGAAGTAACGGTCTTTTCATTCGTCAGACCGATGTGCTTGAGAAAATCAGATGCAAGCTTGTCCATATTCATGGCAGCCTCCGCACAACAATTATTTATTCGGCTCAGGGCAGAAAAAGTTGCTAATATTATTAGCTATTTATTTTGTTCGAGCGTGGGTATTATAAGACCTAAAGAGGTGTCAAGCGGAAAGAAAATTTTAAAACTGTTTATAGAGAATTAGCGGCTACCATGAAGATGGAATCCAAAACAGTTCCAAAGAAGAGAGCATGTCAAATAACATGGCGTTTCTCTCGCAGATCGAGTCGAGAGAAGAGGCAATATGACCTGAAACTGGAGTGACTTTTGACCCGTCAAACGAGAAAAAGAGATGAAAATCGTTATTCCTAGCCGAACAGGTTAAGACGTCTGACCTTAAAAAACAGTTCAAATCAACTTCTGCCGGAGAATACGTATCGGCGACTTTTATCGAATATTCGTTTTGAGAAGATTTATCGGCGCATATTAAACCGCAGCTAAACCTGTCTGAAAGGGCCGGTCGGCAATCTAAAGAAAAGTTATCCTCAAAAAAATCGGCCAAAGCCTGACATCCCTTTGTCAAAACAGCGCCGTCGATTCCCATAAAGCCTCCATTTTTTAGATATATTTTATTATCCGGCGAATTACAACAAGCCCAGCTCTGCTGTCAACAAAATGAATTTTTCTGAAAAATGATAATTTATGCGATTAATTCAATATAAAGGGTTGATTTTTCTGGATATTTACTATAAAAAAATCGTGCCAAAAAAATAAGGGGCGTATAAATAATAACAGGCAACTTTTTCTAATTTTTGCCGACAAAATATATAGAGGCTGTTTTTTGCTTTAGGGTGCCGTACTCGCTCAAATCTGGCTACGGAGAAACGCGACCATGACCCAACGCATCGCATCTGTAAAAATCGCTCAGACTCCCGAAAGAGATGCCGATGCCGTCTATTTTTCTGACAACAACAATGTTTGCGTAAACAGTCAGTACCTCTCACTTCCCGAAGAAACCACAGTTTTTCAACCCAAACCTACATTTAAAGACCCCGAAAAAGGGGCCGAGTTTGCGCAAATTCAAGAGAGTTGGTATTTGGCGAAAAATGCTCTCGATAAAGCTATCGCGACACAAAACTGGCAAGCCGCGGGAGAACAGGTGACCGCACTAATAGTTACCGGCTACGAATGGTGGGAAATACCGAAGTTCAATCACCTCATCGAAGAAGAAAAAAATAACACGCGCGAATGGGTAAAAACCCACCGGCAAGTTGAAGCCGACCGGCTCGATTGGGATTCTCAAGAGTCGATAGTAACCGCCATGATGATCGAAAAGGCGAAAGAGAAAGGCGAACATAACGTTGCCCTTCTGGAAGCAAGGAAGACCGAGCGACTCAACAAAATGCTCGGCGAAATCCATGGCGTTATAGTTTCGGCCAGCGGCGCACCGGAAGGCTCTCCGCTAACGGCCCCCACCTACTTTGCAATCGGGCGCAAACTTGAAGAGCTTGGCGAATGGAAGGCAGCGCACGACGAGTACATGCTGGCGTCAAAACACGCCGACACTCTGGCCGAAGCCAACAACTATTACGCGGCGGCGATGAACGTGCTCCCCTTGGAACAACTGGCCGAAAAAACCAAAGAGCTCGCAGCTGTCTTCAATTCGAAATTTCCTGCGCTTGAGAGAGTTTTTGAAAAAGTAGAGCGAGCTTTCGCGAAACTGGAAAAAGAGACGAACGCCCTTGCAGAATTTGTCGGCAAAGTTGAAAACGCAAAACCTCAATCAGAGCTGGATCTCTTCATCGGCGCGTTTGTAAAGGAACACCCCGATGCCATCAGACTGGCGCGATGGCTTTTTGTAAACGGCGCCGGCTCCAACAGTCAACTTGGGTCTATTCTATCCAACGAAGAGCTTACCAAGCTGCAGGATCTATCAGCATCTCCTGCCGAAATCATGGGGTTGGATACTAACGATAGCGATTTTGTTACGGCCGGCTACTCCCCCGCCGGATTTTTTTCGCCCGCCGAATCGCGGGAAACCGGCACAAAAGAGATGATCTTGGCTGCAAGGCTGCATACTTGGCAGGTCTATTACAAAGCGGCCGTTGCCGGTAACGACCAAGAGTTAATTCAAGAGGCTGAAAAAAGTCTCATGACAATGATTGATGCGCGCCTTGCCGAAACAAAAGGGGCCATCCCCTTCGACGAGGCCGTGCTGTACGCTCAGCTCACCGTCGGCATATTGGAGCTCGCCACAAAAAAATCGGGGATAATCGAACTTGCGTTAAAAAACGGCGGCTCGGGAGAAGCGGCAACAGCCCACGCAAATTATTCCGTAATGGCTATCAAAGCGCAGCGCACGCTCATCAGACACGCCATCGCCGGTTCTCCTGAGCAGAAAAAGAAAGCTTCCGAACATATCGCGGCTCTCGACTTTCAAATAAAGGTCGATGGCAACATGGCAAGGCACAATTATTCTTTGGCTCTCGATAAAGAACTTCCGCAGTTGCTTGCAGAACATTCAAAGACCGAGACCGCAATTGCCGCCTTTGCAAAACTTTATAACCTTTATCCACACAAGCTGGCTAACGGATGCACAACCAAAGGGCTCGACCTTTCCGGCAAAGCCGAGGGGATCGACGCCTCCGAAAGAGAAGAAGCTTTCTTTCTGCAAATCGACGACAGCCTCGGCCATAAAGCGGCAACCCTAGGAATGGGAGCCGCAGGGGGCGGTGCCGGTTGCATGATCGGGATGGGAATCGGCGCGATCGTTGGAAGTTACTTTGGAGGTGTCGGTGCAGCCCCGGGAGCAAAGGCAGGTTGTTCGATAGGAGGTGCGATCGGCAGCGTTATATCGGGGGCTCTTTACGATTATGAAACTACCGACGATAACGCTGAGGGGCACTCGGCCTACATCTCTGACGCCGGCAAGACCGGCGTTTCGCTGGTCGGCAGGCTTGAAGCTGAAGGGTACAAATTCAACGCTTATTCCAACGCCGCGTTTAGCGGTCTATTTTTTGGCTCGGCCGGAGGACTGATCGGCACTGGCATTGTGAAGGTTGGAGCGCACATCATCGGAGCTAAACTGACCGGCAGCGCTCTCGTAGCGGAGGCGGCCGCTGGAATTGTCGCAGGCGAATCCGCTTCAATAGCGGCGCAGGCTGCGGCAGGAGCGGCGGAAGCAAGCGCAGAATTCACATTCTCCGCTTCGAGATCTTATTTATCCAAAGAGTTCTGGCGAGGCCTCTGGAAACACAACATCAAGCACAGCTTCTGGAGACCTGCCGAGTCCTTTTCGGCGCGCGAAAACCGGCTTGCCGAATATTTGGCCAAAAATGTTTGGAGAGGAGCTTCGCAGGGGGTCAGATTTTTGCAGCATACAAAGGAGCTTCTGCAGTGGGTACCGGGGAGCCTTTATGCCGCGTATGACCTTGCGGCCAACGACGGAAAATTATCGCTGGAAGGGGCGATTGGAATGGCGATGCCGTTCAATCAGCTCGCACGAATTGTTCTGCAGCTTAAAAGCAGCGGGTCGGCAATATTTTTAGCCTTCACGATAGGTCAGGAATATATGACTCAGGTCCAAGGCGGCAACGACCTGAAAAAACCCAACGGCTGGAACATTCTTTTCGAACTGGCTTGCGGCGCCCCTCTTAGAGCTTACAGCAACTGGATAATCAAAGGAGATTCGCGTTCGATTCACTCGCTTATCGATCCGGCCGTCTATCGTTCAAAAAAATACGCGATCGAGCATTTTGGAAAATATGGCGGCGCATTCTTTAGGTCGATAGAAAACAAAAGAAATCAGGGCATTCTATGGGAGTTTAAAAATTACGGCGGCCGGCAGGTAAAGATGCACACACTTTTAGGAAGAACGATGGAGTTCATTTATACAACTCCGGTAATCGCTGGGACTATAGCCATGCAATCGATGGCTCAAGATGCACATTTCCCCTATGCGGTCTATGAAAAAGGCTTTGCCTATCTTTTCGGCGCCTACATCTCCTTCCCGTACCTTAAGGCCCCGTTCGACATGGACAGCCTGTGGGCCGAACTCGGATCGCGCAGCGCCTACCTGCCGTTCAAATGGCTTTGGGGAGAAGCTGCAAATAAATATCTGCCGCGCGTTAACGGCTTTAGAACCGGCATATCCAACTTCGACAGCAAGCCTAAGTTTGACAAAGAATATTTACGCGAAAAGATCGCTGACAGCATGGGCATACTTGAACCATTGGCCGGCACGGAGAGATTGCTCACAGAAGGACTTAACAACGAAACATTCTATAAACCTAGCCCTATCGCGCTTAAAGGTTTCAAAAAGCATCTTGGCCTAATTCTGCTCGGCGAATCAAAAGAGGGCCACGACTACTCGGTACATTATAAAGATGCCCACAACGTTTATGCCGAACACGGAGAATACACCATCGGCGAAATCGCCAATAATTTCATAAATTATTACGACTGGTTTCTGAACAACGTTCCCGTCAACGACGGAGACAGCGACACCTTCGACATGGCGTTCATCGTTGCAACCGCCGAGGTCCTGCGCGATTTCGTAATGATAAGCGCCGATTCCGAAGAACAGGAAGAACTGAGATCTGCGGCCGAACAGATATTGCACAACCACGATACTGTCATCAGAAACGCCGAAGGACGACTTCGCTTGAAAAACCCCGAACTTTTAGAATCACGATAGAAATTTAGGTTTTACCTGCGGCGCTCCTCGCCGTTAGTAAAAAAGGCTTTATGCCGCGTTCGTTTGCATGTTAGCTTTCGCCTCCATGAAAGCTTCTCAAAAGATCGCGGCGATTATCATGGCCGGAGGCGAAGGAATAAGATTTTCGCCTCTTTCAACTCCAGACGATCCAAAACAATTCCTAAACTTTGTCGGAAGCGGCTCATTGCTTCAGCAGACATTTAAAAGACTGCTGGAGCTGATACCGGCAAATAAAGTCTTTGTTTCTACAAACGTCCGCTACATTTCCAAAGTCGCCAAACAATTGCCGGAACTACCGACGGAAAACATCATTGCCGAACCGCTCAAAAAAAATACGGCGCCGGCCTTGATATTTTCCACATCATTAATTGAAAAACGCCTTGGCAAATGCACGATCATTTCAATGCCGAGCGATCATTTCATCCGAGACGACATCGGCTTTACCAAGATTTTGCGTAAGGCCGTCGAGGTCGCCGGTCGCGGTTACATTGTCACTCTTGGAATGAAACCCGACAGACCATCGGTTGATTACGGCTATATTTTACCCAACACCAAGAAAGACGGCTTTTCGACCGTAAAAACATTTCACGAAAAACCCGATGCCGCTACTGCCCAAAAATATATCGAAGAGGGCTGTTTGTGGAACGGCGGCATCTTTGTCTGGAGAAGCGACGTTCTAAAGAACGAGGTAGGGCTCCACGCTAAAGAGCTTCTCCCGAAAAAAGCTCCAATATTCGATTATTTCGAAAGTACGCGTTCGATATCGATCGACCACGCGCTCCTTGAAAAGTCAAAGAACGTGGCAACGATAGAGGCAGACATCGGCTGGAGCGACATCGGCACATGGGAAAGTGTCGCTCAGCTGGCCAAGGCCGGAGTTGACATCGCGCCAAGAGTCAAGGCCGTCATGAACGGCGACAAAGAGCACCCGTGGAGAAAAATCGTCCCCAAACCTTGGGGCCACGAAGAAATCTGGGCACACACGCCAAAATATGTCGGTAAGGTTCTATTCATCAAAAAGGG
>CAZYHS010000012.1:0-56247 GCA_964647545.1 uncultured Pseudomonadota bacterium | reverse complement strand
ACAGTTATCTGGTTAATTCGGTTGGGCCAGTTATTTCCGTTTGGCCTGTCATTCCAGCGAATGCTGGAATCTCGTTGACACTTCTTGAGCCATTGCTAACGGAGATTGCTTCGCTGTCGCTCGCAAGGACACAATTTTGTGCGGGCAGGAGCAAAGACGCTAGGAAAGTCAACGAGGTTCCCGATGCTATCCGTCTAATTTTGCCGCCAGAATTTCGGCGATGTCGAGCGTTTGCAAATAATTTTTGTCGCACTCTTTTGCGGCGTCTGAAATCATGGTGAGACAAAATGGGCAGGCCGATACGATTTTTTCGGCGCCGTTATTCAAACAGCCTTCAAAATCCTGCAAACGCAGATGGCTTACTTTCTGCTCGGGTTTTTCCTCCATCCACATCCGCCCGCCGCCCGCGCCGCAGCAGCGCGCGAAGTCGCGCGTGTTCTTAGGCTCCGTAACTTCGTAGCCGGCTCCTTCCAGCAGCTTCCGCGGTTCGTCGTAAATGCCGTTGTAGCGCCCGAGGTAGCACGAATCGTGATAGACCAGCTTTGAATTTTTCGTGACCGGCAAACGAAGAGCTCCCTTGTTTATCAATTCCAGCAAAAATTCGGCGTGATGACGCACTTCGAAGTCGCCGCCGAACTGCGGATATTCGTTCTTGAGCGTGTTGAAACAATGCGGGCAGGTTGTTAGAATTTTTTTCACGCCATATTTTTTTAAGAGGGCGATATTTTCAGCTGCAAGCGTTTGAAAAAGATATTCGTTGCCCAAACGGCGCGCAAAGTCGCCCGCGCATCTTTCTTCTGTGCCCAAAATTCCAAACGAAACTCCGGCGGCGTTGAGAATCCTTACAAAAGCGCGACTGACAGATTTTGCACGTTCGTCAAACGAGCCGGCGCAGCCGACAAAGTAGAGAAAATCACACGAATTATCCTGCGCAAGAGTTTTAACATGCAGGTCGAGCGCCCAATCGGCGCGCTTTGTCGCCGAAAAACCCCACGGGTTTGCGTTCGTTTCGACGTTGCGCATCGCCTGAGCCGCTTCGTTTGGCAGTGCGCCTTTCATCAGAACTTCGCTGCGGCGTAGCTCGCAAATTTTATCGACATAGCCGATGAAAAGGGGACAGGCCTCTTCGCACGCCTTGCAGGTCGTGCAGCTCCAGATTTCGTCTGGGCTGATCACGTTATCGACAAGCGGCGGGATTTCATTTTTTGTAAGCGCGTTTTTTCTATCTGTCGTCGATGGAAAGATCACCGGTAGTTCAACCAGCGATGGCGCTAAGTCAAAAAGATGATCGCGCAGCGAGAGCCCGATTTTTTTCGGCGAAAGCGCTTTGCCCGACGCGAAGGCGGGGCAAACCTCTTCGCAGCGGCCGCATTCGGTGCAGGTGAAAAAATCGAGGAGGCTCTTCCAGCCGAAGTCGATGATCTTTTCTACGCCGAATACCGTTGCGTTCTCATTTTCGAGGTCTATTTTTGAGAGTGCGCCGTTGTCGGGGAGCTTTTGCAGATAGACGTTCGGCAACGAGGTGACGATGTGAAAATGTTTCCCCCAAGGGAGCCAGTTCAAAAATCCCAAAATTAAAATGATGTGGGCAAAGTAGGCCGCTTCCTTAAAAAGGCCCGCATCGATCATGAAATCGGTCGTCATGAGTAGAATAATTGCGACCAATATTAAATAGGCTTCGGCCGATTGAGTGAGCCTTTTCGGTTTTAAAAATGCACGTCTGAAAATTAGTGCGGTGCATGCAACGATAACTATCGCTTGAAAGGAATTTTTAAAAATAGAATAGGCTTTTCCAAACGAGCTTTGCATGAAACCGGTCGCAAAGTCGGGATCAAAACCCTGACCGAATAAAATAATTGTGCGAAGCGCAACGGCGATAAATCCCCAGAAGATCAAAGCGTGCAGAAGTCCGCTAACGCGTCCATGTTTAAAAAACCTGAGCTGCCCGACGGCGAACTCGAGCATTTTTGCGGCGCGCTTTGCGTGTCTAGAAAAACGCCGCTCTTTTTGAGCGGCGTTTAAAAGTTTCAACTTGATCGAGATCGAAAATGCAAAGCCTGCAAGAGAGATCCCGAGTAAAATTGCAATTGCAAGTCGGGTCATAATTTATTTTGTGGCCGGAGCCGCGGGGACGACCGGTGCCGGAGCGGCCGGAGGCGTCGGCTGAACAGGCGCTGCCGGCGCGGCTGCTTGGGCTGGAGCCGTAGCTGAAGGAACAATTGCTGCCGGCGCAACCGGAGCTTGAGCAGGTGCGGTAGTTGTCGGCGGCGTTACGTTGATGCTAGACGGAGGTGTTACAGGAACCGCAGGTGCGACTGGTGCCGGAGCCGTCGGCTGAACAGGCGCTGCTGGAGCCGTAGCTGAAGGTGCGACCGGCTGAGTCGGTGCAACCGGAGCTGTCGGAACCGGTGCAGCCATCGGTGTCGGCTCTGGCTTTGGAACCGCAACCGTGTTTGGCGTCGGAATCACTGCTGCGGGCGCAGCCGGAGCAGGTGCAACTTGCGGTGCCGGAGCAGCCGGAGCTGTCGGCTGAACAGGTGTAGGCGGTGTTAAGCCTGTTGCGGGAATGACCTGCGGGATTGTCGGAGCGTTTGCAGGAGCCGGCATTGCGGGGGCCGCTGCTGCCGTTGGCGGCGGCGGAAGCTGCGTTTCCGTCACAGGGGCCGCAATTGGGGCGACTTGTTGCTGAGCCGGCGTCACATTTATGTTAACGACCGGCGCGCTTTGTGCACCTTCGACCGCTTTGAAATATTCGCGCTCGGGAGTAAGGCTTAAGAATTTAACCAGCAAATTGTTCGGGAAAACTTTTGCGGCTGTGTTGTAGCCCTGAACAGCTTCGTTGTAGCGCATTCTTTCGACTGAAATTCTGTTTTCGGTGCCGGCTAATTCGTCCTGAAGCGCCAAAAAGTTTTCGTTCGATTTCAGCTCGGGATATCTTTCGACTGTTGCCATCAAAGTTGCGAGCGTTCCGGTGACGACCGAGTCGGCCTGAATTTTATCTGCAATTGAACCCGACTGAACGGCTCTCATCCAAGCGCTTCTTGCTTGCGCGACTTTAATAAAAACTTCTTGCTCCTGAATTGCGTATGCCTGAACGACGTTGACAAGGTTCGGAATTAAATCGTTGCGGCGTTGAAGAACGTTTTCGACCTGACTCCACGATTTATCGACGTTCTGTCCAAGTGTTATCATCTGATTGTATTTTCCGGTGCCCCACTTGAAGAGGCCGAAACCTACGATCGCCAGAACTGCAACTGCGATTCCAACTATTACCAGAATCTTTTTCATATTTTCCCCCGTTAGTATTAATTTTTATGTCATCCCCGAAGTTTTTATCGGAGAATGCGATTCTTAACTGGATTCCCGCTTAAAGCCGCGGGAATGACATGCACTTCATTAATTACCGAAATGATTGACAAATTTAACGACCGTCTGAATTGAAGTCAAGTACTGTTCAAACTTTTGCAGCGCCTCTTTCAGCTCAAACTTTTTCAACTTCTGACGCGCATCGATAATTTCGTGAAAAATGTGGACTTCGCACTCTGTAAGGAGCGCGAGCTGATCGACGACCAACTGGTTTGAAGAGGGGACGGTCTGTCCGGCCATTCTAAGCACTCCTCTAAAAATCGCAAAAAACGACGAGCTGGAGACAAGCATCAAGTCGATGAGTTCTTTGGGGCTGTTTGCGAGCAGTGCAATTCTTGACCTGATGTTCAAAAGTTTGCTGCGCAGCTCGTGTTCGCACTGATGCCTTAAGTTGACCGCTGAAATTTTAAGCCCGTCGAATGGGTCGTTGCCGATGACCACTTTGTGTCTGTCGATAATGTCGCTGAATTCAATCGGAAAGACGTCGCACGCCTCTGAAATTATCTCCCGCGTGAAAAATAGCGGTAGGGGATTATTCTTCGTCCAATCCCGGACGATTTTAGCCGATTTCGCAAGTTGCGTTGGTGAAATATCGCGCAGCACGACTATCGTGTTCGTGTCGGACAAACCTTCGTGGTAGTCGCTGCCGGCTGACGAGCCGTAAACGATGACCGCCTCGAAGTTATCGAGGTAGAGCGATTCTAGTTTTGATGCGAAAGTGTTTAAGTCCATTATTCCTCCTACCATCTGCCGCTTGCGCCGCCGCCGCCCGACATTCCGCCTCCGAAACCGCCGAAGCTTCCGCCGCCGAAACCGCCGCGGCTCGAGCCACCGAATCTGCCCCCTCCACCAAACCCGCTGAAAAATATGAACGCCCAAGGATTTTTTATGAAGAAGGCGATAAATGCAATCAAGACGATTATCTTAATGACGGTTGAAGTTTTGGACTCTTTTTTTGCGATCGGCGCATTGCCAAGTGAGTAAATTTTTGTGTCGGGCGAAATTTTGCCGGCGGCTAGCGCGTCGAACTCTAAATTTTCTTTTTTAGCTATGACCTCAGTGATGCCGATAATTCCGTTTAAGATGCCGGTTGAAAAATCACCGGCCTTAAAGTGGGGGACGATCGTGGCCCGAATTATCCTGCCGGCAAGGGCGTCATTAATGTAGCCTTCAAGTCCGTAGCCGACTTCGATTCGTATTTGTCTCTCGTTTGGAGCGACAAGAAGAAGCAGACCGTTGTCTTTTTCTTTCCGGCCTATACCCCACGCTTGAAAAAGCCCAACTGCGTAGTTTTCGATCGGTTCGTTTTCCAGAGAGACAACTGTCGCTACGGCAATTTCATTGGCAGAAATATTTTTGAATTGTTCAATGATATTGGTAAGTTGGACGCGCGCGTTAGAGCTGATAATGCCGGCAAAGTCGTTGACTACGCCGGTTGGCGCCGGATAATTGGCACTTAAAGCGATTTCTGGGAGTAGAAGCAAACCCGCGAGAAGTGCTAATTTTTTTATGACTTGCATTGAAGCGCCTGATAGCATAATTGACCGCGCCAAAGCAAGATATGTGTTACTCAATTCCCGGAAAAATAGTTGAAATTGCAGGGAGAGTCGCGACAGTTGACTACTTCGGCGAAAAAAGAAAAGCCTACATTGACCTAGTCGATGATGCAAAGATCGGCGATAGCGTCTATGCGCAGGGGGGCTTTGTCATCAGAACGATTTCTGAGACCGAAGCCGGCGAGGTTTTGGAGCTCTGGAAGGACATTTTCTTTAAATTGAAAGAGCAGGACGCAAAGCTCGCCAGCAACCCTAAAAATCTGCACGAACGTGCAAATGCCATCAGACAGAAGCATCAGGATAATTCGTGCTGCGTTCACGGCATAATCGAATTTTCAAATTATTGCTCTTGTGATTGCACCTATTGCGGCATTCGCTCATCAAACGAAAATGTTGCGCGCTATCGCATGGACATTCCGGAAATTCTTGCCGCGGTTGACGAGGCCGTTGCTTTGGGATTTCAGGCTCTTGTTCTGCAGTCGGGCGAAGACCCTTTTTACACCGACGATAAGCTCGAAGAGATCGTGCGCGAAATTCGCGCGCGTCATCCCGTGCTTATTTTTGTCTCCGTAGGCGAGCGCGGAGTTGATGCCTACAAACGCATGTATGACGCCGGAGCCAGAGGGGCTCTTATCAGATTTGAAACGTCGAACCCCGAAATTTACGCGAATATCAAGCCCGGTTCATCGCTGGAAAATCGTCTTGAGTTGATTCGCCGGATTCGAGCCATGGGCTATCTGCTTGTCACCGGTTTTTTGGTCGGGCTGCCGAACCAGCGCTCAAGCGACGTCATGAAGGATATTAAAATGACCGCCAGCCTCGACGCCGAAATGTTTTCTTTCGGGCCGTTTATTCCGCATCCGCAAACTCCGCTCAAAGAGGCTAAAATGACGAGCCGTTCGAACATTCTCAACACGATAGCCCGTGCGCGAATTGCAAATCCCGAGGCAAAAATTCTTGTGACGACGGCCCTTGAAACTTTGTGGGGGCTCGACGGCGCGCGCGATGCGTTAATGGCCGGCGCAAATTCTTTAATGATAAATGTTACGCCGGAAAAATATCGCGCACTCTACGATATTTATCCGGAGCGGTTTGGGACCAAAATGAAAATTCAAGAGCACATCGATATCGTTATCGAGTTGCTTCGCGGTCTTGGAAGGGCGCCGACCGATTTAAGTGTAGGTTAATTCGGGGCATTGCGAGCAACGCGAAGTAGGCCCCTCTCATTTTATGGAAATCATCAACGAAAAATATTTACACGAGCTGCTTGAAAAAAATGCGACCCCCGCGAAAGAAAGGGTGGAGGAGATCCTCGAGCGTGCGGCCTTAATGAAAGGTCTGCCGGTTGAAGATGTCGCATTACTTGTCAACGTTCGAGACGAAGGTTTGCTGGCCAGAATTTTTTCGCTGGCCGCGCGCATTAAACACGATATTTACGGCGAGAGGCTTGTCCTTTTCGCACCGCTTTACGTTTCCGATCATTGCGTTAACGATTGCGCGTATTGCAATTTCCACGCGGCCAACAGAACTTATCAGCGCCATCTTTTGAGTATGGAAGAAGTGGCCGAGGAGACAA
The DNA here is from genome assembly GCA_964647545.1 of uncultured Pseudomonadota bacterium. GTDB lineage: Bacteria > UBA10199 > UBA10199 > 1-14-0-20-49-13 > CAZYHS01. The sequence continues at coordinate 49,749 of CAZYHS010000012.1, read as the reverse complement.
AATGCCTGATAGGCATGGGACACAAACGCGTGCTTATCGAATTTGGAGAAGACGAGAAGAATAACCCGATCGATTATGTTTGTCAGACTATTAAAACAATCTATGCGGTGAAAGTTCCTATCGGCAATATCAGACGCGTTAACGTTAATATCGCCGCGACGACCGTTGAAAATTATCGTCGGTTAAAGGCAGAGGACATCGGGACTTATCAGCTCTTTCAGGAGACCTACTATCGCGAGACTTACAAGGCGTACCACAAGGGGCCTAAGTCGGACTACGACCGGCAGTTGACCGCGCACGACCGCGCGCGCGAAGCGGGGCTAGATGATCTCGGTATCGGGGTGCTTTTTGGGCTTTACGACTGGCGGTTTGAAGTTTTGGCGCTGATAGCTCACGCCGATCACATGAACAAAAATCTCGGGGTAGGGCCGCACACGATCTCGGTCCCGCGTTTTAGAAGCGCCCCCGGCATTGATTTTAAACCCAAACACGAAGTTAACGACGCCGATTTTTTCAAGCTGATAGCTATTTTGAGAATAGCGGTTCCTTACACCGGAATGATACTTTCGACCCGCGAGTCTCCTGAGTTTCGCAGACATGCTTTTCAGCTTGGAGTTTCGCAGGCAAGTGCCGCGTCGGTAACGGTGCCGGGCGGATATGCAAAACAAAAACATGCAAAAGAATTGACGCAACATTTGCCGGATGGAACATCGCACGGTGACGAACATCACCATGAATGTGATTGCTCTTATGGCGAAGTCAGCGCGCTTCAAGCCGGCACTATGGCGAGCGGCTTATCTTCAAAAGCGAAAGGTGACGAAGGACAGTTTAGGGTGCAGGACGAACGTCCGGTCGATGAGGTTATTAAGTCGGTCATTCGCGAAGGCTTGATCCCCAGTTTTTGCACGGCGTGTTACCGACTTGGAAGGACAGGCGAGCATTTCATGGAGCTTGCGAAACCGGGCGAAATTCATAAATTCTGCAGGCCGAACGCTCTTTTAACGTTCGAAGAATATTTGCTCGATTTTGGCGACGCCGAATCGCGCGAACTCGGCGATCAGCTCATTGCAAAATATCTGGTCGATATCGAAGATCCTCAAATGAAAGAGGAGACGGTCAAGCGGCTTGAGCGTATCAGATCCGGCGAGCGCGATCTGTTTTTCTAACCCTGTAAAAAGCAGTTTTGTCGGCTAGTTCTGTTAATTCTGTTGAGTCTGTTATTTCGGTTAATTCAGTTAACGGACAAAACGGAAATAACGGGCATAACGGAATTAACCGTTTGTGATGTCATTCCTGTAGATGTTAACCATTTCGCTGACAACTGCGGGGATGTGTTTGGGAGATTGCTTCGTTTCACTCGCAATGACGCAGCTTGTGAGAAAGCCACTTTAGGGAGTTTCTTGCACACAAAAAAACCTCCAAGAACTTTTACGCTCTTGGAGGTTTTTCAAGATCACTAAAAAAATAATCTTACTTCAGCTCGAGCTCGATGCGACGGTTTTCAGCGCGGCCTTCGGCTGTTTTGTTGTCTGCCACCGGATTTGCCGGCCCCATGCCTTGGGTCGAAATTCTTGAAGCGTCGATGCCTTTCGATTCAAAATAGGCCTTCACGGAATTCGCGCGCGCTTGAGAGAGCTTAATGTTCGAGGCCTCTTTTCCCTGACTGTCGGTGTATCCGACGATAACGACGTTCTTGTTCGTCTTTTTCAGGGCTGCGACGTTGTTGTCTAAGATCGCGAAGCTTTCGTGTTTGATCTTTGCGCTTGCCGTGTCGAAATTTACGCCGCGTAAAACGATCTTTTCAACCTTCGGAACCACGGCCTTGACGACAGGTTTTTCAGGCATGCATCTGTTCCATTTCCATTGGAAATATTCGCATTTTTTGGCCATTGTTCCGGCACATTTGGTTCTGCAGCTGTCTCCACGCCACTTGTGATAGTTACACTTCGAGGCAAACGCCGCCGAAGATATCGCTACCAGAGCTACTCCCGTTATAACCGCCACTATCTTTTTCATATTTCCCCCTTGGTTGTTTTTTATCGTGTCCGGCTGAGCTTGGAATGATAGGCCCGAGTTTTATATTTTGCAACGATAATTAGTCGGGTCGAAATTTTCAATTGACTTTGAAACGGTCGTTTGCGATTAACGCACTCCGTTGCAGCAATTAAAACAATCCAAAAGGAGGATGTGTATGGCAGAAAAAGAGGTTTTGGTTGTCGTTTCAAAGGTGAAAGATTACGTGAAGTCGAAAGGCTTCATGACCAGCGCGGAAGCAATTCCGGCATTGTCGGATTTGGTCTACGATCTTCTCGATAAGGCAATGGAAAGAACAAAAGAGAACGGTCGCCAGACGATCAAACCGCAAGATTTGTAATTTTAGCTGGAAATAATAAAGGCCCCGTAAGCGTAAAGTTTGCGGGGCCTTTTTGTTTTGCGACGAAGCCTATATGAATCATCAATAGATTCTGTTTAGAATTCTCTCCGCGCGCGAAGTCGGGCCGCGTTTCCCAAGTCTTCGCGGGCTTGGCAAGATCGATGCCAGATAAGCCGCCTCTCCGGGGCCAATGTTCGCCGCCGACTTGCCGTAATAATATCGAGCCGCTGCTTCGCACCCGTAAATTCCGTAGCCCCATTCGACCACGTTAAGGTAGAGCTCCAAAATGCGCTGTTTTGAAAGTTCCCGCTCAAGTTTTAAGGCGATAAGAAGTTCGTGAGCTTTCCGGATAGGATTTTTTGAAGGGGATAAATAGAGGTTACGCGCAAGCTGTTGAGTGATCGTCGAAGCTCCGCGAGCGAATTTTTTCTTCTTCCAGTTGTATTTCGCAGCTTTTTTAATTCCGTCCCAGCTAAAACCGGGGTGCTCAAAGAACTGATCGTCTTCGCCGGCGAGGACCGCCTCTTTTAAATAAGGAGAGATGCGGTTGTAAGGCACCCAGATCTGTTTTATCTTAACATCTTTGTGCCTTTCCTTGAAGGCGTCGATGTAAGCGGTGCTCTCGGGATTTTTATTTTCAAGCGAAGATGTGTCGGGAAGCGCAAGCGTGCTGTGCAGCCACCAAAACCACGTTAGCCCGATAAGAAAAAATGCCGTGATGAATGTGTATCTAAGGTGCCTTTTCGTCATCGGGTGCGGCTTTTACATAAGCTCTCTTCTTTGGTCAAGAGCTTCGATGAAGGATTTACCCAAATTCCTTACTTGCAACGCGCTTTTATGCCGTGCTAGTTTGCTTCCACCTATGACACTTAAATCGGATAAATGGATAATTGAAGCGGCGCAAAAGGGGATGATTTCTCCGTTCGAGCCGTCGCAGGTGAAAACCGGTATATCGTTCGGCACATCAAGCTATGGCTACGATTTCCGAATCAGCGACGAATTTAAAATTTTCGATCCGCGAGAGGCGACGGGTCTTGTCGATCCGAAGAATTTCAATGCCATGCATTTTCGCGAGCACAAAGGCCCCTACGTTGACATCCCGCCCAACGGCTACGTGCTCGGCCGCACGGTCGAATACTTCAAGATCCCGCGAAATATTTTAACGATAGCGTTTGGAAAATCGACCTACGCGCGCTGCGGTGTTTATTGCCATATCACGCCGTTCGAGCCTGAATGGGAAGGTTTTGCGACGATCGCAATTTCAAACGCGACCCCTCTGCCTGCCCGTGTTTATGCAAACGAAGGAATAGCGCAACTTGTCTTCCTTGAGGCCGATGATGTTTGCCAGACGTCCTACGCCGACAAAAAGGGAAAATATCAGGCACAAAAAGAAATTACGCACGCGAAAATTTAAATCGAAAGATTATGGCCGGCGGCTTGTTCAAGCGGCGGCGTTTGGCAGATCGCATTTTTGGGGAAAAAATGATTCAGGTCAAAAAAGTCGGCCGCGATACCGAGTTGAGTTTTTGGGAGAAGCTTTATCTTCCGGCCGTTATCAAAGGCCTTTTTATCACCGCCGCACATTGGACGAAAAATTTAATTCACCCTAAAAAACGGATCACAATCGAATATCCCGAAGTAAAAAAGGAGCTGCCGCTCGGAGCTAGGGCCGAGCATCGTCTCATGCAGCGTTCCGACGGTTCGATACGCTGTACCGCCTGTATGCTGTGTGCAACCGCCTGTCCGGCGAACTGCATTTCGATCGCGGCCGAAGAGTCTCCCGACATGTCGGTGGAAAAAAGGGCGAAAGAATATTCGATCGACATGCTGCGTTGTGTATTTTGCGGCCTGTGCGTCGAGGCTTGTCCTTGCGACGCCATCAGAATGGACACTTACAAATATGAGAATTCGGCCCCGTCGAAGGGGGCGTTAATTTACGACAAGGAAAAGCTGCTCTCTAACCATGCCGAAGGCCAAAGCCCGTATTCGACGGCGCTTTAAAAGGTAATTTTTATGAAAGATTTTTATCAGGTTCTCGGAGTTTCGCGCGACGCTTCGTCGGACGACATTAAAAAAGCCTATCGCCGGCTCGCCAGACAATATCATCCCGACATGAACAAGGGGGATAAAAAATCTGAAGAGCGTTTTAAAGAGGTGAGCGAGGCTTATGGCGTTTTGAGCGATACCGAAAAACGAAAACAGTACGACATGTTCGGCGGCGCCCCGTTTGGCTCTGCTTCGGGCCAGGGGGCGGGAGGCTTCGGCGGAATGAGATGGGAGCAGGCTCCGGGAGGCGGCTTTAGATTTTACACAAGTGCCGACCCGAACGAAGCGGGGGGCTCCGAGAACTTCGACCAGTTCGGCGGCATGGGCGACATTTTTTCGGAGCTCTTCAATATGGGAGGCTTCAAGCGCGGAAGAGCTCAGCGCGGCGGGGCTTACGAAGATGTTCGCACCTCTCGCGGCAGGGCCGAGCCTCAAAAAGGGGGGGACACTTTCACCGACCTCGAAATAGATTTTATGGAGGCGATCGAGGGGACGGAGGCAAGGCTTGCTATCAGGCGGGGCGATAGGACCGAAAAGATCACGGTAAAAATTCCCGCCGGAGTCGATAACGGTTCTAAAGTCCGAATCGCCGGAAAAGGGCATCCCGGCGTGGCTGGAGGTTCGGCCGGAGATTTATACATCAATATCAAAGTGAGGCCAAACGAAGTTTTCTGGCGGGAGGACAGCGATATTTACACCGAAGTCCCCATTTCGATCTTTGAGGCTGTGCTTGGGGGGAACGTCGAAGTGCCGACAATAGCCGGACACGCCGACATGAAAATTCCAGCCGGCACTTCAAGCGGGCAGAAGTTCAGGCTTAAAGGGAAAGGTGCCCCGCTCGTGGGCAAAAAAGGGACCGGCGATCAGTTCGTAATTGTGCAGATCGCGCCGCCGAAAAAAATAGACGAGAGAGCCCGTCAGATGTTCGAAGAGCTCTCCCGTCAATGTGATTACGATCCAAGAAATTCCTAAACTGATATTACTCGCAAAAATAAGCCTTAATATATCTTAAATTATTGAATTTTGCATAATTATCGATGTCGAGCTGCAGACGTGCGCGCGCGTCATCTTCGGTTTCGTTTGCATAAAAATCCAGCTTAAATATTTTTGTCGTCGTTTCGGCAGGGACTAAAACCTTGCGGCACGACGCGTCCATAAGAGGGACCGATATTCTGCACTTCTCTTCGTATCTTTCCGGCTTTACAAACTCCGCCTCACGGCACATCTCGTTGTGCGGTTGGGCCGGCTTGCTTTTTGCAGCGCAAACATGGCGGTAGGTGTGGGTCGGTACAGGACTACATTGCGGATCTGACATTTTCTTTTCTCTCCTTTTTGTTTTTTGCGGCCCCCCAATCGGGACCGCAGCGCTTAATATAAGCCCTGTAAAAAAGTGCAACAAAAAAACGCATAAATATGCGTAAAAAGCTCGCTGTTTTTTTTCAAATAACTTGCATTGTGAAAATTGCGGACGTATTTAGCCCCCACTTAACAAGGAGATCTCAATGAAGAACACGTTCATTCTTTCGGCCGTTCGCACGCCGATCGGAAGTTTTCAGGGTTCGCTTTCGGGCGTTAAATCGACCGAGCTCGGCGGATGCGCGCTGCGCGCCGCGTATGAGCGGGCCGGTGTCCTTCCAAGTCAGATAGACAATTGCATAATGGGTTGCGTGCTTCAGGCTGGCCTTGGCCAGTCGCCGGCGCGTCAGGCCGCCTTTTCGGCCGGACTTTTGAAAGAGGTGAACGTTTTGACCGTCAACAAGGTCTGTTCGAGCGGACTTGTTTCCGTGATGCTGGCGGACCAGCTCATAAGGCTTGGCGAAGCAAATGTCGTTGCCTGCGGCGGCATGGAATCGATGAGCAATTCCCCCTATTTAATGCCGTCGGCCAGAAACGGTTTCAGGCTCGGCGACGGCAAGGTTGTCGATTCGATCGTGTTCGACGGGCTTTGGGATATTTATTCAAACCAGCACATGGGATCTTGCGCCGAACTTTGCGCAAAAACTCACGGTGTCACCAGAAAAGATCAGGACGATTTTGCCATCGAGAGCTACAAACGCGCGATTGCTGCGATAGACTCCGGCACGTTCGACGCCGAAATAACCCCTGTAAAAATTCCGCAGAAGAAGGGGGATCCGGTCGCGGTTTCTAAAGATGAAGAACCGGCGAAAGTTAATTTCGAAAAGCTGCCCAAGCTTACGACGATTTTTGCGAAAGATGGAACGGTAACCGCCGCAAATGCTTCGTCGATAAGCGACGGCGCGGCGGCATTAATTGTTGCGGGCGAAGAAGCAGTAAAAAAACTCGGCGCAAAGCCCGTTGCAAAGATCGTTGCCCATGCGACATTTTCGCGCGAACCCGAATGGTTCACGATGGCGCCGGTCGGTGCTATTTCGCGTGTGCTGGAGAAGGCCGGTTTAAAGATCGGCGACATCGACCTTTTCGAGCTTAACGAGGCATTTTCGGTGGTCGCAATTATGGCCATGCGCGAACTTGGACTCGACGCCGCCAAAGTTAATATTTGCGGCGGCGCAGTCGCTCTTGGACATCCGATAGGGGCCAGCGGCGCGCGAATTTTAACCACTTTGATACATTCTCTTAAAAGAAACGGCCTAAAGCGCGGTCTTGCCGCCATTTGTAACGGCGGCGGTGAAGCGACGGCCATGATCGTCGAAGTCATTTAAAATCACTCATAAGCCTTAAAGCGCTGGTTTTAACCTTAAATAAAAACTATTGATTTTGTGGCCTATTTGGTCTATTTACTCCTCCACTTAAAAAGAGGCGGATAATGTTTTATGAGTGAAAAACGCAAAATCTTTGGTACCGACGGAGTAAGGGGAACGGCCAACGTTCATCCGATGACAAGCGAAATGGCTCTGCAGTTAGGGCGCGCGCTTGCCTACACATTCCAAAACGGCGAAAGACGGCACGGAATTGTGATCGGAAAAGATACCCGTCTTTCCGGCTACATGCTTGAGACGGCTTTAGCCAGCGGCATTTGTTCGATGGGCTGCAACGTCATGCTTGTCGGTCCGCTGCCGACTCCGGGCATCGCGTTCATCACGCAAGGCATGCGTGCAGATGCCGGCGTGGTGATCTCTGCGTCTCACAATCCATACTACGACAACGGAATTAAATTTTTCGACCGTAACGGTTACAAGCTCCCCGACGAACTTGAAGCTCAAATGGAGCATCTCATCACAAGCGGCGACATCGACTACAAACGCCCCACGGCCGAGGCGATCGGCAAGGCTGTTCGTGTTGACGACGCGGCGGGCCGTTACATCGAATTTTTAAAACGGACATTCCCGCGCGGAATGAATCTGGACGGAGTTAAGATAGTTCTCGATTGTTCCAACGGGGCCGCTTACAAAATTGCGCCGGCGGTTCTGACAGAGCTCGGGGCAAAAGTTATCGCGATCGGAGTCACTCCCGACGGTAAAAATATCAACGAAGGTTGCGGCTCGATGCATCCCGAACTGATGACTAAACTTGTTGTGGAGCACAACGCCCATTGCGGAATTGCCCTCGACGGCGATGCTGACAGAGTCATTATGGCCGACGAGAACGGCAATATTGTCGACGGCGATTATATTCTGGCTCTTTGCGCTCAGCATCTATTCCGCAAGGGGCAGCTCAGCAAGGGGACGGTCGTTTCGACCATCATGAGCAACTTGGGTCTCGACATCGCCTTGCAGGGGATGGGCATCAACGTTGTGCGCACGTCGGTCGGCGATCGCTACGTAATTCAGGCGATGCGCGCCAGCGGCTACAATTTGGGGGGAGAGCAGAGCGGGCATTTGATATTTCTCGACCACAATACGACAGGCGACGGTTTGCTTGCCGGTTTGCAGGTGCTTGCGATGCTGCGTGAAAAAGACCAGTCGCTTTCGCTGGCAAAACAGGTTTTTACCCCGTTCCCGCAAATACTTACGAACGTTAAGGTCAAGCAGCGCAAAGATTTTGCGCAAATTCCGCAGCTTAACGATTCGATCAGAAAGATCGAGCAGGAGCTCGGCAATCGAGGGCGTCTTGTTCTGCGATATTCAGGTACCGAAATGCTCGCCCGCATCATGATCGAGGGTGAGAACCACGATCGCATCAAGAGCATGTCCGAAGGTCTTGCTTCTGAGATCGTCCAGCATCTCGGTTGAAAAATGGAAATTCTAAAGATTAAAAAGCTCGGCGTAAATATCGACCATGTCGCGACCGTAAGACAGGCCAGAGGGACGCGTTATCCCGATCCTGTATCGGCCGCCGTTATTGCCGAAGCCAGCGGCGCCGACCAAATCACTATACATCTTCGCGAGGACAGACGTCACATTCAAGAGGCCGATTTGAGGTTGCTTAGGCAGACGGTAACGACCGACCTAAACCTTGAGCTTGCGGCAAATGATGAAGTCGTGTCGATAGCCTGTGAAGTTCGCCCCGACATCGCAACTTTTGTGCCTGAGCGAAGAGAAGAGCTGACCACCGAAGGCGGGTTAGACGTCGTAAAAAACTTTTCAAAGTTAAAGGTTTGCGTCGATCTCTTAAACGAAGTTTCAACTGTTTCAAGCATGTTCATCGCTCCCGAAATCGAGCAGATAGAGGCGAGCCGCGAGACGGGGGCAAAGAACGTCGAATTTCACACCGGAGCGTACGCCGAATTTGCCGACCATAAAGACAAACGCATGCTTTTGGAGCTGGAACGTATAAAAAAAGCCGTGGAGCACGCAAAAAAGCTAGGTTTATATGTTGCAGCCGGTCACGGTTTAAATTATGATAACACCCCTTTGATCGTAAAAGAGGTACCAAACATAGTCGAATACAACATCGGGCACGCGATCGTGGCCAGAGCGATTTTTGTGGGGTTGGCAAGGGCTGTTGAAGAGATGAAGCAACTCATCCAAGGAGCGAACTTATGATAATGGGCATGGGCATCGACATCGTGGACGTAAGGCGCATTGAGGGAATTATCTTCCGCTGGCAGGAAAAATTCCTTAAACGCATCTTTACCGAACGCGAAATAAGCTATTGCAATAATAAAAAGAATCCGGCCCAGCGTTTTGCGACCCGCTACGCGGCAAAAGAGGCTTTCATCAAGGCCCTATATCCAAAGGGGACCGAAGGAATTAATTTTAAAGATATCGAGATCGGCGAGAAAGAACACAGACCGGCGATCATCATGTACGACAAGGTCAAAAAGCATGTCGAAGGCAAAGGGGTCAAAAAGATTCACGTAATGGTTTCGCACGACGGAAACTACGGCATCGCCAACGTCATTCTCGAAGATTGACCAAATCAAGATTTGTAAATAGCCCCGATCAATGAAACTTGTTTCATCAACTCAAATGCGTTCGATCGACGCAACTGCGATCGAAAAGTTCGGCATTCCCTCCCTTGAGCTGATGGAAAATGCCGGAAAAGCCGTCGCCGAGATTGTCAAAGAGCGCTTTCCTAAAAAAGGCCTTGTAGGAGTCGTATGCGGGCGCGGTAATAACGCAGGTGACGGACTTGTTGCCGCAAGATACTTGGCCGAGGCCTCATACAAAGTTATAATTATTTTGACATCACCTTTCGGCGAGTTCTCAAAAGACGCCCGCGTGAACTGGGAGCGTCTTGCCGGCATTAAAAATATCGAGGCGTTCGAAATCGAGAACGAGAAAGACGTTAGAGCGGCCGAAAAATATTTAAAACCGGCTGTCTGCTTGGTCGATGCCATATTCGGCACGGGCCTGTCAAATGAGGTCAGAGGCAGACTTGCAACCGTTATAAAATCAATTAACTCGATGATGAAGTCCGTTGTTGCGGTCGATGTCCCCAGCGGCATCAACAGCGACAGCGGCGCCGTTATGGGTGTCGCCGTGCGCGCAAAAGCGACGGTTACGTTCGGGCTCGCAAAGACAGGGCTTGTTACCGGATCAGGTCCGGAATACGCCCGCGAAATAGTGGTAGCCGACATCGGGCTGCCGAAAGAACTTATCGATTCGCTGAAAACGGGCCTCGAACTTATTGAACCGCGGATGTTCGTCGAATATTTCAAACCGCGCCGGAGAGATTCTCACAAGAACGACTTCGGTCACGTTGCCGTAGTCGCCGGTTCGTTGGGAAAGATAGGGGCGGGGCTTTTGGCTTGCCGCGGGGCGTTGCGGTCGGGTGCCGGTCTTGTGACCTATGCGTTGCCTGAAAAGGCCTACACAAAGTTCGACGTTAGATCTCCCGAGGTCATGTATCAACCGTGCAATGACACTTTGCTGGGGACGTTTTCGCTCAAGTCGGCGCAGGCGGTTCTGCACATGCTTGCAGACAAAAAGTGCGCGGTTATCGGGCCGGGCATCGGCGGCGACGAAGAGACAAAAAAATTCGTTATCGAACTGGTCAAGCGGGCAAATGTTCCGCTCGTACTGGACGCCGACGCGCTCAACGATTTGACCTCATCTCTCGACCTTTTAAGATCGCGCAAAGCGGCGACGGTTTTAACTCCTCATCCGGGGGAGATGGCCAGACTCACCGGACATTCCGGCAAAGATGTTCAATCGGGGCGCATTCTGCAGGCAAAAGAATTTGCGATTTCCTGTCGGGTCTGGCTGGTGTTGAAGGGGCATCGCACAGTTGTCGCATCGCCGGAGGGGGAAGTTTTTATCAATTCGACAGGCAATCCGGGGATGTCAACCGCAGGTTCGGGCGACGTGCTTAGCGGAGTCGTCGCCGGATTCATCGCGCAAGGGCTTCCAATTCGTGAGGCCGTTATAGCCGCAGTTTATCTGCACGGCCTTTCCGGAGATATGGCCGCTCGAAATATGGGCGAGCGCGGGCTTATCGCCTCCGACCTTATCAACATGTTGCCTCTTGCGATGAAGAGCTCATTTGAGGTAGCAACGCTCCGATGAAAAAAACGACAAACACTCTCATCGAAACTCAGGAATTTGCGTCCGAGTTTGCCAAGGATCTTAAAGCCGGCGATGTGGTCGCCTTGTCAGGAGAGCTAGGCGCCGGTAAAACCAGCTTTGTGCAAGGCTTGGCCGTTGGTCTTGGCATCGACAGAAGATATTACGTCAATTCGCCGACCTTTACGATTCTCAATGTTTACAAGGGGGGCGAACTTCCTATTTACCATTTCGACTGGTACAGACTGGGAAGCGCCGGCGAACTGGCCGATCTAGGCTTTGAGGAATATTTTGACGGTGACGGGGTTTCGGTCATAGAGTGGGCTGAAAAATTTCCCGAGATGCTTCCACAAAGAACTATCCGGGTAAAATTGTCGGTTGCCGGCGAAACCAGCCGTAAAATCGAGGTGGTCCGCTAGGAGATCGCGTGCGTTTGTCATGAGGACCGGTCCAAAAGATTGGAGAGAATTATGAGTGAGACCTTTGACGTTGTCATTATCGGCGCCGGACCGGGAGGATACGTTGCGGCGATTCGTGCCGCGCAGCTCGGGCTTAAGGCGGCGATAGTTGAAAAAGAATTCATCGGCGGCACATGCTTAAATCGTGGTTGCATTCCGACCAAATCGATCGTCGCCGTTGCCGAACGTTTCGTCGAGTTGAAAAACGGTCATTTTGCGGGCTTCGGCATTACAAATGTCGGCGAGCCAAAGCTCGACATGAAGCACGTCATCGACCGCAAAAATAAGATCGTCGAATCTTTGCGCGGTGGCATTGCGATGCTTTTTAAAGCAAGAAAGATCGAAGTGCTGAAAGGCCACGCCAAATTCGTTTCGCCTCAGGAGATAGAGGTTGCCGGTGATTCGGGGACTCAAAAGGTCTCCGCAAAAAATTTCGTGATCGCGACCGGCTCGACATGGAAGCCGCTCGGTTCAATTTCGACCGACGGTGCGACGATCTTAAATTCGGACCATGTCCTCGACATGACCGAGCTTCCCAAACGTCTTTTGATTTTGGGCGGCGGAGTTATCGGCTGCGAGTTCGCGTCGATAATGAACTCTTTCGGAGTTGAAGTTACCGTCGTTGAATTTATGGATCAGCTTTTGCCGACCGAAGACGCTTCGGTCGCAAGAGGCGTTGCTCTCGCATTCAAAAAACGCGGCATCAAGGTCATCACAAAAACGACGGTTGAGTCGGTGTCCGGCGGCAGAGCAAAACTTTCAAACGGCGAAGATGTCGAATTTGACAAAATGATGATCTCGGTCGGACGCAAGCCGATGACCGACGGGCTTGCCCTTGAAGCGGCCGGAGTCGCAACCGAACGCGGTTTTATTTTGACCGACGCGCATCTTGCTACCAACGTCGGCGGGATCTACGCCATTGGAGACGTAAGCGCGCCAAAAGGGGGCAAGCCGATGTTGGCCCACGTCGCCTCGCGCGAGGGGATTGTCGCGGTCGAAAATATCGCGCGCAAATTGAAAGGTGAGTCGGTGCACAAAATGGACTATTCGGTTGTGCCAAGACCGATCTTTACGACGCCCGAGATCGGTTGCGTCGGCTTGACCGAAAAGCAGCTCAAAGAATCAGGTAGAACCTACAAAACCGGCAGGTTCGCTTACGGCGCACTTTCAAAGGCCATATGCGATTCGGCCACCGACGGCATGATGATAGTTTACACAGACGAAGCGGGGCAAATCCTCGGGGCTCACGGTTACGGCGCCAACGCCACCTCTGCCGCCGCCGAGCTGGCTTTGGCTATGCAAAATAAAATTAGCGTTCACAATATCGCCGAGACGATACACGCGCATCCGACCTATTCCGAAATTGTAGCCGAAGCGTGCGAGGATTCGTTCGGCATGGCTATTCACAAGGCGAGATGATCGAAATGTATGTCATCTGAAAAATCTATTTTTGTTATTCCTGCGTAGGCAGGAATCCAGAAGTTGTTGAAATATCTGGATCCCAGCGAACGCTGGGATGACATACAATTAGTTTTTCAGAGTTTCCTAAAAATAGAAACTATGCGAATTTGCGGCACCAAAATCATACTTCCGATCGTTCTTTTGATCGCCTGCTCGTGTTCGTCCGACCATGAAGAGCCTGTGAAGGTCTCATCGAGCTCGTTTCTTCAAGACAATACTCAAACTCAACAGGAAGTCGCCGCACACAAGAAATTGAGCGGGCCTAGAATCCGAGTCATAAATATCGGCCCGTCCAAAGATTCATCTTCTTTAGACGGAGCGTCGGGAGAATATGGCGGTTCGTCGCGCCAAGACACAACTGTTCCCAAAGAATTTTCTGTCGACGCTACTTTGACCGGCAGGTTGCACGATAAACTTAAGGAAGCGTATGCCAGCCGCGGCGGCAGTCCTCCGGAGATCGAAATCTATACCGGCTCGCAAAGTCTCGACCAGTTCGCAAGGCACTACGAAGATTTAGGCTATAAAATTCTGCGTACCTCCGTTCCCGCCGGTCAGGTGATAGGTCCGCTATTGAATGAGAGGCCCGAACTTGCGTCTAGGATAAGCCTTGCAAATTATTCCGGAGTGAACATCAATCAGGTCATTGTCGAAGGGGCAAATATCAGCGCCGCCGACAAATACATCGATCCGGTGACCTACGAAGTCGTCTATAAGACGTTCGTCACCGTTACGAAAGTGAGATAGCCATGCTAGTCGTTCAGAAATTCGGCGGAACAAGTGTCGCAAACGCCGATCGTATTCGTCGTGTCGCCGAGCATATTTCCCGTGCGGTAAAGAACGGCGATTCGGTCGTGTGTGTTGTTTCGGCGATGGCCGGCGAAACAGACCGGCTTTTAAAGCTTGGGTCAGCTGCGGCGGCCGCCGATGTCAGCCCTTCGGCGCAAATCGAAGAACGAGAGCTCGACGCGCTTGTCGCTACCGGCGAGATGACGACGGCGGCTCTTGTCTCGATAGCTTTGAATTCGATGGGTGTGGAGGCGGTTTCTCTCAACGCCATGCAGATAAGAGTTGTGACCGACCAAAATCATCAGCGCGCGAAGATCCGCGCAATTGAAACGGAGCGCATTAAAGCCGAGCTGCAAAAGGGGAGGGTGGTGATTGTCGCCGGTTTTCAAGGCGTCGCCGAGAACGGCGACTTAACGACAATCGGTCGCGGCGGGAGCGATACGTCGGCCGTAGCTTTGGCGGCTTCACTCGATGCCGACTGCTGCGAAATTTATTCGGACGTCGACGGACTTTTCACAGCCGACCCAAACATTTGCAAGAGCGCGAAAAAGATCGACAGAACAAGTTACGAAGAGCTCCTTGAGACCGCCGGTGCCGGCGCAAAAGTTATTCACATGCATTCGGTCGAGCTGGCCGCGCGTCACAACATCGACCTGCGTTTGAAAAAATCTCCGTCGATCGACGCAGCCGCCGAGAAAATGACCGGCACTCTCGTGACAAGCGAAGATGTCAGCATGGAGAAAGTTCTTGTCTCGACGGTGACTCACACGTCGAACGAGGCAAAGCTTTCGATGAGGAACGTGCCGCACAAGATCGGCATAGCCGCTAATATTTTCGAGCCTCTTGCGGCGGCAAACATCAATGTTGATATGATAGTTCAGAGCCAGAATTCATCGAGCACTTCCGATATTTCATTTACGATCGCCAAGGCCGATTTGAAACGGGCGATGCAAATTACCGATTATGTCGCCAAAGAGATCGGCGCCGGCAAAGTGGAAGCGGCCGGTGACGTTACAAAAATATCAATTGTCGGAATCGGCATGCGCTCTCATGCTGGTGTCGCGGCAAAGATGTTTGAAACGCTCGCCAAGGAAAATATCGATGTGCAGATGATTTCGACTTCTGAAATTAAAGTGTCGGTTGTGGTCGATGCGAAACAGCAAAATCGCGCGGTTGAGGCCCTACATCGCGCCTTCTTGGAAAAATAACTTCGTCTAGTGGACTATTTTGTAGTCGCGGCCGCCGATGAGGTGGCTTAGCTCGTCAGATTTGCCGAGTAGTTTGTTCGGAATGTCCCATTCCTGATCTTCCAGCTTAACGCCGGTTTCGATCAGCAAATTTCCGAAGCTTTCGCCCGCTACATCTTCCTTAATGATCTCTTCGCAAATCCGCATCAGTTGCTCGTTTACTAGCATAACTCCCCCGTTTAATTATGCTATAATTATATATAACTTCACTTAAAAGCTATATATAACTACTTAAATTGTCAATTAAAATTATGATATTTGTTTAAAAGTTTTTAACTTTCTTATTTAAATTAAATTGCCGCAAAAAGTGTTTAAAAAGGGCTTTTGTTGTGTTAAAAGCCGCCAACTATGCGAAAACGCCAAATGCTGTTCAGACGTGCTTTATGCGCCATCTGTTGTCTCATATTCTTGTCGCTTACGGCCCATGCAAAGGGGGGCGATGAGGCTCAAAACCTTGCGAAGCGTCTCAAAAAAGATGTCAAAACGTTCACGCTTCCAAACGGCATGACGTGGTTTTTTATGAAGAGGGATGCCTCACCGGTTTTTTCGGGCATCGTGATGGTGCGGGCCGGCGGGATTGAAGAAGAGAACGGAAAAACTGGACTTGCTCACATGCTTGAGCACATGGCCTTTAAGGGGACGAACGAAATCACTCCGCAGGAATTGTGGGACGCTTTTGTTACAAATGGCGCTGAAGGTCTCAACGCCTACACCAGCAAAGATGCGACGGCCTACCATTCGAGCATGCCGGCATCAAAGCTGGAGTTGTGGCTCTACTTAAACTCCGAAATGGTCAAGTCGACCAGCGAGCTCGATTTCTACAAAGAGCGCGGCGTTGTTTTGGAAGAACGCCTTTCGTCTGTCGAAAACAATCCGCGCGGCAGCATGTTTGTAAAACTTTTGTCGACGGCTTTTGAAAAGAGTCCGTATCGCTGGCCGACGATCGGTTCAAAGGAAGACGTTGCAAAACTTGAACCGGCCGATTTGCTCGTCTTCAAAAAGAAATTCTACACCGCTAACCGCATGACCGGCGTTCTTGTGGGCGACATAAATATTTCAGAAGCAAAAAAACTTGTAGCAAAATATTTCGGCGACATTCCCAAAGGCAGTAGCGCTGTCGAAAAAATTCCAGTCGAACCGAAACAGACAAGTGAGAGACGCGAAATCGTCAAGTTCAAAGCATCTCCAAATCTTATGATGGCTTGGCATAAGCCGAACGCTCCGCATCGCGACGACTATGTTTTTGACGTGCTCGATTACATCATGTGCGAAGGGGACGCGGCACTTCTTAAAAAGCGCCTTGTGTTCGAAAAAAAGATCGCCCAAAGCGTTGCATGCGACTCCAGCACCCCGGGATCAAGACTCGAAAATGTCTTTGTGATTTTTGCCGCGCCGCTTGATGGGGCGACTTATGCCGAGCTTATCGGCGAGATCGATTCGGTCATTGAGACTATTGCCGCCGATGGCGTTAGTGAAGCCGATCTAAGCCGCGCGCGCAACAACGTTGCAAAAGGCTTCGCCTCGGAAATGTCAACCAACGAAGGAATCGCCCATAGCATCGCATATTTCCAGACGATAACCGGTGACTGGCGCTACATCGCCGACCATTCCTCAAAAATTCAGGCGATCGGCGCCGACGAGATCAAGCGCGTCGCAAAAGAATACCTCGGCAAAGATAAACGCACTATCGTGGAGCTTAAAAAATGAAGATAAAAAAACTACTTGTTTTGATTTGCGCGATTTCTCTTTTTCCGGCCGGCGGAGTTTTTGCAGCCAATAAGATCGCCGAGCTCTCAAAGCGGGCCGACAAAAGTTATAAAGTTCCGCGCGTCGAAGAGTTGACACTTTCAAACGGCATGCGCGTTATGTTTCTCTCCGACAAAAGCGTTCCGCTTCTTAACGTTTCGATGATCGGAATCGGCGGAGCTATATTTGACGGAGCTCAAAAGAAGGGCTTGGCGTCGGTCACGGCAACGCTTCTTAAAGACGGCGGAACTCTTAAGATGAAACCTAAGGTGCTGCGCCAGTTCCTCGACGAAAATGCAATTGATGTCGGTTTCAGCGCGGCAAACGACAGTTTTAATGGCGCTTTCTCGTCGCTCTCAAAAGATGCAAAGCTTTCGTTTGAGCTCTTTTTTGAAATGATGTTCGCGCCGGCGTTCGATGAAGGTGAGCTCTCCCTTATCAAACGCCGTTCGATCGACTCGCTTAGACGCGCACTTGAGCTTCCTTCTCCGATTGCGGGTCGGGAGTTTCGTCAACTTGTCTATGGTGCGACTAGCCCATGGGGAGAACTTGAAACCACGGAAAGCATCGCAAACATTGAACGCCGCGATGTCGTAAAAACGTGGGAGGATTTTTTCGACCCGTCGAAAATGATTCTGGCGGTCTCCGGAGATATTTCCAAAAAAGAGCTTCTGAAAATTTTAGATCCGCTCGCCGAAAAATATCGGACAAAAAAACTACAAAGGCACGAAATTCCCAAAGCCGAACCGATTCTTGAAGCCCGTGAAAAGATCATCTCAAAACACTTCACACAGTCGTCGGTAAATATCGGCCACGCTGGCGCCACAAGGGACAATCCCGACAAATACGCCCTAAGCGTTATGAACGAAATTCTGGGTGGCGGCTCGTCGTTTAACAACCGTCTGCAGGAGACGGTGCGCGTGAAAAACGGGCTTGCATATGAGGTCTGGAGCATGTACACGTTCGGCCCCGAAGGTGCGCCGGGCCTGTTTATGGCGCATGCAAAGACGAACAATGCAAAGGTCGGGAAGAGTGTCGAGCTGATCAAGTCCGAAATTGCAAAATTCGCTGAAAAAGGGGCTACGCTTGAAGAGTTTCAGAGGGCAAAGGATTCGATGTTGAAAAATTCGGTCTTCATGTACGAAAAACCGTTTTCGGTGGCACATGCCGCCGCAGGTTACGCTTTCATCGGCTACCCCAAAGATTATCTCGAAGTTTGGCGCAAAAAAATCGAGACTGTCACTCTCGATGACGTGAACAGGGTAGCGAAAAAATATCTCCACCCCGACAAACTGACGGTGGTGGTCGTTGGAGGCAAATAGGATTTTTCCGTGTCATTCCCGCGGTGGTAAGCGGGAAGCCCGCGGCGATGATATTATTAAGCTAGGAACTTTAATTTTATGAATGAGATCAGAAAAATAATTGAAGACGCAATTGCAGCCTGCAAACACGACGGCACTTTGAAGGCCGAAGCCGCTCCCGATTTCACAGTCGAGCCGCCAAAGCAGGCGCAACACGGCGATCTTTCAACCAACGTCGCGCTCATGATGTCGAAGGCCGAAGGTCTGCCGCCGCGAAAAATTGCCGAGGCTCTCGTCGCAAAAATGCCGGTGCCAAGTGACACACTCACAAAGGTCGACATTGCCGGCCCGGGCTTCATTAATTTCAAAATAAATCCGCTCCTTTTCTTGAACGTGCTGCATTCGGTGGCCGAAAAGGGCGAAAACTTCGGACGTCTGACTCTCGGGCGCGGCAAAAAAGTTCAGGTCGAGTTCGTCAGCGCAAATCCGACCGGCCCGCTGCACGTTGGCCATGGCCGTGGCGCGGTTTACGGCGACGCTCTCTCCAGACTTCTTTCGTTCGCCGGTTACGAGGTCACAAAAGAATACTATCTCAACGACGCCGGAGTGCAGATGAAGACGCTCGGCCTCTCTGTTTTGCTCCGTTTGAAAGAATTGCGCGGCGAAAAGATCGAGTTTCCCGAAAATTGTTACCAAGGCGCCTACATCAAAGACATCGCCGGCGAGGTTGCAGCACTCTCCAAGGAGTTTAAATCAGAAGAAGAGGCGATCGCTTTTTGCGGCAGCTACGCCGGACAAAAAATTCACAACGAAATTGTCCGCGACCTTGCCGACTGCAAAGTGACGCACGACGTTTTCTTTAACGAAAGCGATCTGCACAAGAGCAACGCCGTCGAAAAGACGGTCGAGTTTTTGCGCCAGCGCGGAGACGCCTACGACAGCGAAGGGGCGATCTGGTTCAAATCGACCAACTACGGTGACGAAAAGGACCGTGTCCTTAAAAAGAGCGACGGCTATTTCACATATTTCGCCGCCGATATCGCTTATCACAAAGAAAAATTCGATCGCGGTTTTAACCGCGTTATCGACGTTTGGGGTGCCGACCATGCTGGTCATGTGCCGCGCATGAAGGCCGCGATCAAGGCGATCGGCTATGCCCCCGAAAATTTCGATGTCGTTCTGATCCAGCTTGTGAATCTCATCAAAGGCGGGCAGCTGGTTTCGATGTCGACCCGTTCGGCGCAGTACGAAACTTTGCGCAAACTCATCGACGAAGTCGGCAGCGACGTCTGCCGCTATTTCTTTTTGATGCGTTCGCAAGATTCGCAGCTCGATTTCGACATCGACCTTGCGACGCAGCACACAATGGACAATCCGGTTTACTACATTCAGTACGCCCACGCGCGAATCGAAAGCGTGTTTGAAAAAGCGAAGGCAAACGGCGTGTCGATCGACGAAAAAAATGTCGATTTGAAACTTTTGAATCTTCCCGAAGAGCTTCTCCTTGCGAGAGAGCTGTCGGAGTGGCCAGACACAATCGAACTTGCGGCAAACGAACTTGCGCCGCATCGTGTGACCTACTATCTGCTCGACCTCGCGAGAAAATTTCAGAGCTACTACACGAAAGGGCGCACCGATTCGGCCTATCGTTTCTTACACGACGATGAACTTGTGACTTCGGCGAAATGTTATCTGTTGAAAAATATCCAGACTGTGTTAAAAAACGGATTAAATCTGCTGGGTTTGAGCGCACCTAAGCGCATGGATTCACCAACCGGCGAATAAAAATATGGACGATCTAAACAATAATCGCGACTTGCACATCGAAGAGGAAGAGGAGTCAACGTCCTACTTTTGCCGTTTTACTTTCGGCCAGTTCTTTACGATTTTAGTGCTGGAAGTGATAACTCTTGCGTTCGTTTTCTACCTTGGCGCCAAGTACGGCACCAACTATCTCAAGGTGGCCGACGAAGATGCTGCCGCCGCCAACGTCAGAGAGATCGTCGCCAAAGGCTCGCCCGACGATGTAATGTCTATTGACGGTGCTTCTCAGACAGAACTGCAGTCGATAGCCAAGGATGCGATGAAGGGGGCCAACGACGAAGAGATCAAGGCCCGCGTTCGCGAGCTGCTTGCGAAGAATTCTTCGAACTCCGCGCTAAATCCTCCGGCAAATGTTCAGGCTCCAATCAACGCGCAGCAATATCCGCAGACCGGAAGCGTTCAGCAGGATAATTTCCCCACGCAGCCGTCGGCTTCGAAGGTTCCACCTCCGGCGCCGCTTCAAGACGACCAAACCATCGCGGATTTAATGGCGCGCGCTCAGGAGAGTCAGGCTGCAAAAGTTCAGCCGCCGTCGCAGCAGCAATATGAACAGCCGCAACAGCAGGCGAATTCTCAACAATCAAAACAGCAGGGCTCAGAGCAGGGGGTCGTCCGAATGAAATCTCCGGCGGGGAGCCCTTATTCGATTCAGGTCGGTTCCTACCCGAGCATGGAAGAGGCAAGTTCAAAGGTCGATGACTGGCGCGGCAAGGGTTATGCCGCGTTCATGATGATCGCCGATATCCCCGACCGCGGAAGATGGTACCGCGTGCGGATCGGCGGTTTCCCGAGCAAGGAAGATGCACAGACCTATCTCGAAAAGTTCCGCATCGGCGAATCTACAGAGGCAATCATAGTTCTCAATGAGCAATAAACAGATTAGAAATTTCTGCATCATCGCCCACGTCGATCACGGCAAGTCAACGCTTGCAGACAGACTTTTAGAATTCACGGGGGCGATTTCCGTCCGTGAAAAGTGTGACCAGTTCCTCGATAACATGGAGCTGGAGCGCGAGCGCGGCATTACGATCAAAGCGCAAACGAGCCGCCTGAAATACAAAGCAAGTGATGGCACGACTTACGAGCTCAATTTGATCGACACTCCGGGCCACGTCGATTTTCGCTACGAAGTTTCGCGTTCACTCGCTGCGTGCGAAGGAGCTCTTCTTATCGTTGACGCCACGCAGGGCATTCAGGCTCAGACAGTTGCAAACGCTTTTGAGGCGATCGACCACAATCTAACGATCGTCCCGGTCATTAATAAGATCGATCTTCCGGGGGCCGATCCGGAAGCGTGCGTTAAACAGATCGAAGAGACCTTCGGTATCGACGCGTCGCACACGGTTTTTGCTAGTGCAAAGACGGGTGTCGGTATTCCCGACATACTTGAAGCTATAGTAAAATATCTGCCGCCGCCGAAGGGGATCGAAACCGCACCGCTTAGAGCGCTTCTGATAGATAGCTGGTTTGACAGTTATCAGGGCGTTGTCTGTCTTTTGCGAATTGTGGATGGTTCGCTTAAAAAGGGCCAGCATGTTCTAATGATGAACACGCGGCACCAGTACGAAACGCTTAAGCTCGGTGTTTACACGCCGTTTCCGGTCGAGGTCCAGCAGCTCAAGACAGGCGAAGTCGGGTTTTTGATCGCCGGTATTCGCGAACTGCGCGACACAAAAATCGGCGACACCGTGACGCTGGTTGACAATCAGGCGGCCGCGGCGCTCCCCGGTTTCAAAGAGATCAAGCCTATCGTTTTCGCCGGAATCTACCCGACCGACACAAATCAGTACGAGTCATTGCGCGAAGCGCTGCTTAAACTTAAACTTAACGATTCGTCCTTTACGTTCGAGCCGGAAACCAGCTTGGCGCTTGGTTTTGGCTTCAGATGTGGTTTTTTAGGCTCGCTTCATCTCGAGGTCATTATGGAGCGTCTTGAGCGCGAGTATAATCTCGAGCTCATCAGTACCGCGCCGACCGTGGGCTATCAGGTCATGACGACCGACGGGAACATTTCGACGATTTCAAATCCGGCCGATTTCCCCGAAGAACAGAACATTGAGGCGATCGAAGAGCCTTACGCGATCGTAAATATCATTTCGCCATCCGATTGCATCGGCGCCGTCTTGCAGTTGTGTCAGGAAAAGCGCGGCGAGCAACAGCACATGGAGTTTTTAGGGCAGGACCGCGTGAGAATTACGTACCTCATGCCGTTTCAGGAATTGATATTCGATTTTCACGACCGGCTTAAATCGTGCAGCAAAGGTTTCGCGTCGCTTGATTACGAACTGCACGGCTATCGCGAAGGCAAGCTTGTTAAACTCAACGTGCTTATTAACGGTGATCTGGTTGACGCTCTTTCGATGATCGTCCATCGCGATCAGGCCTATCAGCGCGGCCGCGACCTCACCTCAAAGCTGCGGGGTGAAATCCCCCGTCAGCAGTATGAAGTGGCAATTCAGGCGGCTCTGGGCAACAAACCGATCGCGCGCGAAACCGTCAAACCGATGCGCAAGAACGTTACCGCAAAGTGTTATGGCGGCGACGTATCGCGTAAACGCAAACTTCTCGAGAAACAAAAAGAGGGTAAAAAGCGTATGAAGATGGTCGGCCACGTTGAAATTCCGCAAGAGGCGTTCTTTGCGGTCTTGAAGGCGAAGTGATCAGGCTGTAATCTCGATAAACCTGAGAGTAGCGAATGTCCCAGTCGCGGAAATTTTCAAGGAGCTAAAAATGGAAGAGATGATCACTAAAAAGAAAAAAGGTAAGTTCCGCGAATATGCCGAGGCGATAATTACCGCGGTTTTGGTCGCTTTTCTTATCCGTTCGTTCGTGGTCGAGCCTTTCAAAATTCCGTCGAGCTCCATGGTGCCGACGCTTCTTGTGGGCGATCACATTTTTGTGAATAAATTCATTTACGGTTTGCGCATCCCGCTCACGAAAAAGCATTATTTTCAGTACAAAACTCCGCAGCGCGGCGACGTCGTTGTTTTTATCTACCCCGATGACGAATCGAAAGATTTTATCAAACGCGTTATCGGCGTGCCGGGGGACGAAATAAAATTCGACGGCACCGACTATTATTTGAACGGCGAAAAACTGTCTCGAACAGAAGTTGAGGTTACTCAAGACCCCTCGAACAGGCGTTTGCTCGATGTAACCAACGGCGCGTGGCCGAAAAAAATCCCCTACACCGCCAGCTGGCGCGATTTTTCAATTCAGCGCGAAACAATCGACGGTCATGACCATCTTATTCAGTACGAGAAAGACATTGTCTTTAGACCTCTTGGCCATTTTGTCGCCGAGAACGGCGGAACGGTCAAAGTCCCCGAAGGGAGTTTGTTTGTATCGGGAGACAATCGCGACAATTCGAGCGATGGAAGAGAGTGGGGCTTTGTGCCGATGGACAACGTGAAGGGGAAGGCTATGTTCGTTTGGCTTTCGCTCGACAACGACCACGGGTGGCTTCGTCTGAACCGTTTTGGAAAGTGGATAGAATAATATCGGTTAATTCTGTTTAGTCGGTCAAAAAAATTGACGCAGCAATGCCTTGGCTCTAAGTGTGGTCGAAATGACTTGATTAGTTTGACTATGAACTCACGACTGCAGTGATCTCACGAACTCACGACCCTACGATCTTACGAATTATAATCCGTTAACAGCTAACGTAAGGCGCGAAATATAGCGGCTGGCCGTGCTTTTATGGACGTAGCCTTTGACCGCGGTCTTTGCGATAACCGTCGTTGCGTTCTTCAAAGCCTGTGTTGCCGTCTCTTTGTTCTTGGCTGTGACGGCTGCGCGGACCTTTTTGATTGCGGTTTTCATTGCCGAAACCGCCGCCGTGTTGCGAGTTGTTCTTTTGATCGCCTGACGTGCGCGTTTTTGTGCTGACGGGTGACGACCGACTTTCATCTTCTTTGCTGGCATAAATTCCTCTTTTTGCTTAACTTTTTAAAGTTTCCTATTGCGGCGCGGGCACTTAACATGCTCTTATGACGCTTGTCAATAGCTGTTATTTGTCGCCAAGTTGGCATCAAAGACAATGCCAAACGGAGCCAAAATGTCAGAAAAGCATGCCATTTCAAAACGAGCCGGAATTTTCGGCTTTTTTACATTGATCAGCCGTATTTTAGGACTGGTCCGCGATTCGGTCATAGCCTATTATTTTGGCACCAAAGCCGCTGCCGATGCATTTTACGTAGCTTTCCGGATTCCAAACCTCCTTCGCCGCCTCTTGGCCGAAGGGTCGCTGACGATGGCCTTTGTGCCGGTTTTTACCGAGTATTTAAAGCAATCCCGCGAGGAGGGGAAGCGCGTAGCCGACATTGTTTTTACCTATCTTTCGGTCCTTTTGACACTCTTGACCCTGCTTGGCATCATCTTCGCGCCGCAGATCGTGAAAATATTTGCGTGGGGCTTTGAAGGCTCGCCCGAAAAATTTGCGCTGACGGTTTATCTCACGCGCATCATGTTTCCCTACATTTTTCTGGTCAGCCTCATGGCCTTTGCAATGGGAGTTCTCAACACCTTGAAAATTTTCGGCGCGCCGGCTGCGAGTCCGATTTTTTTAAACCTCGGCATGATCGCCGGTGCCGCAATATTTTCAAAGTGGTTCAACCAGCCGACTGCCGGTCTTGCGGTCGGCGTGATCGTCGGCGGCGTTTTGCAACTTGCTCTGCAAATTCCGTGGATGATGCGCGAGGGGATGCTGCCGCGTTTTAATTTCGACTACAAACATCCGGCGCTGAAAAGAATCGGGCTTATCATGCTTCCGTCTGTTTATGGCGGGGCGGTCTATCAGATCAACGTGCTGGTCATTACACTTTTGGCGTCGTTTCTGCCGACCGGAAGCGTCTCTTATCTTTGGTACGCCGATCGTGTGAACGAATTTCCGCTTGGACTTTTTGCCGTCGCAATTGCAACGGCAACGCTGCCGACACTTTCCGAACACGCTGCCGAACGCGATTACGTCCAGTTTAAAGACACACTTGGCTACAGCTTGCGGATCGCGTGGACCGAATCGATCCCGTCGATGGTCGGCATCTGGGTTTTGGCCGAGCCGATCGTGCGGCTCCTTTTTGCACGCGGTCAGTTCGGCGAAGCTTCGGTTGCAGGAACGGTTGGCGCGCTTCGAATGTTCGCGCTCGGCATTCCATTTATCACCGGAGTTAGAAATATTGTGCCGGCGTTCTACGCCTTGAAAGATGCAAAAGTTCCGGTCATGTGCGCAACTATTGCGCTCTGCGCGAACGCGGTCTTGTCGCTGGTCTTGATGAAGCCGCTGCTTCACATGGGGCTTGCGCTCTCAATGGCGATTGCAAGCGGCATGAATTTCGTTGCCCTTGTTTTCATTTTCAGAAAGCGGATGGGAATAATGGGTGGAAGAAAGCTCGTCTCAAGCGTTGTTCGCACCTCAATTGCCTCGCTCACAATTGTTGCCGTCTATTTTGTGCTGAAATATTTCGCAGGATTTTTTTCGTACGTTTCGCAGGCAAGAAATGCGTTTGAAGTTTTTACAACGATGATAATTTGCGTGATCGTTTATCTTTTTGCGCTGAAATTTGTCGCTCCCGAAGAGTTTGGACACTTCAGGGCGATTGTTGTTAGAAAAATTCACAAATAATTATGACAAAAGACATCGGAAAAAAGTTCGAAGGTTTGGTTGAGATCATGAAGAAGCTGCGTGCGCCGGACGGTTGCCCGTGGGACCGCGAACAGACGCCCGAAAGCATCTCTCCCTATCTTGTTGAGGAGACCTACGAGGTGCTCGACGCGATCGATTCTGGAAAAGCCGACGACATCAAAGAAGAACTTGGAGATTTACTTTTGCAGGTGGTTTTTCACGCGCAGATGCAAGACGAAGCAGGGCGTGCAAATATCGCCGGTGTGATCGATTCGATCTCTGAAAAGCTCATCCGCCGTCATCCTCACGTTTTCGGAGAAGAAAAAGTTTCCGGCTCCGGCGAAGTTTTGCAAAACTGGGAAAAGATAAAAAAGACCGAAGGGAAGAAGAGCGTTTTAGGGGGAGTTCCGAAGAGCCTGCCGGCGCTTCTTAAGGCCTTCAGACTTGGCCAAAAAGCGTCGCGCGTCGGCTTCGACTGGAATGATTCGGAAGGCGTTCTCGAAAAAATCGAAGAGGAGTCCCGCGAACTTCACGACGCAAAAAAATCGGGCGTCAAAAAAGATATCGAGCACGAGTACGGCGATCTCCTTTTTATACTTGCCAATCTCGGACGGTTTCTCGATATCGATCCCGAGACGGCGCTCAGAAAAGCGACCGAACGTTTTATCGGCCGCTTTAGCTGGATGGAGTCGGCGATAAAAGAACGCAAGCTGGACATGCACAAGCTTTCGCCGCGCGAGTGGGACGACCTCTGGTGCGAAGCGAAGAAAAATCTCTAAGCCTTTGCCTAAAAAATCATTTACAGTCGCGAACTTATCTACTAAACAAATCGCTCAATCATGAGCAAATGTGTCGGAAAAAATGTTCCACGTCTCGACGGTCCGGATAAAGTGACCGGTGCGCCCGTTTTCGTTGACGACATGAAAATCGAAGGCGTTATTTTTGGCTCGGTCGTTCGTTCGCAAGTTCCCAACGCTCGTATCAAATCAATAAGCCGTGACGAAAATTTCGACTGGAACGGCACAACAATTGTCACGGCAAAAGATATCGTCGGCAAAAATGCGACCATTTTTATGACTGAGGACCAGCCGATCCTTGCAAGCGATTTTGTAAGGCACGTCGGCGAAGCGGTCGCTCTTGTCGCAGCCGAAACAAGAGAAAAGGCAGAAGAAGCTGCTCGCCACGTGAAAGTTGAAGTCGAAGAGTTGCCGGCGGTGCTTACAATTGAAGAGTCGAAAGCCGGCGATAAAATTATCTGGGGACAAAATAACGTCCTCGCCCAGTATTTAATTGAAAAAGGGGACACTCGTCTCGGTTTCGAAACAAGCGATGTCATTGTCGAGGGCGAATATCGAACCCCCTCGCACGAACACGCCTACATCGAACCGCAGGGGGTAGTTGCTTTGCCCCGCGACGACGGCGGGCTTACCGTCATGGGTTCGCTTCAGTGCCCGTTCTATGTTTTGAAAACTCTCAAGGCGGTTTTTAATTGTGACGAGTCGAAAGTCAACGTCAGGCAAACCACAATGGGCGGAGCTTTCGGTGGCAAAGAAGATTACCCGTCGCTACTTGGCGCCTATGCAGCCCTACTTTGCAAAAAGAGCGGCCGCCCTGTGAAGATGGTCTACAAACGTGACGAAGATATTTTAGTCACGACCAAGCGCCATCCATCGATTGTAAAACACAAAACCGGCGTGAAAAAAGACGGTACACTTGTCGCGATGGAGATCGAAGTTCTCTTTGACGGCGGTGCATATTCAACTCTTTCGCCGGTCGTTCTCTCCCGCGGAGTGATTCACGCCGCCGGTCCGTACCGCTGCCCGAACGTAAGGGCGCATGCGGCATGTTACGCCACAAACCATGTGCCGTGCGGAGCTTTTCGAGGATTCGGTGCGCCGCAAACATTGTTCGCTCTCGAGGCTCACATCGATCGAATCGCGGAGGCCTTGGGTATCGATCCTCTGACCATGCGCCGTAAAAACGTCGTTAAGATCGGCGATACGCTCTCCACCACCCAGCTCATTAAAGA
The DNA here is from genome assembly GCA_964647545.1 of uncultured Pseudomonadota bacterium. GTDB lineage: Bacteria > UBA10199 > UBA10199 > 1-14-0-20-49-13 > CAZYHS01. The sequence goes on along the minus strand of CAZYHS010000012.1, from coordinate 21,991 downwards.
TAGCTGTGCCGCAGAGAAAGTTCTGGAAAAGGCCGCCGCTTCCAGCCAGTTCGAGAAAAAATGGCAGCGCTATCACAATGCGAAGGGGGGAGGTTCGAAACACCCTAGAATAAAAAAAGGGATCGGCTTGTCGCTTTTCATGCACGGTGGAGCGTTTACCGGAGCCGGCGAATCGCTCATGAAGACCGAGGCCGGATTGCGTCTCGAAGAAGACGGCACGATATCGGTGCTAACCGGCTGTACCGATATGGGGCAGGGCGCTCATACGGTTCTGCCGCAGATCGCAGCCGATGCGCTTGGCGTGCCTATCGATGACGTTGCATGCGTGACACCGGACACGGCCGTTGTCCCGGATAGCGGGCCGACAGTTGCCAGCCGCACAACGATGATCATCGGCAATGTGCTGGAAAAATGCGCCTTCTCGCTTAGGAACGTTATTTTCGAATTTGTAGCTTCGGCTATGAACGAAGATATTTCAAAGCTTTTAGTAAAAGATGGTGACTTGTTTAGCGGAGCAAAAAAACTCGGTTCCTTCAAAGAGATTTGCAAAAGGTTCTACGCCGCCAACGGGGCGTTCAAGGCGGTAGAACGCTATGAACTTCCTCCGGGGATAAAATGGGACGCCGCAAAACATCTTGGCGACGCCTATCCGGCATACTCATGGGCCGCCGATGTCGCCGAGGTCAGCGTGGACGCCGACACTTTTGAAGTGAAGGTAGATAAGTTTACGGTGGCCGTAGATCCGGGGAAGGCCGTGAATCCCGTTCTGTTGGAAGGTCAGATGGAGGGGGGAAGCCTTCAGGCCCTTGGCTGGGCCCTAATGGAGGATCCGGTTTTAAAGAACGGGCGGCCCGCAGCCGAGCGTTTTCAGACTTACATTATCCCTACTGTTGCAGATACGCCGGAATGGAAAGTCCACTTTATCGAAGATCCTTTTGCTTTCGGCCCGCAGGGGGCGAAAGGAATCGGCGAGTTACCCCTTGACGGCGGGGCTCCGGCAGTGGTTAATGCCATTCACAACGCAACCGGTATAAAAATTTCCAGCCTGCCGGCGACGCCGGAGAGGCTTTTTGAGGCGTGGGTGTCTCACGGAGTAAAAAAATAACTATGGATGCAAGGCTCAAATATCTTGCAACACCCGATAAGATAAAACTCTATTCCGAGTTTTGGGTGCCCGACGAACCCAAGGCGATAGTTGTCTTTGTGCACGGAGTCGGCGATCATCTAGGTCGCTATGCCCAGTTCATGCGGCACATGATCGCGAAGGGGTTCGGCGTTTGTCTCTATGACCAGCGCGGGCACGGTCGCTCAGAGGGCAGGCGTACGCACTGTCGCTCCTTTTCCGATTTTTTGCGCGACCTATCCATGGTTATCGACATGGTGCAGGAGGCCTATCCCAACGCGCCGGTTTATCTCGCCGGACACAGCTTTGGCGGACAGCTTGTGCTGAACTTTGTTACCCGATTTTCAAAGGGGCTGCGCGGTTTTATCGTGCTTTCGCCGAATATCGAACCGATCATCAAAGTTCCTGCGTGGAAGATAAGATTGCTCAAGTGGTGTTCGAGGTGGATTCCTGTAAAACGCTATGTTTCGATCGTGACCCCTCGCATGCTCTCTCACGACGAAAAGGTTGTGACACAGGCCATGACCGATCCGCTGATGAATTTTACGCTGACGGCGCGCATGGCTGGCGAAATGCTGCGTAATTGTGCGGCGATTCCCAAGCTTGCTTTTAAGGTGAAGATCCCTTGTCTTTTTTTGCACGGCAGCTCTGACCGCGTCTGCTCTATAGAAGCCACACGCAGATTTTTTCACGGCATTCTCATTCAGAACAAGGAGATGAAGACCTATCAAGGTTATGCTCACGAGTTGCTTAATGAGAAAGACCGCGAAAAGGTTTTTACCGACATTGAAACGTGGCTCAACGCGCAGGTCTTTGCCTTCAAGCGTCTGGCAAGCAATCCCAACGGAGAACATTATGCTTCGAAAGATTCTCTTGATGTGTGGCGTTACTCTCGCGATTTTTCTCATGGCGGCGCCTGATGCGTTTGCCGGATATCGCCGAACTATAAGCAAACACACCGAACGCGGTCGTTATTATTCGTTCAATTCGCTCGACGCGGAACTTGTCTGGCACGCGACTATTTTAACCAACGAAGTCGTGAGTGCACAAAAAGAGCTGCTTGCGAAGAAGAAGCTTCCGGAGAGTTTCGATTATTTTTCAAAACAGAAGGACGATGCTCTGGCGGCGGGGCGGCCTGCTTTTTTTGTCAGCATGTACGTCAACAAGAACCTAGAGCAGTTTTCTTTGGATTCGGGCTCGAAATGGATCATCAGGCTTATCACAAGCGACGGCGTGGAGTTGGAACCGGTGAGTATCCAAAGCGTGTCGCTATCACCCACCGAGAGCATTTTTTATTATTACCTCAACAGATGGAGTAGATGCTATTTTGTGGAATTTCCCAAGGCCGATATCGGCAGTGATTTTTCTCTTGAGATTCGCAGCGCTGTTACCAGCTCAAAGCTGACTTGGAAACTTAAGGAGGACGATACCGTCAAGGCGATGGACGCCGCTAAATCGGTTTTCTAACGCGCAGCATCTGGAGAAAGTTATGAAAGTTGTCATTCTTGCCGGCGGGCTCGGCACAAGACTTAGCGAAGAGACAGACCTCAAACCCAAGCCTATGGTTGAAATAGGTGGCAGGCCGATCATCTGGCACATCATGAAGTCGTATTCGCAGTTTGGGTTTAACGATTTTGTAATTTGCCTCGGCTACAAAGGCTATGTGGTCAAAGAATATTTTGCTAATTATTTTCTGCATCAGTCCGACGTGACGATCGATCTGCAGAATAATAAAATTGAAACTCACGGTTGCAGCGCGGAGCCGTGGAAGGTGACGCTTGTCGACACCGGTAAAGATACAATGACCGGCGGCAGAATTAAGCGCATCAAAGATTATATCGGCAACGAAACTTTCATGCTGACCTACGGCGACGGCGTTTCAAACGTTAACATCAAAAAACTTGTTGAGTTTCATAAAACAAGCGGCAAGGCAGCGACAGTTACTGCAGTTCAGCCCGAAGGAAAATTCGGCGCTCTCGACATGGACGACCATGGAAACGTTCATTCCTTCTCCGAAAAACCGAGAGGGGACGGCGCGTGGATTAACGGTGGTTTTTTCGTGCTTGAGCCGAAAGTTTTTAATTACATCAAAGACGACGCAACGATCTGGGAGCGGGAACCGCTTGAACATCTTGCTCGAGAAAACGATCTTGTTGCCTTCAAACACGAAGGTTTCTGGCGGCCGATGGATACGCTGCGCGACAAACGCGAATTGGACGCAATGTGGAACAGCGGCAAGGCGGAATGGCTGGCCGGTGTTCAAACCCGATAGAATCAATGTTCAATAATATTTACAAAAATAAAAAAGTGCTGGTGACTGGGCATACCGGCTTTAAAGGCTCGTGGCTTGCTCTTTGGCTTTCGCAGCTTGGCGCCGATGTCGTAGGCTACGCTCTCGACGCGCCGACAAATCCGAGTTTGTTCGAGCAGCTGCGTTTGAGCTCAATCATTAAACATGTGCACGGCGATGTGAGAGACTCTGACAAGCTGGCAAAGGTAATGTCGGACGAAAAGCCAGAGTTTGTTTTTCACCTCGCAGCGCAGGCGCTTGTCAGACTTTCATATGATGAGCCGAAAACGACTTACGAAACTAACGTGATCGGCACACTCAACATGTTCGAGGCTGTGCGAAAAACGCCGAGTGTGCGCGTTGTTGTGAACGTCACAAGCGACAAGTGCTACGAAAATAGAGAGGTCTTGGTCGGCTACAAAGAGAGCGATCCGATGGGGGGCTTCGACCCGTACAGCTCCAGCAAAGGTTGCGCCGAACTTTTGACCGCATCTTACAGAAATTCTTTTTTCAACCCTGCCAAGTTCGGCACGAGCCACAATGTTGCAATTGCTTCGGCAAGAGCCGGCAACGTGATCGGCGGCGGCGACTGGGCGCTCGACAGATTAATTCCCGATTGCCTTCGCGCGGTGTTAAAAAATGAAGAGATTGTCATAAGAAGTCCAAACGCTATCAGGCCGTGGCAGCACGTTCTTGAGCCTCTTGGCGGTTATCTTCTGCTGGCGTCAAAGCTAAGCAAGGAGCCGCTGAAATATATCGGTCCGTGGAACTTTGGCCCGTCGGACGAAGATGCAAAAACGGTCGGCTGGATGGTGAAAACTCTCTGCTCGAAGCTCAATTACGGCGATCGAGTGGTGGTGACAAACGCCGAGCAGCCTCACGAAGCCAATTATTTGAAACTCGACTGTTCAAAAGCGCGTGATGTGCTTGGCTGGCAGCCGAAATTCAACGCCGCAACGGCGCTGGAAAAAACGGTTGAGTGGTTTGACGTTTATCGGAAGGGCGGCGACATTAGAAAAATCTGCGAATCGCAGATTGGGCAATATTACGGAGTTTAACTTTACGAATATGGATACCGAGAAAAAATTAAGAGAAAAAGTTCTCGCAGCAACCAAAGAATATTTCGAGCATAAATTCGGCGGCAAAAAAGATTTTACTCCCGGTGACAGAGTTCCCTATGCCGGAAGAGTGTTTGACGAAAAAGAGATGTGCGAGCTGGTCGACTCGGCTTTGGATTTTTGGCTGACGGCCGGACGCTATTCCGAAAAATTCGAAAAAGAGTTTGCGCGCTGTCTTGGTGTAAAGCACGCCTCTTTGGTCAACTCGGGTTCGTCGGCAAATCTACTTGCCTTCATGGCTCTGACGTCGCCATTGCTTGGTGAACGCCGCGTGAAAAGAGGGGATGAGGTCATTACTGTCGCTGCGGGATTTCCCACGACAGTTGCTCCGATAATTCAATTTGGCGCCGTGTCTGTTTTTGTCGATGTCACGATTCCGGAGTACAACATCGATTGCAGCAAACTTGAGGCGGCTCTCTCCGAAAAAACCAAAGCTGTCATGGTTGCGCACACGCTCGGCAATCCGTTCGACCTAGAAGTTGTCACTGCATTCTGCCGCAAGCACGGCCTGTGGCTTGTTGAAGACAACTGCGATGCTCTCGGTTCGAAATATAAACTTGGCGACAAATGGTTTTACACCGGCACCATCGGTGACATCGGCACTTCAAGTTTTTATCCTCCTCATCACATGACGATGGGCGAGGGGGGCGCTGTTTACACCAACAACACTCAGCTAGCCAGAATTGTCGAATCGTTTAGAGACTGGGGGCGCGATTGCTGGTGCAAGTCGGGTCACGACAACACCTGCCGCAAACGTTTCGAGCAGCAGTTTGGCGAGCTTCCGTTCGGCTACGACCACAAATATGTCTACTCGCATTTCGGGTATAATTTAAAAGCGACCGACATGCAGGCGGCAATCGGTTGTGTTCAGCTTGAAAAACTCCCCGCGTTCGTCGAAGCGAGAAAGAAAAACTGGGCGTTTTTAAAAGATTCACTTGCCGACTTGTCCGATTTTTTAATTTTGCCGTGCGCAACAAAAAATTCTGATCCGAGCTGGTTTGGATTTCTCATGACCGTTCGCAGGGGAGCTGGTGTGAACAGAAACGACCTTGTCGAGTTTCTGGAAAATAACGGCGTTCAGACCCGAATGCTTTTTGCCGGCAACATAGTTCGTCACCCGTGCTTTGACGAACTGCGCAAGTCGGGGAGCGGCTACCGTGTTGCAGCTGCACTTGAAAATACCGATACGATCATGAACGACACCTTCTGGGTTGGCGTCTATCCTGGCATGACACAGAAAATGCTGGAGCATATTTCAAGGCTTCTTCACGAAAGATGCAGCAAATGAAATCATCAGATAAAGAAATTGCCCGTCTCAAAGAGCTTGCAAAAACCGTCAGAAAAACGGCTGTGAAAATGGTGCACTCTGCTCGTGCGTCACACCTTGGCGGTGCGCTTTCGATGACTGACATTTTAACCGTTCTTTACGGAGCGGTGCTGAAAGTCGATCCAAAAGATCCGCAAAAGAACGACCGCGACCGTTTCATCCTCAGTAAAGGGCACGCCTGCTCGGCTTACTACGCTGTTCTTTGCGAACTCGGTTTTTTCACCAGAGAGTGGATCGACTCTTATTGCCAAAACGGTTCACTGCTTGCGGGGCACGCAACGCACTGTGGCGTTCCCGGCATTGAAATTTCGACCGGATCTCTCGGGCACGGCCTGCCTGTCGGGTGCGGCATGGCACTTGCCGCAAAGCTCGACAGAAAAACAAACCGCGTTTACGTTTTGCTTGGAGACGGCGAGTGCGACGAAGGCTCAATCTGGGAGGCTGCACTTTTTGCGGCGCATCACAAACTTGGAAACCTCACTGTCATTATCGACTACAACAAAATTCAGAGCCTCGGTTCTGTAAAAGAAGTTCTTGGTCTTGAACCTTTCGCCGACAAGTGGAAAAGTTTCGGCTGGTCGACGCTTGAAGTTGACGGTCACTCAATTGAAGAGTTGTTGAAGGCTTTTGATGTCGCAATTAAAACCAAAGATGCACCAACCTGCATCATTGCCCACACTGTGAAGGGGAAGGGTGTGAGCTTCATGGAGCACAAACTGGCGTGGCACTACAAGTCTCCGTCCGATGACGAACTTGCCAAGGCTATGCAGGAGATTGATGCCGCAAAATGAGAAAAGCATTTCTTGATACGCTGTTTCAAATCGCCGGAAAAGACCGCGACGTTTGTCTGGTCGTAGGTGATCTGGGCTATTCGGTTGTCGAAGAGTTTGCCAAAAACCGCCCCGAGCAGTTTCTCAACGCCGGTATTGCCGAACAAAATATGATGGGTGTTGCCGCGGGACTCGCTCTTTCGGGCAAAAAAGTTTGCGTCTATTCAATTGCCAACTTTCCTACTTTAAGATGTCTTGAGCAGATCAGAAACGATGTCTGCTATCACGACGCCGACGTAAAAATTGTGTCTGTCGGTGCAGGACTTGCCTACGCGAGCCTCGGCGCATCACATCAGGCAACTGAAGACATGGCTATCATGCGCGCTTTGCCGGACATGATCGTTGTTTCACCCGCCGATCCTGTCGAAACAAAACATGCCACCGAGCAAATTCTTTCGCACAAGGGGCCGTGTTATTTGCGGCTGGGCAAAGCGGGCGAATCCGTCATTCACAAAGGCGAAATCGATTTTAAAATCGGCAAAGCTGTGACCTTTAAAGATGGGCGCGACATTACGATAATTTCAACCGGTGCAATTTTGAAGTCGTGCGTGGAGGCCAGTGAGTTGCTTGAAAAAAATGGAAAGAGCGTGCGTTTGCTTAGCATGCACACCGTCAAACCGATCGATAGCGAAGCAATCAAAAAGGCGGCAAAAGAGACAGGGCACATTCTTACAGTCGAAGAGCACAGCGTCGTTGGAGGCTTAGGTAGCGCGGTTGCCGAGGTTGTCGCCAGAATGGGAAGCTCCGACGTCATGTTTGGTTCTGTCGGATTGAACGACAAGTTCAGCAAATATGTCGGCAGTCAGAATTATCTGCGGGACGTAAACGGCCTCTCTGTAAATGACATCGTTATGGCGGCTGAAAAATTGTTAAAATAAGCAGACGACAAATGTCAAAAATAGTCACCGCACAATCTAACAATTGCCTCGCTAAAGACCTCGACCACATTCTTGCCAATGCAAAAAGTTCGTTTGAAGAGCTTTGCGGCAAAAGAATTTTTATCACCGGTGCGACAGGTTTTTTTGGCTGCTGGTTTCTCGAAACTTTGCTTTGGGCAAACAATAAACTTGGTCTCAATGTTTCGATTACAGCGTTGACTAGAAATCGTGCAGCATTTTCAAAAAAAGCCCCTTATCTTGCCGGTGACGCAGCCGTTACTTTCGTTGAAGGCGACATTAAAAATTTTAAATTTCCTGACGGCGAATTCAGTCATGTGATTCACGCCGCCTCTGGCTTGCAAGGTGACAATCCCGCAGAGGTTATGGAGACAATCGTTTCGGGAACAAAACACGTTCTCGACTTTGCAGCCTCCTGTAAGGCGGCAAAATTTTTATTCACAAGTTCGGGCGCGGTTTACGGCGTGCAGCCCCCCGACGTAGAGCGCCTTGCCGAGGACTTTTACGGCGTCCCCGATATTTCAAATGCGAACTCGGCGTATGGAAAGGGGAAGCGCATTGCAGAACAAAGCTGCGAGCGTTTTGCCCGCGAGCATGGCTTTGAAATAAAAATCGCCAGATGCTTTGCGTTTATCGGGCCATATCTTCCAATGACTTCGCATTTTGCCGCAGGGAATTTCATTCGTGACGCTCTAGCCGGCGGGCCGATCGTCATCAAAGGCGACGGAACTGCTTATCGTTCCTATCTTTACGCGGCCGATCTTATGATCTGGCTTTTTACGATTCTGTCAAAAGGGGCAAGCTGCAGAGCCTACAACGTCGGATCCGGCGACGAAATTTCGATTAAAGAACTTGCAGCGCGCGTTATTAAACAGACGGGCGGAAAAGCCGAACTTATCGTGAAGGAAAATCCTGTGCCGGGCAAGCTCCCCGCAAGATATGTCCCCGATGTTTCGCGTGCTAAAAAAGAGCTGGGGCTTGAAAGTTTGATTGGCCTTGATGAGGCGATTAGTCGCACGGTTGCATGGGCAAAAAGAGGAGATAAAAATTATGCCGCTGATTAGCATCGTAACTCCATGTTACAATGAAGAGGGAAATGTTAGAGAACTCTACGCGCAGGTCAAAAGCGTGTTTGCGCGGTTGCCGAAATATCAATACGAACACATTTTTATCGACAACGCCTCGACAGATGCGACCGTTGCGATTTTAAAAGGCATTGCCCGTGAAGATAAAAATGTAAAAATTATAGTTAACAGCCGTAACTTCGGGCACATCAGGTCTCCGTTTCATGGAATCTTACAGGCGCACGGCGACGCTGTGATTTTGCTGGTTGCAGATTTGCAGGACCCTCCTGCGATGATCGAAGATTTTATTAAAAAGTGGGAGGAGGGCTTTAAAGTTGTGCTTGGCGTAAAAACCCAAAGCCACGAAAGCTCTGTCATGTTTTTGATTCGCAAAATGTATTACGACCTTGTCGGCAAACTCTCTGATGTCAAGCTGACAAAGAACAACACCGGCTTTGGTTTGTACGACAGGCGCGTTGTCGAAGTGCTGCGCGAAGTTAACGACCCCTATCCATATTTCAGAGGGCTAATTTCCGAGATCGGTTTTGAAAGTGCGAAGATCGAATACACTCAGCCGGTCAGGAAGAGGGGAATTACCAAAAATAATTTTTACACGCTCTACGACATCGCAATGCTTGGAATCACGAGCCACTCAAAAGTGCCGCTGAGAATTGCGACGATGCTTGGCTTTCTGATGTCGACTCTATTTTTGCTGCTGGCTGTTGGATATTTCGTGGCGAAACTTCTCTTCTGGAACAGTTTTAATATGGGAGTTGCGCCGATCATAATCGGCATCTTCTTCTGTGGCTCATTGCAGCTATTTTTCATTGGCATCATCGGTGAATACATCGGCTCGATTCACACGCAGGTCATGCGCCGTCCGGTCGTTGTCGAAAAAGAGCGCATTAATTTTTAGATTGTTCAAACGTGATCAACTGCGTTTTTTAAGAATTGTGTCGTGCTCGAATTTTTTATCTTTTTTGGGATAATCGAGATTGTAGTGCAGGCCGCGGCTCTCTTTGCGGGAGAGGGCCGATTTAATCACCAGCTCCGCCACAAGAACTAGATTTCGCAATTCAATGAGGTCGGCGGTCACTTTAAAATTCCAGTAATATTGATTAATTTCTTCGCGCAGCAGTTCAATGCGGGCGAGGGCGCGCTTCAATCGTTTGTTCGTTCTGACGATGCCGACGTAGTTCCACATCGTCCTGCGGATTTCGTCCCAGTTTTGCGTGATGACGACCGATTCATCCGAGTCGGTTGCACCTTTTGAATCCCATTCGGGAATTTTGGGCAGCTGATCGGGGAACGTTTTGAGCAGCTCCAAAGAGCGTTTTGCGGCGCGCACGGCAAAGACCGCCGACTCGAGCAGAGAGTTCGAGGCAAGTCTGTTGGCGCCGTGAACCCCCGTGTGAGCAACTTCGCCGCACGCAAAAAGTCTCTTAATTGACGTTTCGGCAAATTCGTTTGTGACAACGCCGCCGCAGAAGTAGTGTGCGGCCGGCACAACCGGAATCGGCTGTGTCGAAATGTCAATTCCGTACTGAAGACAGCGCTGGTAAATTCCGGGAAAACGCTTTTTTACAAATTCGGCGCCGCGATGAGCGATGTCGAGAAGCACAAAATCGTCGCCGGTTCTTTTTAGCTCGGCATCGATAGCTCTGGCCACAATGTCACGCGTGGCGAGATTGCCGCGCGGGTCGTACCTTTCCATGAATGTCGAGCCGTCTTTTAATTTTAAAATTCCGCCTTCGCCGCGCACAGCTTCGGAGATCAAAAACGATTTTGCGAAAGGGTGATAGAGCGCGGTCGGATGAAATTGCACGAACTCGAGGTTCGCAACCGGCGCGCCGGCGCGATAGGCCATTGCAATTCCGTCACCGGATGCGATGTCGGGATTGGTGGTGTAGAGATAAACTTTGCCAGCGCCACCTGTTGCCAGCACCGTGATTTTTGCGGCGAATGTTTCAACTTCGCCGGTCCGGCGATCCAAGACATACGCGCCTACGCACTCGTTAGTCCTTTTTGTCAGTTTGAATTTCTTGCTTGTGATGAGGTCGATCGCAATGTGCTCGTCGAAAATTTCTATGTTCTTGTCTGCGTGACAGGCGTCGAGCAGGGCACGTTCGATCTCTTGACCGGTAAAGTCGCCGGCGTGAAGAACTCGAAAGCGTGAATGTCCGCCTTCGCATGTCAGATGAAACTCCGCCTCTTCGCCTTTGCTGAAACGAACGCCCCAGTCGATAAGATTTTTTATGATTTCCGGTCCCTCTTCGACGATAATCTTCACCGAACTTTTTTTGGAAATGCCGCAGCCGGCCTTAATTGTGTCGTCGATGTGCGACTCAAACGAATCGTCGCCTGACATCACGGCTGCAATGCCCCCTTGGGCGTAGTTTGTCGCGCTCTCTTTCGGCGCCTTTTTGGTGACGATCGCCACTTTGCCGTGGCGCGCTACCGAAAGGGCGTAAGAAAGTCCGGCGACACCGCTGCCGAGAACCAGAAAATCAAATTGCCTTTTCATTAGAAGTAAATGTTAAACCCGATCGGGAAATCAAAGCTGTAAAACGAAACGTCGCGCACGTAGGCGTTGAAGTTCGCCTGAATGCCGATCGCCACGTTTTTGGTCAGCAGATAGTCAAGTCCGATGCCGGGGTTGATGACAAATGCGTTTGCTCGTGTGCCGGCCTTAACGCTGCCGAAGCCGAGGTTGAGTCTTACGTAAGGGAGAAGTTCGTTCCCTTTGTTGTAGTAAGCCCTTGCGCCGGCGGTAAAAAGTTCGGCGTCAAAATCGTCGCCGATGTCGAGGTCGAATTTCAGTTCGGGCATGAGCCAGTCCCAAACGAAATAGCCGATTTCCGAGCTTAGCGCGAAATTCGTCTGATTCGTGCCGCTACCCCAGAAATGGGTTACGTCAGCCGCTGCGCCGACAAGCCAGTTTCCTTTGCCGACGCTGTATTCGCCCTTTTTCGCAAATGCCGTGCCCGATGTCAGAAGTGCAACCGCAACCGCCAGAAGAATGCTCTTTTTCATGTGAATCTCCTTGTTTTTTAAAGAAATTGTCAGGCCGCTACTAACAGAATGAATTGCCTCCGCCAAGTAAAATTCTCATTGAATTGCACTTATAAAGCGGGTAGCTTCTAAAGTCTCTTGACAGTCTATCAACTCAACAACACATGCTTACAACAAGCGAAAGGGGAACCTATGAGCATCAAAGGAACAAAGACCGAAAAAAATCTGTTAACAGCTTTTGCCGGCGAATCGCAGGCCAGAAACCGCTACAACTATTTTGCCGCAGCCGCAAAGAAAGAGGGCTACGACCAGATCTCTTTCATTTTTGAAGAGACGGCAAATCAGGAAAAGGAACACGCAAAGCGTTTCTTTAAATTCCTCGAAGGTGGCGACGTCGAAATTACCGGTCTCTTTCCGGCCGGCGTGATCGGCAAAACGGTCGATAATCTTGCCGCCGCGGCATCGGGCGAAAACCACGAATGGGGCGTGATGTATCCCGAGTTCGCAAAAACCGCCCGCGAAGAGGGCTTTGAAGAGATCGCAAAAGTTTTTGAAGCGGTTTCTGTTGCCGAAAAGCAGCACGAAAAACGTTACAACGATCTGCGCGCCAACATCGAAGCCGGCCGCGTCTTCAAACGCGATTCGAAAGTCGTCTGGAGATGCCGCAACTGCGGTTACCTCCACACCGGCAACGAAGCCTTAGAAAAATGTCCGGCTTGCGCTCATCCGCGTGCGCATTTTGAATTGCTCGGCGAAAATTATTAACCAGCTGATTTTGTCATCCCTGCGGCTTTAAGCGGGGAGCCAGATGGCATAAACTTGATTCCCGATTACCACCTCGGGAATGACGAGAGGCGTAATTGAAAAAATCACTTAACATTTTGATCGGCGGTGAGGCTGGACAGGGGCTCGTCACAATCGGCGAGCTCCTCTCCAAGTCTCTGGTTCGGTCAGGTTACGACGTCAGCGTTACTCAAAGCTATCAATCGCGCATCAGGGGCGGACACAACACATTTTCGATCCGCATTGCAGACGGCAGGGCGGTCGGCCCGTCGGAAAAAGCCGACCTACTTGTCGCGCTCAACAAAGAGAGCGTCGAGCTGCACGCGTCAGATCTTTGCAGCGACGCCTCAATTATTTGCGACTCTTCATTTGGCGTGACAGCTCCAGACTGTGTTTTTGTTCCCTACGCCGAATTGGCGTCGACAAAAACCGCCAACGTCGCAGCCCTTGGAGTTCTTGCTTCCATTTTAGGTCTCGACTTTGGTCTTGTGACCGAGGCCGTTCACGATCGCTTCGGTAAAAAACACGCCGAGACCGTCGCCGAAAACGAAAGTGTGCTGAAGAAATCTTTCGATTGGGGAAAAAGCAACGCAACAGACAAACACCGCCTTGAGCCGAAGTCGTCGCCGTCAAAACGCATGATGATAAACGGCAACGAGGCAATTGCGCTTGGTGCAATTTCGGCCGGATTGAAATTTGCCGCGTTCTACCCGATGACTCCGGCGACATCTGTCAATCAGACTCTCATCAATCACGCGCATGAGGCAGGCGTTGTGGTCGAACAGGTCGAGGACGAAATCGCGGCGATCAACATGGCTCTTGGCGCGGCTTATGCCGGCGGCGTTTCGATGGTAGCGACTTCCGGCGGCGGTTTTGCGTTGATGGTCGAAGGTGTGAGCCTTGCAGGTATGACCGAGGTGCCGATCGTTTGCGTTGTTGCCCAGCGGCCGGGACCGGCGACGGGACTTCCGACCCGCACCGAGCAGGCCGACCTCGAGTTTGTTCTCTACAGCGGTCACGGTGAGTTTCCGCGCGTGATTTACGCGCCGGCCGATCCCGCCGAATGTTTTTATCTCACACGTCTGGCATTTGCGATGGCAGAGAGTTACCAGCTTCCGTCGTTTGTTTTGACCGACCAGTACTTGGCCGACAGCTTCCGTTCGGTCGAGCCTTTTCCGTCCGAAAAACTTACGCAGGTGCAGCCACTTGCGACTCCTCCGGCAGCGGGGACTTACGAGCGCTATGCATTGACGGCGAACGGAATTTCGCCGCGTCTTATTCCTGCACAGAGTTCTCATTTGGTTGTCTCCGGCAGCGACGAACATACGCCCGACGGACATCTCACAGAAGATTTATCGATGCGAAAAGAGATGATGCACAAGCGCTGGAAAAAATTTCCGGCAATTGTGGCCGAAGTTCTGCCGCCGCGGTTTGTCGGTGAAAAAGATTGCGATCTTTTGCTTGTCTCTTGGGGCTCGACCTTTGGCGCTGTTAACGAAGCCGCCGAAAAATTTCGTGAGCAGGGCGTTGCAACTAGCGTGCTTCATTTTTCGCAGGTCTGGCCGCTGGTACCGGAGCATTTTGCCGGTTATTTTCAGACGGCAGGCAAGGTCATTGCGGTCGAAGGAAATTACACGGGGCAACTTGCCGCGCTAATTTGCCGCGAGTCGGGATTTAGCGTTGACGGCGTTGTGACGCGCTACGACGGTTTGCCGATCACTGCCGACTACATTTTAAGAGAACTAAAATGAGCGAAATAACAATTAAATCCGATAAGGAAATGGCGTGGTGTCCGGGATGCGGAAATTTTTCGATCATCAAGTCGGTGAAAAAGGCCGTCGAGATGAGCGGACTTGACCCGAAAGATATCGTCTTTGTTTCGGGCATTGGGCAGGCGGCCAAAACTCCGCACTATCTTGGAGTGAACCATTTTGACGGGCTGCACGGCAGAAGCCTTCCGGCCTCGACCGGCATAAAACTTGCCAACCCGAAGCTGACCGTCATCAACGAAAGTGGCGACGGCTGCTCGTACGGTGAAGGTGGAAACCATTTCCTCGCCGCGATCAGAAGAAACGTCGACATCACGATGATCGTTCACAACAACCAGATCTACGGGCTAACAAAAGGGCAGGCGAGCCCGACCTCCGACGAAGGTTTTGTTACAAAGACTCAACCCGACGGAGTCGCCGCCGAGCCTTTCAAACCGCTCGAAGTTGCGGTAGCGCTCAAAGCAGGTTTCGTAGCTAGAAGTTTTTCGGGCATGGGCGACCACGTTACCGAAATGATCCTCGCCGGCATGAGACACAAAGGTTTTGCCCTCATCGATATTTTGCAGCCGTGCGTGACGTTCAACAAGGTCAATAATTTTGCGTGGTACAAAAAACGCGTTTACCAGCTGCCGGCTGAATACGATCCGTCAAGCTGGGACGAGGCAATTAAAAAGGCGGCCGAGTGGGGCGATAAAATTCCCATCGGCATTATTTATAAAAATGAGAGGCCGTCTTACGAATCGTCGCTGCACGTTCTGAAAAATGAAAGTCCCGTCGAGCGGAAATTCGATAAGAAGGCTTTTAAGGCGATCGTCGATTCATATCTTTAAGAGGAGAAAAACCATGCACAAAGAACTTACGACAATTGAAGTGATCGGAATGGCGGTCAGAAGCGAGGAAGATGCCTTGCATTTTTACAAAAAGATCGCCGCCGCTGTGAAAAATCAGCTCGTCGCGTCGAAGTTCGAGGAACTCGCGCGCGAAGAGGGAAATCATAGAACGATTTTGATCAATCTCTATCGCATGCTTAATGGGACGAATAGCCTGCCGCCGAAAATTCCCGGCAGTCCCGAGACTGCCGAAAAGGGGAGACAGGAGCCGAGCGAAGATCTGGAAGCGGCTTTGAAAATTGCAATTCTGCGCGAGCTTGAAGCACACAATTTTTATGCAAAGGCGGCCGCAAACGCAACCGACCTCGGGGCGCAGCGCACACTTGAGTATCTTTCCGGTTTGGAGTTGGGGCACAAGGCGGCGCTTGAGCGCGAGCTTGAAGCCTATCTTCGCGACCGCGACTGGTACGCAAATAACCCCGATTTGATGCTGGTTGGGTAAGTCTATTGAGTTTAGTAAGTCTACTAAGTTTAGTAAGTCTACTAAGTTTAGTAAGTCTACTGAGTTTAGTGAGTCTACTAAGTCTACTGAGTTTAGTGAGTTGGTTGGTGTCATCCTCGAGGTGGTAATCGCCTGCCCGCCGCGTAGTATTGGCGGGGGGAGCTAGTGAACTCAAATGCGTAAGTCGCGAGAAAATTATGACCTTAAAATTCTTAGAAGGTTTTAATCCGGTGCTCGCCGCAATGGTTGGCGGAGGCTTTGCATGGTTTATGACGGCGTGCGGCGCCTCGGTCGTTCTTTTATTCAGAAGTATTTCGAAACGCCTCCTCGATACCATGCTAGGGTTTGCCGGCGGCATTATGTTTGCCGCGGCGTTCTGGTCGCTTCTTGCGCCTGCGATCGAAATGTCTAAAGGAAAGTCGATTCCCGCGTGGGTTCCGGCCCTTGTCGGTTTTTTGCTGGGGGGCGGTTTCATGCGTTTGATCGACATGGTTTTGCCGCACTTGCATCTTGGATTTGAAGATGAAGCAACCGAAGGCCCCCGCACTTCATGGAGGCGCACGACTCTATTTATCTTGGCGATTGTTTTACACAACATCCCAGAAGGTCTTGCGATCGGCGTTGCCTTTGGCGCTGCGCCGGCTACAGGTGACGCAACATTTGCAGCTGCGGTAGCTTTGGCGATCGGAATTGCAATTCAGGATTTTCCGGAAGGACTTGCGGTCGCTGTCCCGCTGCGCCGCGAAGGTTTGTCGCGTTTCAAAAGTTTCTTCTGGGGGCAATCGTCCGGCTTTGTTGAGGTCGTATCGGCGGTGATCGGCGCCTTGCTTGTCATGTCGATGACGACGATTTTGCCTTATGCGCTCGCCTTTTCGGCCGGAGCAATGATTTACGTGATCGTGGAAGAGGTTATCCCCGAGTCGCAGCATGGCGGAAACTCCGACATTGCCACGCTCGGTTTTATGGTCGGTTTTGCGCTAATGATGGTGCTTGATGTGGGGTTGGGCGCTTAAGCCGGATTGTCATCCCAGAGGCAGTAATCGGGGAGCTAGTGAGTCTACTAAGTTTAGTAAGTCTACTGAGTTTAGTAAGTTGCGGTCTTCACAAGATGCGGAGATAATATGAAAGCGGTTAAAATAAGTGAAAATGTTTATTGGGTCGGGGCCGTCGATTGGGGCATTCGCGATTTTCACGGTTACGCAACAAGCCGCGGCACGACCTACAACGCGTTTTTAATTTTGGCCGATAAAATCACTCTCATCGACACGGTCAAACGTCCGTTCATGGACGAAATACTCGCCCGAATTTCGAGCGTTGTTTCGCCCGACAAGATCGATTTCATCGTTTCAAATCATGCCGAGATGGACCACTCCGGCTCGCTTCCCGAAGTTGCCGCACTTGTGAAGCCGTCCAAAATTTACGCCTCTGCGATGGGCGCCCGTGCGCTGCACGATCATTTCGGCGGACAAATTAACGTCGAGGCGGTTGCAGACGGTGGCGAACTTTCTCTTGGCAATATGAAGCTCAAGTTCGTTGAAACCCGCATGCTTCACTGGCCCGACAGCATGTTCACCTTTCTAGAAGGGGACGATATCCTCTTTTCGCAGGACGCCTTCGGCATGCACCTTGCCTCAAGCGAACGTTTTGCCGACGAAGTTCCGATGGAAATTTTGAAAAAAGAGACTGCGAAATATTTCGCCAATATTTTGCTGCCGTACTCGAACTTTGTCGAAAAGCTGATTGCACGCTGGCCGACGCTCGGCATTAAGCCGAAGATGATCGCTCCCGATCACGGGCCGATCTGGCGCGACGGAAAATTTGAAGTGATCGACTGGTACGCAAAATATGCTGCGCAAAAGCCGTCCTGCAAAGCAATTGTGACGTTCGACACGATGTGGCACTCAACCGCAACAATGGCGGCCTCAATTGCAGCCGGCATTTCAGATTCGGGCGTTTCTGTTAAAGTTATGCCACTTTCCGCTGTTCACAGAAGCGACGTCGCCACCGAGCTTCTCGATGCTGCGGCGCTAATCGTCGGTTCGCCGACGTTGAACGGCACAATTTTCCCGACAGTTGCCGACTTGCTTTTCTATTTGAAGGGGCTGCGCAGAAAAGGTCTGGTTGGTTTTTCGTTCGGTTCGTTCGGTTGGGGCGGGGAAGCGGTTGGCGTTGTCGATGGTCTTCTCAAAGATATGAAGGTCGAGCTTGTGCGCGACGGATTGAAAGTTAAATATGTTCCGCGCAGTGAAGACCTTGCCGCGTGCTATCAGGCCGGCGTCGATATTGCCGCGAAGGTGAGGGAGCTTTCTTGCTAGAGAATTTTCTCGAAGAAATTTACGCAAAATATAACCGGCGAGATCTTGTGCACCCCGACCCGCTGGAATTTCTCTACAATTATTCTTACGTGTGCGACCGCGAAATTGTGGGGCTTGTCGCGTCAAGCCTTGCCTACGGTCGTGTCGCGCAGATTTTAAAAAGTGTGACGCGTGTTTTGGATGCGATGGGAACTTCGCCTCGTGATTTTATCGAGGTAAACACGCCCGCAAAAATTCACCGCACGTTCGAAAGCTTTAAGCACAGGTTTACGACCGGCGCCGATTTGTCGTCGATGCTTTGCGGCGTGCGCTCCGCAATTAAAGAACACGGCTCGCTGGAAAAATGCTTTGCGTCCGGAGTTTCAAAAGAGGACGAAAGTTATGCAGCCGCACTTGTGAAATTTTCGCGCGCGTTGTGCGGCGATTCGTCGGCGTGCAAGTTCACGATTTTGTCGTCGCCGGAAAAGGGGAGCGCCTGCAAGAGGTTGAATCTTTACCTGCGATGGATGGTGCGCTCTGACAACGTCGATCCAAATGGCTGGAAGAGCGCGACACCGGCAAAGCTAATTGTGCCGCTCGATACGCACATGTACAAAATCGGCAAGTGGCTTAAATTTACCTCGCGAAAACAGGCCAACATGAAGACCGCGCTCGAAATCACTTCGGGCTTTCGCAAAGTTTGCCAAAATGACCCCGTAAAATACGATTTTGCCTTAACCCGCTTTGGGATTCACCCTGACATGAAGCTTGAAGAGTTGTTCGCTAAACGGCTGTAAAATAAAGCATAATTGAGTTGAGTTTTAGTTGTGTCATTCCAGCCGGAGAGCTCTTGTCACCCCCGAGGTATTTATCGCCTGTCCGCCGCGTAGTATTGGCGGAGGGGCCTCGTTGACGCCCCACGCCACTTTAGGGCTTTCTTGCGCTTTGTCAGCCAAAGACAGTTAATTCGGTTTTGTCGGTTAGGTCAGTTAATTCAGTTAACTGACTAAACAGAAATAACGGGAATAACCGAACTAACCTCTCTCCCGAACACCTCAGATAATTAATTTTCGATTCGAGCAGTCCCCTGCGTAAACGCCCTCCGATAAAATTCATCGTCGGGCACTCCGCGGTCCGAAGCCTCAAAAAACTTTCTGAAGAGAGTTTAAATGTTTTTTTGAGGGGAGGAGAGGTCCGGCAAGCAGGTTCGCAAATGCCATAGAAAATCAGCGTCGCTCGATTCAGAATCGGCGAAAATTAATTATCTGGGGTGGCAGTGGGATTCCCGATTAAGACCTCGGGAATGACGGACTTGGTGCGTTTGTGCGGGGGCCTTAGTTTCTAAACGTCCGGTAGAGCCAGATGTTGTAGCCGGCTACAAAGGGTAACCCGATCAGCGTGATGACGAGCATCGTCTTGAGCGTCAAAAACGACGACGAGCTGTTGAACGCCGTGATGTTTAGCGTCGCGTCGTTCGATGCGCGAATCAAGACAGGAAAAACCGCCACGCCAAGGCTCGCCATGATCGCCGTGATCGAAACACTGCTCGATACAAACGCCAGCTTCGGACTTCCTCTAAGCAGCCCGATCGCAATCATCAAAATTGAAAAGAAGACGAGGCAGGGGAGAAACCACAAAATGCCGTTTGCTTCAAACGCCGAAAATATTTTGCGGTCGATAAAAAATGCCGAAGTCATCAGCGCAACGAATCCGACTAGATAGATAAACCACGCCGTGCGCGCGAAGCCGACAGTTCTAACCAGAGTTGTGGCTGCGATTTCGCCCGAGGTCGAGCCTGCTGAATAGTCATCAGTTGTTTGCGGTGTTCCTTTGGCGAGCTTTGATTCAAATTTCATCGCCAGATAAATTGCGCCGTGCGTGAGACAGAATGCAAGCCCCGTAACTCCGGCCAAAAGTGGGAGCGGTTTTAAAAGTGTAAAAAAGTTGCCGGCGAATTCGCCGCTTTTATCGAGCTCAATTCCAAAGACAACGTTTCCCATCGCAACTCCGACAAGCAGCGCCGGAAGCGTTGAGCCGAAAAAAATCAGCCAGTCGAAAGTTTTGTGCCACGCGGCCGATTCGAGCTTATTGCGGAAATCGATCGCGATCGCGCGCGCAATGAGCGCGAAAATAACGAATATCAGCGCAAAGTAAAATCCGCTAAATGCGGTTGCGTAGGCGTTTGGAAACGCCGCAAAGAGGGCGCCGCCGCCTGTCAGGAGCCACACCTCGTTGCCGTCCCAAAAAGGCCCGATCGCTTTGAGCACGTGCGGTCGTTCTTTGTCGCGGTCGAAAAAAATGTGCCAGAAACCTGCGCCGAGATCGAAGCCGTCAAAAATCAGGTAGGCGGTCAGCAGTACAAGGACAAGGGAGAACCAGATCGTTTGAAGTAGGGTGAACGTCATTTTGCAGCCTCCGAATGTTTAAGTGTGATGTGTCTTACAACGAAGATCCAGACGCACAGCACAACGGTATAGATTACCGAGAACGCGATCGTCGTTGCAAGAATGTGCGGGCCGGCAACGACTGCGCTTGCCGCGTCGGCGGTTTTTAAGACCCGATAGACCGCCCAAGGCTGGCGGCCGACTTCTGCCGTGGTCCAGCCCAAAATGTTCGTGATGACCGGCAGCGGAATTGCCGCGACCAAAGCTGCAAGATAGAGGCGCTGCAATTTTTCGTTCTTCATTTTGAAAATCACAAAGCCGGCTACCGGCAGTGCGATGAAAAAGCCGCCGAGCATAACCATCAGATGAAATGTATAAAATGTCAGCGCAAACGGTGGAAGTTCGTTCGGTTCAAATGCGTCCATGCCAGTAACAACCGCTTCAGATTTGCCGAAGATCAGCAGCGAAAGGGCCTTTGGGATCTTGATTGCGTGCTTGACCGTTCGTGTCGCTTCGTCTGGAATGCCGAACACGATCGCCGGCGCTTCGCTTTGCGTGATTTCGAGACCTTCAAATGTTGCGAGCTTTTCGGGCTGCGTGTGAGCGACTTGCACAGCGTGGTAGTGGCCGGTTGCAAGTTGCAGTAGCGCAAAGACAAACGCGGTTGTAAGAGCGATTTTAAGCGACCTGCGCATCGGTTCTATGCTGCGTCCTTTGAGAATTAGATAGGCTGCGATGCCGGCCATAAAAAATGCGCCAGTTGCAATTGCCGCCGACATCGTGTGCGAAAAGCGGGGAAGCGTTGACGGATTCATGACGGCGTCGAAAAAGTTTGCAAGTTCTGGGCGGCCGCTTGCGGAAATGTAAAATCCGGCGGGCGTTTGCATCCACGAGTTTGCGACGATTATCCAAAAGGCCGAAATCGTTGCGCCGAGTGCGACCAAAAATGTCGAGACGGTGAGGGCCCTTGTTGAGAGCTTGTCCCAGCCGAAGATGAGAACGGCGACAAAAGTCGATTCGAGAAAGAATGCAAAGATCGCCTCGGCCGCAAGCGGGGAACCGAAGATGTCGCCGACAAATCTTGCGTAACTGGCCCAGTTGGTGCCGAACTGAAATTCCATTGTGATGCCGGTTGCGACTCCGACCGCAAAGGTGGCGGTGAAGATACGGCTCCAGAAGCGCGCCATATTATAATAGATGACGTCGCCTGTTTTGGAGAATTTGCGCATCATGTAGAACATGATCCACGCCATGCCGATCGTGATTGATGGAAAAATGTAATGAAACGAAATCGTAATTGCAAACTGCAGCCTTGCCAGAAATACGGGGTCCATAATTCTCCTTAAATTTTCGAGCTGAAGTGTGGGATTGTTGGAACGCCCCCAATTGCCATGTTTTGTTGTCTAATTTCAACGGGTTTTTGTACTTATGTGATAAATTACATTTAATTGTGTTTGCAGTTGCTTGTACCGCAATGGGTTTTGTGACTTTTATTGCCCGGCCAAATTAGCAGCAGGCAACCATCAAAATAAATGAGCTTGCCAAGGCTTCAACCACCTGTCATTATACGCCCTTATTTTATTCTGACGAATGAGCAATTGTGAGCAATAATTCCTACATTAATAGGTATCTATGTGACCGCAGGGCATTTGACCATGCTTTTGGTCTTGGCGATTTTTCGCTCGCTCGTGAAAAAGCCCTCGACTTGGAAGCGTGCGCGCTCGGCATGGGCGACGAAGCTCTTGCCGCCAAGGCGAAAGAACTTGGCG
>CAZYHS010000011.1:0-62973 GCA_964647545.1 uncultured Pseudomonadota bacterium | reverse complement strand
GAACTAACCGAAATAACTGACTCAACAGAATTAACAGAACTAACCGACAAAACCGAAATAACTGTTGTTCATTTGCAAAGCCAAAAAAGGCTTGCCGATTGGTAAATACCTGCTATTTGAGCCCCCTCAAATGTTTTCTTTCGAACTCAAAAAAACCGCCAAGGACTGCAAAGCAAGGCTTGGCAGCTTTAAAACCGCTCACGGCGAAGTTCAAACGCCGATTTTTATGCCGGTCGGCACCCAAGGGACCGTCAAGGCAATGACCCCCGAGGAGCTAAAAAGCGTCGGCTCCGAAATTATTCTGGGCAATACCTACCACCTGTCGCTTCGGCCGAGCCACGAAACCATTAAGAAACTCGGCGGGTTACATAAATTCATGCACTGGGACGGCCCGATTCTTACCGACAGCGGCGGGTTCCAGATTTTCAGTCTCGGTCGCGGGCCGGATAAAAAAGGAGTTAAGCAGATCGGCGGCGCGCCGCGCGAAGCGGCGAGCGAGGTCGGCGTCGACAACGCCTTTGTAAAACCCGAAGTGGACGAATCCTCCCTCATTTTTTCGAAAGTTACGGAGGAGGGGGTGCGCTTTCGTACACCGATTGACGGCGGGCGCGACCATTTCATGACGCCGGAATCGGCTATCGAAATTCAAGAGGCCCTCGGCTCCGACATAATGATGGTTTTGGACGAGTGTCTGCCGCACGGCGAAAACGAAAAGAGGACCGCAGAGTCGATGGGGCTGTCGCTGCGCTGGGCCGCGCGTTGTCTTGCCGCGCGCAAGAGTGACAACGCCCTATTTGGAATCGTGCAGGGGGGGATGTTCAAAAACCTGCGCTCAAACTACATTTCAGAGCTTATCGCTATTTCAAACGAAGCCCAGAAAAAGGGCGTAAGGCCGTTTGACGGTTACTCGATCGGCGGTCTTTCGGTCGGCGAGCCAAACGAGCTGATGTACGACATCACCGACCATTGCACGGGGCTTCTTCCGCAGGACAAACCGCGCTATTTAATGGGAGTGGGCACCCCCGAAGACCTCGTCGAATGTATCGAACGCGGCGTTGACATGTTCGACTGCGTGATGCCGACCCGCAACGCGCGAACCGCCAAAATAATGACGTGGAAGGGCGACTTAAACGTCAAAAACACCTGCTACCGCGAGGACCCGAACCCGCCCGACGCCGATTGCCGGTGCTACACCTGCCGAAATTTTTCGATGGCTTATCTAAGGCACATGTTCGCCTGCAACGAAATTTTAGGCTCTCGGCTGGCGACAATTCACAACTTGCATTTTTACCTTGATTTGATAAGGGAAATCCGCTCCGCAATTGAGCGGGACGCCTATTTAGATTTTAAACGTAATTTTTCAAAAAGGAGAAAACAATGTTCAATCTAATCAACACAGCACACGCAATGGCACAGAGCCCCGGCGCAGGCGGCGCACAGGGCGGAGCAGGTGGATTGGCCGGCATGTTCCTGCCGATGCTCGTCGTGTTTGCCATTTTCTACTTCTTAATGATCAGACCGCAGCAGAAGCAGGTCAAAAAGGTCAAGGCAATGATCGAAGCCCTCAAAAAAGGCGACGACGTTGTAACCCGCAGCGGCATTCACGGCAAAATTCACGGGATCGCCGACGGCATCATCACACTTGAGATAGCCGAGAACGTTCGCATTAAGCTCAACAAGGATCAGGTCGGCTACGTTAAGCAGTCGGCGGCCAGCTAAGTTAAATCGTAAGGTGAAAATATGCCCAAATCGTGGAAATGGAAGTTCTATTCTGTAATTGCCGCATGCCTTGTCGGTGTCTATTTGCTCGTGCCGACGGTATTTAAATTCGATGCAAAGCGCGTGGCGTTTGAAAATAACGGCCAGAGCGTGCCTTGGTACATTAAGGCGTTCCCGAAGAAAGCCTTAAATCTCGGGCTCGATCTTCAAGGTGGCATTTACATCGAAATGCAGGTCAATCTCGACGACGCTATCAAACGCAAGACCGACATTTTTGCCAGCGATCTCGAACGTTTTCTCAAAGAGAAAAATCTTGTTCCGCTTGCGATAACCCAGCCGAAGGGCGACGGCGTTCTTCACGTTAGGGTCGCGACCGGCGACGAAGTCGGGACGGTGCAGCGCGCCATTGACGATGAATATCGTCAGGTGTTCGACAAAAAAGAGGTCATTACAGAAGACGGATATCCTACGGTTGTCGTCTCTCTTCAAACGCAATATCGCGAATGGCTAAAAGACAATGTGACCAAGCAGGCGCTTGAGACGGTCAGAAACCGCATCGACCGCTACGGCGTGAGCGAGCCTTCCATCTCCAAGCAGGGCGACGATCGCATTGCGATCGAACTCCCCGGTTTGTCAGATCCCGACCGTGCAATTTCCATCATTAAACGCACGGGTCAGCTCGAATTCAGACTGGTCGACGAAACCAAACAGCAGGGCGAGCTCGAGCAGATGATTGCCGACGCCAGAAAAGAAAATAACATCCCCGAAGGTTTTTCGGCGGAAATTACGGCCAAGCTCAACGAAGCACTTGCTTCGAAACTTCCGGCCAACACCGAAATTGCATTTGAGCTCGTGCGCGACACAGTTACCAAAAAGATTTCGCGCGGCATTCCTTATCTTATCAGCAAGAAGGCCGAAGTTACCGGCGACATGCTGCAGGACGCCCGCGTTTCAATTGAAAACAACGAGCCAAAGGTCAGCCTGACGTTCGATAAAACAGGGACCGACATGTTCGGTACGCTCACGACAAACAACGTCAAAAAGCGTTTGGCAATTTTGCTCGACGGAAACGTCAACAAGGCGCCGGTTATCAACGAGCCGATCACATCGGGCCGTGCACAGATTTCGCTCGGCTGGGGCGACTATCAGTCGCTGGTGAAAGAGGCCGAAGATTTAGCGCTTGTTCTGCAGGAAGGTGCCTTGCCGGCTTCAATGTCGGAAGCGACAAAGACGGTCATCGGCCCGACTCTTGGCGCCGAATCGATCGCGGCCGGACTTAAGGCCAGCTTACTTGCGGCAATTCTGGTTATTTCGTTCATGATTTTCTACTACAAAGCCGGTGGTCTCTACGCCGACATCGCAGTTATTTTGAACGTACTTTTGATTCTTGCGGTGTTGTCGATTTTCGGCGCTACACTTACGCTCCCCGGCATTGCAGGTATCGTATTGACGGTCGGCATGGCGGTTGACGCCAACGTGCTGATTTGCGAGCGAATCCGCGAGGAGCTCAGAAGCGGCAAGCCGCTAAAATCGGCAATTGATGCTGGTTATTCAAACGCGCTGCGCGCGGTTATCGATTCGAACATCACAACGCTTATTGCCGGTGTGGTGCTTTATCAGTTTGGTACTGGCCCGATCAAAGGTTTCGCAATCACACTTTCGGTCGGTATTTTGACAACGCTTTTCACGGCGATCGTCGTCACACGTCTCATTTACGACTATCGTGTGATTAAGCAAAAAGCGACTCACATCAGCATCTAGGCGGAGAAAAATATGATCGAACTACCAATTCCAAAAAATATTCAGTTCATGAAGTACAAGCGCTATCTCATCGGGATTTCGCTTGTTATCACGTTCACAGCGCTTTTCTTTATGTTCAAGAACGGGCTCAACTGGGGCATCGATTTTAGAGGTGGCGTGAAGCTTCTTTATGTCTTCAACCAGACCGAAAAAGTCGCCGACGGCGAAATCGAGTCTTTGCTGCTTGACAAGGGAATCGACTCAATCGTTCAGCGCTACGGTGATAAAGATTCAAACCAGTTTTCAGTCAAAACAAAACAGTTCGACGCAACTTTAGAAGGGACCGTCGACAGAGTTTCGCAGGCGTTGACCGAAAAATACGGCGCTTCAAATGTTAAGCTTGAGCAGCAGGAGACGGTCGGACCGAAGGTTGGTCAGGAATTGCGCCGAAAAGGAGTGATGGCAATTGTTTTCACAATTATTGCCATGCTGATTTACATCGGCGTCAGATTCGATTTTTATTTCGCGCCGGGTGCGATTCTTGCGTTGATTCACGATGTTGTTGTTGTGATGGGTATTTTGACCTTTTTCCACAAAGAATATAATCTTTCGATCGTCGCGGCACTTCTGACGATCGTCGGTTATTCAATCAACGACACCATCATCGTTTACGACAGAATTCGCGAACACGCCAAAAAGATCAACGCCAACACGGTCGAGGAAGTTGTTAACACAAGCATCAACGAGACCCTTTCCAGAACCATTATCACATCTCTCACGGTGTTTCTCGTGGTCTTGATCCTTTTCTTAAGCGGCGGCGGAGTTATTCACGATTTCGCTTTCTGTTTTATCGTCGGCGTCGTTACCGGCAGCTATTCGTCGGTGTTTATCGCAAGCCCGGTTTACATCTGGCTTTACAAACACTGGCCGAAATTGGCTGCGAAGTTCAGACGCTAGCAGGCGCGTCATTCCCGCGGTTTTTAGCGGGAATCTCTTGTGTTCAGGAGATCCCCGATAACTACTTCGGGGATGACTTATACAGGTGAAATGTTATGCACTGGCAACTCTCAGAGCAAAACTTTGCTTTAAAGCACGAGTTGTCAAGACACCTAGGCGTGACTCAAGTTACGTCACAGGTTCTTATCAACAGAGGTGTAACATCTGTCGAAGCCGCCAAGCGTTTTTTGCATCCGTCGCTTCAGCAGCTCAGTGACCCTTACCTTTTAGCGGGCATGGACGAGGCAGTGTCGCGCATTGTGCTGGCAATTACGCGCAACGAAGTAATCGGAATTGCCGGCGATTACGATGCTGACGGCGTTACATCAACAGCGCTGCTGGTCCGTTTTTTTGCCGCACTTGGGATTTCAACGCCATTTTGCGTTCCTCACAGAATTGAAGACGGCTACGGTTTTCACCGTTCGGGTGTCGATGCTTTGGCGGCAGATGGCGTAAAGCTGATTGTTACGGTCGATACCGGCAGCACAGCTTACGACGCAATTGACTATGCCGCATCACTTGGCATCGACGTGGTTGTTACAGATCACCACGAAGTCCCCGAAAAACTTCCACGCGCAGTTGCTGTCATTAATCCCAAACGTGAAGACTCGCGTTTTCCATTTAGAAAACTGGCGGGAGTTGGAGTTGCCTTCAATCTTGCAGTCGCTATAAGGCAGCGCTTGCGCGAAATCGGCTATTTTACCGACGCACGTCCGGAGCCGCGGCTTCGCGATCTGCTCGATCTGGTCGCGGTTGGAACTGTCGCCGACGTTGTGCCGCTACTCGACGAAAACCGTCTCTTTGTAAAATATGGCCTCGAAGAATTAAAGCGCACGACCAACAAAGGTTTGCAGGCTTTAAAAATCATCAGTGGGCTTGAAGCCCATCAAATCAGCGCAATGACCGTCGCGTTTAGAATTGCACCGCGCATTAACGCAGCCGGTCGTCTTGACGACGCGTCCCGAGCTGTAAAGCTTTTAACAACCGACAACGCCGAAGAGGCCGCAACTCTTGCCCAATCGCTGCATCAGTTCAACCAGAAGCGCCAGCAGACCGAAGAGGTTATCTTGCGCGAGGTAGATTCAACGCTGCGTTCAAATGAAGAGCTGAAAGATCGCATGGGCTTGGTGCTTGCCGGAGAAGCGTGGCATCCGGGCGTGATTGGAATTGTCGCCAGTCGCATTTGCGATCAGCACAAAAAACCTGTCGCCGTCATTGCAATTGAAGGTGACATTTGCCGCGGAAGCGTCAGGTCTGTTGGCGAGGTGAACATTGTCGACGTGCTGAAAAACTGTTCCGATTTGCTAGTTCGCTTCGGCGGTCACACGCACGCTGCCGGATTTTCGGTTGAGCGTTCGAAGATTGCCGAATTTGCCGCGCGCTTTAATGAAGAGGTCACTTCAAGGATCACCGACGACGATCGTCACGATAAAATTGCGATCGACGCAGAACTTGAGCCAAGCGAAGTCAATGCGCAGCTTGTCTCCGAGCTGGAACTGCTCGAACCATTCGGGGAAGGAAATCCCGAACCGACCTTTGCGCTGCGCGAGCTGCAGGTCGCCGGCACAAAAATCGTCGCAGACAAACATCTTAAATTAAAGTTTTTGGGGGATATGGTTTTGGTCGATGCAATTGGCTTTGGAATGAAGTCGCGCGAGGTGAGCGCCAGCGACGTTCTCGACGTGGCTTTTATTCCGCAGCGCGACACATGGCGCGGCGACGATGCCGTACAGATCAAGCTCCGCGACCTTAAAGTCCGCTAAAAAACGGGGTGAATTATGTATGAAATCACCGTATCCCAACGCTTTAACGCCAGTCACGCCATTCTCCAGATGAACGGAGAGATGGAGCCGCAGCACACGCACGATTGGAAAGTTGAAGTCACCGTGTCGGGTGGCGAACTCGACGCAGCCGGTTGTGTCGTGGATTTCGCGCTGGTCCAGAAATATCTCAGAGCCTCTCTTGCGGCATGGGACGGCAAGGTCCTAAACGATCTCGGCATCTTCTTCGAGGTTCCTCCTTCTACCGAGTATCTTGCAAAGTGTCTTTTCGACCAGCTTGAAGGGGCGCTGCAGGAGGAAGGGGTAAATTTAAAGGCAGTCAAGATTTGGGAGACCGAGAACTGTTCGGCCGCGTTTAAAAAATGAAAAATAAAACTGCTATCACGCTATTGTCGGGCGGGCTCGATTCGATGGTTTCGACCGCGATCGCCGCAAAGAGACACAAAATTGTTTTAGCCCTTACTTTTGACTACGGGCAAAGGGCCGCCAAACGCGAAATTGAAGCCGCCCGCAAAATCGCAAAATATTTTAATATTCCCCACAAGGTCGTCCCTCTTAAATGGCTATCAGAAATTTGCAAAACCTCTCTGGTTGCGCGTAATAAAAAAGTGCCGTTATTGTCGCTTGGCGCGCTTTCCAAAAAAGGAGTGACCGCTTCGAGCGCAAAGGCGGTGTGGGTCCCAAACCGCAACGCCCTGTTCGTGAATATCGCGGCTGCGTTTGCGGAAACTATCGGCTCAAAAGTGATCGTAGCCGGATTTAACAAGGAAGAGGCCGCGACCTTTCCTGACAATTCACCCGAGTTTGTCAGCGCCGCAAACAGAACTCTTGCCCTTTCGACAATGATTCGCCCTAAAGTGTTTAGCTTCACTCAAAGGATGACAAAGCGCGACATGGTAGATTTTGCGTTTGAGAGCGACCTGCCTATCGAACTTGTCTGGTCGTGCTATTTGGGAGGAAAACTTCAATGCGGCAGATGCGAATCCTGCATGCGTTTTATTGCCGCCTTGTCGTGATCTATCAAAAATCAGTTCTCTGCCGAGATTTTTAACCGGTGTTACTTATCGACTATCTGGCATTTAATGTTCTGCGGCTCGATGAATATCGTGAAGGATTCTTCCTGCACCGTCCCCGGGCAGCCTAAGAAGAAAGAGGGTTTTTCGGCATAGCTAGCTCTGTATATTTTTTTCGAGATGGGCACGTCCAAGCCGTATTTTTCAATGTGTTTATGGGTAAACGGAAGATGAGATTGTTTTCCCTCATTTAAAAAGTACGCTACCATCTTTGGCATATAGACTTCGGAAAGAAGCTGAAAGGTCGTTCCTCTAATTCGGTCACGGATTTCTAGCGCAACTGCCCGAAGGGCCTCTTTAGATGGCTTGCCAAGATGTATTCTATAAGCTTTTTTGCCGTCGTGTTCGACCGATGTGACTTGATTTGTAGGAGATGACGCCTTGATTGTTTCCACAAGTTTCACAAAAGCCGCTTTGCCGGTCACTCGGTCGATGGAACTACTTTCTTCAGGAGAAATCGCCTTATCGATCGAGCATGAATATTCGGTCGTACGTGTTTCAAATTTGCCGTCAACGTCGTCGGTGTCAACCGCACAAACTAGCTGCTTTTTTTCATTAAGATCGGTTTTGCAGATGTACAAATTCGTGCCGTCCTTTAACTTTAAACGGTCACATTTAAATTCACTCATTGGTATTCTCCTGTTTTGATGACAGATTTTTTTCGCTTGTTAGAATTATCGGTAAAAATTGCGAAAAGTTGCGCCTTTTTTGTCTGTTGCCGTGCGACTGCTTAAAATATGCTGGAAAATCATATAGTTACTTGTGGTTAAACGGCGCACAGACCCCGTTGTTTTCAAGGGCATGAACGATTTTTTGAGCTTCGACGATTTTCCTGCGCAAAATTGCGACCCATGTTGCGGTCGGTTCGATCTGAATTTCGCCGGATAGCGGCGCCTCTATTTTTTCAATTATTTTGATAGATTCGTCCAACCAGACAATGAATTCATTCAGTCGCTCGATTTTTTGAAAGAGATATTCTAGCTTTTTGCGGTCACTGGCATCCGGCATTATGGCCTCGAGCTCCTTTTCAATGTCGAAGTCATTGTGGTCCAGCTCTTTTAGCCTCTCCTCAAGAGCTAAAATCTCCAGATCCTCAAGTGTGTAAACTTTTTCGTTGCAGGCTTTGTTGAGCTGCTCTCTTTTTAGTCGATCGAGCGCGCTTCCATTTTTTGAGTCGCCAAGATAGGCAAGGTCCTTACCAAAAAATCCGGCCGCACCGTCCCAATTCTTAAAGAAAGGGGTGTTCTTTGGCGGGAGCAGCTCGCAATATTTTTTTGTCAACATGTCCAGATGCGCGTGGGCCGATATTTTGTGCATGACTAGGGTAGTGTGAATCGGCATTTCGGGATAGGTCTCCTCAAGTTTCACCCCGTTCATTGTGAAGATGTCGAGAATTCGTCGTGAGCCGTCGATGATCTCTTTCAACCGCGCTTTTTCTGCCAGAATCTGCTTTTTCGGAGCAAGTTCCATTGCCCAGTAAGCAAGTTCGGTCTTGTCGGCCACTTTGCCGTCAGTCGTGAATATTCCGTCGGTAAAGAGGCGCCAGATATCGTTTTTAGGGTCGTTTGTTATTTTTTTGTATGCGGCCAGCATTACGATCTTTTCGACAACAGAGCTGTCGGACGATTTTTCCAGCAGCTTGTCGAAGAGTTCAAACGGATCCTCGCCGGAGCTGACAGATTGTTCGTAAGCGTTGAGCCAGAGCTCCGCAAAGTGGCGGCGTAGCTTAACGTAGATTTTCACCGCGTGAGAATGGTTTGCGCGAAGCGTGTCTGTCTTTTTGTCGGCCGGCATGTTCGTTCCGGTAAGGTTTGCCGTGAACAGCTCAATGTCGCGGGTGACAAGATTCATTAGCGCCGCCTTATCCTTAAGCTCTCCAAAAAGATCGAAAGCCATTGCCACCGATCTTTCGCTCCATGAGTGAAGATAGCCTATGCCGTTGCCGTTAATCGATGTGTCACCGTTAAGAGCTACCGTTATTGTTGAGTCGCTCTCTTCGCCCAAAATATCGGCTTGAAGCTTGTGGACGCCTATCTGATGTTTCAGCTCTTCCGGAAAAATGCGGGCTGTTCTTTCGAAGACATCTCCCCCGTTCGCCAACTTGTCAACGGCTAGGAGTGCCGCAACCTTTGTCCGAATGGGGCCTTCGGTGCGGTCAAATATCTTTTTCAAGGCCGGCATGAATTTTTTATTTTGTCTGAGCTGCTCAAGCAAACCACTTCCGTCGTTCTCAAAGTCGATAGCGAGACGCGAAAAACTCCCCGTGATTATGAATTCGGGCAGAACGTCGGCCGATGGAGAATTTTTAAATTCTTCGGAGAGCTTTTGAATGAATGAATCGAATTGGGCAAGCTTTTGTTCGCTTCCAGACTGTGCGATCGCGTTGTGGTACCTGTGTAGCGCAATGTAATAATCTTCGTTCTTTACGAACTTTTCGCCAATGATGAATCCGGCCGCTCTTCCAAGTTCGATCATTTTTTCATCGAAACTGTTTTTGCTGCCGGAGTCGAGCGCACTCCGAGCTTCGATAAGAGCGGCGTAAAAACGCTGTCTGCGTTCGGCGAGAATATTTTTTTCTCCCAGCCAGTTGAGAAGCTCGTCGAACCTCTCTTTTCTGAAAAAGTCGATATCGGGGAGCTTGCCGAGCCTTAGCATGTCGATCGTTTCGACGCTCATTAGCTCTTTCGATAAAAATCTTCTAAGCGGGGTCGATTCGTTATTGCGGTCGAAGATTTGCGATGCCGTAAAAGCCAGATTGGCCAAAAGCATTCTGTCGTCGCCGGAAAGTGGAAGTTCGTTAAATGCGAATCGAACCTGATTTGGGACGACGCCGTCTAGCCATCCGTTCTTGATGAGATGCTCGAATTGATAGGGGGGGACGTAGTGCTCCCAGCAGCCTTCTTTGATATCTCCGAAGGCGACGAGTTCTTTAAATGTCTGTCTTAACGAGCGCAAATATGTGTCGAGCCTTGTCTTGTCATGCTTTCTAAGTTCCTCTCTTGCGGCGTGACACGTGAGCTCCCGATTTTTAAGGCCGGCTTTCACTTGTAAAAATTCCAAGATGCCGGTGGCCCAGCCGAACGGGTTAGTGTTGGAGCATAGCACGGGGGTCAATAGCTCTCCAACGGTAGGCGCGATGCCATATTTCCACAAGAAGTTGCTCCCCCTCTTGTGCGCGGCTCGCGAGTTTAATGTCACTTCGTATCCGGTCGAGCCGCCGTTCAGGACGAAGTCGAACGAATATCCGACAATACCCATCGAAAAGGCAGAGCCGGCAAAAGCGCTGAACGCCTGTGAAAGACCTGTAAGGCCGAGAGCGGCTATCGCCTGAGACGTGGCCCCTTTTGTTGCCCACGTGGCGATTTCGGGCATGAAGAAGGCTATGAAATGAAAATGTTCTCTTGCCGACGATCTGTTCTTTTCGCTGAAGAGGCTTGCGACGTAATCTCCGGCCACATTGTCGGCGATGTTGGCAAATATCGCGCTGGGTCCGATCGCTACGGTAGTTTTAGTGAACCATGCCGCGCCGCGCCCGACTGTCAACAGCGCGCCGCCGATAACCGGAATGTCCTTAAAATAATTTGTAAATTCTCTGCAGGCGGCTTGCTTAATTCCAGCGCCAGCGGGAAAAGTGACACCGATATTTTTTAACATCGCCAGTCGCGCGGCTTCGGATATTTTTGAGGCGCCTACAGCGATCGCGGCGAAAGAGAACGGTGGAAAGCTAAGAGGATTGGGAATTTCGTGTTCGCGTAAGAACCGGTCGAGATTGTCGCTGGCCGTTGCAAGAATTTCAAGCGAGCCCATCATCGTGAGAATCGATGCGCCGCCGATTAGATGGACCTGCTTTTCAATCATTTGTTTGCGCTCAAATTCGAACTGATGGCTTTCTGTCGCGCTATATTTTTTTATAGTGGTCACGGTTCTTAAATTTTTCCGGCTTGCGCTGCGGCCGTAAGTCGCACGTGCGGCTTGTAGGCGCCTCTTGTTTTCGGCAATGCCGAGAAAATGTTGCGCTTATTCTTAAATTGTCTTTTAAATCAACTATTTATATTGTGCGAACAAGATGGTTTTTTGCGATGAGAACTCAGGTGCGTGAACGAATATTGAGCGGGTAGAAAATTTTCTTAGCAACATTTATTCGGGTGTGACGATACAATCTTTGCAGGAGTTGAAAATATAACCTCTTGACTTTGCCCGGCATCGATTGCATTATACGCGCACAATTCAAATTGAAGAGGTTTTGAGCCGGCTGTAAGGCCGTTGGGTCCAACTAATAAAATCATAAAAATCACCGATGTCTTCCGATCAAAAGGTCTGTCCGAACTTTCACAAATTTTTTCACAATAATAGGAGTGTATGAATGCATCTAAATGAACTGAAGGCAAAAAAGGCCACAGAACTGATAACTATGGCCGAAGAAAAGTCGATCGAAGGGGCGGCTTCCATGCGCAAGCAGGAGCTTATCTTTGCGCTTCTTCAATCGCACGCTGCAGCTAACGGCGCAATTTACGGCGAGGGCGTTCTGGAAATTCTTCCGGACGGTTTCGGCTTTTTGCGTTCGCCCGATTGCAGCTATCTGCCGGGGCCGGACGATATCTATGTTTCCCCGTCGCAGATCAGGCGTTTTATGTTGAGAACCGGTGACACGATCGCCGGACAGATACGTCCGCCGAAAGATCAGGAGCGTTATTTCGCGCTGCTCAAAGTTGAATCTATCAATTTCGAGCCGCCTGAAAATGTTCGCGGCAAGACGCTTTTCGACAACTTGACGCCGCTTTACCCGAACGCGCGTATTAATCTCGAGTTTGACCCGAAGAATTTTTCGACGCGCGTTATGGACCTGCTGACTCCGATCGGAAAAGGCCAGCGCGGTCTTATCGTCTCTCCGCCGCGCGCCGGAAAAACGGTTCTGCTGCAAAATATCGCTAACGCGATAACGACAAACCATCCCGAAATAGTTCTTATCGTTCTTTTGATAGACGAACGTCCCGAAGAGGTCACCGACATGCAGCGCTCGGTTAAGGGCGAGGTCGTGTCGTCAACCTTCGACGAGCCGGCCAGTCGTCACGTGCAGGTCGCCGAAATGGTGATCGAAAAGGCCAAGCGCCTCGTCGAACATAAAAAAGATGTCGTTATTTTGCTCGATTCTATCACGCGTCTGGCTCGCGCCTACAACGCGGTCGTTCCGCCGAGCGGAAAAATTCTCTCGGGCGGCGTCGATTCGAACGCGCTCCACAAACCGAAACGCTTTTTCGGCGCAGCGCGCAACATTGAAGAGGGGGGAAGTCTCACGATCATGGGAACGGCCCTCATCGACACCGGCAGCCGAATGGACGAAGTTATCTTTGAAGAGTTCAAAGGCACCGGCAACATGGAAATTCATCTCGACCGCAAGCTGATGGAAAAACGCATCTTCCCTTGCATGGACATCAACAAGAGCGGCACGCGCAAAGAAGAACTTCTCATAAAAGATGCCGTGCTCAACAGAGTGTGGATTTTGCGCAAGTTGTTGCAGCCTCTAAATGTCATCGACGCCATGGAATTTATCATGGACAAGATAGGGCACACAAAGAGCAACAAAGATTTTCTTGAGAGCATGAATAAATAGCAGCTTCGCTTCACTGAAAGAACAGCGCCCGTAAGGCTCAAGCCTTGCGGGCGTTTTATTTTTTAAACACGGGTAAATTGAGTCAGCGGTTTTTTACCACGACCCCGTTAGCTACCGGTCCGAAACCCGGGCGGTGGAGCGAAAAGTCTTTGATCTTTGCAAAGAGCTGGGTCGATGAGCCGCCGTCAAGATTAAGTACGTTGAAGCCTCCGACGTTTTTTACGATCAAGCCGAATTCTTTCATGGATAGCGGGAACGAATCGGTGACGGCTATCATGACAAAACCGTCCTTTGTCGTTCCTATGGCGGTGCGCTCCGCTCGGCTATCTTTAAGTCCTCCGGCAATCTTTCCGTCGATCAAAAGCCTTGGACCGGCTTCGATGGCCATTTCAACTTCGGGCGATAGCGCGTATTCCTGTTTGGTGATGATGTCAGGTTGGCCAGACTTGATTTGAAAAATATGCCACCATCCTACCATTTTTATTTTGTTGAGCTCCTTGCCTTGCGAGACCAGCAGCCCGAGAGGCAAATATTCCGGCGTGAAGTAGCCGCCGTTCACGGCAAGCAGAGCCGCCGATTTATTAGCGAGGGTTTTAACGTCGAAGGCGCTAGAACCGAGACTTTTTGAACTTACCACGTCGAATTTATAGACCAGAGGGTCGAACTTGAAAAAATGGACGATTTGCGGCGACGCATTTTTTATCGATTCTGAACTGAACGGTTTCGAGTATTTTCGGTAGAACGCGCCGGAGGAAATTTCCTGCCAGCTGTTTGAGAACGCCGGTTTGGCAAATGCAAGAAGCGTTACGCACAGCAAAAAAATGTTGAGTCTCTTTTTCATCTTAACTAACGCCTCCAAACCTCGACCTGCGCTCCGTTCTGAAGCGACTGGGCCCCTTTCGCCACAATGAGATCGTTCTCCGAAAGCCCGCTTGAAATTTCCGCGATGCCGTCGTGCATGTTGCGTATGCTGACTTTGGTCTGTTTTGCGACTCCGCTGTTCACCGTGAAGACAAACTTGTCGCGGTCTCTCGATATTACGGCGCTTTGCGGAACGATTATGACGTTGTGGGTTTGCACGCTGGCTATTTCGACGCCGGCCTGCATTCCGGCTTTTAATATTTGTTCGGGGTTGGGTATCTGTGCCCAGACGTCAAAGGCCATCGCCTGCTGGTGAAGCTCGGGGCTGATGAAAGATATCGTGCCGGTGAACTCCTTGTTGTCAAGCTCTTCTATCCGGACCTTTATCTGCTGGCCAAGCCTAACCGAGGCCGATTCCTCGGCTGCGAGCGGGAATGTCACGATTATCGGGTCGGTGTTGACTAGTTTAAAAAGAAGTTGTTCGTCGCCTGTCACCTGAAGAGGCGAGACATATTTTTCGGCGACAATTCCGCTGATGGGGCTGTTAATCTGAAGGTGGGCAAGATTGTATTCGGCGGCCGCAATGTCGGCTTTGATACGATTAGCCTGAGCGTCAAGATTTGAATTTTCGATTTCGGCACCGTCGTACTGGGTCTTGTCCATCTTTCCTTCTTCCATGAGCCGGTCGCGGTTCTTAAAAAGATAGGAATTTTTCTCCTGCTGTGCGGCAATTTCACGAAGCTGCGTTCTTAACTGATTTAATTTGAGCGCTGTCTCTTCCTCGGAGAACTTCGCCAGCGGCCCGCCGGCGATAACGCTATCGCCCTTGTTGACATAAACTTCGGCGATCTTTGCGGCGAAGGGAGTTTTGATCTCTACGCTGTCTCTCGGAATTAAGGCGCCCGTTACAATTAAGGTCGGCGAGCTTTGGCTGACCTTTACAGGCTCGACCACCAGAGATTCGCCGCCTGAAATGCGGTCTTGGCAGCCGCCACAAGCCTGTAGGAAAAGTGCAACTGCCGCGATCGGCGCAAAAAAAGCCGCAAAAATTTTGGGGTGTTTCATGGGTCGGCATTATAGCCGATTAGCGTCTCGGAGCAACAAAACTTTCGCGCTGACTGTTAACGGCGCCCCTTGTTCACTCGAGCATGAAAGCTTTTTTGAGATGACGGAAGGCTATGGAATATTCGGGTTCGTTTACCTCGGCGCTCAATTTGCGGAGAGTTCTTTCGATGATGAGGAGATTATTTTCGGCTACGTTGCGTCCGACCTCGGGTCTGTCTTTTTCAAGGTATGGGACAGGGGAGAAACTGAATTTTATTCCAACGGCCTCTTCGAACGCGATTAAATGCTCGAGCTCCGCTTCGAGCTTCATCAGTTTTTGATCGAGTTGTCGCACGATGTCGAGGGCATCTCCGGCCCGCTGCTTTGCTTCTTTCGCCGGCATTATGGTGAAATTATCCTCAGCCGCTCTGGGGCTATTTTCGCCGCTTCCGAGGCAATCGACTCCGTCAAAAAAGAAGGTTGCCATCGGGTCGTATCCGGCGGGGGAGGCTTTTTTCAACTCGCAAAATTGGGCTTCGTATTCGGCGAGATAATCTTTTGTTATGTGAATTTCTCCCTGCAGATATTCTGAGAGATATCGAGCCCCGCTGCGAACACCATCTTTGGCTCTGTCGAACGAAGCAACTATCGATTGCGCCTGTTTCAATCTTGCGTTGAGGTCTGCGACTATGAGCTGCCCGCCATCTTTTTTCGCCTCAAGCCCCCATTCAATGATAGCTTTTGTGTCGCCAATGGCGCCGTTGGGTTTGATTGCGCCGTTTGCAAACGCCCGCCATTTAAAATCGGCGGGGGAGCCGGCGGTTTTCCAGAAGGCCGCGGCAAGCTTCATATTCTCTTTCAGCTCCTGATATTCTTTGCCGGACATCATTTGACTAAAAAGTACTTCTGGATCTTTTCCGAAGAGCTCTGCGTTGGCTAAACACGAAAGATAGATCGCTGCGACCTGCAGCCTAATCTCTTTCAAAAGCATGTTGGACTCTTCGGCTCTTAATTCAGGCCCAAAAGCTCTTTCCATCTCGGTTTGCACTTGTTCAAGAGTGAATGATTTTACCGCTGCCTCTACTTTTGAGCCGACGAATTTTTCGAGAGCAACTTTGCCTCTTGAGTCGATGCCGCCGTCTTCGTTGCAAATATCGGTGATGCTCAGCCGGTCATGGTTTATTTTCAGGATTTGCTCGATAACGCTGCAGTCCTTCAAAAGGAGGATGGTTTCGCCTGAGATATCAAGCTTGGTCATTTCTGCCGTGCCGTCGATGATCTTGTCGGTTGTCGCTTGGCGGACAAGATTATAGACGATCGCGTTCTGCAATTTTTCGTAAACCGGCATTAGCGCTGCAAATAATTTCGGAGAATTCGCATGCTTTTCAAGAACGTCGCCGGCCGTTTTCAGCACTTGTCCAAGTTCGACGTTATTTCCAGACATTGCAACATGAGGCGAGGCCGCGATCATTGTAAGAGCGAAACGCAGTTCTCCGGTTTCATGGTATTTTTGCGCCAGCTTTAAGATCATGCGCGTTGTCTTGGCGAACTCTCCGCCTGATGCGGCAAAGGTCAGGTCGGTGAAGGCCTCGATGTTCGGCATAAAAGCGTCGGTTGGATAACCTTCTTTGTCTGCCAGCCCAAGTTCGACGGCTAAGTCTCTCATTTCAAGCTGGTCATGCGTGGGGGCTCCTGAAAGACAGGCGGCGAGGCTATTTGCCACATCGCTTGCGAACCTCTCTTTGCGCTTTTGAAGAATGCGTTCAAAAGAAGTACCGAGAGAAATTATGAAGTCATCTGTCAATTCTTTCTTAATGATAGGCCAGTGAAAGACAATCCCCTTTTCAAGTTCTTCCGAGTGGCCATACAGCATGTCGTAATCGAAATATTTTCTGAACCATTCGGCTTCATTTGCCGAATCCATGATAGCGGCGAATGTTCCGAACTGCAGAAAAAAATCCGTACCCATAAACTGGTCGTCATGAAACGCCTGCTGGGCAAATGCCGACGCGCTCTGCAATATTTGGGTGTCAACCCGTTCAAGCCAGCCGTCCGACAAAAGTTTGCGCCAGAGCTTTGCGTCGGCTGCAGCCGATGAATTGACAAGTCCGGCGAAAGTGAGAGCTTCCCTGAAAGTCTCTTTTATTATGGGGAGTTGCTTATTGAGCATCTTTGTATATTTTACATGATGCACGTGCCGCAGATGACGGCAGGTTTCGCGTTCGTCCTCCGCGCCGATAAATACCTTCAGCCCTTCATAGGCATCGTAGATAATTCCAACGCCGCTCCCCGAGCATATCGATGTGTGATAGGTGTCTGCCACCGGCGTTAATATTGTTGCCACAAAACTCGAATGCTTTTTTGCCGCATCCATCGCCAGCAGGTAGTCGTAATTGGCCTGTTTTGATCCCTTGACCAGCATGCTGATGGTGCCGGACGCAAGATCGTAACCGAACTGAATTCCCGCGGCGATCCTTACCGGAGCCATCGCGGGGGCGAAAGTCGTGCGCATAAATGTGCCGGTCGCTTTTCCGGCGGTTGTCGATGCGAGATATCTGACCGGCGCGCTTGGCGCCAAGCTTGCGAAGATTTCTCTGTAAAAGAAGGCGCTGGTTACGGCGATGTCGCGCACGCTCTTATTGGTTAGCTTTTCGATCGGCTCGCCGAAATAATGATCGACAAGATTTGAAACGGCGAAACCGCCACCCATGTGAAAGCCGGCGCTTGGAAGATAGGTAAGGACTTTTCCTTCGACGAAAAGTTCTTTTAGCCCGTAAGCAAGCTTGCTTCCAAACGGGAGGGATTTAAAAAGGATTTGCGCCGGAGTTTTTGGAAAAACGTAGCCCAGCCGCGAGTACAGGAATTTTTGCACGCTTTCTGTGGCCCAGCCTGCGCTTTTAGCGACGGCAAAAAAGGCTAGCCCCGGATTTTTGAAGGGATCTATGCCGAGGTATTTGTCGGTTTGATAGCCGATGGCGTGAAAAAGTTTAGATGAAAGCCCGAGAGAGGCTATCAAGACCGGAACTTGAGAATAGCCGACTATTCGAGCCAAGCCGGCGCGGTTTTTTTCTAAGAAACTTTCGTTCATTTCCGCCATTTCGGCGTTAATTAACGCGATGTTGGTCGCATTATTTTTTTCTTGCGGAAGTTTTGTTTTTATAGTCATATAAAGATTATCCGTCGTGCATAGCTTTATCGGCTGTTGAATAATTTTGTTGCTAGAATAATTATCTAATTAAATCATGTATTTACATTAGATGGCTATTTCTTAGCGACCTATTTTTTTATTTAAAAGGATGGGTCATATAATTTTTTGAGCATTTTATGTCAATAAAAGTGTCAATTGGTCCAAAAGTTGAGTCTCGTCATTTAGGGGCTGTCATAGATGACTCTCCGGAACATTTTGTGCCGGCATCGCCGTCGAACGTTTCAAGTTCGGAGGGGGAAGATAAGATAAACATCGCAGTTGTCGGCCCTAAGCCCTCCATTTCTTTTGCCGA
This sequence comes from uncultured Pseudomonadota bacterium, assembly GCA_964647545.1. GTDB lineage: Bacteria > UBA10199 > UBA10199 > 1-14-0-20-49-13 > CAZYHS01. Next base: position 44,648 of record CAZYHS010000011.1, on the reverse strand, counting down.
ATCGGCTAAAGGGAAGTTTGGGCGATTTGCACGTCAGGTAAAAGTCGGCGTTTTGCTTGTGAAGGCCCTGATACTAACCCGCGATGAGGCAAAAAAGACGGGTTTGTTGGTTGACGCAATAGGTCTCGCCGACGAAGGGCTGGAAATTCTTTTAGACGAAATCCGCCGTTTCGGGATGAACGACAAAAGGGCTGCCGTGTTTAATGAGCTTTACGGCCAGCGCATGGCGATTTTAAAAACAAGGTTCGAGGCGTCGAGCGATTTCAACTTGATGATCAAATGCGCCGACCTGATGCGTAAGGGTAAGGCGTTCGAAGAGTTTATACAGGGGCACAGAGCAGAAAATTCTATCCGCACTTTTGTTCCTTATTACGAAGCAAGGCTCGCCGAATTTGTAGGGCTTCTTTCCAAACATTTCTATCTCTCGCTGGACGGGGATTCTGTCGCCGACCCAAAAACCATTTATGCATATTTAAAGATCATGGCCGGAAAGAGCGCTTTAGAATCGACCAAGGCGGTGGCCGAAAAGGTGTTGTTCGATCTCGTCAAGCACATGGTGGCGCACGGAGAGTTCGATCAGGCATCCGAGCTTCTTGACTACAACCGAAAAGTTCTTGTCTCCGGCAAAGCGGCCGATCTGCATTTAAAGCTGGCGTTTGAAGAGTTTATGAAAGTTTTTGAAGAGGCGATGCCGAGAAGAATCGCCTTCATCCTTGATCCTTCCGGCAAAGATAGAGCGGCCCTGAAGGTGGGACAGTATATTTTCAAGACGATATCAGAAGCGCTTATGCAGACGCTTCGTATGGCTCCGGCGAAACAGGCGATAGCAGTTTTTTATGACGGAGTTTTGACAGAAATGATCAAGGGGTCCGGTTTCTATGCCGGCGGTTTTGGAAAAAGATCTGTTGCGTTCGAAATTACAAGTCTGGTGGCAAAATATTTTTCGTGCCTTTCCGGTGTCGATATCAAATTGTTCGGTGGAGAGGCGTCGGCAGGTTCATATTTCAAATCATTATATTCAAGCACGATTGGGAGCCCGCTAAAGCTCGGTGGCTATGTTTTTCACGGTGTTCGTCCTCCCGAATATAGGCCGCCGGTTCAACCGGATTCCGGGCTGGTTGTTACAAATATTGAACACGGAAGAGATCTCCCTCGAGAGCTGCTTGAAGAACTCAGGCAGTCTGAAAGGGAGTTTAGCAAGGCGCTCGGTCGCGTAAATCGTGTCCGTTTAAGATTCGAAAAGAAATAGGATAAGGGATAAAGATGAGCGTTAAAGTTGACATCAATGCAGGTCAGCGCAAGGTTTCGGGTTCTACGGAAAAATCTGCGGGAGCCGCAAAAAAGTTCGAAGCTCCTCTTTCTTCGAGTGCAAGCCGATTTCTAGCCGATCACGAAGAGACCTCTCAGGTCGTTTCGCCATTCAATCGCGCGAGCTGGTGGAATATCTTCCCGATGGCTCTTTTATTTGGCGGGCAGGGTTCGATGTCGGAACATGTTTCAAACGACATGCTCTGGGTGACTTATCTTTCGCTTGATAGAAAGAGCGCCGAGAGCGTTGAGACTGAAAATCAGGTACTTTTTAACTTTGAAAAATTTCAAATCCTGCTTGAGCTCGCCTATCGGGAGATAAAAAGTTCTATCGCCATAAAAGGGACTTTCTATTCAGATATTCCAAGAACGCAGAACAGCGATAGCGAATATATTAAATTACAAAACAGCATTGCGTCAAAATATCTTCAGTCTGCTTCGGGCTTGCTTGAACAGCTTGTCCTTGAAATGAACAGCTATTTTTCCGAGTTTGACAGCAAACAGAGGCTTGCTACCGACAACTTTGTTGAATACGGCCGCAATCCGGTAATGTACATGGCGGGGCTTGTTAGAAGCTTGGCTTTCTTAAGTAACGTAACTCACGACGAGGCCTTCTTTCAGCGCACAATCGAAAGAGTTCATCTGCTCATTTATTATCTCATCGGTTCGCCAAATTCCAACGACGTTTTTGAAGCCAAGAGAATTTTGGCCGACTTTGAGGCTCACATTTCTCTGGAAAATCGCGAGGTAATTCTCGAAGCGATCGGAAGGACTATTGTAAAACACAATCGTGAAGCAATTTTGCGCGAGATATCGGAGCGGTTGAGTGAGAGAGGCGCTCCTCCTGAAGAGATCCGCTTGTTGATGGCCGGCGAGGCTGAGAGCCTCGATAGGATAATTAAACACGCGAAGGATCGCGTAACCGGATTAAATAATCTGATCGTTAACGGCACTGCTCTTGCGGTCTATTCTCCGGCAATTGACTGTGAATTGCCGCTCAAAGAAACCGGCGAAGGACTTATACTGCCAAGGTTACCTGCGTTGCATCCGCAGATTAGGAGAATCGGCGCGGTGCCCCAGCCGAGAGAAGCGATTTATTATTTTGCAAGGGCCAACGTGAACCATTTTGTGGATGCAATTTGCGAGCTTCGTGAAGGGTTCAAAATGGTAAGGGCTCAAATGGTGGAGAAGGTGGAGAAAAGGTAGAATAAAATTATGTCGATTAAAATTAATCTGAACAGTTCGGGGGAAAATGAGACGGGACCTGTTTTGCCGACAGGCGGTGCGCTGGCCAATGCCGTTTCGGCGACAGGTCAAATTGGGGTTGATTCGTATTCGACACGTGCCCCCGCAAAGGACGAAAAAAAACTCTTTAGCCTGCTCGAATTTTTTCCGGTGATGGGTTTCTTCTTTGGGCCTTCTCGGGCGGGTTTTGAAGAGCTTTCCATGGATGAGCTTTACAAACGAGCCGAAGCTTTATCGCGAAATGTTAAGAGCAAAAGAAATCTCGGCTTTGATCAATATGCCGGAATGCGACTGGAACAGTTAGAGGCCGAGATCGAAATCGTCTTCAGGCATTTTTCAAAGGCCGCTTCGCTGTTAAACGCGAACGAAACAGAAAACGAACAAGTGAGCGCAAGTAGAGAAATAGAGAAGGGGGCGTTCTTAATGGAGTCGATGGTGACCGAGTTCAGCGCGGCGTCCAAAGTGCTGGCCATACAGTTCGGAATGGAAGCTGTTAACGAACGTCCTAAAATGAACTGGGGACGAAATGTCATTGAGTTCAGTAAGGCGGTTGTGGATTTTCTTGTCTATGTCAGCAACGTGAGCCATTGCGAGATCGTATTTCTGATCTCCAAGGGAAATATCGGCACTCTTTTATCTGTCTTAGACTCGGTGCCTGATGTCGAAAGACTCGGCGCAGTTGAGTACGTGCTTGCAAAATACAGCGACCATTTTGACACGGCGCTGGTCGAAAGAATGCTCATGTTAACCGCGAGAGAGAAGCTTAATGTCACTCAAGAGGCGATCTTTGAGTTCATCAAGGGCGAATTGCGCGCCGAGGGGCTACCAGAGAGGATCATTGAAGCAAGGTTGAGTGAAGATCGTGAGAATTTCAAAAAAATATTGTCGGGCCGAACCAATTCCGATGGAGGCTCCAATCTCTTTAACGACGGCACCTTGTCGGAGCCGGCGTTCATGTTCTATTCCGAGGCTCTGTGGCGGGCGATTGAACTCGAACCGTTCTATGCAAAATTAATGGAGAGTAAAACTCCGTTCTTCGGGCAGCTCCCGATTTTGCACGCTCCGGTCGTTAAGTTCAGACGTCGCTCCTCCGGCGGCGAAGGCCCGCTTAGTCAAACCCTTGGTGAAGCGTTTCACCATAGAAACGAAGTTTTCATGGAAGGTCTTGCCAAGCTGCGCGAGGATTTAAGGGCGGTCAGACGAAGAACTGTCGAAAGAGTCGAGAAAAAATAGCGGAGGAGAAGATGTCGGTATCTGTGAATTTAAAATCTGCCGTACAAAATGATGCGGCCGGTTTTTCAAATGAAGTTTCAAGTGAAAGCAATGTGGATGGCGTTGTCGAGGGAGAGCCCATTTCATCGTCGTTTGCTCTTATTTCTCCTGAAAAAAGAAACGACCGTTTCAACTGGTTAGGTCTTTTTCCGTTGTTCGGATTATTTTCCGGCATGAAGATCGATTTTGAAGGCGAGAACTTGGTGCAGCTACGCAAAGAATACGAGCTCTATCGGGGCCTTGTCGCGCAAGCCAAAGGGCATGAGGCGCGCGCCTATTATTCGTTCATGCAGTTTAACGCCGAAATAGAGATAGCTTACGAAGAGTCAACGGCAGCTCTTGTTTTGGGGCGCAAATCAACGTTCGATGAGGCTCCCCCCGAGGCCGCTCAGAACGTCGTCCCAAAGCTGGCTATAGTACGAGGAAGTCCGACCGCCGCAGAAACCCCACTTGCGACGGAACTTGCGGCGATATCCGAGACGCTTGCCAGACAAGGCGCAGCGAAGATTCTGAGCGCCTATGAGCACTTCTTCGATGCATACGAAAAACTAAATTATCGCACCAAGCCATTTTCAGATTACAGAAACCGGCTTGGGTTTTTGCACGCACTCATCGGGCTTGAAACTTTTCTGAGCAACATTGTTCAGGAAGCCGGCATTTTCAATAATGTGGCGCTAAGGGTCGCGGAGGGAGCTTTCTTTACTGCAAGATCGGGCGAATCGACAGATGCCAATGCTGCGCTCGGGTTGCTCGGGAAATATTCTAATTTTATGCCACAGGAGCGATTCAATGAGCTTATGAAAACTCTTGGCGGAATAATTCTTGAGAACGAATTCGATAAAATCATGGGCTTTATAGCAAGAGAGCTGCGAAAAAAAGGGGTGCGCCCCGCCATGCAGCGTGCGTTGATCGGCGGCGAGGAAGGGCACATCAATTTAATATTGAAAGGCCTCAAAAAGCCTAACGCAGCACACTTGCAGGTGATTGATGGGGAGGTTTTGTTTTACTCGATCGCACTTGAGAAGTTTGTGCCGCTTAGACAGTTTACGGAAGGAACGCCTGCCAACGAAGCAGTCGTTGCGATGCCGGCTCTAAAACCGCTGATGCCGAATGTCATGTCGAACAGACTTAGCATCAATGAAAGGGTCGCTTTCACGGCGCTGCAGCAGCCTGTTGTTTTCATGCGCGAGTTTCGAGAGCTTCGTGAGGGTTTCAAAATTGTGCGTGAAAGAATGGAAAAGCCTGAGGTTAGAAAGTAGCGGAGAAAAGCGTGGGTGTAAAAGTCGATCTAAATAATAAAACCGGTTTCGAAGATTGTAAAATTGCCGGAACCCGATTTTTTAAAAATGGCCTTAGCGTGCCTCGGGCAGATGGATCGGTTTGTGAGCGATCGGCTTATCAAGCAGAGATCGCTACAGATTCTAGATTTGACTGGTCGCTTGCTTTTCCGCTTTTAGGGCTATTTACCGGCTCTCGCAGGCCCGACAGAAATGATGTTTCAGGAATTCGCGAACAGGTTGGGGTCATCCATAAAACCGCCGAAATGTATAAAGCTCAAGTAAGCGCGAGCGCCGAACCGGAGGCGAGAGCCTATTTTATCATGATGTTCTGGCAGACGGAGATCGAGGCGGCAGTTTTAAAGGTAAGTCATGCAATTAAAATTTCACAGGCAGTGAAATTTGATGTCGTGAGCAAAGATGGCAGTGTTAAGCCTATTAGCATCGGCGAAAAAAGCGAAGCTTACATTAAAGAAGCGGCCTCGCGTTTGTTTGAATCGTTTAAATCGTTTGCATTCTTTTTTACTGAACAGGCTCAGATGAGCACGATTTCACCCGGCAAGTCTGATTTTTCGAGAAATCACCTGATGTTGTTTGACGCTCTTGTCGAGTCGGACGTTTTCTTGTGGAACATGACGGGCTTTTTAGAAAAATTCAAGGCCACAAATCTAAATATGGGCGTGTTCTTTAACATTTTATTGAACACGGGCTTGGCCGAAGACATAAAATATGTTTTAAGATTTTTAGATGCCCAAGCAGGGCGCTACTCTCAGAATGATATTGAATCTTCCAAATTGACGGTTACGCGGACAGCGCTTCTTCCGTTGATGAAAGAGGTTGTTCTCGAACTAATTAAACTGGAGCTTGTTAAACAAGATTTGACGCCGCGAGAGCTTCAAAAATCCTTGAATGCCGAACGGCGTACGCTGGAAAGATTTATCAAGAAAGGGGCTTCACCGGCCGGAGAGAGGCTGTTGACAATCGCGGGGGTGGAAGTTTTTTACAAAGGGATTTCGCTGACACAGTTTCATCCGGTGGAAACCTTTCCAGACGCCGCGATGGCGGTCTTGACGCCCCCTGTATTTCGCAGGAATTTTCCAGATGTGAAAAAAGGGAAGGTCGCTACAGAGCTTCTAGCCAATGCCGTCAAATGTCCGGAGATCTTTTTGCGCGAATTAAAAATGCTTAGAGAAAAATTGGAGCTGGTTGAAAGAACCATGCGCCGGCCGGAACGAAAATAAAAGTATGGGAATTTTAGTCGATCTGAAAAAGCACGCTGTCGAGCCGACTGAGTTTGGCGGGAAGGACATCGCCCGCCCGCAAAGTTTTGCGAAGATCGACGATGATTTGATTTCCAGATATCGAACTCTCACGGCAAATGACTCGTATCAGGATAGTTTTGGACTTTGGAAGTTCTTTCCGCTTTTTATGCTTTTGTCGTCGGGGAGAGATCTTGACGAAGTTGCGTATGAGCCGGAAAATAAACTTCGCGCTTCGATGAACAGCATGATTCATGCGATGGAGAGGTCGTCCGGCGTTGAAAAAATGCACTTTCAGTTGCAGTCTGCCATTTTAAAAGTGCATTTGTCCGGTTCGATCTTTGCGAGGCTGGTTAAGACCGCGTTTGAAATATCTCCGGCCGAAATAGATTATGCCATAAATGACGCCATCGGCCTGCTTTATAGGGCGTCGGCGCTAATGTCGTATCGCAACGAGGTTTTAATAGAGTCTAATGACGATGCCAAATGGTATTCAAGGCGCTTCATGGAAACACTCGCAAGGATATCTATTTTTATCTCGAACACAACGCATACGCAGACCGCTTACCAAGAAGCCCTTAAGAACGTAAAAGAGCTCATTGGAATTTTGCTTGAATCCGACGATGCAAAAGAACATCGCATAGCAAAAATGTTCTTTGAGATTAATCGCGACCGTTTCGACGGAATGTTCAGGCAGACGACGCTAATTTCGTTCAAAGAGCGAAATGTTCAAAACCTTAATAGGGGCGCGTTTCGTGTTATCAAAGATGCTATGCCAGAACTTGCCCCTCAAATTCCTTATATTCAAAACAAGTATTGCGGCGAGGGATATTTGGTGCTGCGTTTGGCGTTCTACAATAATGTGATGAGATTTATGGCAGAGACCGTAAGGCTCCGCGACGGTATGAACGAGGTTGAGCGACAGCTCATTAAAAAAATCGAGAAGAGATAACTACGAAGAAAGAGCAGGTGAAGAATGAGCATATCGGTTAAATTACAGGCAGAACAAGTCGGCGTTTATTCGCCATCTTCCGGCGAAAGAAGAGACAACGTTGTTTCAAGCGACTACCAAAATCGCGATGTCCAAACGCGCATAAGTTACTATCAAAAAGTATCGCACTACGAGAAAGTGTTTTCTCTTTGGACGCTGCTTCCGCTGGTAGGATTTTTTTCGATCATATCCGGAAAAGACGCGTGGCACAATAACGAGAGAAGGATCCTAGGTGAATATCTCTCAAAGGCTTCCAGCGCGCCGGTAGGCGAAAATGCATTCTATAAAATACAGTATGTCGCGCAGCTTCTCGATATAGCCGAAGATCTAATGGGGCGGGCGGTCATTTTGAGAGGCAGGGGGGACAAAAAGGCCGCAAGATATTTTTCAAATATTGCCTTGATGGTCTCAAGAGGCGGGAACGAGGTTGTTTCCGGTTACGGAGAAATCGAAGACGCCAGAGTCAACGCAAATAGCGGCTCCGAAAAACTTTCGCATTGGTCGATTAGGATGCTCGACGTAAAGGTAAGATGGCAGATATTCTTAAGCAACGTCACCGGCGAAAAATATTTTTATGAAGCGGCAAAAGGTTCAATGCTTCATTTGTTTGAAAAACTCGCCGAATCTACAAATCCGGCCGACAAAGAGCTGCTGAGATTTTACGCATATTTCGCAAAACTCTATTTCGGAGGAGAATCTTTTAATAAATTCGCCGAAATGTGCGCGGTTCCGGAAAATTTGAGCAAGAACATGGGGATGTTTCTTTTCTCTCCGATACCGGAAATATTGCCTTACGAAAATCACACGTTCAGGCCGTTAGCAGCGGGTTCCGAGGTTAGTGCAAAATTGATTCGTGATGCGCTGATTAGGGACTCCGTCAAATTTTATCGCGAGATGTCGCATCTTAGACGGGGTCTGCACGAGGTCTTAAGAAGCACGCTTACCCGCATTGAGAAAAAATAATCGGAGGTTTTGTGGGAATAAAAGTCGAACTGATAACTTCGCCGCGGCATGAAGATGCTGGCGCCCGTGACGGGGCTTACTCAGGCGTTTTGGCCGGTGGGGTGCTGCGAAACGAGGTTGCAGATTCTTATCTTCAAGGGGCGCCGTTTCACACGGTTTTAAAAAGCGATGATGCCGTTTCGTGGTGGAGATATCTCCCTGTCTTTGGGCTGTTCGCCGGGAGGCGGAACAGAATATCCGCCGACGACAAAGCGGACAAGGGGATGAAAGACTGTTTCAGAAAAATGGAAGTTGCCAAAAGTGTTCCTGAGAAAGTGTTCTATGCGATCAGTGCGGTCGCTATTCATGTCGAGCTTGCAGCATTCAAAATGTTTTCTCTTTCAGCAAGCGATAAAGACAGGGAGTTCAATCGAAAAATAGGCGCTATGATCACTCTCATGGCCAGAGCGAACGATGCAACTCAGGTTGCGGTCGATATGCTCGAACCCATCGTGAAAAAAGAGGGAATTGCCAACACCGAAGCGTTTGACATCTATTCATTTGCTCTGGATACGAAAGCAAGAGTTTTGATGTTCTTTAGCAACGTGACAGGCGACAGATTCGCATTTGACGCTGCGGTTGACGCCTCCAAAGAGCTAATTAAACATTTGCTTAGTTCCGAAAATCCCGAGGACATAAAGCTTGCAAGGTTATATTTCAAGCGGCTGAGCCCCTATTTCAACCGTGATTTTATTGAAGAGTACGGCCCGGCTATAAAAAAGAGGTCGAAAAGCCTTAACGCCACGGGGGCCTATTCGGCTGTTAGCATGGTATCGCCGACCCTGAATCCGATAATCCCCAAAATTGGCCTATCCAAGAGGCACAGCATTCTTCTCGAGCTCAAGATGACCATCGCCAACGATTTTGTAAGAAGCGCGATCGAAGTTAGAAATTTAATGGCTGGGCTAGACGCTGTTAAGGCAAGCATGCGAAGAAGGGTCGAAAAAAAGTAGCTGCTTTTACAGCCATCCGTTTAACTTGTGCATCTGCGGCATGATGGAGACGTTTGGAAGCCACGCCTTGCAAAGTCGTGCGACCGAGCTGACCTTTTCGTCGGTCGTTTTCAACACGCAGCCTTCGTGGGACGCCACCGGCTGCAGCACAACCTGCACAAATTTATTGATAGAGCTGATTATTTTGATCGCCTGTTGAACATCGACCGTCGTCGTGTCGGGAGTTACGACAATTTTGACGTAGGTCTCCTTGCTGGTTCTTATGGCGGTCGATAAAAATTTTGCGTGTTCGCTCCAATATTCGCGCCGGCCCGTTGACGACGGCAATTTCATGTCCATGCTGACGATATCGACAAACCCCGAAAGTTTTTCGAGTTCGGTCGAGAAGACGCCGTTAGTTTCAAGCAGGATCTTTTTTTGCGGATGATGATTCTTAAGCCACGAAAGAATGAAATCGGCCTGTTCGAGCGGTTCGCCGCCGGTGACGGAAATTGTCGGATCGGCGAAGAATGTAAGCTGCTTTGCAAGTTCCTCGGGAGTGACCGGATTTGCATTGTCGATAAAACGGCCGGAGGTCGGCGGGGTTTCGATGCGGTAGGTCGGTGAAACGCTCGTGGCGCGGGTTGTGTCGCACCAGCGGCATCCGAAGCTGCATCCGGCAAAGCGCAAAAAGGTCATGGCTTCGCCCGTGTGCGGTCCCTCGCCTTGAAGCGACGAAAATATTTCAACGATGTTGCCCTTGCTGTTCAATTTACCCACCTTGCTTTGCAGCGCGCCACTTCGATTTCGTCCATCTCTTTTGCGAATCTTTTCATGACGACGGATGCAAATTTGGTTGCGTCAATTTTGTAATCATCCAGCCCGCGCGTTTTAACGGGCGTTTTTTTGCTGCAAATGTTCACTCCGGCATGAATGAGAGTCGAGACCGGACTTATCGTTGCGATCGAAACGTTAATTTTTGCGTCGCCGTCGTAGAGATCGTTGCCTCTTCGTTCGAGAGATGCCGGTGCGCCGAGCTCCTGCAGCACATCTTTCATGATGGAAACAAGAAGCCTCTGCCTGAGCACCATTCTTTCGAGGTCGTGTTCAAAGATTTCGACGATAAAATGGCACATCGAAGTGCTGAAAATTCTGCATTTTTGCGCGCGGTCGTGCAGATCGACCATGTGTTTTAACGTTACGTCGCACGCCCCGCTAAACGATACAATGGCGTCGCCTGTGATGCCAAAAGTCGTTAAAATCCAATGGCTTGCAAGTTGCGAGCCGTCGTACTTGATTTTTTTGTCCGAAAGTTTTGTTTGCATAACGCGGGGGTGCTTCTAGACCCAAGCATGTCGAAAAGTCAAGCCTGCATAATTAGTGCAAAAATTGCGGAAGGCGTTTAATAAACAGCGCTTGTGTCAGGCGCTTTTCGGAACCGGCAACCCCAGAAATTTTAAGACCTCCTGCATGTCTTCCCACACGAATTTTTTCATCGGCGGGTTTCTAAGCAGAAATGCCGGATGAAATGTCGGCATCAGTTTGCAGGTTTTTAGACTCTTTGTGTGTTCGCCAAGCTGTGCTGAAAGACTTTCGGCCGGCCAGTCGATAAGCTTGCCGCGAATCTTTGATATCGGGGCCTCGGTGGCCAGCAGCGATTTGCTGGCGATGGCGCCTAGACAGACGATGATTTCGGGCTTGATAAGTTCGATCTGCTTTAAAAGATAGGGCATGCAGGTCGACATTTCGTCGGGCTCGGGGTTGCGATTGTCGGGAGGTCGGCATTTGACGATGTTGCCTATGTAAACGTCGTCGCGTGTGAGTCCCATCGCGATGATGATCTTCGTGAGGAGCTGTCCGGCTCGTCCGACGAACGGCTCGCCCTGTTCGTCTTCGTCGGCGCCGGGGCCTTCTCCGATAAACATGAGCCTCGCTGACGGGTTGCCGACGCCGAAAACGATCTTATTGCGGCCTTTGCAAAGGCGGCAGCGTTTGCAATCGCCTATGGCGGTGCGCACTTCTTCAAGATTTGAGGCTGCGGCCAGCCCCTTTATTTCGGCGATCTTTCCGGCCGCTTCTATTGCGACGGGGGTTTTAGGCTGCTTTGCGCGTTTTTTATGCACGTTGACGGCTCCGGTTTGTATCATGTGGTCGATGTGTTCAATAATCTGCGAACAGACGGTTGCAAGCTCGTTTTTCATAACCTTTTGCCTTTAAATCGGCGTGCTCATGTAGTAGCATGCCGCTTCAATTTCAGGGCCTTTTTTTATGCTTTTATTTGCCGCAATATCAACTCTTATTTTTTGCGTTCTCCCGTCCGTTGCGCATGCGTGGGGGCCGGGAACGCATGTCGAAATTGCGATGTCGGTCGTTGAAAAACTTGCGTTGCTTGCTCCGGCCGTTCGCGCGGTCATAAAAGGGCGCGAGGACTGGTTCATTTACGGATCGGTCGCGGCCGATATCGTCGTCGGAAAAAAGATCGCCGGTGAACTTGAGCATTGTCACAATTTCAGCGTTGCGAACCGGATACTAAAGGCGGCAAAAACGGATAGCGAAAAGGCGGCGGCTTATGGATATTTGTCGCACCTTGCCGCCGATATCGTCGCGCACAATTACTACATTCCGTCGTGCATAATAAAAAGCTATCGCGCGCGGTTGCTCAGCCACACTTACTGGGAAATGAGATTTGACATGCACGTTCGGCCCGAAGTCTGGAACGTGCTCGACAGAATTTGCCGCAGCGATTTTTCGGCCTTCGATAAATTGCTGGCAAAGAATTTGAAAAGGGCCCTTTTTTCGTTTTCGACCTCGCGGCAGATTTTTGCCGGAATATTGACCGTGCATCGGCTTCGTCAGTTCAGACGCACTTTCGGAGCTTACGCCAAAAAGTCGCGCTACGTGCTTGACAGCGCGGAAGTATCGAACTACATGCGCCTTGCGATTTCGACGGCGGTTGACCCGCTTGCGCGGCCGCTCGATGCGGCGTGTTTTTCCGGCGATCCGGTCGGCGCGTTCAAGATCGACTATGCGCACATGCTTAGATGGCGTTTGCGTGACGCACTCAAACGGAAGACAATCGCAAAAAAAGATGTGCAGCGTCTTATTGAAATGTCGCAGGAGGCCCTTCGCAAGAATATGCTCGAGGCGAAGGCTGTTCTGCCGGCTCTTGGTGATGTTCTGCACAGCGGAAGGATGATCTAATCAATGTTCGTCTTCTTCACAGAAGCTGTAAAAAAAGGGGTCGTGGATAAGAACGGCAGGTGGTTAGGAACGCCTTTCGACCTGCTTATTTCAAATATCGCTGAGCCTTATCCCCGCTTGTCTGCGCTGGTTCTGTCGCGCGGCGCTCTTAAGAAGAGCTACGCCAGAGTTGCATGGAAAGATGTAAAGTGCACAACGAGCCAGTATCAGCTAAAAGTCCCGCTCGAATCGCTTGACTGGCAGGGTGAGTATTTAAGCGACGACTATCAGACGAGCATTAAAATACACATTTTGGATCAGCAGGTCGTGGACACTTTTAACCGCAAAGTTGTGCGTGTTAACGATGTGCACATGCTGTCTGTTGATAACGATCTTCGCGTCGCGCACGTTGATATCGGGCTGCGCGGAATGGTGAGGCGTCTTGGTTGGCAGGGGACTGTTGACGGAGTTGTTTCGTTCGTTAAGCCGCATGCGGCCTATCTTACCCGCGAGGGGTTTCTTGCGTGGAAGTTCGTGCAGCCTCTTTCGGTGCATCCCGACAAGGGGACAATTCAGCTCAGCGTCGATCAGGATCAGTTAAGATCGATTCCGCCTCCCGACCTCTCCGAAATGCTCAAAGAGATGGACGTTTACCAGCGTGCCGCTCTCTTTAAGTCGCTTGATGTTGAGACGCAGGTCGGGATCATCACAGAAATGGACATAAAGCTGCAAAAAGAGCTCATTAGCGAACTTAGCTCGAGGACCTGCGGCGCTCTTTTTGAGGCGATGCCAAGCGACGAAGCGGCCGATCTTCTGGGTGAGTTGCCTAGGCGGCTCGCCGACCGCATTTTGACCGGCATTTCCAGCAAGAAGGCCAAGAAACTTTCAAGTCTGCTGTCGCACAAGAGCAAATCGGCCGGCGGTTTGATGACGACCGAATTTATCACGCTCAATAATCATATGACCGTCGGCGACGCTATCGAGCACATCAAAAAGCTGCAATCGGTCGCAGAGACGATTTATTACGCCTACGTCGTCGATTCCGAGGGGAGGCTTGAAGGTGTTGTCACTTTCAAACATCTTCTTCTTGAGCCGTTGGAGGTCAGGGTCGCCGAGATAATGCAGACGAAACCTGCTTGCGTGCATGTTGACGACTCGGCAAAAGAGGTGGCGTACGTTTTTGACAAATATAATCTTATGGCGGTTCCGGTGATCGACCATGGCAGGGTCATTCAGGGAATCATTACAATTGACGACATTCTAAGTCTGGTTATCGAAGAGACATGGGGCAAAAAGACCGGTCTTCTCTAACGTTTTGGACCTCCTCATTTTATGAACTGGTTGAAAATCAAATATCCGCTTCCGAAAGGGTTTTTTAAGAATCTGTGGATCTTCTTCGCAGTGCTTGGCCCCGGAATCATCACGGCCAACGTCGATAACGACGCCGGCGGCATTGCGACCTATTCGGTCGCCGGAGCACATTTCGGATACGATCTTTTGTGGACGACGATACCTGTTTGCGTCGCGCTTGTTATCATCATGGAGATGAGCGCCAGACTCGGGATTGTAACGGGGCGCGGGCTGGCAGATCTGATCCGCGAGCATTTCGGTTTGAAGGTCACTTTTTATTTGATGCTGGTGCTGCTTGTGGTCAACTTAGGCAACGTCGCGTCTAACTTCGCAGGTGTGGCCGCCGGCATGGAGCTTTTTGGAATTAGCAAATATGTCGCGGTGCCGATCGGTGCATTGCTTGTCTGGGCGCTTGTTGTGAAGGGTTCGTACAAATCGGTTGAAAAAGTATTTTTGTTCGCGTGCCTCTTTTATGTCGTCTACGTTGTCTCAGGTTTCATTGCCAAACCCGATTGGACCGAGGTTTTGCACGACACGGTAAGGCCGAATCTTCACTTCGACACAAGCTATCTCTACATGGTGATCGGTATCGTAGGCACCTCGATCGCGCCGTGGATGCAGTTCTATCAACAGTCTGCTGTGGTTGAGAAGGGGATTTCGTCCGAAAATTTCAGCCACTCGCGTTGGGATGCGTACGTCGGCGCCGTTGTGGCCATAATCGTCATATTTTTTATCATTCTTACGTGCGGCGCGACCCTTTATAAAAACGGAGTTCGTATTGAAACCGCGGCCGACGCGGCTCTTGCCTTGAAGCCGATCGCCGGAAGCTACTGCTTTTTGCTGTTTGCGTTTGGGCTGGTGAACGCCAGTCTTTTTGCGTCGAGCATTATTCCTCTTTCGACGGCGTTTAGCGTTTGCGAAGGTTTGGGCTGGGAAACCGGCGTAAATAAAACGTTCAAAGAGGCCCCCCATTTTTACGGACTCTACACGACAATTATTATTATCGGCGCCGGTATGGTGCTTTTGCCGCATTTCCCTCTTTTGAAAGTGATGATCTTTTCGCAGGTGTTAAACGGCATTTTGCTGCCGTTCATTTTAATTTACATGCTTTATTTGATCAACAGCAAACGACTAATGGGTGATTTCAGGAACGGGCCTGTTTTTAATTTCGTTGCATGGGCTACGTCGATCGTGATGATCGTGCTGACTTTGATGTTGGTGATCAGTTTATTAAAATAACTTTCATACAATCAAAAAAACCGGCTTTAAAAGGCGTTGTTGTAAGACGCAGTTTAAAACCGGTTTTTAATTTCGTTTTTTAAACCGTCTTAATTTATCAAGCATTTTATAAGAGACAATGAGTGTTGATTTTAGCTGCAGGGCCAGTCTTTGCGGTTTGTGACCGGTTGCAATAATAAAGTCGATGGCTGATGTCGATTCTGCAATTGATGCGATTGCGATGTCGAAGAAACGACACTTTTCTTTCAAGCTTGTTCGCGCATTTCCTTCCGAGAGATTCAAAATTGCGCTTGATATCGCCCGCTTCAACTGGTCGATTATAAAATAACTTCCCCTTGGTAATTCGTGTGTGAGCGCCGGCAGCATTTTTGCTACTTCCAGAAGAGCCTGATAACATCTGAGCCTTTGGTGTTTCATGTTTTTATCCTTTCATGGTTTGTGGACTTTTTTGTCTCCCCGCAAAGTGAGGAGACAAAAAATCCAAAACCACAAAGGAGAGTTTATGTTCAGTCACCAAAGGCTAAAATGTTACCAGCTGGCTCTGGAATCGGCAAAAATGATGCCAGCGCTCACAAGAAAATGGCCCAAGGGGTGCGGCCATTTAGCTGATCAGTTGAAGCGGGCTATCACCAGCGTTGTGTTGAATATTTCTGAAGGTTGCGGGCGACGAACAATACATGAAAGGAATCGGTTCTTCGACATCGCCACCGGTTCTGCATTTGAGGTCGCATCAGTTATCGACATTGCGATTGCCATGAACTACTCGAACTTCAAAGATGGCCAGACAATAAAAAGTAAAATGCTTTTAGTCTCCAAAATGTTGAGGCGACTTTAACATTTAAAAAAACAAAACCGGCTTTAAAAGGCGTTGTTGTAAGACGCAGTTTAAAACCGGTTTTTTAATTTCGTTAGAGGATTTTTTATAATCCGAAATTTTTCATGCCGGGCATTTCCGACATTTTTTGCGCTACCTTGAACTGCATCTTGCGGACGGCGTCGTTGATGCAATCTTTGAGAACCTTTTCCTGTTTGGAAATTTCGGTTTCGGTGCAAAGTTTGATTTCTTCGATCTCCATTTTGCCGTTGATCGTCACGCGGATACCGTTCTTTTCGAACTCGAGCTTTTCTTTGCCGAGGGCGTTTTGAAGGTCGCGAAGCTGTTTTAATTGTTTGAGTTTGTCGAACATTTTAGTCTCCTTTTTGCGGCCGCCTAAAAACGCCGCGGGAGGCCCTCTAAACCACCTTTGCCGGTCTATTTCAACGGTTATTTTATTAGCCCCCAAAGCATCTTGCTGATATCGGTTGCGGCTGATTTATATTCTTGTGTTCTTGTGCAACCTGAAAGACCGAAAGCCTTGATGAGATCGATGCAAGCGCAAACTTCCGATAGCGATGCGCGAGAAATCTCGAAAAAACGACGACGTTCGAGCGGCGATCTTCTTGCATTGCCTTCAGCAATATTAAGCACTACTGAAGCTATCGCACGTTTTAGCTGATCTGACAAATAGCCCGACCCCCTAGGCCACTTGGCAACATCTTTGCACAACCCCTCCGCTAAATGTACTGACCTTTTGTAGCAATCTAGTTTTTCGTGCAGCATGCGAACCTTCCTTGTTTTTGGGAGGCCTAATTGCCTTCCGACATAGTGAAAGGCAATTAGGCCTCTCAAAACCTAAAGGTGAATTGTGAACCACGAAAAACTAGACTGCTACCAGAAGTTGATATTTGCAGCAGAGGAGGTTGCAAAGAGGGTCGCCAAGTGGCCAAGGGGGTATTCTTATCTTGCAGACCAGCTAAAGCGTGCGATGATATCTGCGGTGCTAAATCTGTGTGAAGGCAATGGGAAACAGTCGTCGCAAGTGGAACGTAGGCGATTCTTTCAGATTTCTCTTGGCTCAATATCGGAATCGTTGGCTGCGCTCGATCTTGCAAGGATATTCGGGCTCATCAGTTCACGTGATCAAGAGGTTCTCAAATCTGTTCTAAAGCTCGCTTATCTAAAGATAAATGCCCTTCCTTAAGAAGGGCATGTTCTGTTCTCCCAATCTGTTTTCAGGTCTATTTCAACGGTTATTTTATTAGCCTAGTTCACCGGAAAAATCACAAAAATTATCGGGTCCCAGACCATGTGCGAGACAAGCACAGCGGTTAGGCTTTTTGTGCGCATGTAAAGTGCGCCCCAGAATAGTCCGCCAACCGCCGCTGCAAGCAGCAGAACTGGATTTAACGTCGGGATGTGAACGGCTGTGTAAATTGCGGTCGCAAGCAACAATCCTTTGTAGCCGTCGAATCGCGTGGCTAACTTCTTTTGGACATAACCACGCCAGAAAATTTCTTCGCCAAAGCCGATTGGAAAAAATAGAAGGGCGCCGACTGCAAACGGCGAGAGGTTGCCGCGGTTTGCGTAAACCATGTTTACGAATTCGTCTTTTCGTGGAAATATCATGCTAAGAATTTCGCCGCCTACGGCAAATATCGCCCACAGAACGATCGCCGAGGCGATTCCGATGAAAATATTTTTTGCGGAGAAATCGTTTTCTGCGAAAAGGGGGCGGCCAAATGCGATCGATATTATTGTGAGACAGGTAGTTGCCGCCGCCATCATTATCCAGAAATTCGCCGGTCTAACGACAAAAATAATAAACCACAAAATCGCGGCGAGACAGATCGATGTGATGAGTTTTTTCATCTGAAGATGCTACCGATTGTGATGCCGGCAATGAAGAGTAAGCTGAAGACAAGATGGAGCTGTGCTGTTTGTGCGTCGATCGTTGCGAATGTCTTCGGGTCGATAAGGCTTTTGTTTTTTACTGTGCGCACAAGTTTCATTTCAAGCGGAAGGGCCAAAATAGTCAGGGCTGCGAACGGTGAGAGGTCCGCAAAAAGAATTAGAGCCGCTGTTGTCGCAAATGCTCCCCACACAAGGAGGTAGTACATTTTTTTTGCATTTGTTTCGCCAAGCAGCATCGCAACTGTTTTAATTCCGACAACACTGTCGTTTGCGATATCGCGCAAGTTGTTGCTGTGCAAAATTGCATCGACTAAAAGTGCCGACGGGATCGAGTAGAGAAGCGGCTCCCATGCATAACTTCCTGTCTGAACAAAATATGCACCGAGCGTCATGCCAACGCCAAAAGCAAGTGCGACGGCGAAATCTCCGAGGGCGAGGTACTTAATTGCAAATGGCGGCGTGGTGTAAAAAAATCCAAGAAAAAACCCTGCAAGAATCAGCCAGATTAAACCAAGTCCGTTCGGCACTGTTAAGATCATGTAGAGGCCGATGAACCCTGCGATTGCAAAACAGGTTAATCCTCCCCATAAAGCCTTGCGTGGAGAGACTTTGCCGCCTGTGATGACTCCGCTTGAGCCAAACGTTCCAGCGCGATCGACACCTTTTTTGAAGTCGAAATAGTCGGAGAGAATGTTTGAGCCGGCGTGGGAAATTACGCAGCCTAAAAGAGTTAGCGCAAAGAAAAACCAGTTGATGTCGATATCGGTGTAGGTTTTTGCGATCACGGTGCCGAGAATTGGCGGAATGACGCTGACTGTGAATGAAAAGGGGCGGCTTGCCTGCCACCATGTTTTGATATTCATGTGGCGCATGTAGAAGAATGTGGTGTGATGTGTAAAGAAAAAATAATCCGGAATCTCGTTGCCGCCCCACTCCGCTTTAGGGCTTTCTTGCGCTTGGTCAGCCAAAAACAGTTAATTCGGTTTTGTCGGTTAGGCCAGTTAATTCTGTTAACTGACTAAACGGAAATAACCGAACTAACCGACATAACAGAAATAACAGAATTAACTTTCCCAGATGTGTCCACACAAAATAAAAAAGGCCCGCTTTCGCGGACCTTTTTTATTTTGGCGGAGAGGGCGGGGTTCGAACCCGCGATACCTTTCGGTATACACACTTTCCAGGCGTGCGCCTTCGACCGCTCGGCCACCTCTCCAAAATGCTAACGGACGGCGGAATTAAGCAAAACGCGCCTCAAAAGGCAACCCATAATTTGGCCAAAAATCAAACCTATATATATCAATGGGTTATCGGGCATGTCTGATAAATGCTTTAATTATTGCGACTATCTAGTCAATTTATAAGCACTTTTTTTACTAAAAAAACGAACCCCAAAAATGCAAAAATACGTGTTTTTTCAAGCAGTTAGCCGGATTTTGTCTTGACCTGTGCCATGAAGTGGCATAAAGTGGCATAGAAGGGAATA
This sequence comes from uncultured Pseudomonadota bacterium, assembly GCA_964647545.1. Classification (GTDB taxonomy): domain Bacteria; phylum UBA10199; class UBA10199; family 1-14-0-20-49-13; genus CAZYHS01. The sequence goes on along the minus strand of CAZYHS010000011.1, from coordinate 25,376 downwards.
GGGAGTAAATATTTGATATCCAAAGCAATTTCAAGCGGGACGCGCGTTTGCGGGGAGTCGTTATTTGATGTAGCGCGCGAATTGGTGGGAAGGAGGGGTTATGTTTAGGGGGAGACACGAACACGGCATAGACACAAAAGGTCGCCTATCCATACCGTCCAAGTTCAGAGAGATTCTTTCGGCGAGCTTTGACGAGCGCCTTATCATCACAAATTTCGACGGCTGCCTTTGGGCATTTCCTGTCGCAGAGTGGCAGAAGATCGAAGAGAAGGTCGCAAGCCTCCCTCAGTTCAAAGAAGAGGTGAAAGCTTTTCAGCGCGTGTTCATTTCGGCCGCGGTCGAAGCTCCTATCGACAAATCGGGTCGCATTCTTATTCCGCCGACACTTCGCGACTACGCCGGTATCTTGAAGGACGTTGTTTTGGTCGGCATGACAAATCGCATTGAGATCTGGTCACGCGAACGCTGGACGCAGACTTTCGATACTTCCGTTAAACGTCTGGAGATGATGAGCGACAAGCTGGCCGACCTTGGACTGTAACTGATGCAGAAAAAAGAAATTAAATTCGAACACAAAAGCGTTCTTTTAAAACAAGTGATCGATCATCTCGCGCCGAAGAGCGGCGGGATATACTTCGACGGGACGCTCGGCGGAGCAGGTTATGCCGAAGCGATCCTTGAGGCGAGCGGGCCGGACGGTGTCTTGGTGGGGGTTGACATCGACGATCTGGCGATTTCGGCTTCAAGATCGCGTCTCGAAAGATTCGGCTCCAGAGCAAAGATCGTTCGCGACAGTTACGCGAACGTTCTCAAGATCGCAAACGATCTTGGAGTGAAGTTCGACGGGGCCGTTCTCGATCTCGGTATTTCCAGCCCGCAAGTCGATGCCGCCGAGCGGGGCTTCAGTTTTTCAAAGGACGCCCCGCTTGATATGCGCATGGACAGGCGCCTTGCAGCGACCGCCGCCGAAATCGTCAACTCGTGTGGGCAGGATGAGTTGGCCGATATTTTCGACCGGCTGGGGGAAGAACGCTTCGCCTCGAAGATCGCAAGGGCGATTGTTCTAAAGCGCGAAGCTGCCCCGATTGCGACGACTGCTCAGCTCGAAGAGATCTGCTGGGTGGCTTATCCTCCGAAGTTCAGACACGGCAGGACGCATCCGGCAACGAAGGTTTTTCAAGCTCTTCGCATAGCGGTCAATCGCGAGCTGGAGAATTTGGAAAAGTTCCTTGGCGATATTTGCAAAAGTCTCAACCATGGGGGGCGGGTCGTGATCGTAAGTTTTCATTCGCTTGAAGACCGCATCGTAAAGAACGCGGCCAAGGCGATGAACATTTCGGGGGAAGTTGAAATTCTAACAAAAAAGCCCGTTGAAGCCGACGAGCTCGAGACTGAGGATAATCCCAGATCTCGAAGCGCAAAGCTCAGGGCGTTTATAAAAAGATAAAATGGCACAGTTATCGACAGATTTTGCAGGATATGCGCCGGCACAAAAACTTTTGCGCAAGCAGAGGATGGGTGCCAAGTCGGTGGCCGTCCAGAAAAAGTTCGTTAGAAAGTGGTTCGTTTATCTTTTGATAGGGCTTGTGGCATTGCTTTTTTACGTATGGTCGCGGGTCTCAATGATCCAATACGGCTACAATGTCTCGGAAGCTCAAAGCAAAGTGGTCGAACTTAAAAAGCACGTGAAGGCTCTGGAGATGGAAATAGCAAAGATGAAATCGCCGGCTAACCTTGAAGCTATAGCCAAGGAAAAACTCGGCATGAAGCAGGCCGCGGCCGATCAGATCGTTTGGGTGAAACCGGAGCTGAAATGAACGTTAAGAGCATTAAAACTCAAATCAGCGAAGAGAGCCAGCGCGAACAGCGGATCAGAAACCGCATCAAGTTCGTGACGATCGGCATCGGAATCGTTTTCCTCATCGTGCTCGGCAGGGCGGTCGAACTTCATTGTGTGAAAGATAAAGAGCTTGGCTGGGTCGCCTCAAAACAATATCAGGCGAGAGTGCCGCAAAGTTTGCGCCGCGGACGCATTTTGGACAGAGCCAGTCGTGAGCTTGCAGTCAGTCTGCCGGTTCCGTCGATTTACGCCGATCCAAGACATGTTAATCTGACAGATGAACAGAAGATACGCCTTGCATCGCTACTTGACATGAACGTGAAGGACCTTTCGGCAAAATTAAAGAGCGGAAAAAAATTCGTGTGGCTCAAACGCATGGTCGATAGGAACGTCCTAGAGCAGATCAAGGACATGAGCGGCATCTACGCGGTCGAAGAAAGCAAACGTGTCTATCCCAACGGAGAGCTTGCCAGCCAGTTGCTGGGAGCTGTCGGCATGGATTCACAGCCGCTTGCAGGAGTTGAGCTGGCATGGAACGACTATCTTTCAACGTCAAAGCAGGAGGCGGTTTACAGACGCGACGCTCGCGGTAAATTCTATTTTTCGCCTGTGGCCTATCAGGAACAGAGCGATGTCGATGACGTTTACCTTACAATAGATAAGCAGATCCAGTTCGTTACCGAGAATAGCCTTAAGAAGGCCGTCGAAAACGCAAATGCAGCCGGCGGAACGGCGATCGTTATGGATGTTGAAACCGGTGCTATTTTGGCGATGGCCAACATGCCCCTGTTCGATCCAAACCGTTATTCCAAATATGAGCAGAGCAGTTGGCGCAATCGCGGCATTACCGACACGGTCGAGCCCGGCTCGACCTTCAAGGTGTTGATAGTTGCCTCTGCGCTTGATGCGGGAGTCATTACCCCCGAATCTGTCTTTGACTGTGAGAACGGCGCAATTAAAGTTGGCAAGGCCGTGCTGCACGATCATGACCCGTACGGAAAAATCAATGTCAGGGACATTATAAAGGTTTCGAGCAATATCGGTGCTCTTAAGATCGCACGCGAACTTGGAAAAGAAAAACTTTTTGAATATCTGAAAAAATTCGGGATCGGCAAAAAGACCGGTATAGATTTTCCGGGAGAGGTCGGCGGCATAGTCAGGCCGGTTGAACGCTGGCAGCCCGTTGATTTCGCCACAATAGCGTTCGGTCAGGGGATCAGCGTTACCCCCTTGCAGATGACCGCCGCGTTCGCATCTATCGCCAACGGCGGCAAACTTCTCAAGCCCTACGTTATCGACAAGGTTGTGAACAATCAGGGAATAACAATCTATAAATCGGCGCCGGTCGTGAAGAACAACGCGATATCACCGCAAACGGCGCAAAGCGTAATTAAGGTCATGGAGAGCGTTGTCGGTGAAGGCGGAACCGGAACAAAGGCCGCCAGCAAAGAATATTCGTTCGCCGGAAAAACCGGAACAGCCCAGAAGGTGACCGAAGGTTCGGGGCGCTATGCACAGGGGAAATATTACGCCTCGTTCGTGGGGGTCGCCCCCAGCGATAAACCGAAGGTCGCTATTTTCGTGGGACTTGATGAGCCTAAGAAAGGTTCTTACTATGGCGGTGCTATTTCCGCGCCGGTCTTTAAAGAGGTGGCCGAGGTAACCCTTAAATATCTCGAAGTACCGTCCGCCATGTCAAAGGTGGTTTACGCCACCAAAGGGCCTTCGCAAATGGTCACCGAAGGGGTCCGTTTTCAGCCCAGACTTCTTAAGACCGGTCATTCGTCTTTTATGGTGCCCGACGTTCGCGGCGCTTCGATGCGTGAGGTTATGAACTCGGTCGGTCAGGCCGAGGTCAAAATTAAGGTGGACGGTAGCGGAATGGCCGTAAATCAGCAGCCGGCCCCGGGCGACGTGATAAATGAAGGCGAGACTTTTTTTGTAAGCTTTAGACAGCCCGAATGAGGGCGTTAAAAAAATGAAAGTAAGCGAACTGATAAATCTGCTCGGTGCAAAACGTGTTTGGGGGGACGTTTCCCTAGACGTGTTCAGCATCGCTTGCGACTCCAATAAAGTTGGATGCAACACGGCTTTTGTTGCAGTGCGCGGAGCAAGCGTTGACGGGCATTCGTTCGTGCATGACGCCGTATCGCGCGGCGCTACGATGATCATCACCGAGCGCGAGGTCCTTCACGAAGGCGCCGTTTACGTCGAGGTCGAAGACACAAAAGTGGCCTTGGCGAAATTGGCCGCGGCGTTTTTCGGCCATCCCTCCCGCGAAATGAAACTTATCGGAATTACGGGGACGAACGGCAAGACGACCTCGACCTATTTGATCGAGTCGGCGTTAAAACTATCGGGCGCAAACAGCGGCGTTGTCGGCACGGTTTCTTGGAGGTTCGCCGGTAAAGAACTTGATGCTCCCAATACGACGCCGATGGCGCTCGAGCTGCAGGAGCTTTTGAGAGACATGCGTCAGAAAAAAGTAACTCATGCGGTCATGGAAGTTTCGAGCCACGCATGCGACCAGTCGCGCGTCAAGTCGGTCGATTTCGATGTGGCGGCGTTCACAAATCTTACTCACGATCACCTCGATTATCACGGTGACATCGAGGAATATTATCAGGCCAAGAAACGGCTGTTCGTCGAGTATCTGGTCGAAAGCGCAAAGCCTCACAAGACCGCCGTGATAAATATCGACGATCCGTACGGAGCACGTCTTGCAAAAGAGATAGGGTCGTTCGGTCCCAAGATAGCGACCTTCGGTTTTTCCGACGACGCCGGCTTCAAGATCGAAAAACTCGTTTCAACGACGGGCGGAAACAGTTTCGATATCGTGACTTGCGACGGCAGATTTGCGGTGAAAAGCAAATTGTGCGGCAGGTTCAACGCGTTGAACGTGACGCTCGCGTTTGCGTGTTTGATTTCGTCGGGCATGGACTCTGCGACCGCAATTCGCGGAATAGAGGCGCTTGACCGAGTTCCGGGGCGTCTTGATCCGGTCGATAACACTTCGGGAATATCGGTCTTTGTCGATTACGCACACACTCCCGACGCCCTCAAGAACGTCATCCAGACGATCAGAGAAATATCAACGTCCCGGTTGATAACTGTTTTCGGCTGCGGCGGCGATCGCGACAGAGCAAAACGTCCGGTCATGGGCAAGTTGGCTGCTGAAATGTCCGACATAGTGATTGTCACAAGCGACAATCCAAGAACCGAGAGCGCAGAAAAGATCATCAATGAAATTCTCCCCGGCGTTACAGAAGCTGGGATGCTTCCGCTTGGAAAAGAAGGAAAGGGTTTTCTGGTTGAGCCCGATCGGGCCGCCGCGATCGAGCGCGCTATCAAGATCGCGGAAAAGAACGACGTCGTTCTTATCGCGGGCAAAGGCCACGAGGATTATCAGCTGATAGGAAAAGAAAAGCGTCATTTTGACGATAGAGAAACCGCCAGAGAGATACTGAAAAGAAAATGAAACTTACGTTCGAACAAATAATTAAAGCGACCGGCGGCCGGACAGCGGCTGTGGGAAGCGCTTCTTACGTTACCGGAGTCGCAATCGACAGCCGGCAGATAAAGCCTTCTGAACTTTACATAGCAATTCGCGGGCCTCATTTTGACGGACACGATTTTGTGGCGGATTGCATAAGGTTAGGAGCGGCGGGGGTGGTGGTCGCAAAGGGCTCAAAGTATGAGTCGCCGCAAGGGGTGTGGGTCATTGAAGTTGACGATACCGTCGCTGCTCTCGGCGACATCGCGGCTTATTGGAGAACGACCAAAAAGTGTCTTTGCGTTGCGGTCACGGGCTCGAACGGAAAATCGACAACCAAAGAGATGCTTTCGGCCGGACTTTCCGAAACCAAACGCGTGATAAAGACCGAAGGCAATTTTAACAATCTTATCGGTCTGCCGCTGCAGGTCTTACGTCTGACAGACGACGTGGATGTCGCGGTCTTTGAAATGGGAATGAACGCTGCAGGAGAGATCAAAAGACTTGCGGAGATAGTCGCTCCGGACGTCGGCATCATAACAAACGTGAATCCGGCGCATCTTGAAAAACTTCACACCGTCGAAAACGTTGCCAAGGCGAAAGGCGAACTTTTCGAGGCGATGTCGGACGATTCTTTGATCGTTGTGAACGCCGAGGACCCTTGGTGTGTGCGTCTCGCCGAAAAATTTAAAGGACGGAAGATCAGCTTCGGGATGCAAAACGATTGCGACGTCCGTTTCGGGCACATGATCTCGGAAGGGCTTGAAAAGAGCGATATAACTTTCTGGGTCGGCGGCCGCGAATTCTCGGCCTCTATCCCTGTACCCGGCGTTCACAATGTCATGAACGCACTAGCCGCCTTTGCGGCCGGTCATGCCCTCGGGGTGAAGGTCATAACGATGATCCCCGGAATTGAGAAGTTCAGCCCGATGAAGATGCGATTCGAACGGGTTCAGCTGCTTAACGGGGTTCAGCTTATAAACGACTGCTATAACGCCAATCCGTCGTCGATGCAGGCCGCGTTTCGCACCGTGTCGGCGGCAAAAAGAAGCGGACGTTTTATCGCGGTGCTTGGAGAGATGCTCGAACTCGGAGATGCGGCTGCGGAAAAACATGAAGAGCTTGGCCGCAACGCCGTTCTTGCCGGAGCCTCAAAGATATTTGCGGCCGGACCCTCGGCCGAGATCGTTAAAAAAGGGGCTCTCCTTGCCGGCATGAAGCGTGATTCGATCGTTACGGCATCGACAAGCGATGAGCTAAAAGAGGTCGTTATGGCCGAGGCGGCGACCGGAGATATCGTTCTGATAAAGGGCTCGCGAGGCATGAAGATGGAGAGGATCGCGGAGCATCTTAAAAACAGGATCGGAGTTTAAATAATGTTCTATCATTTATTATATCCGCTGCACGACATTTTCACCGGACTCAACGTGTTCAAATACATCACGTTCAGGACCTTTGCGGCCCTCTTTACGGCAATGCTCATAAATTTCCTGTTCGGCGGCCAGCTGGTAAGATTCATGCAGAAAAAACAGTTCTGGCAGTCGATACGCGACGACGGCCCGATGCAACATATTTCTGCCAAGAGCAAAACTCCCACGATGGGTGGAGTGCTCATCTGGATAGGCGTTATTTTTTCGACGCTTGTGTGGAGCAGGCTTGACAGCAAGTTCGTGTGGCTTGCCCTTGGAGTGACTCTTGCCTACGCCTTGATCGGTTTCATCGACGATTATCGCAAGGTCATTTTGCGCGATCATCACGGACTGCGCGCGCGTTACAAATTTCCGCTTCAAGTCGGCGTAGCACTTATCGCCTGCATGGTTTTGTTCGACGGTTTCGGATTCGACAGGCATCTGGCGATACCGTTCTTTAAGTCGCTCTATCCGGAGCTAGGGCTTTTTTCTTATGTCGCACTGGCTTCGATCGTGATCGTCGGCGCGTCGAATGCGGTGAATCTCACCGACGGACTTGACGGTCTTGTCGCCGGTCCTTCGATAATTTCGTTTCTTGCTTTCGCAATTCTTACCTACACGGCCGGTCATATTAAGATCGCGCAATATCTTCAGCTGTCGTTCATTCCCGGAGTCGGTGAATTGACAGTCTTTTGCGGGGCCATCATCGGGGCGCTCATAGGTTTTCTTTGGTACAACGCCCAGCCCGCCGATATTTTTATGGGGGATGTCGGGGCGCTTCCTCTAGGGGCGGCTTTGGGCTTGATCGCGGTCATAACCAAGAACGAACTTCTGCTTGTTCTTATCGGCGGGATATTCGTGCTCGAGACCTTGTCGGTGATAACTCAGGTTATATCGTTCAAGTTGACGGGAAAGAGGGTGTTCAAAATGGCCCCTCTTCATCATCATTTTGAACTTAAAGGCTGGAAAGAATCGAAAGTGATCGTGCGCTTTTGGATCATCGCTATGATACTTGCGTTCATAAGTCTTGCGACGCTGAAACTCAGATAGCGTTTTGTTTTGGGGGATAGGAAATGGAGCTTAGGGGGAAAAAAATTCTGATAGTGGGACTTGGCAGGTCGGGACTTGCCGCAGCCCGCTATTGTCTTCGTTCGGGGGCCGAAATCGTCCTCAACGACGCAAGGCCCCTCTCCGAACTGAAGCTCGATCTTGCCGAATTTGCCGGAGCTGCCTTACATTTCGGTTCTCACCCCGAAGGCGTTTTCACCTCCGCCGACATGATAGTTATCAGCCCCGGAGTTCCGCTGAGCCTTGCCGCGATTGAAGCGGCAAAGGCCGCCGGAGTTCCTGTCGTCGGCGAAATGGAGCTCGCGGAAATATCTTCGAAAATAATAGCCGTTACCGGCACGAACGGAAAATCGACGGTCACGACACTTATCGGCGAGATGCTGAAAGCCGCCGGTCTTAAAGTCGCGGTAGGCGGTAATTTGGGGACGCCTCTGCTTGAGATGATCGACGAGGTCAATAGCGCCGACTGGACGGTTCTTGAGGTTTCGAGCTACCAGCTTGAGATCACTCCGAGTTTTCATCCCGACATTGCGTTGCTTTTGAACGTTACTCCGGACCATCTCGATCGTTATTCCGGTTATGAAGAGTACGTTTTTGCAAAAGCCCTGATTGCCAAGCATCAGACCGCCTACGATACCTTTATTTTTAACAGCGACGATCCCGTGGTCGCCAAAATTTCGGAAGATGTCCGCGCAAGAAAGATCCCCTTCTCCGGCAGAAGAGTGCCGCAGCTGGAGGGCGTCGATTTTTCAAAGGCGAAGATATCGGGTCAGCACAATCTGGAAAATCTCATCGCCGCAACTTATGCCGCGACGACCGCAGGCGTTGCAAATTCCGAGATTCAGCGGGTGATCGAGACTTTTTCGGGCCTTCCTCACCGCAACCAGTTCGTGCGTGAGCTTGGCGGCGTTAAATATTTCGACGATTCAAAAGGGACCAACGTCGGCGCCGTCGTAAAGTCGCTTGAGGGTTTCGACGAAAAGATAATCCTCATCGCCGGAGGTCTTGACAAGGGGGGGGGCTACGAACCGATGAAGCCTCTCGTCAAGGACAGGGTCAAAGCGATGATCTTGATAGGAACGGCCACCGAACTGATGGCGAATGAATTTCATGGTCTGACAAAAATCGTGAGAGCCCGCGACATGAAGGAAGCCGTTAAGTTCGCGGCAGACGAAGCTTCGGCCGGAGACGTTGTGCTGCTAAGTCCGGCGTGCGCGAGCATGGACATGTTCAAAAATTACGCGGAGCGCGGAGACGTGTTCGCTAACGAGGTCAGAAAATTGTAATTATGTTAGATAAAGAAACCGGCATAAAGAGAGTACATTTTGACTACTGGCTGCTGATAGCCACGGCCTTGCTGGTGGGCTGCGGTATCGTCATGGTTTACAGCGCCAGCGCGGTTTTGGCTCAAGAGCGCATGGGCGACGGATATTTCTATCTTAAAAAAGAATTTATTTTCGCGACCCTCGGTTTTATTGCGCTGGGGCTTTCGGCGAAGCTTCCATACCGTTGGTGGAAAAAACTCGTATATCCAGTTCTTGGGATCGCGATAATCGCGTTGCTTTTATCGTTTGTCCCCGGCCTTAGAGCCACCGCCGGCGGCGCTTCGCGCTGGTTGAAGCTCGGGCCGATAACTTTCCAGCCGAGCGAGTTCGCCAAGTTCGCATTGGTGGTATTTCTCGCCTATTCGCTCGATAAGAAAGCTTCTAAGATAAAGACCTTCGGCATCGGATATCTTTCGCACGTTGCGGTCGCCGGAATTTTAATAGTCATGGTGCTGGCCCAGAAAGACCTTGGGGCGGCGTTCATGCTCACGGTGATAACCGGTCTAATGATGATGGTCGCCGGCGTAAGGATATCCTATCTTGTCGCAAGCCTTTTTGCCGCTTTGCCGGCTCTCTATTTTCTCGTCGCGTCGATGGAATATCGCCGCAAACGCATTATGGCGTTCCTAGATCCTTGGAGCGATCGTTACGGCTCGGGGTTTCAGATAATTCAGTCGCTGGTCGCCTTCAACGAAGGTGGATTTTTCGGACGCGGGCTGGGAGAGGGCCAGCAGAAATTGTTTTACCTTCCTGAAGCCCACACAGATTTTATCTTTTCGGTCATCGGGGAGGAACTCGGCCTTATCGGGGTCGTGGCCGTTATTGCTCTCTTTGCGCTCTTTTTCTGGAGAGCCATTGTGATCGGGCTTAGGTGCCCCGATCTTTTCGGCAGGTATCTCGCGTTCGGATTGGCGGTGTTTGTCGGCGTGCAGGGACTTTTCAACTTTTGCGTTGTGATGGGGCTTTTGCCCACAAAGGGGCTGGTGCTGCCGTTCATAAGCTATGGCGGAAGCGCGCTAATTACATTTTTGATCGTGGCCGGAGTGCTTTTGAATATTTCGACGCATCGAAAGGCCGAGGGTTGATATTATGAACGTTCTAATCGCAGGCGGCGGAACAGGCGGTCATCTCTTTCCGGCAATGGCAGTTGCCGAAGAGTTTGGCGGTCGTTTTTGTGACGCACAAATTGCGTTCGTCGGAACCAAGAAAGGTCTTGAGTCCCGTGTGATCCCTCTTACGACTTGGGACCTCTTTACGATGGACGTTCCAAGTTTCAAGGGGCGCGGAATTTTGCGCAGGCTCGTCAGTCTTTGCCTTATGCCGCGCGCTTTTCTGCAGGCATGGAAAATCATCAGCCGCATATCGCCCGATATCGTCGTTGGGGTCGGAGGCTATGCCGCCGGACCGGTAACGTTGCTCGCGGCTTTGCGGGGAATTCCTACGGTCGCTCTCGAACAGAACGCCGTCGCCGGAATGACCAATCGGATACTCGGGCACTTTGTTAAAAAGGTCTTCGTAACTTTCGCCGAGTCGGCCCGTTATTTTCCGGCGGGCAAGACGGTCGTGTCGGGCAATCCGGTGAGAAAGAAAATACTCAAGTCGTGCGACCATCCTCAAAGCAAGAAGAGCGGTTTTACGATCCTTGTGTTTGGCGGATCGCAGGGGGCCAAGACAATAAACGATAAAATGATAGATGCTCTTGCCTATCTTGAAGACATTAAAGAGGACCTTCACATAATTCATCAGGTCGGAAGGACCGTTGACACCGAAAATTTCGTTGCAGCCTACAGGGCGCGCGGTTTTTCCGCTGAGGTCTATCATTTTATAGAGGACATGGGGAAAGCCTATTGCGCGAGCGATCTTGTCGTTTGTCGCGCCGGCGCGACGAGCGTTGCGGAGCTGACCGTTACCGGAAAACCTGCCGTGTTAGTTCCGTATCCGTTCGCGGCCGACGATCATCAGGCGGCAAATGCCGCGTCTCTTGCTTCGGGCGGCGGCGCGGTAGTGGTGGCCGACAGAGAACTTACCGGAGCCATTTTGGCCGACACGATAAGGGGCCTCGTGGAAGAACCTCTAAAACTGGCGTCGATGTCCGAGGCCATGAGAAGGGCGGGGCGCCCCGACGCGGCAGATGTTATCGTTTCAGGATGTGCAGAGCTTGCAGCTAAATGCGGATGCAAAAAGTAAGAGAGAAATAATGTTCAAAAAATATCAACATATTCATTTCGTCGGCATCGGAGGGATCGGGATGAGCGGAATCGCTCAGGTTCTCCTGACTCTCGGTTACGATGTCAGCGGAAGCGATATTAAAAAGAGCGCGACCACCAACGAACTTGCGCGTCGCGGTGCTAAAATATTCATCGGGCATAAAGAGAAGAACGTTGACGGCGCTAACGTCGTGGTCATTTCGTCGGCGGTTAAGAGCGATAATCCCGAGGTGGCGGCCGCTAAGTCGATGGGCTTGCCCGTCGTTCCTCGCGCCGAGATGTTGGCCGAACTGATGAGGATGAAATACGGCATTGCCATCGCCGGCACTCACGGAAAAACGACAACGACCTCTCTTGTAGCCACGGTGCTGACTTCGGCCGGACTTGACCCGACGATAGTCATCGGCGGCAAGGTCAACAGTTTTAAGACCAACGCGCGCCTCGGCCGCGGAGAATTTTTAGTGGCCGAAGCCGACGAGTCCGACAGGTCGTTCATAAAACTTTCGCCGACGATAGCCGTCATCACTAACATCGATCCCGAGCACATGGAAAACTATCGGGACTTCGAGCATGTAAAAGAGACCTATGTTTCGTTCGCTAACAAGGTCCCGTTCTACGGAGCGGTCGTAGCCTGTATCGATCATCCGGAAGTGGCTAAGCTTCTCTCCAAGATCGAGCGCAGGGTCGTGACCTACGGTGTGACCGGAGGCGATTACACCGCAAAGAACGTTGAGCAGAACGGTTTGAACCTAGAGTTCGATGTTTACAAAGCCGGTAAAAAATTGGGGCGCGTAAAATTTGCGTCGGCGGGACGACACAATGTTCTCAATGCGCTGGCGACTATCGCCGTGGCCGACGAGCTTGAGATACCGTTCAAGAAAATATTGGCCGGTCTGGCAAGGTTCAAAGGCATCGAAAGGCGCTTTCAGATACTTGCCGGAAAAAAGGACTCTCCGATGGTCGTCACCGACTACGCACATCATCCAAAAGAGATCGAGGCGGTTTTTTCGGCAGCGCGTGAGGGCTGGCCGATGCAGCGCATAGTTTGCGTTATGCAGCCGCACAGGTTCACAAGGCTCGCCTCTCTTTTTGACGATTTTGCAAAGGCTCTTTCGCTCGCCGATTCGGCGTTTGTGCTTCCGGTCTATGCCGCCGGAGAAGCGGCAATCGCAGGTGCCTCGTCGGAAAGACTTGTCGAGACGGCGAAAAATTGCGGGGCTTGCGTCGAGTTCGCTTCGAGCCAAGATGAATTGTTTAAAATGCTCAAGGGGTCGGTCTCCGAGCCCGACATTCTGCTGTTTCTGGGAGCGGGCGATATCTGGAAGACGGCCGCCGATTACGCAAAGAGGTTTGTGAAGAACAGGTGAAAGAAATGATATTTTCAACGGAAGAACAAAAACAGCTTATAGAAATATCGGGTGGAAGGGCCCGCTTTAACGAACCGATGCGCGAGCATACCACCATTAAGATCGGCGGTCCGGCCGACGCATATTTCGAGCCGGCGACGATCGAGGAACTCGCTTCGGCGGTCAAGTGGATCGATTCGCTGGGTTTTTCGCGCGTGATTATCGGAAACGGAAGCAATACTTTGGTGCGCGACGGAGGAATTCGCGGCTTGGTGATTTCGCTCGCTTCGCTTTCGGAGATTTCCGGTTTGCCTTCAGAATCTGCGGCGGCTGAAGCTCAGGCCGGCGCCGAATTCGAGGTCGAGGCGCAATCGGGCGTGTTGCTTCCCAATTTACTTGGGGCCGTTTGCGAAAGGTCACTTAGCGGACTGGAACAGCTCGCGGGAATTCCCGCCAGCGTCGGCGGTGCGGTCGTCATGAACGCCGGCACGAACGAAGGCTCCATCTCGGACGCGATCTGCAGCGTGAAGTTGCTCCGTTCGTCGAGAATCGTGTCGATCGATAAGGCCGATCTCGGCTTCGGTTACAGAAAAGTGAAGCTCCCAAAAGGGGCCATCGTGGTTTCGGCCGTCTTCAAGCTCAAAAAGGGCGAAAAGTATGACATCGAAAACAAGATGGACAAAATTCGCCGCCATCGCAAAGAGACACAGCCTCTTAGTTTCCCGTCGCTTGGGAGCGTTTTTAAAAATCCCGATCACAAGCACAAGGCGTGGCAGCTTATCGACGAGTCGAATTTACGTAACGTTCGAGTCGGCGGCGCCCGCATTTCAAACGAACACGCGAATTGGATCGTGAACGAAGGTGACGCGACCTCTCACGATGTGGAAGTGCTGATAAAAATGATTCGCGATCAGGTCAAAGAGCGGACGAGGGTCTCTCTTGATACCGAGATCGTGATACTTGGAGAAAAGGCTTAATAAAAAATGGGCACTTTTCTGGAACAACAGCAGTTGAAGAACGACATGCGCCGCAAAAAGGTGATGCATCGCCTTTTCTCGCGTGTGCAGCAGATAAGCCTTATCATTTTGATATGGTCGATCGGCTTCGCTGCGATCTGGGGCTTGTACAGACTTGTGTTCGAAAAAGGAATTTTCGTTACAAAGAGCGTCGAGGTCGAAGGAGAATTTAAAAATCTCAGTAAAGATTCTGTCCTGTCGATGGCCGGCATCAGGCAGGGAGAGAATATCTTCGCCGTTAATCTATCGAAGGTTCAGAAGCAGATTGCGGCAAATCCGTGGGTGCGTGAGGTCGCGGTGGCACGAAAACTGCCGTCGGCAATATGGGTCTATGTTAGCGAGTTCGAACCTTACGCGATCTACGCCGCAAACGATCTCTTCTTTGTCGATAAGAACGGAAAGCTGTTCAAGAAGATGGAAGGGGCCGACGACAAGAACTATCCGGTCATTACTGGAGCTCGTTCGGATACAGAGCTCGCTAAGGCGATAGACGTTCTTGGGGCTTTTTTAAATTCCGCCTTGGCCGAGTATTTCATACCGGCAGAAGTCAATTTCAGCGCGGCGAACGGATATTCTATTGTGTTGTCGAATGACGGTGGTGTGCTCAGGGTCGGCTTTGACAAAGTTGACGAAAAACTTGAACGCCTCTTTTCGATGCTTGGGGCGATCCAGTCGCACGACGGCAGAATAAAATATGTCGATCTGAACATTTCAGGAAAGGTGGTCGTTAAATATGACTCGTAAACAATTTTTGGATGTCGGGCGCAAGCTGCTGCTTCTAATGATGCGGACGAAGTGGCCTCCGGGAGGTGCTCCATAGAGTAAGGCCCGTCGGATCCACCGGCGCTCAAGGATCCGGTCGGGCGGTAAAGGTCATCGTTAGAAGTTAAAATCGAGGGAGGAAAAAATGGCAAAAAATGAAAATCTAATAGTAGGTCTGGATATCGGAACAACGAAGACCTGCGCTATAGTGGGGGAGGTGACGGAAGAGGGTATCAATATCGTAGGTATTGGTTCTTCTCCGTCGCGCGGAATGCGCAGAGGTGTTGTGGTTAACATCGACCTTACGGTCGAGTCGGTCAAGAAGGCGATCGAAGAGGCCGAGCTTATGGCCGGTTGCGAGATCACTTCCGTTTACACGGGGATCGCCGGTCATCACATCAAAGGTTTGAATAGTCGAGGCATTGTGGCCATAAAAGAGCACGAGGTCAAACCGACAGACGTAAAGAGAGTTATCGACGCAGCACAGGCGGTGGCGATCCCGTCAGACAGAGAGGTTCTGCACGTTATTCCGCAGGAATTCATTGTTGACGATCAAGACGGAGTCAAAGATCCGATCGGAATGGCCGGCGTCAGGCTTGAAGCCAAGGTTCACATAGTCACTGCGGCGGCGACAAGCGCTCAGAATATTATCAGGTGCTGCAATAAGGCCGGACTTAACGTTAACGAGATCTATCTCGAGCCGTTGGCCTGCTCAGAGTCGGTTCTCGGTCACGACGAAAAAGAACTTGGCGTCGCGCTGGTCGATATAGGCGGAGGGACGACCGACGTCGCTATATTCGTTAACGGCAGCGTGGTTCACACGAGCATTCTTCCTCTCGGAGGCAACCATCTTACCAACGATGTCGCCGTAGGTCTTAGAACTCCGGCGGAGTCGGCCGAACGCATCAAACAGAAATACGGCTGCGTAATGACCTCGCTTGTTCAAAAGGACGAGACGATCGAGGTGCCGTCGGTCGGAGGGAGACCCCCGAAGATCTATCCGAGGCAGATACTTTCGGAGATTCTCGAGCCGAGGATAGAAGAGATATTCCATCTTGTTCAGCAGGAGATAGCCAGAAGCGGTTTTGAGGACAGGATAGCGGCCGGAATGGTTTTGACCGGCGGCTGCTCGATTTTAGAGGGCATGCCCGAACTGGCCGAGCAGGTTTTCAATCTGCCGGTAAGACGCGGCGTACCCAAGGGTGTCGGCGGCTTGGCCGACGTGGTCAAGAGCCCGATGTACGCAACGGCGGTCGGGCTAATGCAAGCCGGTTCACACGCAGGTCTTGAAGCCAAAATGAATGCGGCTCCGGAACAGAAAGGCGTGGGGAAGATCACCACAAGGATGAAGGAATGGTTCAACGAGATATTTTGATTCACTTGAACCCAGAGTTGAAAAGAGACACCCAAACAAAAAAATCAGGAGGATAACATGTTCGAATTAGTTGAAGATATCAAACAAGGCGCAAGAATCAAGGTCATCGGAGTGGGCGGCGCAGGCGGAAACGCTGTCAACACAATGATAAGTTCGAGGTTGGAAGGGGTCGATTTCATAGCGGCCAACACCGACATGCAGGCGCTTAAGGTCAATCTGGCCCCCGCAAAGATCCAGCTCGGTCACGAACTGACCAGAGGACTTGGAGCGGGCGCCAATCCGGATGTCGGTAAAAACGCGGCTCTCGAGGACGAAAAGACGATAACCGATATGCTTGCCGGCGCAGATATGGTTTTCATCACAGCAGGCATGGGTGGTGGCACCGGAACCGGCGCCGCTCCGATCATTGCAAAAACGGCAAAGGCGATGGGGGCTCTTACGGTCGGTATCGTAACCAAGCCTTTCGGATTTGAAGGCAAAAGACGCGGCCGCGTCGCCGAAGAGGGCGTAGCCGAACTTCGCGATGTCGTCGATACGCTGATCACGATCCCGAACGAAAAACTTCTCAGCATAGCCGATAAAAACATGACCATGCTGGACGCCTTCAAAAAGGCCGACGATGTTTTACTGCACGCGGTCAAGGGTATTTCCGACCTCATTAACATTCAAGGTCACATCAATCTCGATTTCGCCGATGTAAGAACCGTTATGAGCGAGATGGGAATGGCCCTCATGGGGAGCGGCGTGTCAAGCGGCGAGAATAGAGCGATCGACGCGGCGACAAAGGCGATCTCCAGCCCGCTGCTTGAGAACGTTTCGATCCGCGGCGCGACCGGCATTCTTATCAACATCACAGGCGGCACCAGCATGACGCTGCACGAAGTGAACGAAGCCAGCAAGCTCGTTCAGGAAGAGGCCCACGAAGACGCCAACATTATTTTTGGCTCGGTCATCGACGAATCGATGGGGGACGAAATTCGCGTCACAGTTATCGCCACCGGATTCAATAAAGGGGTCAGAGGGGCTCGTCAGAGCAGCATGAAGCCGATTGCAAAACCTGTAACCCCGCTTTTTCAGGCAAAACGTGAAGCCCCAAGTGCCAATATGAGCATGGCCGCATCACCTGTCATGTCCAGCAGAGCCGACGCAAGGGCCGAGGTCAGAGCGGAGATCGAAACACCGCAGGCCGCAGTAGCTCCGATCCAGTTCGAAATGAACAATCGCCGTGACCATGAAGCGACTCCCCTTGTCGAGACGATCGATCCGCTTCCGATGCGTGGTGGAAAAGTTGACACAGGCGAGTGGAGGCAGGTTTTTCAAGAAGTTGGCATGGTCGATTTTCAGGAAGATGAATACGATATTCCGACCTTCTTGAGAAAACAGGCCGATTGAGTAGGCGCTCAAATGGGCGTTAGAAGATAAAAATTTTGTAGAAGACCTCCCCCTTGCGGGGAGGCTTCTTATGTAGCGAGTTAATCGTTGATTTTGAATCTGCTCTGTTATACGAACTCTGGCCGGAACTGAAAACAAACTTTTGGGGTGGGTATGAAGATTTATAAGACAACAATTATTTTATGTTCATTGTTTGCCTTGATGTTCGTCGTCGGATGCGCGTCGTCTTCAAATTATACGCGTCATTCGCGTTGGACATCGAAGCAGTTCGCTCAAAACAAACTCCCGAAGTTTGACGTGCCTGTCGAAGTTAACGACAGAGTTGTCGCTTGGATAGACTATTTTCAAGGGACGGGGCGGAACCATTTTGCCAGATATCTTGCACGGTCGGGCAAATATATTCCCCAAATGCAGGAAATCCTTAAATCTTACGGCATGCCGCAGGACTTGGTCTATTTGTCGCTCATTGAGAGCGGATTCAATCACAAGGCGTATTCTCGCGCCAAAGCTGTCGGCTTATGGCAATTCATGAGAAGCACCGGACGTCATTACGGACTGGATGCCGATACTTGGATAGACGAGCGCCGTGACGCTGAAAAGGCGACGATTGCGGCGGCAAGATATTTACGCGATTTATATGCTAGGTTCGGGAACTGGTACCTCGCTATTGCGGCTTATAACGCCGGTGAAGGGAAAATAGAGCGCGCTATTAAAAAGACCGGCACCAGAAATTTCTGGGAGATCCTCGAACGCGATCGAAGCTATCTTAAGGCCGAAACAAGGGATTACGTTCCGAAGTTCATAGCCGCGGCCATCATAGCCAAATCTCCCGAACGCTTTGGTTTTGCACACGTTGTTTACGATACGCCTCACGATGTCGAGACCGTTTTTGTCTCGGGCCCTACCGACATCAAGGTAGTTGCAAGGTGCGCCGGTGTCGATGAAGATGTTGTTCACGAGCTTAATTCCGAGCTTGTGCGCGGGGTAATACCCAAGGGTGGATATAAACTTAAGCTCCCAAAAGGTACCGGCAAGACTTTCGAAGTGGCCTTTGCGCAGATTCCGGAACGAGAGAGGGTACTCTCTGTTCGTCACACGGTCAGAAAGGGAGAATCTGTCAAACGAATCGCGCGGCGGTATGGTGTTAGCGTAAAAGAGTTGCTGGCGGCCAATGGTTTTAATTCGGCGGCACAGGTAAAGCGCGGTTCAACGATTGTCATTCCCAGCGGAGGCGGAATTAGAAAAGAGACTTCAGATGTTGCCTCGGCCGATGTCAAACAGAGCGGAAAGTTTGCAAAGCATCGTGTTAAAAAGGGGGAGACGCTCTCCTCGATATCCCAGAAGTACGGAGTTTCTGTTAAAGATCTCAAAAAATGGAACCGCATCTCAAATGGACGTATTCATGCCGGTCGGGTCTTAAGAATATGGTCGGCTGACGAGACGGTTAAAGTTGCGTCAAAGAAGAACAATGCCAAGTTCGCCGGTACATCGACCCACGTCGTCAAACGCGGAGAATCGTGGTGGAGAATCGCCCAGCGATACGGCGTGAGCATAAACGATCTTAAGTCGTGGAACCCTTCTCTAGCTGAGCGTGATCTGGTGTACGGTCAGAAATTGAAACTTTTTGCCGATAGACCCTCTTCGGAGAGTTCAACTGAAGTTGCTTCGGCATTTAAAGGGGGCGCGGTTGCCGAAGGCTTGTCTTCGACCTCACTCGATTCCGGCACCGCTTCGAACGGGGCGGCTGCTTCAGCCGAGCAAGGTCCTGCCGCGGCATTGTCCCCTCAGTCGGTCAATATGACTCCGGTGAAAGTGCCGTCGGCTTCGAACGTCTCTTCGGCGATCAATCTCGGAGAGTTTGAAAAGAACGCTCAGCCGGTTAAGTCAGCTTCTAAATCGACGAAATACAAAGTGAAAAGCGGCGACACTCTTTGGGAAATTGCAAAGCGTCACAATGTCTCTGTCGGCGAACTTGTCGAATGGAACAATCTAAGCGGTTCGGCAAAAAGATCTATCAAGCCGGGGATGACACTGACGCTGCTAATCGACTGATTGCGCGCCTCTATTCGGAGTAATTTTTCTTTACAATCGGCGAGCGAATTCATTAGTATCGGCGGCCAATATGCACCCGATACTGTTTGAAATACCTATATTTGGCGGGCTTACCATATTTACCTACGGCGCCCTTGTCGCGTTCGCTTTTTTAATGGGAATCTTTTGGGTCTCTTATGAAGCCAGAAGATTAGGCGAAGACCCTTCAAAGGCGCTCGATCTTATTTTCTGGATAATTGTTTCGGCTATCATAGGTTCGCGCATTTATTACGTTGTTACCGTTGAACCGGCCACAATTTTGAAGGATCCCCTCGGCTTGTTCAAAATATGGCGAGGCGGACTTGTTTTTCAGGGTGGAGTCCTCTTTGCGATGGTTACGGGCTTTTGGTGGATAAAACGCCACAACCTTCCGCTTTGGAAATACGTCGATATTTTTACTCCGGCAATTCCTCTTGGACATTTTATCGGGCGCATGGGTTGTTTCATGGCGGGCTGCTGCCACGGTCGTGAGGCGCCGGCCGGCAGCTGGTATTCTGTGATTTTCCCTAACGATCCTCATTCGTTCGCGCCGGGGGGCGTACCTCTCTACCCGACCCAGTTGATGGACGGTTTGGGAGAGCTCGCCATTTTTGTCGCTCTGCTTTTGTTTAGAAAACACAAGAGCTTCAACGGGCAGCTCATGGCCATCTACATGTTTTCGTATGCGGTCGTAAGATTTATTGTGGAGCTATTCCGTCAAAGCGACAATCGCACACTTCTTTTCGGATGGTTCTCAATGGCGCAACTTGTAAGCGTTCTAATGATCTTGTTCGGTTTGGTTATCTGGGTCCGTAACCGCAAAAGAGAAGCGGTGGAGGCTTAAATGAAAAAAATTGCAATCCTGATGATGGCGCTTATTGCGGTGATTAATTTTTCGGCCTGTTCCAAACCTATGGCCGAAGCTAAAGAACGCTCGCTTGTTAAGGTCGCTCGCACGTTCAATACAGACGCTAACGAAGCCTACTACGCGGTCAGATGGGCGCTAAAGACCAGCGGCTATTCGATCACAAACGAAGATTTGCAAAACGGAGTTGTGATGAGCAGCTGGCTTCCGTCGAAGGTCGATTCGTTTTATGTCGATCCGTGGGGCGGTCATCCCGACTTTGGCGCCGACGGAGCTTATTACCGGCTTGAGGTCAAGATCGTTCCGACCGACGATAGCGGCAAGACGCGCGTTGAAGTGATCAGCCATGTAAAAAGTTTGATAGCTCATTTGCATTCGAGCCAGATATACGAAAAGAAGATCCTCTCAAAGGTCAGCGATTATCTAAGAAATCCCGACTTGCGGGTCACAAATATCGGAGCAGAAGAATAGTATGGACTACAAAAGCACGTTGAACCTGCCTCAGACAGCGTTTCCCATGAAGGCAGACCTTGCGGTTAGAGAACCGGAATTCATCAAAGATTGGGAATCGAAAAAACTTTATCATAAAATGATCGAGGCCCGCAAAGGGGGCAAAAAATTCATTTTGCACGACGGCCCTCCATACGCGAACGGGCACGTTCACCTCGGCACCGCGATCAATAAAATTTTAAAGGACTTTGTCGTGAAGAGCCGCGCGATGATGGGCTTTGAAACGCCCTACATTCCGGGCTGGGATTGCCACGGCATGCCGATCGAACATCAGGTCATAAAAGATCTCGGCGCCAAGGCAAAAGATACGCCGCTGATCGAGATCAGGCGCCTCTGCCGCGAACATGCCGCAAAATTTTTGGATATTCAGCGCGCAGAATTTAAACGGCTCGGCGTTCTGGCCGACTGGGAAGATCCCTATTTCACCATGTCGAACAGCTACGAGTCGTCGATTGTCGGCGCTCTTTCCGATATGGTGCGCGACGGCTTTATTTACCGCGGTTTGCGTCCGATCCATTGGTGCGCGAGCTGCCGTACAGCGCTCGCAGAGGCCGAGGTTGAGTACAAAGACCACTCGTCGCCGTCGATCTATGTGAAGTTCAAAACGCAGGGGGCCTCTCCCTTCGGAGAAAATTCTTATTTCGTCATCTGGACGACGACCCCTTGGACAATTCCTTCAAATCTGGCAATCGCGCTGAATCCCGACTTTGAATATGTCGGCATCGAGCACGGCGGGGAAACATTGATCGTCGCAGAGCCGCTAATCGAGCAGGTTAAGGCGGCATGGGGAATTCCCGAAGTTAAATTCTTCAAAAAAGTTAAAGGGATCGAGCTTGAAGGATTGAAGACCAAGCATCCTTTGATCGACCGCGAGTCGGTAATTATTTTGGGCGAACATGTCACCGCCGAAAGCGGCACAGGTTGCGTTCACACAGCCCCCGGCCACGGCGCCGAAGATTTTTACATCGGCGAAAAATATGGATTGCCGGCGTTAAATCCGGTCGATGCCGGCGGAAATTACACAGCCGAAGTTGCTATCGAATCGCTGATAGGCATGAACATCTTCAAGGCCAATCCGGTGGTGGTCGATATGCTCGCTTCATGCGGAGCTTTGATCAAAAATGAAGTCGTAAGCCACAGCTATCCGCATTGCTGGAGATGCAAACGCCCGCTGATCTTCCGCGCGACGGAACAATGGTTCATGAAGGTCGATCACAACGATTTGCGCGCAAAGGCAAAGATCGAGATCGACAAGACGACTTGGATCCCTTCGTGGGGGCACGACAGGATTTTTAACATGGTGGAAACCCGACCCGACTGGTGCCTGTCGCGCCAGCGTTTCTGGGGCGTGCCGATTCCGGCCATCGACTGTCAAAAATGTTCGGCAACGCTGCTTGAGCGCGAGGTTCTCGAGAAACTGCGCGAAGAGACGTTAAAACACGGCAGCGACGTTTGGTTCACCGAAGAGGTCTCTAAATTCCTGCCTCACGGTTTCAAATGTCCCAAGTGCGGTGGCGTAGAATTCACAAAGCACACCGACATTCTCGACGTTTGGTTCGATTCGTCGGTTAGCCAGCGCGCAGTTCTGGAAGAGGGCCACAAAGTAGGCTGGCCTTGCGACCTCTATCTTGAAGGCGTTGACCAGCATCGCGGCTGGTTTCAGGTGTCTCTGCTTACAGCAATTGCAAACCGCGGAAGCGCTCCCTACAAAGCTGTGCTGACTCACGGTCTGATCCTCGACGAGCAGCAGCGCAAAATGAGCAAGTCGCTCGGCAACGTGGTCGCTCCGGAAGAGGTGATTTCAAAGTTCGGCGCCGACGTTTTACGGCTTCTGTTCGCGAGCGTTGACTACACTTCCGACATCGGGTTCTCAAAGAAGATGCTCGACTTAACCA
The DNA here is from genome assembly GCA_964647545.1 of uncultured Pseudomonadota bacterium. GTDB lineage: Bacteria > UBA10199 > UBA10199 > 1-14-0-20-49-13 > CAZYHS01. The sequence continues at coordinate 2,803 of CAZYHS010000011.1, read as the reverse complement.
GCGAAGCCTATCGCAAAATTCGCAACACGGCCCGCTACATTTTAAGCAACTTGAGCGATTTCAATCCCGACAGCGACTCGGTAAAATATTCCGACATGCCCGAACTTGATAAATGGGCGCTTCACAGACTGCAGACTCTGACCGCAAAAATTCGCGAGGCCTACGATAAATACGAGTTTCACGTGGTCTATCAGGCTATCAACGAGTTCTGCACGGTAGCTATGAGCGCGTTCTATCTCGATATTCTTAAGGACAGGCTCTATTGCGAGACAAAGAACGGTGTTGAACGGCGCTCTGCCCAAACGGTCATGTGGAAAATATTGGAGACGATGACCCGACTTATGGCGCCGGTTTTAACTTTTACCTCCGAGGAGATTTGGAAGTTCGCTCCCGCTTTCGCAGGCAAGGCAGATTCTATCATGCTCACAACGCTTCCCGAAGTTGACGCAGGTTTCATCAATGAAGAACTGGCCGCACGCTGGGAAAAATTAATGGCCGTCAGGGGTGAAGTTACAAAAATCATCGAAGCCGCTCGCAAAGATAAAATGGTCGGCAACGCCCTTGAGGCAAAGGTCGTCATCAAATGTGACGGCGAACTAAAGGCATTTCTCGAAAGTTTCGGGGCGGCGCTGGCCGATCTGTTCATTGTTTCGGCGGTTGAGTTTAGCGAACCGGCGGGGCAATACGTTTTAAATAGCGACCTTATCGGCGGACTCTCCGTAGGCATTGTGAAAGCCGGCGGCGCAAAATGTGCGCGCTGCTGGAAATATTCGGAGAGCGTCGGTGCAAACAACGCTCATCCTGAAATATGCGCCAGATGCGCGGCGGTGGTCTCAAAATAACTATGCAATTTAAATACAAAGTACTTGTCGTCATAGCGCCGCTGGTTTTTTTTCTCGATCAGCTTTCGAAATATTTCATAGTGAAACTGGTTCCGCTCGGTCAGAAGATCGACGTGGTGAACGGCTATTTTGAGATCGTTCATTACAAAAATCCGGGGGCGGCTTTCGGTTTATTGTCCGAGGCCAGCTCTGTTTGGCGGCTTCCGTTCTTTCATGCGATATCGATATTCGCGCTTGCGGTGATAATTTTCTACATTGTCAAGGCTCCGGTGACCGAAAGGCTAATGCCTGTCGCTTTGTCGCTGGTTGCCGGCGGCATTTTGGGCAACGGTCTTGACCGGTTGCGTTTGGGCGAAGTCACCGATTTTTTATCTTTTCATGTGCAGGACAAAGTTCTGCTGGGCCTGCGCCTTGACTGGCCGGCCTTTAACGTCGCCGATTCCGCGATAACCGTCGCGATGTTCCTGTTGCTTGTCGGGCTTTTTTCCAATGAAAGGACGTAAAATATGAAGCCGTTCCTGTTTCATATCGGCTCGACCGGTATCCCCTCATTTTTCTTTATGATCATGATAGCAAGCCTTGTTGCCACGTGGCTTGCTCTTTGGTTCGCCAAACGCGAAAAACTTTCCGACCTAGCTGTGCTTGATATGGCGATAATTGCCATCATCGCATCTATGATCGGAGCGCGAATATTTCACGTGCTGGTCGAAGCCCCCGACTATTACTGGGAAAAGCCGATTAGAGTGCTCTATTTTTGGCAGGGCGGATTTGTATCTCTCGGCGCGTTCATTGCTACGATCGGATCGTGGCTGGTTTATCTTCGAATCAAAAAGCTTCCAACCGCTCGATATCTCGACATCGCCGCACTCGTTGCGCCTCTCATCATTTTCTGCGTAAGGATCGGCTGTTTTTTGAACGGCTGCTGTTATGGCAAGCCCGCAACCCACTGGCCTTATGTGATCTTTCGCGATCCCTCTTCGACGGCTTGTTTAATGAAGCATTGCGGCCAGCCGCTTCATCCGTCGCAGGCCTATTTCATGTTGAATGCGGTGGTGATGTTTTGTGTTCTGCTTCTTGTCAGGCGGTATAGAGCGGCCTACGGACAGATTGCGGCCGCGTTTCTAATGTATGAGGGGGTTTCGCGTTTCATCATAGAATTCTTTAGGGGCGACGACGACCGCGGTATCTGGTTTGGAGGGACTTTATCGACCGGACAGATAGTTATGGCCGGTTTTGTCGTTGCGGGGGCGTTGATGTGGCGTTATTGCAGGCGATTTAGGGTCGATAACGTATGAAAAAGCTCGCAGAGGTCGCAATAGTCACCGTGCTGCTGGTCGGGTTCGCCCGTTTTCTTTTTGGCGTTCAGGATGTCGCGATAATCGGAAAATTTTACGCCACAATTTTTGCCGTGACGTTCGTTTATGTGCCGGCTCTGGTTTTGTGGAAGACAGGCCGCCGCGTCGATTTTATCGATTCGTCACTTGCGCAATTTTCCAGAGGGGTTGCTTATTACGCCGTGTCGGCTCTGATCGTTCTTCCACCTTTTCTCATCCTTTCGCATTATTGGATGAAGATCGTGTTCGGTTATACAGGTTTTGAAGTTACGATGTTTCCCGAGCTCGGCAGGACGATAGTTTTTCAACTACTTTTTATCGCGTTTCCCGAAGAGTTCTTTTTTAGAGGTTACATGCAGCCGACGCTCGAATCGCTATTTAAAAAGAAATGGCGGATTTTCGGAGTCGAGCTAGGTTGGGGCTGGATAATCACTTGCGTCATATTTGCGATTTCTCATTCGTTCGTAAGATATCAATGGTGGCATTTTTCGATATTTTTCCCTGCGCTTTTATTCGGTTGGCTGAGAGCTAAAACCGGCTCAATCACGGCCCCCGTGCTCTTTCACGCGACTTCAAATATTTTAAGCGACTGGATTTTGCGGAGTTATTTTTAATGCTTAAACAACG
>CAZYHS010000010.1:46373-63940 GCA_964647545.1 uncultured Pseudomonadota bacterium | reverse complement strand
CTAAGCCGCTGAAGTAAGCGACGTACGTAGTATTGCCACGGCCTTTCAGGCTCCCACCAATACTACGCGGCGGGCAGGCGCAATTGCGATCCGCCTTTGGCGGAAAGCAATCACCCGCGCCAAGTCCGTCATTCCCGAGGTAGTAATCGGGAATCTCCCTTTGGCTCCACACCGCTTTAGGGCTTTCTCACAAATCGCGTCATTGCTGTAGATGTTAACCATTTCGCTGACAGAACTGTGGTAGGATTGGCAATCTCCCGAACACCCCAGATAATTAATTTTCGATTCGAGCAGCTAGATTTTCTTGGGCGAGCACACTGCGCCCTCGTGAATATTTTATGAGATTTTTTATAGCGCGGTGGCGAGAGCTGTTTGAGCTCTCAAAAAAAGTTATCAGAAAACCGCCGCTTTTTTGAGAGCGAGTTCTCTCGCCAAGCAGCCTGTGCGAGTCCCAAAGAAAATCAGCGTCGCTCGATTCCCTAGTCTCGAAAATTACTTATCTGGGGTGGAAGAGAGATTGACGCGGCCTTTCAGTCCTAGCAATGACTTACATTACTTTTTCCGCTGGGTTCTAATGAGACCTTCGGGCTCTAGGCACAATTTTTCGCCGTTGAGAAGTTTGGCAACGCCGTCGAGCGGCTTGTAGCGCAAGTCTTTGCAGACATCGCACCGCCCACAGTCGGATGTAACCTCTTTGGGCTCGGTGTAGGTCGTAATGACCCCTTCATAATTTCTCAGCACCGTCCGCTTGTCCGACCACGATAAAACATAGTTGGGCATGACGGGGATTTTTCCGCCGCCCCCCGGCGCATCGACCACAAAAGTCGGCACGGCCATGCCGGTTGTATGTCCTCGCAAGTTTTCGATCGTTTCAATTCCTTTCGCGATCGACGTGCGAAAATGCGAAATGCCGGTCGAGAGATCGCATTGATAAATGTAATATGGCTTAACGCGCATCATTAAAAGTTCGTGCACAAGTTTTTTCATGATCGGCGGGCAATCGTTGATGTCGCGCAAAAGAACGCTCTGGTTGCCGAGCGGAATACCGGCGTCGGCTAGCTTTTTGCAAGCTTCAAAGGCTTCAAGCGTGATCTCTTTTGGATGATTGAAGTGCGTGTTGACGTAAAGCGGCTGATATTTCGCCAGCATTTTTACAAGGTCAGAGGTAATTCGCTGCGGCATGACGACCGGCGTGCGCGTTCCAATCCTGATAATTTCAACGTGCGAAATGGCGCGGAGTTTTTGCAAAACATATTCGAGTTTGTCGTCGCTCAAAACAAACGGATCGCCGCCGGAAATCAGCACGTCGCGCACCACGTCGTTTTTAGCGATGTAGTCGATCGCCTTGTCAACGTTTGCCTTGGGCATGTCGGCGTCTTCAAAACCAACCAAACGACGGCGCGTGCAATGTCGGCAGTTCATCGAGCAAATATTGGTGATTAAAAGCAGAACGCGGTCGGGATAGCGGTGAGTCAGTCCCGGAACGGGAGAATCGACGTCTTCGTGAAGCGGGTCGTCGAGGTCGCTTCGATCGTCGCAGAGCTCTTCAATTCTTGGCACCGCCTGCAACCTTACCGGACAACGGACGTACTCTCTGTCCATAAGCGCCGCGTAGTAAGGCGTAATCGCCATGCGGAATTTTTGCAGACATTTTTTTAGGTCGGCCTCTTCTTCGGATGTCACGTTGATAACTTTTTTAAGCGTCGGAATGTCGCGGATCGCGTGGCGTAGCTGCCACTTCCAGTCGCTCCACTCTTCTGCCGTCACATTCTTATAGAGTTCGATGTTTTTGTATTCGACCTTTTTATATTCGCGCATATTAAAACCTATTTCTGTCACTCCCGCGAAGGCGGGAGTCTAGTTTGCATCAAGTAGATCCCCGATTACTACCTCGGGGATGACATCCTTTCAAGCCTCGGGGATGACGTTCAAGTATAAATTTTTTCGTACAACGCGCGAATTTCGGGAGACTCGCGCAAAATGTTAAGCGTAATTTCGGCGTGGTCTTTCGCATAACCGTTGCCGATTATCATGTCGATATCTTTGCCGACCCCTTCGGCGCCAAGAGCTGCCTTCGTGAAAGATGTCGCCATGCTGAAGAAATAGACAATGCCTCTGTCGCGGCACATAAGAATCGAGCCCATTTCGGTGTTTTGAATGTTCACACAGTTAATGACGACGTCTGCCATTTTGCCGGAAGTAAGCTTGCTGATCGAGTCGTAACAAGAGAGAGAATCGCTCGCATCGAGCTTAATAACTTCATGGCACAGCCCTAGTTTTTTGAGCTGCTCGATCCCTTTGTCGGAATATTCAATGCCGATGACCTTGCCGGCCTTTTTGGCCGCCTCCCAAGCGCAAAGCACGCCAGACTTTCCACCCGCGCCGATAATGACGACCGTGTCGCCGCTTTTCACCAAACGCCGAGTTTGAGCCGGTGCGCCACAGACATCGAGCACGGCAAGTGCGAGCGATTCGGGCATGTCACTCGGAAGCTTCGCGTAGAGCCCGCTTTCAAAAAGGACCGCCTGCGCGACAACTCGAACCTGATCGACATCTTTTTTCACTTCGACGATTTCTTTGATTTTGAGCGGGGTCAACGACAAACTTACAAGACTGGCGATCTTGTCGCCCGCCTTCAAACCGCGCGACGCAAGTTTTTCGCCGGCCTTTGCAACGCGGCCGATGAACATGCCGCCGCTTCCTGTGACCGGATTTTGCATTTTACCGCGGGCGTTCACGATCAAAAGGATCTGTTCCTTGATTTTTTCAATGTCGCCGCCGGTCACCTGTTTGATCTGTGTAAAGCTCGCCGAATCGATATTTAAAATATCGACATCGACTAAAATTTCGTTGTCGAAGATCTCGCTAAAATCGTTGTTGAGAACTTCGGCCGGCTGCGGCAGAACGCCGTGCGGTTTAACGACCCTGTGGGCACCAAATGGATTTCCGTTTTTTGACATATGCTCCCATCCGTCATTCCCGCAGCATTAAGCAGGAATCTCGTTTACACGAACTAGCTCCCCGCTAACTACTGCGGGGATGACTTTGATTATTATTTTTTAAATAGCGCGTCGAGCTGCGCCTTAATTTTGTCTTTGTCTGCGGTGGTCTCTTTCGCGTCGCGCCCTATCGAAAAAAGATCGCAATAGTTGGCTTTGTCCTTATGCTCGACGCGATACTCGACCCGTTCGTGGCATTCGTGAAAAGCCCCGACGTCATAAAATTTGCATTGTAAGCAACAGTGAAGAGGCATGCCGCAATGTTCGCAATCGTCGCGAACCCCGACCCTGTCTAAAACAAGAACCTCTTTCTGACAAAAAACACACTTGGGCATCACTCACCTATTTCGTCTTCGCGATTGCCGCGAGGCTTGAAAGAATCGTCGTCGTCTTCGCCGTCGTAAACTTTTAGGTCGCGAAGCGAACGCCACGTCTGAAATTTATCCCAAAGCATCCGGCTTTTTCTGCGGGTGACAAGTTCTTCAATTAGGCCGGTCGCAACGTAGGTCAGCACAATGAAAAGCATTGTGACTTTGGGTTCGATCGCAATGAGAAATATCGTTCCAACCAAAATGACCAGCATAAAGAACGACCAGCGCCCCTTGAAATCGACCTGTTTGAAGCTGTAATAGCGAAATGTCGAGACCATCAAAAGCCCCAGCAGCACAGTCACAAAAAGAACGAAATAGCTGCGTATCGGCGGTAGTTCAAAAACGTAATCGTGAAAAATCACCAGCGTAGCAAGAAGATAGGCGGCGACCGGAATTGGAAGCCCCTGAAAATAGCGTTTTTCGACATTGTCGATCTGGACGTTAAAACGTGCCAGTCTGAGAGCTCCGCAAGCAACAAACAAAAACGCGGCCAACCAGCCGATGCGATCGAATGAAAGCAGCCCCCAAGTATAAACCAAAACGCTAGGTGCGATTCCGAACGACGCTAGGTCAACTAAAGAATCATATTCGATCCCGAACTCGCTTGTTGCACGAGTCAGCCTCGCGATACGGCCGTCGAGAAAATCAAAAATGCCGGCGGCTAAAATCATGTAAGCCGCGGTGACGAACTCGCCCTTTAGCGACGAAACGATCGAAAAAAAACCGCAAAAAAGATTGGCCGAAGTGCAAAGGTTGGGCAAAAGATAAATGCCGCGTTTGATGCCTTCGCGTTTAACTCTTATCTCTTCCATGACTCTCCTTTTTAAGACTTAAGCTCAGACCGAGCCAAGTCGCGCGAGAATTGTTTCGCCGGCGGTGGTTTTGTCACCCTGTTTTACAAGCGGCGAAAATTCGGCCGGAAGATAGACATCGACTCTGGAACCGAAGCGTATCATTCCGAACCTTACTCCGCGTTCGACCTTGTCGCCGAGTTTGATGTGGCAGACGATTCGACGTGCGACAAGTCCGGCGATTTGAACGAACTTAATGTCGCGACCGGCCGCATCGGTAATCGTGATAGCGTTTTGTTCGTTATCAAGGCTCGCCTTGTCCTTTGAAGCGACAAGGAACTTGCCTTTGTTATATTCGATCTTTTTGACAACGCCGTCGCACGGAATTCTGTTCACGTGAACGTTTAAAACCGACATGAAAATCTTAATTCTGAAAGCGCCCCCTTCAAAACGGTCGATACCGAGCACCGTGCCGTCGGCCGGCGAAACAATGACGTTATTTGCTTCGGGAATCTTTCTTTCTGGATTTCTAAAGAACCAGACGACGAACAGAAAAAGCGCGAATGAAATCAGAGAGAGCGGAAGCCATCCAATCGCAAGAGTGACAATAAAAACAGCGAGGGCCGCGCCACAAAATGGCCAGCCCTCGCGAGCAATAATATGATTCATTTTCAACGTCCTGTTTCCTGTGAGCGATATTTCTTAAGTATCATCTCCAGTTTATCTTTACCTGCAAGCTTGAGCTTTTTCACCTCTGCGCGGCGAAGCTGCTCGTCGTTGCTCAAATACGACTTGTTTTCGAGCTTCTCGAGCTCTCTTTCGTAGTCAAGGTGCTCTTTATAGAGTTTTGCGAGCACGCTATCACTTGAGCTGTGTTTTTCGATCAGCTCGATGTCCCTGCGTTCCATAATGGACCTCCTTGTTTTCCCGCACTTGCCATGCGGGGTTATATTCCCTCTGTCAACTCGTCGGGTTCTTCCGAGTCGCCGACACTGAGGACCTGGGAAATTATCGCCGTTATGTTGTCGTCGCCGCCATTATTATTAGCGGTTTCGATCAGCTTCTCACATGCCTCACGCGGGTCGTTATTGTCAACAATCTCTAAAATTTCGTCATTTGGGACCATGTTCGTCAACCCGTCGCTGCAAAGGAGAAATCTATCCCCCTTTTTTACGGTACGGGTGATTATATCGATATCGACGGCCTCCTGAAAACCGACAGACCGTGTGATGATGTTTTTGTATTTATGATTTTTTACATCTGCCGGAGTTATAACCCCCGCACGCAGCTGTTCGCCGACCAATGAATGGTCTTCCGTAAGCTGACGTATCTTGCCGTCCCGAATGATGTAACAGCGCGAATCGCCGACATTTGCCAGATAGACCTTGCCGTCCCGAAAAAAGGCGCTTACGACCGTGGTCCCCATCCCGTGCAAATTCGGCTCGTTGGCGGCGCGTTCGTAAATTCGCATGCTGGCCACGCTAATTGCATAGCGAAGATAGCTTTTATAGTCGCCCGATTTTACATCTTCTGTCGATTGGAGCGTTGTGTCGGGATCTTGGGTAACTTCTTCGATCACCTCGTCAATTGTGGCGACAGCCAGCCTTGACGCAAACTCACCCCCCAAATGACCGCCCATGCCATCAGCTACGACATAAAGGTTGTTCTTGGTATTGATCAGGTATGAATCTTCGTTCTTTTCGCGCCGGCACCCGACGTCGGTCTTACCAAAGACGGCTAGCTCCATAGGTTCCTTAAGCTATACTATCAGACGTTTTTTTCAAATAAATAATTCCTGAATAATTTCGTGAAGCCGTCAGCTTCCGGCAATTTGTAGCGACTCGACCAATAGACTTGGAGCGCCTCCACCGTACCATAATTTGAGGTCATTTCCGACGGCAACTGTCCGGCGCAAAAGGTCATGCAAATTTCCGGCAACCGTCACCCCCTTTACGGCGTGTGATATTTTGCCGTTTTCCACCCAAAATCCGCACGCTCCCAGCGAAAATTCTCCGGTGATGGCGTTGGCGGTATGAACACCCATAAGGTCGGTAACGTAAAAGCCCCTGTAAAGCTCTTTTCTTAAAGCGTCCGGCGAATTCTCACCGGCGGCGATGTAAATATTATGCGCGCCGGCTTTTGGCGGAACGGTCAAAGACGAACGCACGGCCGAACCGTTCGACTTAAATCCGAGTTTACGCCCCCAAAAATTGTCGCAAAGAACTCTCTTAAAAACTCCGTTCTCAACGACCGTATTTTTTCTTGTGTCCACCCCTTCGCCGTCGAACGGCGCAGCTCCAAACGCACCTTTCATTGTGGCGTCGTCAATGATCGTGATTCGCTTTGAATAGATCTCTTCGCCAAGCCTGCCGGACAGAGCCGATTTCTTTTTGAAAATCTGATCGGCGAAATACGACTGGCTCAAAAGTTCAAGAAGTTCGCTAACGGCCTCACGGTCTAAAATGGAAGGGGCGCTTTGTGACGGTATGCTTTTCGCCCCAAGCTTTGAGAGGGCTTTTTTCGCCGCCGCTTCGCCAACGCTTCTGGGGTCGATGTTTGAAGGCTCGGGGTAATATTCGATCTCCCCCGCCCATTCTGTGTCAGACTCGTCCTTTGCGATCGCCGTAATGCTTAAATAACAAAATCCTTGCGAAAACGATCTGTCGAGTCCGGCGGAGTTCTTTATTTTAACTTCGTTTGATAGTTCGACATAGGAGGCCTTTCTTACTCCAGATATTCTTTTATCCAGCCCTCTGGCCCCCGCTTCAAGTTCCAGCGCAAACTCTATCTTTTGTTCGTGCGAAAATCCCGAAAAGACCGACGCGTCAAAAAAGGAGGGGCAGCAACCGGCTTCTGCGGACGGAAATTCATAAACATCCGGCTCAAGCTTTTTCGCGCTCTCTCTGGCCATTTCGGTCAATTCGCTTTCGAGCTGACCGGCTTTGGTCGAATAGGCAAATCCCATTTTAGAATTTTCAATCGTACGAACGGCGGTGCCGGCGCCGAACGAATCGTTTATCGCCTCAACCGCTCCGCCGCGCACATCTATTGAAAGCTTGCGCGTCTGTTCATGCCAAACCTCGCTGGAAAATGTCATTTTTGTCTCCGGTTGACATCGACCCCGCTAAAAAGCTAGGTAGAATGGCCTTTAGTAGACAATATGACAGACCTTTTTTCAATAGAAGAATCCAAAGAGGCTTACACTCCCCTTGCCGAGAGAATGCGCCCGACAACGCTCGACGAAGTGCGCGGGCAGGAGCACATCACCGGCAAAGGAAGCCCTTTACGTCTTTCGATAGATTCGGGAACTGTTCCGTCGATAATTCTCTGGGGGCCTCCGGGCTGCGGCAAAACAACTATCGCCAACATCGTGGCGAAAGCCGTCGACGCCCAGTTCTTTTGGATCTCGGCGGTACTCTCCGGCGTGAAAGAGGTTCGCGAAATTATAGACGAGGCGACAAAGTTGCGCCGCTCTACCGGACGCAAAACAATTCTCTTTGTCGATGAAATTCATCGTTTCAACAAGGCGCAGCAGGACGCGTTTCTCCCTCACATTGAGAACGGCACGATAATTCTTATCGGAGCAACGACCGAAAATCCATCTTTTGAGGTGATCTCTCCATTATTATCGCGCACAAAGGTCTATCTTTTAAAAGCCGTCGAATCGGACGCAATTAAAAAAATTCTCGAAGAGGCCCTTTCAAACAAGGAGCGCGGACTTGGGAAGTTCAATATTTCGGCCGAGGCCGACGTTCTTGAACTCATCGCCCAGACAAGCGACGGAGACGCCCGCCGCGCACTCAACACTCTTGAGATAGCGGCAAACCTCTCCGGAGCAATGAACGGCAGGAAAAAGCGCGCGACAGTCATCACAAAGAAAACGATCGAATCGTCGATCCAAAAGAAAGCGCTGCTTTACGATAAACTCGGTGAAGAGCACTACAACATCATAAGCGCTTTCATAAAAAGCATGCGGGGCTCAAACCCCGACGCGGCGATCTATTGGATGGCCAGAATGCTTGAGGCGGGAGAGGAGCCTCTTTTTATCGCAAGGCGCATGGTTATCTTTGCGGGTGAAGATGTCGGCAACGCAGACCCGCAGGCAATTCAAGTCGCCATTTCGTGCATGCAGGCTTTTGACCTCGTCGGCATGCCGGAGGGCTGGATTCCTCTTGCGCAATGCGCAACCTATCTTGCGACCGCGCCAAAAAGCAAAGCGGCCTACAATTCTTATAAGCGCGCGGTTTTAGATGTCGAAGAACATGGAGTCCTGCCGGTTCCGCTTCATTTAAGGAACGCCCCGACAAAACTAATGAAAGATACCGGCTACGGGAAAGGATATGCCGACCCGCACCGTTTCGAGACTAATTTCGTAAAACAGCAATATCTTCCTGACAAACTGGGCGAAAAAATATATTATGAGCCGACCGAAAACGGCTACGAACGGCATATTTCGGAACGCTTAAAAAAGTGGCGAAAATAGCGTCTTTATACGTCTTTTGGCACATTAATTGCTTTTCAATAAATCGAGGCGTCAATAACGCCTATTTTAGACCGAAAATGACGTTTTATTGACGCTTAAATAGAAAATGAGGTTCAAAATGATAAAGAAAACTCTCAATACTTTCGCATTATTCGGCGCAATAGCCATTTTGGCGGGATGCCAAAGCACGGCCATGCTTGAAGATGCCGATAATAACTTCGGGGGCAAAGATAATGACCCTAAGGCCTCCCAAAATGAATCATCGACCTGCCCTTCGTCAGGTTATCGATTCGTAAACTATAAATCTTTTGAAAAGCTCGCCGGACCGACAGTTGCAGACTCAAATCCTGTCACCCCCGAATATAGCGAAGTCGGCTGCTATCTTTCGCAAGATTGCACAAGCGTTAAGATCGATAGCGACACCCTTACGGTCAACCTTGATAACGGAAGCCAAGTCGTCTGCAAAATGGGGCACCACATCAATAAGTTCATTTTTCTGCAGCCCGACAGGATTGTCGTAGCTACGACTCACGACGTAAGAATTGCCCCGTTAAACCTCGAAATGACTTGCGACCAATTTAAGACATTGCCGGCTGTGGGCGGAGTTATCGACATAACAAGCTCAACCGACACAGATTACACGCCGACCGTTGCCGGCAGCTCAACAATCGACACATCAAGCGGCTTGAGCCTTGGGATATCGACAGTCTCAACTGCGTCAAAATCGATCAGCGTCGCCCCTCCCGGCTCGAAAGAGAACGTTACATCCGCAGGGACGACAAAAAGCGAGTACGTTTATCTGTTGACCGGCACAAACTGGATAGGCCGCGTTAAGCCCGACAAGTTCGCCGGAGGCTGCATCGAAGAGCTCTTTAACAAAAGCCAGCCGGCGATTAGCTCGTTCGACGTCCGAAACGGAGAGCTATTTATCAACGGATTGGATGAGGCATTGATTGTCCTGACGAGCCAGACCGAATCGGGCGGACAGCAGAGCATTGTAACCCAATAAGCGTTAACATTTTCTTTGCAATTGCCCATCAAATCGGTAATATGGTGACTGTTGTCACCACCCAATCAACGACAACTAGAGAGGTAATTTTCAGGTATGCCATTGTACGAGTATGAGTGTCCAAAATGTCATAAACATTTTGAGGTCACACAGAAAATTAAAGACGAACCAAAGGCCAATTGCCCCGCTTGCGGCTCCGAAGCCAGAAGGCTTATCAGCCAAACCACCTTTTCGTTAAAAGGGGGCGGCTGGTACAAAGACGGATACGCCTCAAGCGCAAAGGCGGGCTCGAAGTCCGACAAAAAATAAAATGGTCGAAAAGATCGACAAACCGGAGTTTAGGCCCACTCACTACGTGCAGGAGTCCGCCGCCGCCGGCGACGATGACGAGCAGAAAAAGCGTCAGCAGGATTCGTCCGGCGACGAGTATTCGGGCTCGCACGCCATGCCGGGCTGGCAAAAGATCTATTCGGCATCTGCCGGCAGGCGTTACATAAAGATCAAACGCTCCGACATTTCGCAGGCCTTTTTCAGAATGACGGCCATGCAGCGCGGCATATCTTTGGCCGAGATAGATATCGTCATGCGCGACGGCCGGACTTTTAGAGGGGCTCATATTATTCTGGCCGCCCGCGAAGATTTTTGGACCCTAAAAAAATTCCGGATGGGCCAGCCTGTTCCGGTCAATCTTATTGCAAAAGAGCCGGTACTTGAACTTAGCATCCCGAACGAAACTTCGGCACCGGCTCAGGAAAAGCACGCTCAGGCCGCAAGGCACATTGAGGCAACGCGATTACAACGATTCCCAACTAATTTAATAATCTACGCAATAATCGGATTAGCGCTGATCGCGCTCGTCCTAATTGGACTAATGAAATAAATTATGGCCGATTTTGAACCTAAGCAGTTCGGTAAATATTATCTTCTCGAAAAACTTGCCATAGGAGGCATGGCCGAAATCTACAAGGCCAAGACCTACGGCGTTGACGGCTTTGAAAAGCTCAACGTGGTCAAAAGAATTCTTCCACATTGCTCGGCGGACAGAGAGTTCATAACCATGCTGATCGACGAGGCCAAGCTCTCGGTCACGCTCTCTCACGCGAACATCGTGCAGGTCTTCGATCTGGGAAAGGTCGGAGACGATTATTTCATCTCGATGGAATGCATCAACGGCGTTAACCTTCGCGAAATAATCTACCGCTGCAAGGACAAGAACGTTAAGATCCCCGACGAGCTCGCCGCTTACATAATCAGCGAAGTCTGCAAAGGGCTCGATTACGCACACCGCAAAACCGACGCAAGCGGCGACCCTTTGGGGATCGTCCACCGCGACGTAAGTCCGCAAAACATTCTAATTTCGTACGAAGGCGAAGTTAAAATAGTCGATTTCGGCATCGCAAAAGCGGCGATGAATATTAGCCACACGATGGCCGGAATTCTTAAAGGCAAGATAGCCTACATGTCGCCGGAGCAGGCTCTGGGCAAGTCGGTCGATTATCACACAGACCTGTTCTCGACAGGCATCGTCCTTTTCGAAATGCTTACGCTTGAAAAGCTCTACACCGGAGAATCTCAATTTGAGGTCTTAAAAAAGATCCGTTCGACCAAACTCGACATCAACAAATTTCCTTCGTCGATCCCGGAAGGGCTGCGGGCCGTGCTGGCTAAGGCGCTGGCGTTCTACGTTAAAGATCGCTACCAGTCGGCCGGCGACATGCAGATCGACCTGACAAGATATCTTTACACAACTCACGTCGATTTCACCCCAAAGAAACTGGCCGAATTTGTAATTGAACTTTTCAAGGACGACATCGCCAAACAGCGCGAACGCAACATGCTTGAAAAAGCAATGGAGATACAGACGTCTTCCATCAACATTGCCGAAGAGGCGTTGCAGGAAAATATCGTTCATCGCGAGGAGAGCTCGCCCACAATTCAGGCGCCGGTCCCCAAAGAGGCCGAACTGACAAGCGCCGACAACACCGAAAGAACATCGGCCGGCAAAAAAGAGCCCGCTTGGAAAAAATTCGTTTTTGGCGCGGCGGTATCGGCCGTTCTTATGGCCGGCGGCGCTCTTGCCTATTTTAAATTTATTGCACCGCAGCTTTCAACCGAACCAAGCGTTCAAACAGAGTTCCCCGTTCCACCCGAAGCCGATTTTCTACCTCCGGCGGAAGAGCCGTCGCCGGCAGCGATCGCTGAAACAGGAACGTTGCAGCTCGTTACCGAACCGGCGGGGGCATCGGTATTTCTCGACATGAGGCCGACGGGGCTTGAAACCCCTTCGACTCTGGAGGGACTTGAGCTTAATAAAGAATTTAAGATCACCTTCATTAAGGACGGCTTTAAAGACGTCTCTCAGGCAATAACTTTGAGTTCGACCAAGCCGCAGCAGTTTTCCGCAAAGCTTGAACCGGCCGAAGAGCTCGCAAGCGTAGTTGTAAAATCAAACCCCGAAGGGGCGACCATCCTTCTCAACGGCCGCGACACGGGGCTGAAAACTCCCGCGACATTGAACGAAGTTCCTGTCGGCTCTCTTCAGAATCTTACCGTTTCTAAAATCGGGTACGACAGTTTCACCCAAAATCTGACACTTAAAGACACGAACCCGACCGAAATAATCGCCGTGCTTTCCAAAACGACAAGCGCGCAACAGCTCGCCGAAGCTCAAAAGGCAGCCGAAGAAAAACAAAAGCTAGAAGCCGCAAAACAACTTGAAGAACAGAAAAAACAGGAGCTTAAAAAAGCGGAACAGAAAAAAGCCGAGGAAAAGAAAAAAGTCGAACAAGCCGCAAAAAGGCTCGAGACGCCGACCGCGCCCGCGCCGGCAAAACCCGTCGAAAGGCCAAAGCCGGTTGAAAAACCGTCAAAACCGGAAAGTCCGGCTCCGGCCAAAGCCGAAAAGGCCGCGGAACCGATCCAGACAACTGGCGAACCGGCCAGCGTTCGAATCGCAAGTGACCCAAGCGGAGCCGACATTTTCATTAACGCCGAACATCGCGGCACAACGCCGGCAACGATAAGCGGCATACGTCCGGGCCAAGTCAGCCTCCTCGTCAATAAAGAGGGGCGCGCACGCATCTCAAAAAAAATAACATTAAAAAGCGGCGAGAAGCTCGACCTAGGAACACTTAAGCTGGGCTCGCTTTTCGGCACTCTTTCAATCAAGTCGATCCCGTCTGGGGCGAAAGTCTATCTCGATGGCAACGACATCGGCGCCAGAACGCCCGTATCTGTCAAACGCGTACAAACCGATAAGCAACACACTATCAAGCTCGTGCTTCCGGGATATCGTGACTGGGAAAAGAGCTTCGACATGGAAGGTCAGGACGAAAAGAAGTTCAACGTTTCTTTAGAGGAAGAATGAAAATGGCTAAGACACCGGCAAAACCAAAAAAAGACGACATCGAAAACAAAACGCAGATCATCAAGACCGACGACGGCGGCTCAGCCAGCATTTCGCTTCGCAAATGCCAACTCGCGATCGTTGACGGCCCAGACAAAGGCAAAAAGTATAGCCTTGTAAAACCGATCACCAAGGTCGGCAAAAAAGAGAACAACGATTTCGTCATCGACGATTCGACGGTCTCGCGCGATCACATGATCATCGAATATTCGTCCGACTCATTTTTATTAAGAGACCTCGGCTCAACCAACGGCACGAACCTTAACGGCTCACGGGTGAAAGAGGCCTATCTTGTCCCCGGCGACCGCATTAAGGTAGGCAACACAACGCTTGAGTTCGTCGCGTTCGAAGAAAAGGTCAAGATCGAACCCAGCGACAAGGCCGAATTCGGCCTCATGGTCGGATCGTCCCTGAAAATGCGCCAGATATTCGGCATCCTAGAAAAAATATCGCCGACGTTCGCAACGGTCATCATCGAAGGCGAAACCGGAACGGGAAAAGAACTGGTAGCGCGCGCTGTTCACGAAAACAGCCCGAGAAAGAACAAGCCGTTCGTCGTGTTCGACTGCTCTTCGGTAGCGCCCAATCTCATCGAGTCGGAATTGTTCGGCCACGAAAAAGGTTCTTTCACCGGCGCGATAAAGTCGCGGCGCGGCGCTTTTGAAGAGGCCAGCGGCGGAACGATCTTCTTGGACGAAATCGGCGAGCTCTCGCTGGATCTTCAGCCAAAACTTCTTCGAGCTCTCGAAAGCCGCGAAATCAGGAGAGTCGGCGCAAATCTCACGACACCGATCGACGTCAGGGTAGTTTGTGCAACGAACCGCAACCTGAAAAAAGAGGTCGCCGAAGGCCGCTTCCGCGAAGACCTCTACTATCGTCTCTCCGTCGTTAAGATCATATTGCCCCCTCTGCGTGAAAGGGTCGAGGATATCCCGCTCATGGTCGAAAGATTTTTGAGCGTTGGAAAATTCAATAAAAAACCCGACGGCACGCTCTTCGTTACAAAAGTTGAAGACGACGCGCTTAAGGCGTTGCAACGCTACCAGTGGCCGGGGAATGTGCGCGAACTTTCGAACATCATCGAACGCGCGTGCGCAGTCGCCGAAAACGGAGTGATCTCAAAAAACCAGATCGATATGGTCTTTAGCGATCTTGAGGACGAAGAAGAACGCACCGAAAAACTGCAGGTGCTAAAGGACGTTCCGTTCAAAGAGGCAAAGCAAAAGGTCGTCGAAGTTTTCGAGCGTGACTATTTAATCGACCTGCTGCGGCGCAACGGCTATAATTTATCGAAAGCCGCGCGCGAGGCGGGAATCGACCGGAAACACATCCGCAACCTTTTGAAAAAGTACGGCATCCCCAGCAAAGATATCGATTGAAATTCCGGAAAAATCAGACGGGTTTTTTCTGCTTAGATTCCATCGAGCGCTTGAGAGCGATCACTAGTGAGCGTGCGCGGTTCGCCCACGGATTTCTGCCCGACATATCGAGCAAAATTGCGTTCTTAAAATCGACTGCGGCCTTCTTGTAGTTTTTTATCCTAAGATATATCTCGCCTCGGTTAACGAACGAGCTGATATCGCGCGGGTTAAGCTGCACCGCCCGAGTGTACTCGACGACGGCTTCAACCAAACGTTTGCGCTTTTGATGTATCGCCCCCATGACCGAATGAAAATATGCGTTGCGATGGTCAAGCACGATAAGCGACTGGTAAATCTTAAACGCCTCGTCGATGCGACCGTGTTTGAATTTTATCCAACCGGCCTCCGCAAGACTAAAAAGTTTCTCTCGCGAAATCCCCTGAAGTTCTGCCAGACATATTTTATCTTCAAGAAACTCGTTGAAGATCTCGACAACGCGCTTGCGTCTTGCGGGATTGGGGTCGACTATCGGAACAAATTTGCCGCCCCCCTGATTTGTGTTGGTGTTCGTGTCAGTCATAAAAATTAAGCCGACGGAGCGCCGGTCTTTCTGATCATCTCCATGCTTATCGAGTGAATGGCCTCGATCATATTTTTACCGGTCGAACTCGCCGTTTCGGTCGCCTTCACGATCGCCTGCATATCTTCCATCACAAGCTTTAAGCTCTGGCTCTGTTCCTGTATCTTGCCTTGAGCGGTGTAATATTTCGCGGGGTCTGTGGTCGATGTCGAGCTGCTCATGATTTTGAACGACGCGTTCATGTCGTCGTTTATTTTCATGATTTCCTTCGCCTTGGCGGCAAACAGAACACCGTTCTTTTCCATGTTCAGTTTCGTGATGGCGATAACCAGCACCGTGGGATCGACGTTTCCGCTTCGGGCCATCGCCATTATTCTTTGATATTCCCGTTCGATGTTTGCGATTTGCGCCTCAGACTGTCTTTTGAGGTCGGCATAAAAATCTATGCTTTCAAGACGTAAGATAAGGTCATCAAGGCCTGCGACGTCATCCTTGATTTTTTCTCCAAGCTCCGCCGAAAATCCCGAAGCCTTCGCCGTTGAAGCCGCTTTGCCTTTCGATTCAAGTGTCGCAGCCTTCATGGCTTTAGCGGACGATTTTTCACCCGTCGCTCCGCCGCCGGCCGCGCCTCCTGACGCCGCAGGCGGAACAAAATGTTCCATCGCAACGCCCATCAGGTCGGTAAGAAACTCCCGCTCTTTAATGTCCAGTTTTCTGTCGTAGCTCAAAGGAATGATGTCGTCGATGGTCGGCTCGGGCGCGCTGGCATCCGATGCGTAGGCCGAAACGCTTTTAACGATCGACTCTTCGTATTCGCGTCCGCGCCCCGAGATAAATTCTTCCCAGTCGGCGGCGGTGATCTTGTAATCTGTGAGAATCTTGTGAAGGTCAGATGCCTTGCCGCTGCGCAGAGCTTCGGCCACCGCTGGGTTATCCAGCGGAAGTTTGATCGTTGAGCCGCCGAATTTTGTGCCGACAGTATCGATAGCCATAAAAAATTATCTCTTTTTCCCCTTTTCCTTCTTATCTTCTTTTTTGGCTTTTGTGTTTTGCTCGGTATTTTTTGCGGTCTTTTTTTCCGCTGCGGAAGCCGCAAGTTTTTTGATTTGCGCTATCTGGGCCATTAAAATCAATCCGCGGTTCGCCCACTTGTTCTCTTTTTTCGGATCAAGTTTCGACGCGCGCTCAAAATCGGCTATCGCCTCGTCGAAAACCTTGTGCTGCATGTAAATTTCGCCGCGATTGACAAGGCTCACAATGTCGTTTGGATTTAATTTAACCGCTTCGGAATATTCGGCGATCGCATCTGCGTAACGTTTTTGTCTTTGCAAGATCGAACCCATCATTGAGTGATAGTAGCTGTTCTTCCAGTCCATGATGGTCAGCATTTTAAAGAAACGCTCGGCCTCTTCGTAGCGTCCGGTCTGAAACTGCAAATAGCCGTACTCGACCATGTCGCGGATCATCTTTTTCGGAATATTGAACATCTCGGCCCAAGTCACATCGCCCTTAATGAAATCGGTGACGCGCTTAGCGCCGAACTCAATGACCTCTTTGGGGGTGTTTTGATGCTCCTGCTCGATTCGCTCGAAAAACTTGGCGAGCTCGCGTTCGGCCTCTTCCTTGCTCATGTGCTTTGGCGGATCTTCTGCAACGAACATGGGCTTTGTCTTTTTGGGCGACATAACTTTTTTCACTCCTTGATTATGCGTAGTTTTAACATGTTACAACGCCCACTTCCAGAAGTTTCTATGCATAACAAGCCTTGCGTCACATACAAAAAGGCTCCGGCGTTTGCGTGGCGGCCGCATCGGCCTGCCGCCAAGTACTCCCCCCGGAGCTCTTTAAAATCTATCTATGCAGCTACCCTATTAGATTCTCCACGTGCTCGAGCTCTTCAGCGACGAGGCCCACGAATCGAGCATGCTCTTTGTCACATCGTCGAGCGACGACTTGATGCCGGTATATTCTTCCATCATCTGCGTTAGCAGTTTCTGTGAAGTTGCGACCATATTTTCTTCGCCGCGGATCTGCTGCAATTTGGCTTGGAAATCGGCCTGACTCTGTGAATCTTCGCCGACCTTAAGTCCGGTAAGGGCTTCCTGAGCACGGCGCGAAACTTCCTGCAGCTCGATGAGCTTGGTGCCGATCGCAACGTTTTGCAAAGCCTTGTCGCGGCCTATCACGTAGGAGAGAAAGCGCATGAACTGGTACATTGCGTAAAGGTCGCCCGACATCGCCATGCGGGCATAGTGGAAGAAAAGAAGCATCATTTGCTGCCTCTTCTTTGCTTCGCCCGACATATCGACGAGACTTAAAAGGTTGTCATCTGCCCACTGGGCTTTCATCATCGACATTGGGTCGAACGATGTTGAGGAATCTCCGCTGCCACCAAAAGTACCAGCTTTTGCGCCATCGCCAAAAGTTGTGGCCTTACCTGTGCCGGCAGAGCCTCCACTTGTTGGCGTGCCGCCGAGAGTACCTGCCTTTGAAGAACTTGGGCCCTGTCCATCTTCAGATGCCGTTGTCTCGAGCTTAACTTCTGCAAACTTCATTGCAGCTTTTTT
>CAZYHS010000010.1:21442-46273 GCA_964647545.1 uncultured Pseudomonadota bacterium | reverse complement strand
TTCAGATGCCGTTGTCTCGAGCTTAACTTCTGCAAACTTCATTGCAGCTTTTTTTATCTCGGCTGACATTGTTATGTTTTTGTTCTCAAGTGCTTTTTCAACACGTTTTTGTGCATCTCCAACTTCAAGCTCAAGAGAGCTCTTCATTTGCTTCTGGTCTTCAATTTGCTTTTTAAGGTTACTTATTAAAGCCGTATCTTTTGCAGTGGCCTTCTCTGCTTCGGCAAGCTTCGCCTCAAGAGCAGTAATACTTTTTTCTAAATGCTTCACCTGCTCACCAGCGGCCTCTCCCTTTTCAATTAGTAGCTGAACGTCAACTTCATTTTGCGCCTCTTTATCAACAGCAAGATTCACAAGATCTTGAAGGCTGTACGTTTGGTCCGAAAGAAGCTCTGAATTCTTAAACAACGACTCTAATGCAGATGGAGTGACACCCAAATAAGAAGCAAGTTCTTTTAGATTTTGATTATTCGTTACAGTCTTGTTTTGATCATCAAACTGAATCGAGTATTCTTTGTTATTAGCATTAACTTTAATCTCGACCATATCTTCCTCCAATGATGTCTCGTCTTATAAAGACGGGACTTTCAATACTTAACCCCACCGATTCCTTAAGCAATCATCGTGCCAAAGTTCTTATAAGGCGGCAAATTGCTTAAAACAACCCCGATACTAATATTTCGCCTTACATTTCAACACGTTACAGCGCGACAAAAACTGTGAATTCCCCGCAAACTTGCGATCTCAAACAATAAATTACGAATCATTCGGGGCAAAAAATACCCACTTTTGTCAATAATTTCCCGCTCTTACTCAATTCGCCGGCGCCTCTAAAACCTTACCGTTTTCGCCATTTGCCGGCTGTTGGGGAGCTTGAGGCTCCTCGGGCACCGAAAGCGATTTAGTCGATTCGGGAGTTGCGCCGCGCAACATGTCGAGCAAAATGCCCAAATCATTGCCGGTCTTTTGCGCATGAATTTGCACCTGCGTAACAATAACGGTGATCGCCCAAAATAGAGCTAAAACCCCAAGGT
Organism: uncultured Pseudomonadota bacterium; assembly: GCA_964647545.1. Lineage (GTDB taxonomy): Bacteria > UBA10199 > UBA10199 > 1-14-0-20-49-13 > CAZYHS01. Next base: position 45,239 of record CAZYHS010000010.1, on the reverse strand, counting down.
AACCTTTAATATTAAAGCCCATCTCCCAAACGTTGATCTGCGGCGCGATTCTGTTTGCCACTCCCAAAATTATGTCGGCGATAAGAATGGCAATAATTACGGGAGCGGCGATCTGCACGGCGATCAAAATGACCTCGGCCGTGATTCGGATGAAAAATTCCAGCATCGGCAAGAGCTCGTTTCCCATTTTCGGAAACTCAAACAACGGGACCAGCTCAAAACTCGAAAAAACCGCGTTTAAAAAAACAAGATGTCCGCCGATTGCAAGAAACACAACTATCGAAAGCTGAAATAAAAACGACCCGATGATCGAACTCTGCTGCCCAAGTTCGGGGATGAGAATTCTGGCGATCGACATGCCGCGCTGGTTGTCTATCATTTGACCGGCACTTTCAAATCCGTAAAAAATTATACCGACAGTAAAACCTATCAACAGCCCCACAAATATCTCTTTAAAAATAAGAGCGACGATCACAAAAACATCTTCGGGGATTACCGGCGGATTTGCCGGCACAAGATGCATGTAAGCAAAAATCGTAAAAATGAAAGCCGCGCCGATTCTGGCCTGCCGCGGAACCGGTTTCGCAAATAAAAATGGGACGAAACTCACGACCGCCATCATGCGGACAAAGATAAGCGAACCGAAAATGAAAACAAAGTTCAGGTTGAGGTTAATGCCGATTATGCGGGATAGCTCGTCCATGTGCGTTCACAGGCAAAAAATCACTTCACGTAACTTGCAAACGAATCAAATATCGATGTCGTGAACGTAATAACCTGCACCAACATCCACGGGCCGACCAGCGCAAGAGTGACGACAACTGCGATCATTTTTGGAACGAAGGTGAGGGTCTGTTCCTGAATTTGTGTCGTGGCCTGAACGATGGACACGACAAGACCGACCAACATCGCTATTAAAACCGGAGGGCCGGTTAAAATTAGCGCCAGAAACAAAGCCTGCTTTGATAGTGCGACGAAATATTCCATATCAAACGTAACTTAAAATTAGCCCCTTTGTGATCAAATGCCAGCCGTCAACAAGCACAAAGAGCAAAAGTTTAAACGGAAGCGAAATTGTAATTGGCGAAATTTGGAACATGCCAAGCGACAGAAGAATGTTGGCGATCACGATGTCGATGATGAGAAACGGCAGGAAAATAACAAAACCGATCTGAAACGCCTCGGCCAGCTCGCTTACCGCGAACGCCGGCACAAGATTGATAAAATCTTTATCGGAAATTTTTGCGCGTTCTTCGTCGGTGCGGGCCATCTTTAGCGCAAGATTGTAAAAAAGCTGGCGTTCCTGCGGACGCGCCTGCTTGATGAGAAAATCTCTGACCGGCTCTTTTCCTTTGTCGGTCGCTTCAACGAGCAACTTTACGCTGGCCTGCGAAAGAAGAGGCTGGTTCGTCCCCTGATTGATGGTTGAACCCGCCGCCATGTAAACTTCGTGCCCGACGGGCATCATAATGTAAATTGTGAGAATAAACGCAAGACCGGTAACGATGATATTCGGCGGTATCTGCTGGGTGCCCAAAGCGTTCCTGATAAGCGCGAGGACGACCGCGATCTTCACGAACGAGGTCGACATCATCGCAATGAACGGCACCATTGCCAGCGCGCCGAGAGCTATCATCATGACCAGCGGCTGAGAAACGCCCATCTGCTGAATACCTGTGTTTGGCGCGGCGAAAACGGGGACAGAAAGCAAAATTGCGCAAACCGCACTTGAAAAAGAGAGCGCAGCCCAACGAATAAATCTGCCCTTAATCTCTCGCTTCGTTCTTTGCATTTTGATCGTCCAAATCTTTAATTTTTGTAATTGTAGAGTCGGTAACGCCAAGAAGTATACACTTTTCATCGACTTTCACCAAGAGCAAATGTTGCTTGGGGCCGACCGAAAAGCGCGACAAGATTTTTATGCGGCCGACGTCGAGATTTTTCTTTCCTATCGACAAACGAGGCAGCAAAAATTTTAAGATAAGAACCGCAGCAACACACGCTACGATAAGCGCCGCCACCATTTTGAAAAAAAGAAGAGAAAAATCCAACGCGCTGGAACGAGTCGCCAATTCGGTAGGAACGGCGGCGACCTCAAAAAGAAATGAAAGCATTTATCCCCCGATGCATGCCCTTAAAAAGCAGATTTCATCTAACCATTTTAATAATGCGAACGCCGAGCTTTCCGTCGATGTCAACAAGCTCGCCTCTGGCAAATAATTTTCCGCCGGCGACAAGATCGACCTGTTCGTTGACGGGCCTCGCTAAATCCAAAACCTGCCCCATCTTAAGACCAAGCAATTCCTTCATTGAAAGTGTCTTTTTGCCCAACACGGCGACAAGTTGAAGAGGAACGTCAGCCGTCATACGTCGCGATTCAACGACAACCGAATCGACCTCGGGAGATTCTTCGTCATGAAGTTCTTCGACCTCTTCTGCCGCGGCGGCCTGCTGCTCGTCGGCTTGAGGCTCAGCGTTCTCGGGCTCCTCCAGAATATCGTTCTCCTCTTCGGGCGCCTCCATATTCACAGCCTCGTCTTCAAATATTTCGTTCTTTTTTCGCGGCATAAAACCTCCAAAATGGGGCTCATCCCCCAAGCAAAGTGCAACGTAAACGTCTCTTTTCGCCTTCGACGGAAGCCTTAATGCTCCCCTCTTCGCCTTTTCCAACTCTTAACTCGACCTCGCCGGCAATCACTCCGTTAGAAAAATCCAAACCGGTTTCGTCGAGCAAAATAACGTCCCCCGGCTCGATCTGTGCAATTTCGTCGGGATTGACATTGACCCTTCCGGCGTCTGCCCAGATCGTAGTTCTTAAATAATCAAAATTCGCCGCCCGCTTCGGCATCGCCTCGATGTCCGACTCTTCGATGCGCTTTTGCGCCTTGGCCGACACCGCTGAAAGCGTCTGTTCGGGGATAAAAATCTTTAAAAAACCGCCGAGCTCGCCGATTCCGATCTTAAAATTAACGCACGCGGTCTTTTCGCGCTCGCCGATCACATCCATTGAGCGAACGGGGTCGAACATAAAACGCTCGAACCTGAAGTGAGCGTCGGCCGCCGAGCCGCCCGCTTTCCATATTTGCGAGAGGACTTGCATTATAAAATATTGAAGAACGCCCTGCTCGGTTTCGGTGAGCGGCCTCGACTCCACCATCGGCTCGCCGTTGCCTCCCAAAAGCCGGTCGATGAGAAGAAATACAAGACTTGAATCGATGTTAAGAATTATTTTTCCGGGGAGCGGCTCCGCGCCGATCACCGCCAGCACCGAATATTCGGGAAGAGCGACGGCAAACTCGCCGAACGATGCGCTTTGCATCGTGTCGAGATAATAGAACGACTTCTCGCCAAGATGCTTCATAAGCATCTTGCGCATATCAAGAGCCAAACGCTGTTCCATCTCGCCGGACGGAATAAGCCCGTAAACTGAATCGAGCAGCGCAAGTTCGTGACTTGTGACTTTTTTAAGCGACCATTTTAGAGGTTTGACGGCCATAGCAGCGAAAAAATCTATTTAACTTTGATTTGAGAGACCGCAACGCCTCTTTCTTCAAGCGCAGCACGGATCTTAGGCGCCTCGCGCTCGAAAAGAGCTCTCACTTCGCGATTTGCCGACTCAAACTGTATCTGCACCTTACCATTTTGCGACGTGAAGCGCAAATGCAAACCTTTGAACATACTCTCTTTAAGAACGAGCTTGAGCTCGGATTCGCCAAGTTCGTTTTTGCCGGCCTTAACAGAAGCGACTATGTGATTGACCAGCGTCTGCATCTGCTGAGGCGACATGGTCGATCGCATTGGGGCCGCCTGTGCGAGCTTTGACGCAAAACTTGAATTGGAAATCTGCGCCATAGTCTCTCTTACTTCGGCGAGCTTTTTTTGTATCATCTGTTTTTTAGAAGCGTCGCTACCGGCACCCTGTCCGCCGCGGTCGGAACCTCCGCCCGACTGGCGCTTTTGTCCGCTCATAACGACCGCATTGCGAGTGACGACTTCGCCCGATTTCACCTTTTGTTTCAGCCGGTCGCCGGTGTTCGAATCTTCTTTTTTATCGTCTTTCCTGCGTTCCTCGCGTTTTTCGTCGCCGGAGTCCTTGCGCACTACACGTTCGGCCGCCTGAGACTGCTCGCCCGAGCGCTGCTGTAAAACAGGGCTTTGTTGCATGGTCTTTTGCTGTTCCAAAACCTTGTCGAAAGCCGACTGGCTGGTCTTTGGAGCGTTAGGCTCCTTGGCCTTTTCCTGCGGCTGCTCGACAGGAGGTCTCTCTCTAACTTTTTCAATGTCCGACATAGGCACCTCTTACATCGTAAAATTGCTCTTTTCGCCCTTCCATTTTCTAAGATGGTGAATCGTATTGCCGAGCTCGTCGAACTCAAGCTCCTCTTTGCGTGTAAGTTCGGCGGCCAGCTTTTTCTTCCAAAGGTCTTTGTGCTTTATCATCACCTGATGTTCTTTGGCCGCATCGATATAGTCACGCCTTGCTCTTGCGACCTTATCTTCGCACTCGGCGATTATTTCGCGCTGTTCCTCGATCTCCTTGTTCTTCTTTTCCTCGTCCTCTTTCAGCTTTCGCATGAAGTTGACATGCACATTGCCCTGTTTAATAACGGCGCCGCAGTCCATTCTCCTGCGCATCTCGTTGCGGGCTTCGTGCCATCTTTCAATTATTTCGTCGCGCTCTTTGACGAGCTTTTTCTCTTTCTCGCGGGCCTCGTGCAGCGCCTTGATAGAGCGCGCCAGCACCTCTGCGGCGCGATTCTTTTCGCGCTCTTTAATGACTAGAAGCGCCTGAAGCCTGTATCTTTCTTTAGCCATATCTCAGCTGATCATTCGAACATTGCTTTAAGGAAATCGACCGATTCTTCAAAAGTAAAACCTTCGTCGACGCGCTGTTTGAGGAAATTATTTACTTCTTCGATCTTTTCGATCGCGTAATCGACCTTCGGGTCGCTCCCCTCTTCGTAGGCGCCGATCAAAATAAGGTCGCGCTCTTTTTCGTAGTTCGCGATTATCTCACGAACCTTGCGCGCCGCGTCCTTGTGATCTTCATCGACTATCTCGTCCATGACGCGCGACACGCTCTCGCTGATGTCGATGGCCGGATAGTGATTTCTCGCCGCCATCGCTCGCGACAAAACGATGTGGCCGTCGAGAATCGAACGGGTTTCGTCGGCGACCGGTTCGTTCATGTCGTCGCCTGCGACAAGCACCGTGTAAAACGCGGTGATAGAACCCTTGTCGGAGTTGCCTGATCTCTCAAGCAAGCGAGGGAGTGTCGAAAAGACAGACGGCGTGTAACCCTGACGGGCCGGAGGTTCGCCGATCGCAAGCCCGACTTCGCGCAAAGCACGCGCAAAACGGGTGACCGAATCCATCATCAACAGAACTCTTTTGCCGCGGTCGCGGAAATATTCGGCGATAGCCGTCGCGACGTAAGCAGCTTTCATTCTGACAAGGGCCGGCTGGTCGGATGTCGAAACGACAACGACCGAGCGGCTCAAACCCTCTTTGCCCAAATCACGTTCGATAAAGTCGCGCACTTCGCGACCACGCTCGCCGACCAGACAGATGACGTTAATTTCTGCCTCGGTATTGCGCGCGATCATACCGATAAGCGTCGATTTGCCGACGCCGGCCGCAGCAAAAAAGCCGATACGTTGGCCTTCGCCGCAGGTAAGCATGCCGTCGATCGCACGCACGCCGACTGAAATCGGACGCGTAACTCTCCGGCGCTTCATAGCGGCAGGCGGATTTGTCATGACCGGATATTCTTCTTTGCAATCGAGCGGGCCGTTCTGCTCGAAATCGAGCGGCTCGCCAAGTCCGTCGATAACTCTGCCGAGCAGACCGTCACCGACGCGCACGCTCAGATAGCCGCCGGTCGGGGTCACATCGTTGCCAAGTCCGATTCCTTCAATATCGCCAAGAGGCATAAGCAAAACTTCGTTGTCGCGAAATCCGACAACCTCGGCTTTGATGGGATGTTTGTTCTGATAAGGTTCGATAAAGCAAAGTTCGCCGACCCTTGCCCCCGGCACTACGGCTTTTATGACAAGGCCGGTCAGTTCGGTGACCTTGCCCTTGATGCTGTAGGTCGATACCGCCGCCAGATTGTGCTGATATTTGTGAAAATCGACCTTTGGAACTTCGAGGCCGTTTGTGTCGCGCTGGGTTTCCGCGCTCTGTTTTATTTTGCCTTTTTGGGTCATATCTAAATTTGCAGCGCTTTCTTGATGGCTTTAAGCTGCGTCTCAAGCTGGGCGTCGATGGTTCCGACTTCGGTCTCCACGATGCAGCCCCCCTTGCCGACGGTTTCGTCCTCTTTAAATGAAATGCGCTTTGTTCTGTCGAGAATATCGCGAAACTCCATTTCGTCGGCAGCGACCACGGCGTAATCCTCGGGGTTTAATCTGACTGTAATTCTTTCGCCGATCGCCGATTCTAGCGCCTGCCTGACGATGCTTCTAATGCTGTCGTCGTTTTCGCGCACCATTTTGCCGACCACCTTCTCCGCGATCGTCATCACCAGCTTGATGATCTCGGGCTCGGCGTCGGCGTAAAATTTTTCCTTCACGAGCATGAGAGAGGTGGCCATTTCGGTTACCGAACCCAGCCCTTCAGCGCGCCCCTGTTCAAAACCGTTATGTTTGGCGGCCTCCATTTCGGATGCGATCTTCGCTTTTAGCGCCGATGCTTCGCGTTTCATCCGTTCGGCCTCGGCATATGCCGCGTCGAGAATCTTCTGGCCGCGGTCTTTTGCCTCGATAACTCCCTTGCTGAGGACGCCGCTGTTCTCTTCCGGAACTATCTGATCGATAGAAACTTTTTTAACCGGCGTTTGCCCTGTAGATTCATTTTTCTTGATTATCTTCATGTGGTCCCTTGAACACTCGTGCAAAAAACGCCCCACGAGGCGGATAATTTAAACTGTATTCGACCGAGTGTAAACCTATTTTTACTCAATTTCGCCGGCTGAAGCAAGAAGCGCGACACGGCTCATCGCCATCTGCTGGCGGTCCTTGGCGAGCATTCCCTTTCCGGCATACTGATCGACATATCTTTTTAGAAGATACGCCGCTGGAGGCTCCAATTTAAGCTGGATCTGTTCGAGCATTGAAAGATCCGGCATCGCCTTGGAGATCGAGGCAAACCCCACTTCTAGCAAAAGCCTGTCAATGTCCTCTTGGTCGAGAGCCACTTCGAGGACCGTGTACATTGCGTCCCGCAACATCGGTTTGTCCACATCCGAAAGGTCATTAATCCGCTGCTGCAACATTCTTGCCGACTGAAACGACATGCGGTTCAAAAGAAGCTTGAGAGCTTCGGACTCAACATTGTGAAACGCCATAGCGAGCTCTTGCAAGCCGAGGTCACGAAAGAATCTCTCGAGGGAAGCGGCTTTAAGTCTGGCTATATCTTCAAAACCGGTTGCTTCACCAGCCGATATCGAAGGGTCGATGGCGAACTTCTTTTCAAAATTGGTCTTAATGAGCTTGATGACGGGTGTCGGCACCGCAAACGATTCCACCAGCTTCGGCAGCGACATCTTCACTTTTTTAGGGAGATGCTCCAGAATATAGCGGACATGTCTTGACGGAAGCCATCTCAAAATAATGCCGATTATTTTAGGCGATTCGTTTTCAAGCGCCTTGACAAGCCACGCGGGGTGAATATCTCCGAGGTTCGAAACTTCCTCACCGTCAACCCGCATCGATTCTTTAATATCGTTGATTATCTCGGCACGACCGGCGCGCGTTGTTGCGGTGTAATCTTGCTCTTCGGACAGCGGACCGAACTTTGCAACGTCGTTCGCCGAAAAAGCCGCTACAAGCTTTTTGACTGTTTCAATTCTTATGTTTCCGGCTTCGTGCATTGTTTGTCGGCTCCGTTTAACTTTTCGTTTAGCTTCGTCCTGCGCGCATCATCACGAGAATTGCTGACCGTAGAGCTGTTTGACAGATCCCAATCCCTGATCGACGACCTTAACGGTCAGTTCGGTCATCTGAGCAAAATGGAAAACGTGGGCCTGCATAGCCAAAAGTTCCTGATTTGAGAAGCGCTTTCCGCTGTAGAGAATTTCGTTGACCAGATTGTCCATCTGCATCTGCCCCTTGTTCACGTCGCTGAGCATATCGACGACCTTGTCGATGCCTTTAGGCTTTTCAAGGCCCACCTGCATTTCTGCAACATTGATTTTAATATCGGCGGCCGACATCGTTTCGATCTTCGATGTCGATATCGACGCGTCGGGAGTTATCCCGAGCATCTTGACCATCTCTTCGCCGGAGTTGTCCATCTCAGACAGCATCGTCTTGAACGGAGAATCTCCGCCGGCCGCACCTGCGGTCTCTTTCGCCGAACTTTTTGCAAGTTCGTCGATCGCCGCGCTGGTAACTTTGCTGTAGATCGCTTCCATAGTTACTCCTCCACCCCTTCTGAAATTGCATTTTTATTGCTGTCGTCGATTTTTGCGCCGTCGCCCTTTGCGGCAAGGCCCTTAATACGCTTTAGCAACAGCTCCATAGCTCTGGCGTGCAGTCTGGAGACCCATGACTTTGACAGCCCCAGCTTCTCTCCCGCCTCCTCCAGAGTTTTATTTTGAAAATAGTACATCATGATGAGCTGCTTTTCTTTGACCGGAAGGCTGGTGATGGCCTCCCTCATGTGGGCGCGGATCTGATGAAACTCGGCCCGCTTTTCCAGATTTTCCTGCGACTCATCTTCGATATCGATATCTTCGTTGGCATCGAGAGAAATAACGTAGATCGACGCCAGAGTATTGACCGTGTTGTAAACTTCGTTGGCTTTTGACGCGTCCTTCGGCACCGGCGTAACGCCGCTTTCCGAAACGAACTGCAAGTAGTCGTTCGACGCCTCTTCAAATTTCAATTTGGAATAGATACTTCTTGGAAGCCAGCCCGACTTGCGAAGGCCGTCGTAGATGGCCCCTTTGATACGATAATAGGCAAAGGTCCTGAAATCGACGTTCTGCTTTTCGTCGAAACGCTTCGAAGCTTCGATAAGCCCCAGTCGCGCCGCGCACAAAATGTCGTCGTATTCATTTGTCAGCGAAAGAGATTTGACCACACGATTGGCAATCGATGTGGCATAAGGCATGTACTGCTCCACCAAAAGGTTGTACTTGCGATTGGCTTCCTCTTCTTTCTTTCGAGCAAGCCTCGAAGCCGCAGCCTTTTTGGCAGCTAGCGCACGCTTTTTTATGACCTCTTGAGCTAGCATTTCTTTTTTTAACTTTAGAGCTGACTTTGCCATAGGTACTTACCCCCGGCCGGTTCAATTGCAGAAAGCATGCCAAGAAGTTAAGTTTTTCAAGGTGGTGAAAATTATTGTAATTTAGCCAACAATATCAGCTAGTTATGAGTAATGAGCGTTGGTGAAGAATAAAGCTCGTGTCTTGTAATACGTTTTGCTTTGAGGAGTTAAGTCATCAAAAATACGGACAAATTTACCGCGAAAGAGAATCGAAGAATTGATCGGAATTTACAAAAGGACTCAGGCGAACTTACCTTTGAGACGCAACTCGGAATCAATAACGTTTGCAAGCTCAAGCGCAAGCTCGCGTCGCTGGGAATCGTTTAAATTGTGCAGCTTAGCTTGCTCTTCGACGGCGTCATCGACCATTCTTTTAAAGAACGGAGGGAGATGCTGATAGACCTGCTCGAGAAAAGCCTCCGAATCTGCCGCACCTGCCCGAAAACGCTGCGTCCCCTGAGGGGTTGCGGGACGCTTGGACTCAAGCATCTTTTTAAATTGTGAACGATAATCGTCGCCGGACCTGCTGATAGCCTGCTCGACCGCGCCGCGCAGCCCGTCCTTTGCGACCTTTTGCGCGATCTGCTGAGGAGTGAGAGGTTCGACCGGCCTATTTATCTTTATTACCGTCATTTGATTTTAAACTCTGTGCGCAGAATCGAGCATCATGTCGTTTCTGGCAAATAACACATCCATAACCGCTTCCTGTTTTGCCGAAAGGGGCTGAATCGGCCCTCCCGACATCTGAAAGTTCGAAGCGGTCGGCGAAAGGTCAAGCCCCGGGTAAGAGACTGGGAGCGCCCCCTGTTGCTGCTGTTGCGCGGCTTTCATATATGCGCGGCTCTGCATCTGGTCTCCAATGGTGCCGACGCCGTACATGCCGGCTGCGGCGATCGCCGCCGGCGGAAATACAAATGAAAGCGGGAGCGAAACCGAACCGAAAAACTTGCCGACACCCGATAGAAAACGGCCGAACGCCCCGGGGGTCTTTTGCTTTTCGGCAAAAGGATTGTCGCCGGAGACCATCCGCATTTCATATTTTACTACGTCGGGTTTGATAGGTGAAAAGTTCATAATTTACCTTCCGATATAGTTATCGGCAGGACCGACCCCAAAAGTTGCGTGTCGTTAATTTCCGTCGCCCAAGCGTTTTTGGTCGTCAACCAAACGCCCCTCAACCAGTTTTTTATTATCTCCGCCGCGCGACTGCATATCGCTGCGCATGCGGCTGGTCTTAATGACTGTGACGACAAGAGCGATCGCCAGAACGGCAAGAATAATAAAGAAGATCGCCATGTAGATCTTGATCTTGGATTTGCTTTGGCCGACAACCTCAAGCCCTGCAATTCGCGTCACAGGGTCATTTGCCGGCCTTTCAAGTCTTGGCTGCTCAACGGCGCTAGGGAGAATAAGCGACTGGCCGGGCATAATGCCGCTTTTTGGCGAACCGACATAAGTGATGATGACGGAAACATCGCGCGGATTAAGATTCTCGACAGAGTTTGCAACAAACTGCTGGATCTTGGCTTCTGTGAACGACTCAACTCCGGTACGAGACGGACGGGCCATGATCACAACCGATGCCGTCGGACGCTTTTCTTTGGCTCCGGGAGAAACGAATTCGTCTGCAGTTGGGATATTGAGGACCACATCGGCCTCAACGACCTCCGGAATTTTGAGCAGCGAATTTATGATTTCGCCCTTTAGGGCAAGCAAAAAGCGCGCCTTCTGTTCGTCGGGGGTTGGAATTAGCCCCTTCTCTTTATAAACTCCGGATAGACCTAGCTCGCGTTTTCTGGGAAGATTATGTTCGACCAGCAGACTTCTGGATTCGGCAAGTTTTTTGGGATCGACCTGAATCACCCAAAAGATTTCGTTCTGCCTGACCTCTTTGATCTTCTCGGCGCTAATGTCGTTGGTTTGCAAAATGACAATGATGTCATTGGCCTCTTCCTCGGTCAGATCGTGGTAGAGCGCCACCTTTTTACACGCCGTCGTCGCAAGAAGAATGGCAAGTAGCACCAGAATTTTTTTCATTTTTTCTTTCCCCCTGCCGACTTCTGCCTCTTTTCGAGTTCCTTTACCTCTTTCACACTCGAAAGATCTTCGGGCGTATAGCCCTTTTCAACGGCATCGAGCAGAGAGGCGGCGAATGCGCCGGCCGTGCCTTTGCGGTCCGCGGCGGCCACGCTTTTCAGCATCTCCAGCGCATCTTTCTTTTTTCCCATAAAAAGAAGGGTTTCGCCCATGTAAGCGCGGGCAAACTGGCTTTCGGGCTCTAGTTCAAGCGCCTTTTTGTAGTGGCGAATCGCAGAGGCAAATTTCGCCTGACAAAAATCGACCGAACCTAGCGCAATTAGCGGAATTTCGCTTTCGGGGGCAAGTGCAGCAACGCCTTCAAAGACGCCTCTGGCCTCCTTAAAACGCTGCATGCCGACATAGACATAGCCCGCCTCCATCATCAAGGCGAGGCTCTCGTGATCTAATTTTTGCATTCCCTTCCCCCTTTTTCCTACGCAATTCCCTCCCTAGAGGAATTACGCGCCGCTGACTCTGAGTTTTTCGATCATGGCCATACGGGCCTTGTGGTCAGCGGATAAAATATTCGACTTGGTGTTCCAAGCCTGCATGTTTGACTGCATCGTAGCCTGAAGCTCAAGAAGTTTCAGGTTGTTTGTGTTCATTGAGTTAATGAGAGTGCCGGTGTCGTTTCCAAGACCGGGGACCGAATTAGCTGAAGACGGAGTGTCGGTGACTCCGGCTTTATATCCTGAAGCCCCGCCAAAATAAGTTCCGCTTGCGCCCGAGCCCATCATACCCGGATATTCGCTAAGCGCGCCGTAACCGCCCATTGAACTTGCCATCGGATATCCGCCGCTGGCGCCGCTAAAAGCTCCTGCCGCTCCTTGGATTCCGGTGAATGCGCCGTTCAAAATTGCGGCTGCGTTCGAGCTTCCGGTCGCCTGAAACATCAGCTCGGTTGAAAGGGGCGTCATTGCATCGGCAGCCCCCAAAACCGCGTCGAAGTTACTGGCTCCGGGCACGCTGGACGCCTTCATGGAACCCTGTTTTATCTCTGCGGTATTAATGGCAATGTCTTTGACAGCTGTCATAAAATTTCCTCCGTCTACTTGTATTATCGGCCAGACGGATAGCCGAAGTTGCGTAATTAAAAGCTTTTTTCGCCCTAGGCCCTTCTGCCGGGGGCTTTCTTTGCCAAAGCGGCAATTTTATATTTAATTTCAAGCAGTTCCTTGAGAAGCGCCATGACCAGTTCGATTGCGTGCATGGCTTTCTTGGCTTCGCGACTTTTCCGCAGCCCGCGTTTTATTTTGGACTCTTCGGCCAGTTCGCCGTAGGCGGCTTCGAACGTTTCGTTGACCAGACTGAAATCTTCCGAGTCGATAAGAGCCTCTATCGCCGGATAGCCTGCCGTGACTTTCTTTCCCTTTTCGGTCTGAATCACATCCAACATAATTATCTCCCCAAATCATTCAATCGGCTTTAGCTTCACGATCACCGGATTAAATTCGGTGATCGACATGTTAACGCTTAAATCCTGTGAAACATAACCGTCTTTTTGTAAACGAATCTTATAATTTCCAAGCCCGAGATCGTGCAAAATAAGGGGCGTCTTTTGAGCGACCGGTTTGTCGTTCACAATTACGCTTGCCCCCTCGGGATCGGTATAAATGTACATGACCGACCTAAGCGGCGATATCTGCTGAAAAACGGCGGTCGCATCGCGCCTAATATTGTCGTCTTTCACCTTTAGCATGACCTCGACCAGAAGAGGAAGGGCTTTCGCCATCTCTTTCTGTGAGCCAAAGATCGAAGCTAACCCAAGCATAGCCTGATATTTGTAAGCTTCGACCGTTCTAGCCTGTTCATAATAACCGATCGCCGTGTTGATATCGCCGAGCCTTTGATAGCAAGTGCCAAGCAAATATTGGGCCTGCGCGGTTTCGGTCGGGCTGGGCTGATTATTGAACGCCTCGGCAAACCGGCCGATCGCATCTTTAAAAAGCCCCTTGTTCATGAAAGAAACGCCGGCGTTGATAAACTGACCGGCCACCGTCGTCTTGAGAGGCACCTCAATTTTAAACGGCGTGTTGATGTCCATCTTTAGAGTTTGAGCATGCTCAAAAAAACCGTCCTTCCTGAGCGAGAGCTGATGCTCTCCGAGAGGAAAATCGCCCGTGTAGGGAGTCTGGCCGACAAGTTGCCCGTCGATAAAGACGTCGGCCTTGTCGGGAATAGATCTTACTTCGATCGGAAATTTTTGCAGATCTGCGTCGGCCAAATTCAAATTAAAGATCGGGCTCTCCTCGCCGATAAAAATTTCGCGTTTGTAACGAATGTCGCTAACGAACTGATTTCCGGCGCCGACCTCTTTTGGAGTACGCAGCTCGACGATATATTTTCCGTACGGCACGTAGATCGGTTTCCCAAAAACGACTTCGCTTAGTTTTGCCGTCTTGGCCCTAAAAGGCTCTTCGGCGTAATAACCTTCGAGATAAATTTCGGTGTCGCGCGGTAGCGTCTCCACCTTAATGGCGCCGATCGCCCCCTTAAAGAGAACGGGAATGATCGTCGAGTCGGGGTTGACCGTGAACCTCACCGGCACAACTCTTGTGTCGCCAAGCTCTTCGAGCGTAAACAATCCCTGCGCCGTGTAGTCTTTGCCGACTTCGAGCTCCATGTTCACTTTGAACGGCGTCTGCCCGAGGTCTTTGCCGTCGAGAGTTACCTTGGCCTGAAGCGGGCTTGAAGCGAAGTCGAGAAAGACCGGCAAGTTTTTCGGGGAGACCGGCTGCGGGGCCGGAGGTAAAACCGGCTGGGCCGAAGACTGCGTTTCGGCGGCGACCGGAACTTGAGATACGGTGGCGGCAACGGGTTTGGGAGGAGTTCCCATAAATTTCCACCATGCGATTCCGCCGACAATGGCGAGAAGCAAAACTGCTCCGGCCATACTTCCATAAACAACCCAAGGATTTTTTTTCTTTTCGGGGGCCTCTTCGGGAATTTCGGGGGCCGACCTGTGAGGGACTTCTCCGGCAGCCTCTGCAGCGGCAGCTTCGTCCAAAAGGTCGGTGTCGCCTTTTGGCTCGACGTTGCCTGTGTTTTGGTCAACCGCGCCTGTCTGTTGAATCGTTTTAGTTTCGCCGTGGGGCTCGCCGGAAGAATCGGCAGCGGAAAACATGACCGTCTTGCCTTCTGGTTCCGCCGGCGGGGTCGCCAGTTCTTCTTCGATCGAAACCTGATGAGTGATTAGCCGCAGCGCGTAAATGCCGACGGCGACAACGTCACCGTGGCCGATATTGACAGCTTCTTTGATTTTTTGGCCGTTAACTTTTGTGCCGTTTTTACTGCCGGCGTCGGCAACGATCCAGCCTGTTCTTGATTGTGTGATAACTGCGTGGCGACGGGAAACGCTTTGGTCTTCGAGCGTTGCTATGCTTGAGATCGAACGACCGATCGGATTTTCACCTTCGCGCAGCTGAAAACGGGTCCCCTGATGAGGGCCGTCAACGATCACAACGTAGGGGATGAATTTTTTCGCCGCCGGCGAATCGCCGGCTTTCGAAGGGGCTGACTCTGCCTCGCCGGAAGGTTTTACAACGGTTTTGTCATCCGGCTGCGGCGTTTTTGTATCGACCATATGTGCCTAAATTAGCACAAGAAATTGCACGATGCAAACAGTTCATTTGCGCTGGCACTTTTGTCGACTTAATCACTTCATAAGAAAGTGGCCAAGGTTTACTTCCAGCAGCTGGTGGTCATTGCCATTCGTTCTGAGAAGGGCCAAAACACTTTTTCCCCTGATTAGAATCCATCTGCACTCTAATTACACAAACACCACTTTCTTTCAGGAAAGTAAGGTCCTTCCGCATATTGTTCAAACGTTCTAATGACAGTTCATATAGCTTAGTGTCACGTTCAGAAGCATTAGAAGGCAATGGGGCTGCTGTTTTAGCAACATACCTATCGTACAATCGTAAATATTGGCTGTTGAATAACCATAGCTCAGAACCAGCGGACCATTTTTTTGTTAATAGTTGTTTGATAGAGTCCAAACCACCTAAATATTCTTCCAAAGAGATAACCTTAAGATTAGATAGGTCAGAAAGGTGTATCATTGCATCTGGTGAAAAATTGATATGCTTTCCATCGGTAATGGCATCACGATACGGTAAGCGCAAACGCTGCAAATTGACTAAAAATTCAAGCCCTCCTAAATCTCTAATAATCTCATTTCGTAAATCTAGTTCCGAAACAGCTTTTGCATCTTTAAAGGTAATTTGCTCAAACGTTGAATGATTAATATCCGGATTAAGAGTATCAAGAATTTTCAACTTTATCGCAGGCGAAATAATTTTATTCTGGATTGTTGAACTGTCGGCAACGCATAGCCAAACATACTCATCCTTTGTGCTATCACGCAAAAAATACCTAATAGGCTGTTGTGGTTCTAAACACACAGTTTTAGTATCAACACAATAATCGTTCTTACAAATTCCCTCTGTACAAGTTGAATCGGCCTTGCACGGATAACCGATCTTACCGAGATTTGGATCAACCGGAGGTTCTACTGATTTTACCTGACATCTTAAATGGGCGTTACATTCGAGGCCTTCTTGGCAATCTACAGTCGTTGCACATGGACACCCTTGTTGACCTTTGCACGAACCTTCCTCGATGCAAACTCCGGCCGAGCAAATATCTCCGATATTGCAATCGTCATTGGAGTCACACTCGACCTCTCCTGCCTCGCAAATTTTAGTCACAAGATTGCAAACTGCTGTGCCGGAGCAAGTGTTATCGGAGAAACATTTTCCGCCAACTGCCCCAATATCAAACTCGGGACCTTTCGCTACGCCAGCGTTATCATGACATGCTGCGGCCAAAAAAACCGCTGCAAGTGCCACCGCGAGCAAATTGACTTTTCTAAACATAAAAGCCTCCAAATTTTTGTGTCGGTTAAAATCTTTTATGCGTCAATTACCATATCGCCGCAAAAAAGACCAACCAAAACTTGGTGTTGCAATTAACATGCCATTATCCGACACGTCTGTGCGAAATAACCTTCCAGAATTTCAATTAGTTACAAGCCCTCAAGGCTAAGAGTTTTATCAAAAAGCGTTAAGTCTGCGTCGCACAACGTCAATTATCTGACGCGCGTTTTGGCCATTTCAAAAATTTCGGGGGCGTCGTCGAGCTCTTCGGGATAGTCGCCGGTAAAACATGCGTCACAAAACCATTCGTCCGCCGAATTTTTATCAAACCAGTAGAGCCCATCTTTCGACAGAAAACCGAGGCTATCGGCGCCGATAAAATCTTTTATCTCTTCAACTGTCATGTTTGCGGCGATCAGTTCTTCGCGCGTCGGCGTGTTAATCCCGTAAAAGCATGGCCAGCATGTCGGCGGCGCCGAAATTCGGACGTGCACCTCTTTCACTCCCGACTCTTTCAACATGCGCACAATTTTTTTCGTCGTTGTGCCGCGCACAATTGAATCGTCGATGACAACCACCCGTTTTCCGCGCAGCATATCGCCAACCGGATTGAGTTTGATCTTCACGCCGAAATCGCGAATTGCCTGCGTCGGCTCGATGAACGTACGTCCGACATAGTGATTGCGAATGAGCCCCATCTGAAACGGGATTTTCGATTCTTCCGAATAACCGATCGCCGCCGGCACGCCCGAATCGGGAACGGGAATTACCATGTCGGCTTTTACCGGATGCTCTTTTGCAAGCTGACGTCCGAAACCGACGCGCGTTTCGTAAACGTTGCGACCAAAAATTTGTGAATCGGGACGTGAAAAATAGATGTGCTCGAAAATACAATAGGCCTTTTTGCCCGAAAACTTGAACGGCTTCGAACTGTGCATTCCTTTCGAATCGAAAACGATCATCTCGCCCGGCTCGACCTCGCGAATATATTTTGCGCCGAGCAAATCGAACGCGCAGCTTTCGCTGGCCACAACGTAACCGTCGCCGAGCTTGCCGAGCGCAAGAGGTCTCCAGCCGCGCGGATCGCGGGCGACGACCATCTTTTTTTCGTTCATGAAAACGTAGGAGTAAGAACCCTTCATCTTTGAAAGAGCGCTCGCGATCTTTTCGTCGAGCGGTTTTTTTCCGCCCTTGGCGACAAGATGAACCGCCGCTTCGCTATCGACATTGGCCTGAAAAATTGCGCCGGCCTCTTCGAGCTGCTCGCGCATGACTTTGTAATTTGTGAGGTTGCCGTTGTGAACAACAGCCAGCGAACCGTTGGTGTGCTTGATGACAAAAGGATAGGCGTTCTTTAAAGATGATTCGCCCGAAGTCGAATAGCGCACGTGCCCGATCGCAAGTTTTCCGGGAAGCTTCGATAGAACATTTTTTGTAAAAATGTCGGAGACGTGCCCCATCGCCTTGTGCTGAAAGATTTTCTCGCCGTCGCTTGAAGCAATTCCGGCCGATTCCTGCCCGCGATGTTGCAACGCGTAGAGGCAAAGGTAGGCCAGATTCGACGCCTCGGGAAGATTGAAGACTCCAACAATTCCGCACATAAATTCATCCTTCCAACTTGTTAACACCACACCTGCGTCATTCCCGCGAAGGCGGGAATCCCGCGGCCATACTCTAGATCCCCGATTACCACCTCGGGGATGACCAACTAAAGCTCTCTATTTTTTCAAAACCCTGTGAATCGCCGAATTCCACGCGTCGTAAATTTTCTTAATCGGCAGCTCGATGTCGTCGTTGATTTTCAATTTATCGCCGCCGACCGTGCCGATCAGTTTCGACGGCACGCCGAAAGATTTCGCGATCGTCACAAGCAGCTCGACATCTTTTTGCGCGCAGGAAACAATCATCCGCGACGGGGCTTCTCCAAAAAACAACGCATCTTTCCTGATCCCGTCGTCGAGTACGACTTCGGCCCCCGTCGTGCGGCCCATGTCGTCCATGCAACATTCGGCAAGCGCGACCGCCAAGCCGCCGTCGGAAATATCGTGCGCGCTCTTCACAACACCGCGACCGATCGCGGCAAGAGCCGCTTTGTAAAGATTCTTTTCTCTGTCGAAATCGAGACGAGGAGGCGAACCGGCAACAACGCCATGTATCTGTTTTAAATATTCGCTCCCGCCGAGTTCTTCGGTGTTCGTGCCAAGCAAAACGATCGCGTCGCCGTCCGTTTTGAAAAATTGCGTCGTGTGTTTTTCAACGTCGTCGAGATAGCCGACCATCGCAACTGTCGGAGTTGGATAGATCGCCTCTTTGCCGGTTTCGTTGTAAAGGCTGACGTTTCCGCTGACGATCGGCGTTTCAAACTGGCGGCACGCCTCCGCCATTCCAAGACAGGCCTGTTCGAACTGCCACATGATTTCGGGGCGTTCGGGATTTCCAAAGTTCAAACAGTCGGTGACCGCCCTCGGCTCTGCGCCGCTCGCAACTAGGTTTCGCGCGTTCTCGGCAATTGCGTGTGCCGCACCCCAGTAAGGATCGAGGTGGCACCAGCGCGAGTTGCAATCGACGGTGAAGGCAACGCCTTTTTTGGTTCCCTTAATGCGATGAACCGAAGCATCGCTGCCGGGGAGAACGACCGTGTCGGTGCCGACCATGTGATCGTACTGGCGATAGACCCACGATTTGCTTCCAAGATTCGGCGAACCGATCAGCTTCAAGAAAATTTTGTTAAACGTGCCGTCATTCCCGCGGCCTTCAGCGGGAATCCCGTGGTCGTCATCAAGATCCCCGCTTACTGCTGCGGGGATGACCTCGGATGGACATGGAATTTTCTTAAGGTCGAGCTTCTGAACTTTTTCCTGCCAGTCGGGTTTTTGCGTCGGACGTTCGTAAACGGGAGCTGCGTGCACAAGTGGCGCGATCGGCAACTCGACGACAACTTCGCCTTTGTGCCTCACGCGCATGACGCCGTCATCGGTCACAACGCCGACGACTTCGGCGTCGAGGTCCCACTTTTTGAAAATGTCGATGATTTCCTGCTCGCGACCTTTTTGCGAAACGGCAAGCATGCGCTCCTGCGACTCTGAGAGCATCATTTCATACGGCGTCATCCCCTCTTCACGCAGCGGCACTTTGTCTAAGTCCATTTCAATTCCGGTGCCAGCACGACTCGCCATTTCAAACGACGAGCTTGTAAGTCCCGCGGCTCCCATGTCCTGAATGCCGACGATCGCGTCGCTCTTCATTGCTTCGAGGCACGCTTCAAGCAAAAGTTTTTCGGTGAACGGATCGCCCACCTGAACCGTCGGGCGTCTCTCTTCGTTGCCGCCGCCGAAAACATCACTCGCCATCGTTGCGCCGTGAATTCCGTCGCGGCCCGTTTTAGAGCCGATGTAGATCACCGGATTACCGACGCCGCTGGCAAAACCTTTGAAAATATCTTTTTTGTGAACGATCCCCGCCGTGAAAGCGTTGACCAGATTATTTCCGTTGTAACATTCGTCGAACGAAACTTCGCCGCCGGTTGTCGGAATGCCCATGCAATTTCCGTAGTAGGAAATTCCTGCGACAACTCCTTTAAGCAAGAACGGCGTCTTTGCGTGATCGGCCGCGCCGAAACGAAGCGAATTTAAATTTGCGATCGGGCGCGCACCCATTGTGAAAACGTCGCGCAAAATTCCGCCGACGCCTGTTGCGGCTCCCTGAAACGGCTCAATGTACGACGGATGATTGTGCGATTCCATTTTAAACGCAACGCACAAACCGTCGCCAATATCGATGATGCCTGCGTTTTCACCGGGACCTTGCACAACGTACTGTCCGGTTGTCGGAAGTTTTTTCAGATGGAACTTTGAGCTTTTGTACGAGCAGTGTTCGCTCCACATGACCGAAAAAATTCCAAGTTCGGTGATGTTGGGCGCGCGACCAAGGGCTTCGACCAGACGTTTGTACTCGTCGTCGTTGAGGCCGTGTTGTTTGATAATTTCCGGAGTAACTTTTGTATCCTGTTTCATATTATTTTGTCATTGCGAGCCACAGGCGAAGCAATCTCCCGAATACACTCACGGGATTGCTTCGTCACTGGCGTTCCTCGCAATGACACAACTGCGCGTTAGGCTTTTTCAATCAACGATTCGAAAATGCGCTTGCCGTCAACGCCGCCCAAGATATCTTCGCTGAAACGTTCGGGATGCGGCATCATGCCGAGCACGTTCCCCTGTTCGTTCACAATTCCGGCGATGCCGTCGAGCGCGCCGTTCGGATTTTCGCCGTGATAGCGCAGCACGATCTGATCTTTCTGCTGCAAACGCTTGAGCGTCACTTCATCGCAGAAATAATTTCCTTCGTTGTGCGCGATCGGCATGTTGACGACTTCGCCTTTTTTATATTTGTTCGTGAAAGCTGTTTTATTATTTTCGATGACAAGTTTTTGGTGCTTGCAAATGAATGAGAGGCTTGTGTTGCGCATCAAAACGCCGGGCAAAAGTCCCGATTCGGTCAAGACCTGAAAGCCGTTGCAAATGCCGATGACATAGCCGCCGCGTTTCGCGTGAGAGATGACCTCCTGCATGATCGGCGATTGTTTTGCGATCGCGCCGCAGCGCAAATAGTCGCCGAACGAGAACCCGCCCGGCAAGATCACGCAATCGACCCCTTTTAAATCGTGGTCTTTGTGCCAAAGCCACACGGTATCTTGGCCGCAGACGGTTTTGGTCTCGTTATAGCAGTCGCGGTCGCAATTTGAGCCCGGAAACACCACCACCCCGAATTTCATAAGGTTAAGTCTCCAATTTTTGCTGTTTCTGTTTTAGAAGGCATTTGCTGCAAAACGCGCCCCCTCGTACCTCGCCAAAGCCTTGTTTGTAAAGGGCAATTTTACCTATTTTTTGTAGCAACTTTTTCTTTTGCATGCCGATAATAGTTAGGCATCTGACAAGAGGATTTTTTGGCTTAACTGCCAATTTTATAAAGGAATTTTATGGCCGGACCAAAGACAATTTCGTTCGTGCTCCCCGAAGCATGCATACACTTGGGATTTCAAAGCTACAACGGTGACTGGGGCGAATTTGTACAGTTTAGCAACGAACGAATTCAGGGAAAGATCAACCCAATCCCACGCATCGGGCATCCCGACCATTTCATCTATCCGATCTTTACCTGCATCGCCGACCCCGGAGTGCTTCAGCAAAGCCTTGAACGCAGCTACAATCAGCGCGTGGCGCAATATTACGCACCGCCCGATGGGCAGTACGAGCTGGCACCGGTAAAGACAAAGACGTTCGAAGGAAAGCTGCTAAAATTCCGTTTTACGGCTGGTGATGAGCCTAATAAAATTGAAGAGGTTCTCGAGGAACAGGCCGAGATGTTCGTCGAACTTGTGAAAAAGGAAAAGCCCGAGCGAATAGTCATCTATCCGACAATTAACCGCTCGGCCTTAGAAAACATTGGCCATGACTTGCTGGCCGCAAGGATCAAAGAGGCTCTTGCAGAAGAGGGCTTTGTCGCCGGAAAAGAGATTCAATTCATCCACGTGGAAGCTGGGAAAAGATCGGGCAACTCAATTCACGAAACGATCTACGTTCCGAAACTTAAAGAGCTGCCATACAATGGACATTTTGCGGCAAGATTCAAACTTACCATTTCGCAAGGCGATAAGGTTTTAGCTGAAACCTCAAACTGCATGGGCAGCCTCTACTCAACGGACGACTTGGGAAATATTTTTGAAGCCTTGTATTCCGGCGAAACCTTGAAGGTCGTGGAAAAAACGCCGGCAGACCAGCTCACACTTGGGCTGACTGTTCTGATTCCCGACATCATCGATAAGCACATCGCCGAAGAGACGCTAAGGCGCAATCACAAAGCAAGCAGATTCATCGAACAATTCGGTGATCGTGTGCAGATCAAGTTCGTTACGACGAGCGAACCCATACTAGAAGGAAACAACGGCGCCGCATGCAAACAGAAAGCGGCTGAGCTGAAATAGGAGATCTTTATGTTTTATATTTATTGCGCACCTGAGGGCAAAAATTATGCAAGCGACCTCCCACAACCGACGTTTATGGTGCGTGAAGGACAGAACGAGATAGCCGAACCGGTCTGTGAAGACATGACGTTTCTCTATGAAGCGAGTAGCGATAACACATACCAAATACTCACACGACTGGACGATAAATTCGGTGCGCAGTTCGGGTTTTATCCACGAACGCGACTGAACCCGTTTTTAGACCTATCTGAACTTGCGGCCATGCGCGCCGATGCGGGAGGAACGTCGATCAATTCGTTCCACATCAAAATGCCGGCGCCTGTCAAAGACTACAGAATTATCCATTTCAACACGATCGTGAATCCTAAGGTCGAAGCCGGCAAAGAATACGAAGGCGATGAGAATACATCCCCGCTCTACTGGGTCGGCGTGAACTTGATGAACCTAAGTGACACACCCGAAAAGATAGCCGAAAAATTCGCAGCCGAGCTCAACGCAAAACAGCGCGAGCCAAACGCACGCATCGGAATTATTTTTTATTACAGCGCGACACAGGACGGAGCTTTGAATGACAAAGTGGCTGCGATGAAAAAAGTGATCGTCGCAAACTTAAAAGGCTCGATCACGCTCCAGACATACAACACTTTCAATGTAAAAAACGAGTCTATGGCTCACGACATTAAGGCGGGCGGCGTTTTAGACGCCCTCCCCGAAACGATCACATGTCCCGGAAACGAAAAGTTTAAGGGAGAAACATTCACGCTGAGCCCTAAAGAATTTAAACCGCTCGAAAGAAACTTCAGCTCATACAGCGTCGATGAAAAGTGCATGCAAAACGCGTGGCTCGACATTAAAAAACGCGTCACAATTTTTGGTCACGACGCAATTCGCAAACAGATAAAAGCCGACGGCGGATTAATTTATCCATTTTACATTGTCGACGCGGGCTTTGGGCGTTTTGGCCTTTCGCTGCCAAGTGAATGGAATGAAAATATCGAAGGGCTAAGATGCCTCAACCAAAAAGATGAAGAGTGCATGCAGATGATCGACGGCTATAATATTTTAATGAAGATATTTTAATGCCGATTGCGAAGGAAAATAATTATGGGCGATCCACTTAAAAAAATAACATTTCTTCTGCCGGAAGAATGCAGGCAATACAGCTTTCAAATAAGAGACTGGAGTCCATACTCTATTCGCTTTAGAGGAGTGAACGGCGACCCTGTAAACGTAAATGTCTATCCGCGTGAAAACCACCCCGAGCATGCAGTCGTGCCGATATTTGAGTGCACAAATTCAGACTATTATATTCAGCAGGGGCAGGAGTCGTCGGCAAATCAGCAAACGGCAAAGCTTTACACGCCACCCGCCGGCCAGCAGGAGATGATCCGGACAAAATCAAACGGGCAGACAATCTATAAATTTCGATTCACCGTCGATGCCGACAATAAAGACCTTGAAGATAAGCTCGAAGAGGAAGCCGAATTCTTCAAAGCTCAAGTTGAAAAGCACAAGCCCGATCAGATTTTCATTTATCCAAGTGTGACCGGACAAATGGACGACGCTGTGGCGATCAAAAAAGTGA
>CAZYHS010000010.1:0-21342 GCA_964647545.1 uncultured Pseudomonadota bacterium | reverse complement strand
ATTTATCCAAGTGTGACCGGACAAATGGACGACGCTGTGGCGATCAAAAAAGTGAATGATGCGCTTGCCGAGGAAGATTTTGTGGTCGGCAGCAACGTAAAATTCTATGTCGCCTATCAACATAATTACAACGGATACTACGAAACAGTTTTCATCCCCGAAATCAAACCTCAAAAATCAAAACATACCGAGATCTGGGAACATCCCGACGTAAAATATAGGCTGCGGCTATTTAACGGCGAACAAACAATTTACGACTGGGCCGGATGTTTCGACTCTATTTTTGACACCGGAAGCATAGGGCATCTTTTGTCGATCACACTTAAAGATGCCCTCAAAAAGGCACCGGAAGGAACCGCGCTAGATCAGCTGAGCCTTGGAATTATCGTCATGATCACAAACGAAAAAGATTCTTACGTGGTAAAAGAAACGATCAATGACAAACGCACATTAAAACCGCTGCTTCAAAATTTGAAGCAGACTGAAATTAAGATAATCCCGTCGAAGGAGAAGTTTTTTATCGAAAAGGGCCCGAACGAAAAATGCGTTCAAGAGGCACAAACACTTGAATGAAAAATTAGAGCTCGACGCGGTACGATTCGATGACCGTGTTGGCCAGAAGCTTCTCGCACATTTCTTTCACATGTTTTTCGGCGTCTGCGTGGGCGATTTTATCGCTTAACTTTAGCTCGATGAATTTTCCAATGCGTACGTCGTTCACTTCGTTGAAACCGAGCGTTTCAAGCGAATGTTTCACCGCTTTTCCCTGAACATCAAGCACGCCATTTTTTAAAGTTACATAAACTTTCGCGATCATATTTTTTCCTTTTTGAAAACTCTTACGTCATTACCAGCCCAAGGGGCGAAGCAATCTAGTTCACTCACTGGGGATTGCTTCGTTTCACTCGCAATGACCTCACACGTTTCAACTTTACTTCGTAATTTCTCTTAGAACATCCTGCAACTTCGGCACGCCCTTAAACCATTCGCGGCCGGTAATTTCGTTGCAGCTTGCCTTATAAACTTGTGAGATCAATTTCTTCAGCTGCGCCGGCAACTTCGACGGCGCACTCTTTACCTGCGACTTCCAGCCGGGGCCGAATTTTTTCGCCGCTTCGACTTCGTGATGCCACGGAGTATCGCGATAATGCATGCGCAGAATTTCTTTGCTCACCGGCATTCCGCCGAACGTAAAGCGACATTCGTCGAGCGTGCCAAGCGTATCAAGCAACACAAGCTCGCGATTGCCGTTATAACCGAACTCGACCTTTCCATCTTCATTGGTAAGGCCTACCTTTTTTGCCTCACTTGTGATTAGCGAATTAATTTCAACGACCGCATTTTTTAGTGCTTCAATTTCGGCCTTGGTCATTCCGGAAATTTCCTGTGCCTCGTTCCAGCCCATGTAGCGGTCGCTCGATTCAAGCTTTGTCGAGCAATCAAGGATAGGGGTCTCCATGACGGTTCCGGCCGCTGGCATTTCGGTCATGCCAATGTCGGCAAGTTTTAGCGAGCCGTCCTTTAATCTGCGAAAAACAGAAGAGCCTTCCGGCAGCGAGTTGCGATAAATGACTTCAAGCGGAATTAAAAGGTTTGTCTTTTCTTTTGTGAAAACCGAATAGTCGTAGCGGCCGTCGGCAAACGTCGGGCGAACAACCCGCACAAGACTGATTTCCATTTCGGACTGCGGGCCTTTAAGTTCGGAAAGTTTTTTGGCTTTTCCGTCTTCAACTACGCCGGCATAGTGAGTTTTGATGCCGCGTGCTTCGAGCTTTTCGAAAAAATAAGCGCTGGTCATGCAAAGCGCGGCCCCCTTGCCGTCGATGAGGTCGGGCATTTCACCCCAGTCGAAAATACTGTAGCGATCGCTGAAAGAAAAACGTCCAAGCCCAGCAGCCAAGCCCTGCGCATCTTTGATAACTTCGAGATCTTTTACGCTTCCCATTTTTTCTCCGCTTGTCGTTCCCGAGGCTTTAATCGGGAATCTAGTTTTCACCAACCGCTTCCCCGCCGACCACCGCGGGGATGACAGCGACCATTATTTTTCGAACACGCGATCGAAAATTTCGTCCACGTGAATCAAATGTAATTTTGCGTCAAAAAGTTTTTCGAGCTCTTTGTACTCGATAAATTTCTGCACGCGCGTGTCGGCGGCAAGCTCCGCCAAAAAGTCCGCGCCGCTACCTTCGCGGACATCTTCCCACACGCGCATCGCATTTTCCTGAACGACGGCGTAGGCGTCTTCGCGTGTCATGCCCGCGTTGATCAACGCCAGCAGAACCTGCTGCGAATGAATTATTCCGCCGAGCTTTTCTAAATTTCTGCGCATCTGGTCGGGGTAGACAACAAGGTTGTCGAGCATGTTTGTCAGACGCGCCAACATAAAGTCGGTTAAAATTGTCGAGTCGGGCCCGATGATTCGCTCGACCGACGAATGCGAAATGTCGCGTTCGTGCCACAGCGCAACGTTTTCCATCGCGGCAAGCGAGTTGGAACGCACGACACGGGCAAGTCCGCAAAGATTTTCGGAGAGGATCGGATTGCGTTTGTGCGGCATCGCGCTCGAACCTTTTTGACCTTTTGTGAAAGGCTCCTCGGCTTCGAGAACTTCGGTGCGCTGAAGATGTCTGATCTCGGTGGCGATCTTTTCGATCGACGAGGCGATCAACGCGAGCACGGTAAAAAAGTGGGCGTGACGATCGCGCTGCACGACTTGAGTTGAAACCGGCTCGACCTCGAGGCCTAATTTTTTGCAAACGTATTTTTCGACCTTCGGCGGAATGTGAGCGAACGTGCCGACAGCTCCCGAAATTTTTCCGACCGCGATGCTTTTGCGCGCGCACGTCATGCGCTTTTGCAAGCGCTCGAACTCGGCAAACCACATCGCAAAGCGAATACCGAAACTCGTCGGTTCGGCGTGGATGCCGTGGCTTCGGCCGATTACCGGCGTATCTTTAAATTCATAAGCGCGACGCTTGAGAACTTTCAAAAGTTTTTCGATGTCTCCCAAAATAACATCTGCGGCCTGAGTAAGTTGCACGGCAAAGCTTGTGTCGAGCACGTCGGAAGAGGTCATGCCCATGTGGACAAAACGCGAATCGGGACCAATCGATTCTGAAAGCGCTGTTAAAAAAGCGATCACGTCGTGCTTTGTAACCGCCTCAATTTCGGGAATGCGCGCGATGTTTAACTTTTTCGCACCGGCCTTAATTTTTGCAAGGCTCGACCTCGGAATTTTTCCCATCGTGCCCCACGCTTCACACGCGTAGAGTTCGACATCTGTCCAGATCTTAAAGCGATTTTCATCTTCCCAGATCCTTGACACTTCCTGCCTTGAGTAGCGAGTTATCATATTGATTTTATTGGGTTTTGAGACTTCGAAAAAGTGACGCGACCTTATATAAGCAATTCAACATATGCAAGGAGAAAAAATTGGAAGATTTTCCGAGCTTGGTGTAAAAAGACTTCATGCAAACAATAACAGGCATTCTTTTAGCAGCTTGGCAGGTTTTGCTCGACGCATCGATCTTTATTATTTTCGGGCTCCTCTTCGCCGCGGTCATAAGGGCCTTCATCTCGACAGAAACCATCATTAAATACATGGGCAAAAATAATTTCCGCTCGGTATTCCTTGCTGCAGTCTTTGGAGTTCCACTTCCGCTCTGCTCGTGCGGCGTAGTTCCAACTGCGATGGGGCTGAGAAAACAAGGGGCGTCAAAAGCCGCAACAGTTTCATTTTTAATCACAACGCCAGAGTCGAGCATCGATTCAATTGCGATAACTTATGCCTTAATTGACCCAATTATGACAATTTTTAGGCCAATTGCGGCATTTTTTACGGGAATGTTTGCTGGAATTTGCGAAATTTGGCTTGGAAAGCCCGAAAATGAGAAAAAAATTGAAGAAATCAAGCGCTCACACTGTCATTGCGAAAGCGACCACGAAGCCGAACATAATCATAAAAAGCATAAAATCAGATCAAAACATCACCATTCTTTGTCAGAAAAGCTAAAATTAGGACTAAAATTTGCATTTATTGAGCTATTTTCTGATATTAGCCGCTGGTTTTTGATTGGCATGTTCATCGCTGGCGTTATTAACTACGCCCTCCCACCAAGCTTTATCGAAAACCATCTTGGGGAAGGCTTGCTTTCAATGATCACAATGCTCGCAATCGGGCTCCCCTTGTACACTTGCGCAACTGCATCGACCCCAATCGCGGCAGCGTTGATTTTGAAGGGGGCAAGCCCCGGGGCTGCGCTGGTATTTTTGCTTGCCGGGCCGGGAACCAGCATTGCTTCGATGACGATAATTGCAAAAATGCTGGGCAAGCGAACTGCCGTAATCTACTTCCTTTCAATTTCAATCTGCGCCGTGACTTTTGGCATGATAATCAACTGGCTCTACAACTTTTTAGGCATAGACATTTCGGTAAGCCTTGGACACGCACACGAAATGATTCCTGTTTGGCTCAAATGGGTGACAGCCGTACCTCTCACTTTGTTCATGATTATAAATGCGGTGAAACGCAAAAAGTCCTGACACGGCGCAGGGCACGAGAGGCGTCAACGAGGCCCCCGATTACCACCTCGGGGGTGACGGACTTGGTGCGGGGAATTGCTAATTCAGCTAACGGAATTAACAGAACTAACCGACTCAACCGACCTAACCGATTGACAACATCGCCCCTTCTTGTTAGTGGAATTTTCCCATAATGAAGAAGATCGAAGCGATCATCAAGCCGTTCAAGCTTGATGAAGTCAAAGAAGCCCTCACCGACATTGGAATCACAGGCATGACCATCACCGAAGTCAAAGGTTTTGGCCGTCAAAAAGGCCACGCCGAGGTCTATCGCGGCGCAGAGTACATCGTGGATTTCCTGCCTAAAGTTAAAATCGAAGTCGTAGTCAGAGCCGAAATCGCTCAGGATGCCGTCGACGCAATTCAAAAAGCAGCGCACACCGGCAAAATTGGCGACGGCAAAATTTTTGTTTCACAAATTGACGAAGCGATCCGCATTCGCACGGGCGAAACGGGGCGCGACGCGATCTAACATAAAAGGAGCAATTGTCAGATGCCTAAAACACCAGCAGAAGTGTTGGCGCTTGCCAAAGAAGTTCGTGCAAAAATGGTCGACTTCAAATTCGTCGATCTCCCCGGAGTGTGGCAGCATTTCAGCGTGCCGACAGCGGAGCTTAGCGAATCGTCGTTTGAAAACGGCTTCGGCTTTGACGGCTCGTCGATCAGAGGATTTCAGCCGATCCACGCAAGCGACATGCTTCTCATTCCCGACCCGACCTCGGCCGTCGTGGATCCGTTCCCGAAAGAATCGACGCTTTCGCTGATTTGCAACATCGTCGACCCGATCACGCGCCAACCATACAGCCGCGACGCACGTTTCATCGCACAAAAGGCCGAAAGTTATCTCAAGTCGACCGGCATCGCCGACACGGCATTTTTCGGCCCCGAAGCCGAATTTTTTATTTTCGACAGCATCAGATTCGACCAGACGTCGAATCAGGCTTTTTATCACATCGATTCAAACGAAGGTCAGTGGAACTCCGGCCGCGAAGAATCTCCAAACCTCGGTTACAAGCCGCGCTTTAAAGAAGGCTATTTCCCAGCGCCTCCGGTCGATTCGCAACACGACATCAGATCTGAAATGGCGCTGACGATGGAACAGGTCGGCATTCACGTTGAAGCCCAGCACCACGAAGTCGCAACTGCAGGTCAGGCCGAGATCGACATGAAGTATGCGCCGCTTCTTACCGCCGGCGACCAGCTCATGTGGTTTAAGTACATCATTAAGAACGTCGCGCGCAAAAACAACAAAACCGCGACTTTCATGCCCAAGCCTCTTTTCGGCGACAACGGCAGCGGCATGCACGTGCACGTTAGTTTGTGGAAAAATGACAAGCCGCTATTTGCCGGCGACCGCTACGGCGGAGTGAGCGAAATGGCTCTTTGGGCAATCGGCGGGCTTTTGCATCACGCGCCGGCGCTCTGTGCATTTTGCAATCCGACAACAAACAGCTACCGTAGGCTCGTCCCCGGCTTTGAAGCTCCGATCAACCTTGCATATTCAAGCCGCAACCGCTCGGCCGCAATTAGAATTCCGATGTATTCGGCAAATCCGAAGGCAAAGCGCGTTGAATTTAGAACACCCGACCCGTCGTGCAACGGCTACCTCGCATTTTCGGCAATTCTCATGGCCGTGCTTGATGGAATCGAACGCCGGCTCGACCCGGGCTCCCCGCTCGACAAAGATATTTACGGTCTCTCACCGGAAGAACTCAAAAACGTTCCGAAAGCCCCCGGCACACTTGAGGAGGCGCTCGACGCCCTTCGCAAGGACCACGAATTTTTGCTCAAAGGCGACGTCTTCACAAAAGATGTCATCGACATGTGGTTAAGCTACAAAACACATCACGAGCTAAACCCGATCAGGCTGAGGCCGGTTCCGTACGAATTCGCATTATATTTTGACATTTAAATAGCCTTCGTCTATTTGATGACATCATAAAACAAGGGGAAAATATGATTAAAAAGATTTCAATTTTGTGCGTTTTAATTGCGGTTACGGCATGCGCATGCAGCAAAAGCAAACAATCGGCCGGAGCTTCGGCAGACCCGACGGCTATCGTAGCGACCATAGACGACGTGAAAATTACGGCCTCCGAACTTGACGAAGCCGCAAAGAACAGACTGTCAAGGATCGATCAGGAGATCTACGAAGTAAAACGCGCCGTTCTCGACGAAATGATCAAAGAGAAGCTGATCGAATCGGCCGCGAAAAAGCAGAACAAATCTGTCGAAGAATTTATTAAAGAGAGCATCGACGACAAAGCAACGCCCCCCACCGACGACGAAATTAAAAAATTCTATGAAGCCCGTAAAGAACAGATGGGCGGCAAGAAGTTTGACGAGGTCAAAGGACAGATAAAGGGATTTTTGATGCAGAGCAAGAGACAGGCTCTCCAGCAGCAGCTTTTCGGAGGTCTGCGCGCAGGCTCGAAGGTCAAAGTCGAACTTAGCGCTCCACGCGTAGAAATTGAAGCGGGCGACAATCCGTCGATCGGCCCTAAGAACGCTCCGATAACGATCATTGAATTCACAGACTTCCAATGCCCGTTCTGCTCAAGAGTTCGCGCGACGATCAATCAAATAACAGACGAGTATAAAGACAAGGTTCGCTACGTCCTCAGAGACTTTCCGCTCTCTTTCCACCAGTTCGCCAAAAAGGCGCACGAGGCCGCCCACTGCGCGGGAGATCAGGGAAAATACTGGGATTACACTTCCGAAATATGGAAAAATCAGCAAGCCCTTCAGATCGAGAAGCTTAAAGAATACGCAAAGGTCATCAAGCTTGATGTTAAGAAGTTCGACCAGTGCCTCGATAGCGGCAAATATACGAAAAAGGTCGAAGAGAACGTCGCAGCCGGCGCCGACGCCGGAGCTCAGGGGACACCGTCGTTTTTCATCAACGGGATTTTCCTTTCGGGTGCCAGACCGGTTTCCGACTTCAAAAACATCATCGATCAGGAGCTTAATAAATAAGCATAGGCCATCGGGGAGTGTACCACATCCTGTCATCGCGAGGAGCCCAAAGGGTGACGTGGCGATCCCCCGAATTTGAATAATTGCTGGAGATTGCTTCGTCGCTTGCAGCTCCTCGCAATGACCACAAAGTGAGCATGAACCAATGTTAGACTTAAAGTTTGCACTGTCGAATTTAGATAAAATTAAAGAGATGCTAAACGCGCGGGGCCAGTCTTACGACTTGGCCCCGCTTGAGTCTTTGAACGACTCAAGAAAGCGCCTTCAGCAGGAGTTTGACAATTTACGCTCGGAGCAAAATAAAGCTTCGGGAGAAATTGCCAAACTTAAAAAAGATGGCAAAGATGCCTCCGGCGTCATCGCCTCGATGCAAAACGCGGCCGCTCGGGTGAAAGAAATTCAGCCGCAACTTACGGAAGTCGAAGAAAAGATCAAAGGCGTGCTGCTGGAAATTCCAAACATTCCGCACACATCAACTCCGCGCGGAACAGCAAGCGAAGACAACCCCGAAGTAAGGCGGGTTGGAACTCCTCCAAAATTTTCTTTTAAGCCGGCCGAACATTTTGACATCGGCGAAAAGCTTGGCATTTTGGATTTTGACCGTGCCACAAAAATCAGCGGCGCGCGTTTTACAATTTATAAAGGTGCGGGCGCTCTTTTGGAAAGAGCGTTGATCAACTTCATGCTCGACACGGCCACTGTTGAAAACGGTTACACCGAAATTCTGCCCCCATATCTTGTCAACGCAAAGTCGATGACAGGCACCGGCCAGTTGCCCAAGTTTGAGCAGGACCTTTTTAAAACAGGTGACGGTTATTATTTAATCCCTACCGCCGAAGTCCCCGTCACAAATATTTTCGCCGACGAAATATTGCAGGAAAAAGATTTGCCGATAAAATACACCGCCTATACAGCCTGCTTCAGAAGCGAAGCCGGCTCGTACGGAAAGGACACGCGCGGATTAATTCGTCAGCATCAGTTCAATAAAGTTGAGCTGGTTAAATTTGCTCATCCGGACAATTCTTACGATGAACTGGAAAAATTGACGGCCAACGCCGAACGCGTGCTGCAAAAATTGGGGCTGGCCTATCGCGTTATTTCTCTTTGCACGGGCGACTTGGGATTTTCGTCGGCAAAGACGTACGACATCGAGGTGTGGCTCCCCGGTCAAAACACCTATCGCGAAATTTCTTCGTGCTCGAATTTTGAAGACTTTCAGGCTCGCCGCGCAAACATTCGTTTTAAAGATTCGTCTGGAAAAGTCAGGTTCGTTCACACATTAAACGGCTCGGGAATTGCCGTCGGCAGAACAGTCGTCGCAATTCTGGAAAATTATCAACAAGAAGACGGTTCGGTCGTCGTTCCGGAAGCTTTGCGCCCTTACATGCGCGGCATGGAAAAAATCACCGGCATTTAGTAAAGTCACACCGCAAAATAAAAAGCCCGCTTTGAAGAAAGCGGGCTTTTTTTATTTCGAAATTCAACGACTAAAGATCACTTAAGATGATGACGCTGCCGCATCTTTTCAATCCATTCAAGGCGCCCCTCCGGAGTTGAAAGTTTCATAATAATTTGCGGAATGGAATCGGGGCCGCTATGCCTATCTTCGTTATCTAACTGGTTCATGATGAAGAGCATGCGATAAATCGAAGTAACAATTGTCATGACGCCGATTATGACGACAGCCGCAAGGACAAGTACTGGGAAATCCGAAAGGCTTGTGTTGCGCATAAAATAGTCGGCGATCGGCTGAAAAATTGAGGCGACACCGAGGTAGGCGATACGTTCGGGGCGTTGCATCCAGCCTTTTTTGCAGACAACTCCAACGCCTTCACCTCTCGCACGGGTGTAGCTGACAAGCATCGAACCGATCAATCCGATAATGACAAAATAGAGCGCCCAATCATAGCGAAAGTGAATGGCGAGCCCTAGCATCACCGCCCCTTCGCCGAATCGATCCATCACAGAATCGTAATAGGCGCCACTGCGGCTGGTTTTGCCCGTCATGCGCGCAACTTTTCCGTCAAACATGTCGAAAGTCGCGCCGAATATCATCACCCAACCGGCATAGCCAAAAAGGCCTTCGGCAAAAAGATATGCGGAGCCGAGAGAAATCGCAAAACCAATGAAAGTAATGATGTTTGGGGAAAATCTGAGGGCGATGAGAAGCCGCGCGATGGGCGTTGTGATCCAATACCACCATTCTTTAAAAAAGGGTCCGAGCATGCTTGAGCTTGGGCGAGATTTAACCTCATCCGGCACAGGCCATTTGCTTCTGGTGAAAGCAAATATCAGAAGATAGATTAAAAGGATCGAGTTAATAACCACGATCGGACCAAGCGTTACCCAAATTGAATGCATAGTTTTGGTCTTTTACTTGTGCCCAAAAAGATTGTCAACAAAGTTGCCAGCATAAAAAAAGGCCCCGCTGATTTTCATCAACGGGGCCTCTTGAGCTACTTAGCTAACTTCTAACTCAACTTCGAATTAGAACGCGTATTCAAACGCTGCGAGCACTGTGTGGCTCATGTTCTTCGGCTCCTTGCTGTACTTCGTATAGTCAAGGCGATATTCTGCTTTGAGCTTCGCGCCGTCTGCGATCTGATATCCACCAGCCAAGCTGATCTCGTTGAAGAGGGCTTTGTAGGTTGTACCAACCGTCGTCTGCGGAGCATATCCGAAGCCTACCATTGTTGAAGCCAACGTTGTGGTGTTATTAACGTTGTTCTGCCACAGGAGCGAATACTTAAGTGTTCCGTCCCAAACATCGCTGAAGGCGTAGTTGAGATCCAAGATACCACCGAAGTACTTAGCTGATTTGCCGGCTGCGCCTTTGGCTTTGTCGTCAAGACGGAAGAGACCTTCGCCGCCGATTACGAAAGCTTCGGTTGCGTAGATATTCCAATCAAGGTCAACCAACCATGACATACGGCCGATCTTGCTGGTTCCGGCTGCTTTGTTCTTGTATTCCGGGCCCATTGCTGCGCTAAGACCAACTGTGCTCTCTGTGCCTTCTTCGCCCCATGTCAGACCGACGCGGGTACCGAACGACGGCATCATGCTCTTGTTGTTCGTGAATGACTTCTGAGCAACCGCTGCGCCGACCGCTGCACCGTCATAGTTCTCGATGAGCGTATTGACGGCATACAGGTGCCAGTCAACCATATCGGAGAAAGCATAGTACACCTTCATACCGGTAGCCGTTCTCGGGCGGAGGTTGAAGTTGTAGAGCATCGAGCGGGTGATGGTGTTGTTGTCATTTCTGTCAACTGATTCATAACCGATCGGGGCGTTAAAACGACCGACCAACAATTCGATACCGTTGCCGGCAGGAATGTTAGCTGTGACATAAGCCTGTTCGATTGCGATGCCGTTGATGGCCGAACCGATTGATCTGTCACCGAAATCGAGGTCAACGCGAGCCTTGATGTTTTCACCGAAGGTCTTGGAGACGTCGAGTTCAACTTCGTCCAGCATGAAGCCGAAGTTCTTAGCCTTATCGTAGTACTTCTGGTTGAACCAGTTGTCACGTGTAAGGGCTGCCGAACCGCCTGCGTTTGCTGAATCTTTGCCAATGTAGTCAAAACCGATTGCGGTATTGACGTGGCCGCTGGCTTCAAAACCACCTGCAACATATTTTTCTTCTGCGTTTGCGTTGAGCGCGAGCGCCAATGCCGCGACTGCAACGAATGCGAGTACTAATTTTTTCATGATATTCCTCTCCTTTAATTGTTTTTTTGTACTGCTTCCCGCGACGTGGCCTTTTGGAGAGACGCACCCCCTTCCCAAGCCGGTTTACCGCGGTTTGTTTAAATTAAACCGCCCGAAACATTCGGGCAATTCTGCTGTGTTAAAGATCTCCCCCTAAAGAACTACTTGAAGACTTTGCTTTAGGTAAGGCCGGTTATAAAGGAAGCTCCAACATGTGTCAAGAAATACTTGCCAACACACCTAAATTCATATAAGAAATACGCATACTTAGGTAATATTTTTATGCAAAAAAATATAAAAAAAAATGAAGTCCTGATAGTCGATGACGACCCTCAGATCCATAAATTGATCACAAAAATGCTCCCGCCGGAGAGTTATTCGGTCAGGTCGGCCTACTCTGCCGACGAGGCCTTTGCTGCGATTGCAAAAGAAAAACCGCGCCTAATTATTCTTGATATAATGATGCCAAAAATTTCGGGCATTGAAGTTTGCAACAAAATTAAATCAGATCCGGCAACAAGCGACATCTTAATAATGATACTGTCGGCAAAAGATGCGCAGGCCGACAGAATTGACGGGCTGGAAAAAGGGGCCGACGAATATGTCTCAAAACCCTTTCATATCAATCACTTAGTTCGTAAAATCGAGCACATGCTAAGAGGCTAGCGGCACTGTAGCGTGGTATCTGCTAAATTCATTTGTGAGGGGGATTGCTTCGCTTCACTCGCAATGACCGTGAATGACCGTGCATAACCGTGAGAGTGTTATTTAATCTCGATAACCAATTCGATCATCACAGGGGCGTTACTTGGCAAAACGTTAACGCCGACAGCAACCCGCGCATGCTTTCCAGCAACAGGACCAAATAGTTCGACCAAAAGCTGGCTTGCCCCGTCCAAAACTTTTCCCTGCTCGTGAAATTCGGAGGCGCTGGCGACATAACCTCGCAGCATCACGACTTTTTTAACTTTGTTAAGACTGCCGTCTAAATATTTCCTAATAAATCCAAGCGCTTGTAAACATGCGGCGTGAGCGGCAAGACGTGCCGAGTCGGTCGTAACTTCAATTCCAACGCGACCTTTGTGACTCAAACGTGCCTCTTTAAACGGCAGAGCCCCGCTAACATAAAGAAGCTTGCCGGTCTGCACGACATTCAAAACCGGACCGACCTCTTTGGCAGGTTCGTTAAAATCTAGGTAAAGTTCGTCGGCTTTTGTGTCAAAATCCATAGTTTATGCCCCTTTTTTGACAAAAATGTGCAAAAGAAGCGGCGTTTCTTTCACAATGCGGAAAGCGGCCTTCTCTTCTTCGGTTTGAAAAAATGACCTGACGCTATCGTCGATGAAAGATTCGCGCAGGTTAATCACCTTTAGCCCGTAGCTTTTGAGCATTTTTACGTAATCTTCGACACCTTTTGCGCTAGCTTCGGGGGGTTTTAGCCGATTTTGGCCCCGCTTGGCATACATTCCAAACGGATGAAAATCGGTAATGAGCATTTCGCCCGAAATTGAAAGCAGCCTAGCTAACTCACGAAATGCAGCGGAGAGCTCGCCTTGATTTGAAGTGGCAAGATTAGCGGCGATAAAATCGAAAAATCCATTTTCAAACGGCAAGTTAGACGGTACGCCGCGCACGGAAGAGACGCCCTGCTGAGATTTGCCGTAGGTTCCGGCCCCGCCTCCTATATCGACATGAACAGCTATCGACGCCCCCTTCTCTTTAAAACTTAACGAAACCGAAGCCTGCCCCTCGCGAAGCTCGAGCGCCGTCTTGTCAACAAGCGAAGGCACGATGGAAAGCGCAACTCTATCCGACGAAAAAACTATTAATTCTTTCAACTTTGGGATCGATAATTGCCCCTCAAGTGAAAGAATTGGGCTCGCCTCGGTTGTTGAACCTTTGATCTTGGCGGCAAAATTTTCCGCCTTTTGAATTGCCCCCTCAAGGAAAGTGCCAACCCTAAAAATCCCCTTTTTGAGGGTCGCCTCGAGCTTCGGGTTTAATTTAATGTTTTGAAACGGATCTCGATTTTTGGTCACAGTTCACGTCATTCCCGCGCTTGCCCGTCGGTAGTTTGGAGGGAAGGTGGGAATCCAGTTAATTTCACGAGGTCCCCGCTTACATCCGCGGAGATGACAAAACTTATACTAAATCTTTCGGTTTGGGAAAGAAGTTTTTCAACCGGTCCTCTTCGAGAGCTTCGATATCGCTGACAAAAGATTTGCTAAAAAAATTGGGCGGAGTCGAATCATTGTCCCTTAAATGCATGTAAATAAGAGTCAAATTGACGTAAAGAGCGCCGACATAAATCAACGATGCGACCCAAGTCGCCCAAACTCCGACTCCAACAAGCAACAACCCGCTTACAATGAGCAGCAGGTAGGCGGTAGTCACAAGGGTCTTTCGAAGATGGACACGAATTCCAAATTCATTAACCGGCTTTGGCAAAACAAACTTACGATACCAGTTCCACGTCGCGCAAAATCTTATCGCAAGATAGAGCCCGAAAAAAATTGCGAGAGACGGCGCATAAGCAGCTGCGTGCGGGCCTTTTTTAAAAATCACAACACAACAAAAAAGTATCACGCCGGCAAATTCAACCAGCTTGACGAACTTAGAATTTCTATCTGTTAAAAAATGCAACATAGCCGATGTTTTTAGCCTTTTCTGGCGGTTAGCGCAACAAGCTGTTTAAGGTCGTCGAGCCTGCGAACCGACAATTGGGCTATTTTCAGCTCGCTTTCAATGACAAAATAGGCCAAATCGCTCCGCTTCATATTTTTTAAAATGCGTTGGAATTTTTTGACCTGCGCCGAACGCCTCCACGCCTCTTTGTCGTAGAGCTCGCCGAACTCTCTCCCCGATAGAAAGGAACCCAGCCCCTCATGCGCAATAAATTTTTTAAATTCTGCGGCCTCTCTGTCGGGGTTGGACGACTTCAATGATCCCGCTCGCCCAAAAAGGAACGATTCGGCGCGGGCAAGTCTTAGAGGACTTTGTTCCGAAACGTTTTCTGAGCTCCATATTTTTTTGCCGTCTTGATGCACTTCGTCGGGGAGCCCGAACCAGTCCAACATCTGGGCGTGAATATCAACGGTTCGAATCGGGCCGAATTTGCCGACCGGAACTTTCGGCCCCATCATATAGACCGGAACGTTTATGTCTTCTTTTAGCAATGAACCGTGCGTCGCGACCTTTGTTTTATAAAAACCCGACCTGTCGCTTGTTAGAAAAATATCTCCCGCACGATCGTCGTCAAAAAGCTGACCGAGCTGTACTACTCCGTCGGGATATTTAGAATCGTGAGTTGCGTTTAACCATGAGCGATCGTCGTGCAACCTCCCGCCGCAAAGATGGGCCGACTTTTTCACCCCGCAATAGCCAAGAGGGTCACAGCTTTTCGGACGATAGCCGTAGAAAAACCGGCCGCCGACATTCGCCTTCAAAACCACCGCCTCACAATCGGCCGAATAGACGTGAACGACTTCTCCACCGTCCCTTGAAATAACCAAGCTTATCTTCGGGTCGCGCCTTAGCAGCTCAATTGCCTCTTCGCGACGGCTTAGATTTTCATCTAAAAAATACAAGTGGGCGCTCGATACGCCGCGTTCGCTGAGAAAGATGTCGGCCTTCTCCTTTTTTAAGCCGGTCTTTTTAATCTTAAAGCCGGCATCCTCCAGCAGAGGAGCGACGTTAACTTCGTCAGAAACATCGTGCATCCCGTGATCGGCAACCACCACAATGTAAGTTTTGTCGAGCAATTTGCGATTCTTCAGATGCTCAAGAAATTTGGCGAACCTTGCGTCGAACTCCTGCAGAACAAACTTTGTGTTTTCGTCGGCAGTCCCCTCTTTATGCTGGGAAACGTCCGAGCCGTACAAACCGACCAGCGTAAATCTGGGCAAAAGACCAAGCGGCTGCCTGAACAATCTTTCAACCCGATCCATCGCGCGGGCGTCGAGCATCTCATAACGTCCTGTGACAAAGGCCGACCACATTGCGGCGACGGGCAAAATGGGGCTGGACGACCTTGCCCCTCTCGATATTTCGGAATAGACGCTTGCGCTGCTGTGGCCATGCAATTTGTCAAACAGCGTGACTGGATGGTCAATTCCATCAACTTCCGGATCGAGCATCGCATAGTAATTCCACATGTCGCCGTTGACCCGCATGAAATCGAGGCCGAGATAATCGACCTCTTGCCTGAGCTCGCGATCGAACCATTGAAGATAGGTTATTCCGGAATGTCCGGCAAAAAGTCCGGTAATAAAAGCCTGATAAGCGGGGGCCGACGCAGATGGAAAAGTCGTAACAACGTTCTCAAAATGAGCTCCGCCGTCGTAAAAATGTTTTTTTAGGTTGGGGAGCTCGCCGGACTCGATGAGTTTTTCAAGAAAAGCGCGCGGCGTTCCGTCAAGAATGAACAAAATCACATAAACGTCGTTTATTTTGAGGGCCTCTCCGGATGTTTTATAAAAAAACTTCTGAATAGGCCGACGCTTGTGATGTTCCCCTTTGGCAAACGCAAAACACGGAAGTAAAAACGCCGCCGTAAGGACAAATAATATTTTTTTGATATCGAGCTTCATTTTACCTCTTAGCTCACCGTAAGTAGCACTCGCTCTATTTATGCGTCAACCGGCAAAACCTCTATAAAAACACATGACGCTGCGACTCGGCCGCGCTAACCGGCTCGAACCGCGCCTCAACTCCGCCGATCTTGGAAAAAAGCTCCTTCAATTGCTTCGAACGTTCTTTTAAAAGAGCGGCCGGTCCGAACGCTTTGTCTTTGAACGGAGTCAGGCTTTTAGGAACGAACGGGTTGACCGTTACAGAGAGCCTTGAAAGCCCCTTTGCTTTGAAATTTTTTACAAATTCGGCGATCGATAAAATATCTTTTTCGGTTTCGTCAGGAAGCCCTATCATAAAATATAATTTAAATGCGTTGATGCCGCACTTTACAAAATGAGAGCGCGCCGCAAAAAAAGAATCGTCCGATATTTTTTTGCCGATCTTCTTGCGAAGCGATTCGTTGCCGGCTTCGGGAGCCAGCGTTACGGTTTTATAACCGCTTTCGGCGAATAGCTCGGCGATTTTTTGCGTAACTCTGTCGGCTCTTATCGATGAAGACGAAAAGGTCGCTTTGCTTTCGTGTATAAAGCAGGCTATCTTTTCAAAATCGGGATGACCGATGACGTCGCCGCCGACAAGTCCGATCTTTTTTCTGTGGGGAAGCCCTTCACAAATAGCCGCTTTTATTTCGTCGAACGAAAATTCTTTGAACGGCCGGTAAACGACAGGCGCGGCGCAAAACAGACAATGGTTCGGACAACCTCTCTGAACTTCAACCAGATGCATCGACCCGAACTCGGTGTCGCTTGACCAAACCGCGTTTCTGGCAATTTCGATTCCGCCGTCGGGGAGACCGTCACCCGTGTCGAATCCATCGAACACCTGTTTAAGCCCGCTTTCGACGTAGCCGGTGGAGACAACGTCAAAGACCTCGTCGAACACATCTTTATTAAGCACGACCGCGGCGCCGCCTATAGCGAGCTTCGGAAATCTTCCGCGCGAACGCTCCTCTTTTGAAAGCGGAATTTTAGACAGCTCAAGGATGGTTCTAATATTTTTTACGTCGTTTTCGAAGGGGAGCGTAAAAGCGAGCAGGTCAAATTCGTGCAAAGAACGCTGACTTTCGATGCTCGCAACGGCAAGCCCTTCACGTTTGAACATCTTAAGCTCGGACAAATCGGGTAAAAACGCGCGCTCGCAAACAATGTTTTGCGCCCTGTTGGCCAGTCTGTAGAAATGATGGACCCCAAGATTAGACATCCCGACAAAGTAGGTGTTCGGATAGATAAGTGCGCAAGAAATGCGCCCGCCCCAATCTTTGGAGACAGCGCCGACCTCTTCCGCCGAAATCTCACGAAGCTTGCCGGTCGTTTTCCAATTCATCTATTCGACCTTCAAAACAACGTTGATAACCCGCGTAGAAGAGTCGGGGACCGAAACGTCCTTGGTCACATGCAGCCCGCCGCCGATCGAAGCAAAGACCCTGACGGTCGATCCGGGGTATAAATCGGCATCCACCGCAAATTCCCCGTTGCCAAAATCGCG
Organism: uncultured Pseudomonadota bacterium; assembly: GCA_964647545.1. Classification (GTDB taxonomy): domain Bacteria; phylum UBA10199; class UBA10199; family 1-14-0-20-49-13; genus CAZYHS01. Next base: position 3,957 of record CAZYHS010000010.1, on the reverse strand, counting down.
AAACGGCGGAAGCCCGATGTAAGTGTACGACTCGTCGTCGGGTTTTGTGATGTCGATCATCATCTGGTCTTCGGCTTTGCAGGTATCGCACTCAATTCTCCCCATAACTCGATACTCGGAAGTCACCGTGTATTTATAGGAATCTTCGTCGGTCGTGCCGGTGCACGAGGCAAATAGGGCCAAGACCAGCAAAAGTAAAATTTTCGGGCAGTTCATATTTTTCTCCGTTCATTCATTCAAAATATTAGCGGCGACGCTCTGTGCATGTTCGACCGTCCCTGCGACCGAAACCGCGCCGGCGTAACTCCCCGCAATGTGCAAGCCGTGAAAAGAACTCAACCGCTGGCGAATCTCTCTGATAGTTCCAAAATATCCGAGATTGAACTGCGGAATGGCGTGAGCATAGCGGGTTATCGACACAAACTCGGGAGGTCGTTCAATTTTAAGGGTTTTCGAAAGGTCGGCGTAAAGCTGTTTTAAAATGTCGTCATCGGTAAGATCGACCGCCTCCATGTCAAGCGCGCCGCCTATAAAATTAGTAAGCAAAATTCTATCTTTGGGGGCGCGGCCCGAAAAAAGCGAGCTCGACCATAACGCGCCAAGCTGCCTTACGTTTTCGCCTCGCGGCACAAGATATCCAAAACCTTGAAGCTCGTGAGAGACGTTCTCTTTCTTATAGCCAAGGTGAGCGACGACAATTGGAGCGTATTCGATCTTTCTTAGGAGACGCGAAATTCCGACGTCTAATTTTTCGAGCAATTTCGCCGCCGCAAACGACTGGCAGGCAACAACAACACCGTCATAAACATTCTCTTCCTCTTTTTTGCCGCCGGTTCTTTCACAAAGAAGCGAATAGCCGTTTTCAATCCGGCGAATATCTTTCACTTTGACGTTCTTTTCGAGCGACCCCGCAAGGTCCCGCTCCAAAGCCCTGATGATGCAAGCCATTCCGCCTTCGAACGAAGAGAGCCCGCTCGATTTTATTTCGCCTTTAAGCCCTTTCATCCCTTTGAATATTCCGCCGTAGTCTCTTTCGATCTCGAAGAGCTTGGGAAAGACAGATTTTAAGCAGAGCCTCTCGGGGTCGCCGGCGTAAATTCCCGAGACAAACGGAGTGACAAGATTTCTTAGAACCTCGCGCCCCAGCCTACGACTGACAAATGCCGCCAGCGATTCTTCGGACTCGTCGTTACGTTTCGGGATGAAAGGTTCCTTAAGAAGACGCAGCCGACCGCCCAAAGAGAGGACCGGAGAAAAAAGTATCTTCGGGCCGGATGGCACTTCTATTAGCTTCCCATCTTTATAAATGAATCGCCGCGAGCCGACCTCTTTTGAAGCCGAAACCCGCGAAGGCAAAATTCCGAGTTCGCCGGCCAAACTCCACAACGCATCGCTTGAATTCAAAATAGTATTGGGGCCCATCTCAAGCAGGTAACCGTTCTCGCACACGCTTTTTATGCAACCCCCGGAATATCCGGACTGTTCAAAGACGGTAACGTTGCACCCCGCTCGTTTAAGCCGCCACGCGACCGTAAGTCCGGCGATGCCGGCGCCGACAATCGCAATATTTTTTTGCCGCTGGTCCATAGTTTGCTCTAACTCCTATTTGTAGCCAGTTTGACAAGCAAGTCAATTAGTTCGGGAGCGCTCTCCGGCAACATGGCTCTCACGGCCCGCCCGTGAAAAAGGGATGCGGCAAGCGGAAGATAGACCTGATCTATCTCGTAAAGAGTCTCCAGATTTTCACAAATAAAGCCTAGCGGGACTATCACTACCGAGGCATCTCCCGCTTTGTCGTTGGCGGCGATGTTTTTTATAACTTCGTCGGTCGAAGGCCCCAGCCAGAAAAAACGGCTCATCCTGCTTTGATAAGCCACGTGACCGGTGCAGCCGACAAATGAAGCCGAAATAAGTTCTGCAAGTTTCTCCACCGCGCGTTTGTATCTGTTCGCGCGCGCGCCGGAACCGAAAAGAGGGAGCGAATGAGCGGAAAAAACAAGGTGAATGCTCGACATCTTTGAGCCGCATTTTTTGATGGCCTCTTTGGTAAGCCTGCGCATCAGCTCGATAAAATCTGGGTGAAGACAGAACTCTTCGTCGTCAAGCGGATAGAGCGGCAAAAGAACGGGCTTCTCGCAACCTGCATTTAAAGCCTCGGCCTCGGCGTCAGCGATTGAAGGAACGCCATGCTCCATACCGTAGGTCACAAAATAGTCGGGCATTTTCGCCTGTATTGAAGAGGCAAGCTTTGCGGTGGACGGCACGACAGGTGAAGAGGAGCCGATCTTTTCATAAAGCCCGCGCGAATGATTCACCCGCCTTGCGGCAAAAAATGCCGCCAGCGGTTTAAGCGGTTTTGGAAGATGAACCTTAAAAATCGAAACGAGAAAAGGCTCAAGATCCTCAAGAACAGCGGGCCCTCCGAAATTAACTAGGACAACACCCTTCATAAAACCTCCCCTTCTCAAACCGACCGGGAAAATGACGCGCCGCAGTTTAGATAGCCGTCGAAGGCGGCCGCCACATTTCTAGCAAAAAATCTTCCGAGCTCGGTTAATTTCAAAATATCACCGGAGACGTCGATCAACCCGTCATTTTCAAGCTCGCTAAAATCGCCGCGACCGTACAAATTGCAGCGGCCTAAGCACATGATGTCGGCGATCTGCTTCTGTCTAAGTAAATCATCTGCCGAGAGCTTCATCCCTCTCACCGTGGCCTGAGACCCCGACGAGAGACAGCGATAATATTGGGCGAGCTTCTTTGTGTTTTGAGCAAAGCAGCCATGAAGTTCGCTGATAGAAGTCAGGCCGAGCCCTATTAAATGAACGCCGCGATGAGGAACATAGCCCTGAAAATTCCGCGTGAGCTCTCCGTTGCGCACAGCGAGATAGAGCTCGTCGGTGCTTTTTGCAAAATGGTCCAGCCCGATAAGATTGAACCCGCCGCAGGTAAATCGCTCCATCGCCGCTACGAATATTTTAAATTTTTCCGGCCCCATAGGCATCACAGACGGGTCAAGCTTCCTTTGATGAGGCAATAGACCGGGGAGATAGGCGAAATTAAAGCAGGCGACACGATCGGGAGAAATCGACAAAATTTTGTCGGCGGTTTTGGAAAAGCTTTCGCTGCTTTGAGCCGGCAAACCGTAAACAAGGTCGATATTTACGCCGCGAAACGAAGTCCCTCTCGCCGCATCTACCAGCCTCGCAAGCTTTTCATAAGTGCAAACGCGCCCGATGGTGCCGCCCACGTTTTCGTCCAAATCCTGCACTCCAAAGCTTGCCCTTGTAAATCCAAGCCGCCCGAGCTCGACAACGTCGGCTACGGAAACCCTTCGCGGATCGAGCTCGATAGATATTTCGGAGGGTTTGCCTCGAAAGTGTTTTGCGATCTGTCGCAAAATCTCCGAAAGCGCCTCTACCGAAAGAAAGGTCGGTGTGCCGCCGCCAAAATGGATAGATTCGACCTCGGCTAAGCAGGGCGTTTTGGCTACCAGCTCAATTTCGGCCAGTAGAGCCCGAAGATAATCGCGAGCCGCGCTTTTTTTTCGGGTGGCGATGGTGGAGCAGCCGCAAAAAGCGCAGCGCTCTTCGCAAAAAGGGATGTGAAGATATAAAGACAATTTTGCTGAAGGGGTGAGAGCAGAAATCGCAGCGGAAAAATCTTGCGCTGAAAATTCTCTCCAGACGGGGGCCGTGGGATAGCTTGTATATCTTGGCACCTGCCGGTCGTATTTCAAAAGAAGCTCGACCGGAATTTCGACGGAAGCTCCCCCGTTTTGGACTATGATTTTATTTTCCGCCATGAATGACCGTATCGACCATCGCCTCGACACATTCCGGAAGCGAGGTCTGCAAAATGCCGTGGCCAAGATTAATGATGTGCCCCCGCCTGCCGCCTATTTTGCTCAGCAAACGGCTGGTCTCCTGCTTTACAAATCCGGGTGTGGTCAAAAGG
>CAZYHS010000009.1:0-65492 GCA_964647545.1 uncultured Pseudomonadota bacterium | reverse complement strand
ATTTACCCAAACGTGGATAGTATGTGCCCAGAGGAGTTACATCGCACTTGTTCGGATCAATCACGCGCATTCCGCACGTGCAAGGAGGGAGTATCTTTGGACATGTCGAGGCGTCAAACGCGCCGCACAGCCTTGTGTTCGCCTGATAGTTGTCGCAATTACATTTTGTTTTGGCGACATTGCACGCAGTTTCGTTAAAAAGCTGGGCTGAACAGTAGTCGAGTTCTTTATAATTGTCGCATGAACATGCGGGCACCTTGTTGATCATTGTGGTGACTTCGCCAAAGCTGCCGAATTGCGGAAAAATTGTTTTCTTTATACATTTTTCCCCATGAATAATGTTGCATGGACCGATATCAGATTCACAATTTTGACCAATTACCTCCCCTTTTTCATTTTTGATGTCTGTGCATTCAAGCTCGCCGGCATCTGGACATGCTATCTCATTCGGGCAAACTTCCTTTGAAATTGCAGGCTCTCCAAAAGAAATCACCTCATCTAAAAATACCGCGGGGCAGCCGATCACGCTGATAATGTTTCCATATTTATCTACGCGCTGCTGTTTGACACCGCATTTGCCTTTGTTATCGCTTGGGTAGTTTTGGTCATCTTGATAAGTAAGATTACTGGAGACATTATATTTTGTTCTGGAGAACCAATCGGCCAAGCCATCATCTCCTATTTGAAAGCGATACGCATAGACCTTACCATTATCAATCCGCTGATCACCTACCCACAAACTGGCGGCGGAGCGCCCACTTATCGCGGGTGCAAACACTAGAGTTGAAACCATGTTAGGCTTTGTTTTCAAAATTTCAACATCATCAGTAAGAGGATAATAAAAGATTTGCGAATACTCACAGACGCCATCTTTTTCGGCCCCCTTATAATAATGAAACGTCGGTTTGAATTCAATAGCTGGCGCTTTACCCTTAGTCATCTTTGCATTGGTCACAGCAATTGCTTTACATTTATATCCGTTATCAATCTCGGCAATCTGGTACGGGCGGTAATCGTAAAGCATCTTGTTTTTTATTATTAGCGCGCTGGCCAAAACACCATTAGTATAGGTAACTTTGTAAACGCCATCAGCCGTAGAAACAAGTGCTGCGCGTTTATCTAATGTTGGAACGACTTGATAAGGCTCGTTCCCAATAAATATCTGACCGGCATATTTAAATGCGATCTTAGGATCCGATAAACCTGTTCCAATATATACATTCGCAAACGAATATAATTTTTGTTGTTCTACTGGATTCCGAAAAGAGCCTCTATTGACCGTCACAATGTCATCAATACCATCACCATTAAAATCGACGGCGGCAATGTCGGTTGGGTAAATTTCAGGCAAGCAACCCGATAGGTCGGTTCCTAGCATTTCAAATGGAGATAAATAGTTTTTTTCATCATCAGCCACAAATTTACAGGAAACTAGTTTATTAACGGCAAAAGCCGAACTCGAAATCGGCGAAATAAAAGTCGAAAGTTTCAACTCGCCATCGTCATCTGGCTTGTAATATGCCAGATGCGGTTTAAGTGGATTCTTGTAAGACACCACTTCAGTTGCTTCAGGCTGTGGCATGTAAAAAAGTGCCACCACGCCGTTAAATTTATCCTTTACAAAAACCGGCGTTGCATCGTGGGCGGTAAGTGCGATTGGTGCCCCGCCCCCTGCATACGGAGAATCGGCCCATTTAGCGTTATTGATAACCTTGTCACCTTCCATGCGAACATCGGCAAGGGAAAGCTCGGCGGTTTTCATTTCAGAACCATCTTTAGAACCAGATTTACATAACCCAAGCGCCCATGCTCCAATGGCCTTATCGATATCGCCAAAAGATGCACCAAGAGGCTCAAACGGAGTTCTTAAAGCAGCTGCAATGAACAAGCTGTCTGAAAGACATAAGAGACGATCATTCATTTCAGTTACATAGCCCGGAATCGCAAAATAATCCTGCGCGTACAAATCCCCCTTAACATCACTAAAATAAATTTTACTCGATGCAGAGGCAAAGTTTTTTTCACCCGACACAGCCGGATGATCGAACACTCCAACGTCGTTAACATAAACAACATCACCGCCCTGCAATTGCAAAGTATAAGGGCTAGAAAACTTAACCGGCAACGCCTCACTAGAAAAATCGGGGACCTCAGGAATTAGGGGAACTAACGGTTCAATCGGATAAGCATAGGCCTTGCCAAAAGTTATGGCAGCTAAAAATCCTACTGCCAAAAACGCCACAATTATATTTCGTGATTTTCTTTTCATAAAAACCTCCAAGGGAAGAGGGGCTCTTCCGGCCTTAACAGGTGCAATTAGCGTGCCGTTTATGCGACGGCGATTGGTTGAATTTTAAGTAGCTAACTATTTGAAATTGCTAAAAAACCGACGCGATTTTATACAACCATCCGTACTTTGGCAAGCTCAAATCGAGAAAGGTGTCAAAATCTTGTCTAAAACGGTTAGGTCGGTTTGGCCCGTTAAGTCTGTTTGGTCGGTTAAGCCCGTTAGTTCTGTTAGCGGAACTAACCGAAATAACCGACTCAACCGATCTAACTGAATGAACCATCACCCTTTCACCTCAGATAATTAATTTTCGATTCGAGCAGCTAGATTTTCTTGGCTTTGCGTCCAATGCGTTCGCGTAAAACTTTGATGAGACTTTTAATACGCGATGACGGCCCGCTGTCCGAAGCCTCAAAAAACTTTTGTGAGAAAATTAACATGTTTTTTTGAGGCGAGTTCGGGCCGTCAAGCAGGTACGCAAATGCCATAGAAAATCAGCGTCGCTCGATTCCTTAGTCTCGAAAATTAGTTATCTGAGGTGGTAGGGGGATTGCTTCGTCCTTTGGACTCGCAAAGACACAATAGATGTAAACGAGGTCCCCGATTACTACCTCGGGGGTGACAAAGTTGGTGCGGGGGATTCCGAATCTACGTCCGGAATGACACGAAAAAAGGTTAATTCAGTTAGTTCGGTTAGTTCCGTTTAGTCCGTTAACAGAATTAACTGAAATAACCGACTCAACAGACCTAACTGAATTAATCGATAAACTTTTCTACTTCGAACTTTTCGCCGTCGGAGACGAACGTCACGGCGCCGTCGATATCGGTGCGAAAAACTTTCGCCCCCGCCTGTTCAAGCCTTGAAAGCGCCTCTTTTTTTGGAAAACCGTAAACGTTCCCCTCACCCGCCTGCACCACGCCGAACTGCGGAGAGAGAGCCTTTAAAAATTCCCGACCGCCCGACTTCGCCGAACCGTGATGAGGTGCGCTTATCAGATCAACGCGCCGCAAATGACCGCCGCGAACTAAAAAATCTTCGCGCGCAAAGCCTATGTCGCCGGTCGCAAGAAAACCCGTTTTGCCGAAATCGAAACGCAAAACAAGCGACGCCTCGTTAAGATCGCTCGCGTCGGGCATCGCTCCAACACCTTCTGCAACTTGAATTGCCGCACCGCTAGATTCGACTCTCGACATGAATTCGCCAAAAACCTTATCTTCACCTTCGGCGGGATAGATCCCGTTCCAGATAAATCGTTGCGGAGCGAATTTTTCGATCACACTTTGCAGCCCCAAATAATGGTCGGGATGCGCGTGCGTCAGCACCACCTCATCGAGGCGATAAATTCCGCGCCTCCATAAAAACGGAGCTATCACATTTTTGCCTATGTCGAAGGTCGAGCCGACGACCCCTCCGCCGTCTATCAAGATTTTTCTACCATCGGGAGTTTCAACAAGAGTCGAAGAGCCCTGTCCGACATCAATGAACGTAACTTTGAGTTTTCGCCCTTCAAAATAACCGTGCTGGGCAAAAATATCGACGGCCACGGCGACCGCAATGAAAGAGCCAAAAATGAAAGCCCGTTTTTTATTCCCAAGAAACAGAACTCCGGCCATAAGAACGTAAGCCGACACGACCGAAAACAAGGTCGGGCTAAAATGGAAGTCGATCCTTGCTTCGGCAAGCGCGAACAGCTGCGCGATCTTTAACAGCGGCAACAAACTCCAAGCAAAAAATTCTTGAAGCCGGCCCAAAGCCTCGGGGGCGACTCCGCCGATCGACAGGCTGACAAGGCTTAAAGGAGTGATTATTGCGCCGGCGTAAGGCACGGCAAAGAGATTCGCAAAGAATCCAAGAAGAGAAGCCTGCTTAAAAGAATACAAAATAAGAGGCGTCACCCCCATAGTCGCCGAAAGGGTCGCAAGCGATGCCTCGGCAAAATATCGTAAAACACGATGCAGCCGTTCGATCGCAAAGAATTTTACAAGGGGTTTGTACCAAAGAGCCATCGACAAAACCGCAACGAACGAAAGCTGGAACGAAATATCGTAAATCGCCATCGGCTCGCGCAACAAAATAATAATTGCCGCGACCGACAGGGAATTGACGGTGTCGGGTTTTCTGCCAAAAGCGATACCTGCCAAAAAAACGCTTGCCATTATCGCGGCGCGAACGACCGAAACGTCAAGCCCCGCAACAAACGCATAGAGCCATACGATAAAGATCGTAAAAAAAGCGCTGGGCCGGCGCAGATCAAAACGCTCTGCAAGCCGCGGCAGACAAGCGGCCGCCCGCCAGAGAAGAAAAAATATCGCCATCGCCACAAAAGCAACGTTGAGGCCCGAAATAACCAAAAGATGGGCGAGCCCCGAGCTGCGAAAAGCGTCGTCAACTTCTTCCGGCACATGTCCGTCGTCGCCGATGGTCAAAGCAAGCGAGAGCCCGTAAAGCGCGTCTTCTTTAACCGAAGCAAAGGAGGACGCAATCTGCAGGCGCAACATTTCGGCCAAACGAAGCAGCTTATGTTCGGACGAAACTTTGTTCACTTCGATCTTTGAAATGTCTCCCACGAACGCGATCGCGGAAATTCCGCGGGACGCAAGATAGCGGCTGTACGAAAAAACTCCTTCGTTTTTAAAATCACGCGGTTTTTTTATTCGTGAAATGAAGGAAATTTCGTCCGACGGCATAAGCTTTACGCCGGTTCTTACGGTCAGCAGGATTTTCCCGCGCAGCTCGACGAACCTACCGCGCTCATAGCAGCCGCGAAGATCAACCTCGGCCTTATCGGGCGAAACTCTGCCGACCACGCCGACACACTTGCGCGTAGAAAGGCCAAAGGCCTCAATGAAACCCGCTATTTCGTTTTGCGATTTGGACGGCCGCGAAAAATGACTAACGAACAGAATCGATATTACCAGAATCGAGGCGGCGGCCGTCACTAGGCGCGACTTTAAGCGCATCGACCACCTCTCTGCGGCAGGCACTGGCTGTGCTTCTCAAACGGTCGAAGTGAGGGCTACCATCTTTGTTATCTAAAATCGAGTTAATTTTTTCGAGCAATCCCAGCAGGTAGGTCCGAGCGCGCACGGTCGGATGAAATTTATAGAGGACCGCCATTTTGCCGACGTTAACTTCGCCCAGACAAACCGAGCCGTTCGAATCGCATCTTGCCCGAATTCCGCTTATCATCTGGTCATAAACGGCCTTTGCCGTGTCGGTATTTTCGCCGAGATAGACATCTTCTCCGGAAACAGGAGCCCCCGCAGAGCCTCTAACCGAGCGGGTTTGAGGGGTCTCTCTTGCTATCTGTCTTATGTTGTTTTGGACCCTGCTCATTTTATCACCTGTTGCAAGCCGCCTTGGATACACCGCCACAGCCCGAGTTCAGCCCTCATTTAGACTTATCGGTCAGCAGATGACCCAAAGTTGCTACATAATCGTTAAATAATAGTTTTCCCTGCTCGTCCTCGGCCAGAATGCCCTGCAATTCTTTCAGGGCGCCTATCTGCTGGGGACTCAACTCCATATTTGCGATATTGTGCCCTTTGAAAAATATTTCACGGCGCGATCTGTCAAAATGGATCGACGCAACCTCCTTATCCAGAATGAACGTGTAGGTCAGCCTGTCGCGATAGACGGCCAGCATGCTGTCGGGCGAACGCTTTTGACCGCTTTTAACGGCATGAGCGACTCCGCCTGTCTGTTTGATTTGTTCCAGCGGTGAAAGTCGTTTCGGCTCATTTTCGACGCCGGCCGATTTTCCGGCATCGAGCTCGAACCTGACTTTAAGTCTCTTTGGGTCGGTCTTCATAATTTATCTCCCCCACTTTTCTCTCGAACCCTCGCCCGCTTTAACTGCACAAGCCATGCCAAAAAAAAGTTCACATATTTAAGCTAACAGTTTGTTTTTTAAAGGTTTTACCAATGTCGTCTAAATACGCCTTTTCTCAATGTGGTAAGAATTGGTAGCCAAGGTCAAATAATTGACAACAGACCTTGACATTAACGTTAAGGTTTACTACCCTCTTAGACATGGAACTCAAGGGGTACAAAATTGGAGATATCGCAAAGCGGTTAAATATCTCCGCAAGGACAGTTCGATACTACGAAGAGCTGGGGTTAATATCGACCGAAAGAACGGTCGGAGGATTCAGGCTTTATTCTCCGTCACAACTCGAACGCATTCAAACAATCCTTGCCTTGAAAGAGATCGGCATGCCGCTTGAAGAGATCGGCGCACTTTTGCATTTGCGCCATAGCGGAGCCAAGGCGAGCGAGACCAGCCCCGCCCTGCTAGAGTTCTTGGGAAAAAAGCGGGCGGAACTTTTAGCCTCGATAGAAAAATACACCGCCATAATAAAAGAGATCGACGATGCGACAAAAATAGTCGAAGCGAACTGCTGCAAATGCTCAAAATCGTCAAGCAGCTCGACGTGCTGCGAGTGTGTCGATAAAAAAACCGAACACCACACGCCGCCTCTGCTTAAAACGCTTTTATAAGGAGAGTTTTTATGTGGGATTATACCGAAAAAGTTAAAGACCATTTTTTAAACCCGAGAAACGTCGGCGAAGTTGAAAACCCCGACGGCGTCGGAGAGGTCGGCTCAATGGCCTGCGGCGACGCTTTAAAGCTGACATTCAAGCTCGACGAAAACAAACGCATCAAAGATGTAAAGTTCAAAACCTTCGGGTGCGCTTCGGCCATCGCGTCAAGCTCCGCCCTCACCGAGATCATTAAGAACATGACGCTCGAAGAGGCCGAAAAAATCACGAACAAGGACATCGCCGACTACCTTGGCGGGCTGCCCGAAGCAAAAATGCACTGTTCCGTCATGGGGCGCGAAGCCCTCGAAGCGGCGATCGCCTACTATCGCGGCGTCAAACCCGAACAGAAAAAAATGCTCGAAGGAAAGATCGTCTGCCAGTGCTTCGGTGTGACCGAACACGAAATCCGCGAAGCCATCAAGGTCAATCATCTCGCAACCGTCGAAGATGTTACCAACTACACAAAGGCCGGCGGCGCCTGCGGCAAATGCCACGATGACATCAGAGAGCTCATCAAAAAGGTCTTTGAAGAGGCTGAAATTGAGGCCGAAAAAGAGACAAAGCCGACCGAATTCGACTCGTTCACAAACATCGAAAAGATCAGACGCATTGATGCGTTCATCGCAGAAAGAATCAGACCGACGCTTCAACGCGACGGCGGAGACCTAGAGCTGGTCGATTTTTCCGACAACACGGTATCTCTCCGTTTAAAGGGGGCGTGCCAAGGTTGCATTGGAGCCGCCTCGACAATGAAAGATTTCATCGAAAAGAAAATAAAAGAAAATCTATCGCCAAAACTGAAAGTGAAGGCCGTATGAAATACGCATACCTCGATAACAACGCGACTACAAAACCTGCACCGGAAGTTCTCAACGCAATGGAACCTTTCCTCACCGAAATGTGGGGGAATCCTTCCAGCATGCACAGCTTCGGCGGGCAGGTCTCGAAATTCATCGATGAAGCTCGCGAAAAATGCGCGAAACTTATCGGCGCAAAACGTTCGTCGGAGATCATCTTCAACTCCGGCGGAACGGAGGGAGACAACACGGCGATCATGTCGGCCCTTCTTTCACAGCCGGCAAAACGTCACATCGTCACGACCGCGGTCGAGCATCCGGCGGTAAGAGTTTTGTGCCAAACGCTTGCCAAACGCGGCTTTGAGGTGACCGAGGTCGGCGTGGATGAAAGCGGCCGGCTTGAAATGGCCGAGCTTGAAGCGGCGATCAGACCCGACACCGCGATCGTTTCGGTCATGTGGGCCAACAACGAAACAGGTGTAATTTTTCCGATCGAAGATATCGTGAAAATTTGCCGTAAGAGGAACGTTCTTTTTCACACAGACGCCGTGCAGGCGGTCGGAAAAATTCCGATCGACGTTTCAAAATGTGACGTCGATTTTTTATCGGTATCGGGCCATAAACTGCACGCGCCGAAAGGGACCGGTTTTCTCTACGTCAAACGGGGAACCAAACTCGAACCTCTCATCATCGGCGGACATCAGGAGCATTCGCGCCGCGGCGGAACGGAAAACACCCCGGGCATAGTCGCTCTAGGCAAAGCTTGCGAACTGGCTCTTGCCAACATGACCGAAGAGAACACGCGGGTTAAAGAATTGCGCGATCGGCTTGAAAATGGTTTGCTGGCAAAGATCCCGGCCGCAAAAATCCACGGCGATAAAGATCACAGGCTCCCGAACACGACCAACATCGGCTTTGAAAACATCGAGGGCGAGGCGATTCTCCTGCTTTTGAATGAAGAAGGAATCTGCGCGTCAAGCGGTTCGGCTTGCACCTCCGGCTCGCTCGAGCCGTCACATGTGCTAAGAGCGATGAAGATTCCGTTCACACGGGCGCACGGCTCTATCCGTTTTTCACTTTCCATCTATAACAATCAGGAAGATGTTGATTTGGTCGTCGAAAAGCTCCCCGCCATAATCGAACGGCTGAGAAAAATCTCCCCTTTTGGATGATTATCGGATGATTGAACGTGAGGCGAAACTAAACGCTTCACTTGCCTTGGAAATAAAAAAGTCTCGACGAATTCGTGAGCACGAAAAGTCTCTTGTCGTAAACCGTCCCCCGACCGAAGGTCCCTTTTCCGAGATAGCGCTTGCTCTTGACCTTTCCGCTAAGGCTGTCGAGCGTATACATGTGGCCTTCGGTGCCGAAAACCACCAGAAAACCGTTACCGACTGACGGAGTTGAAAGCTCGGCAGAATCCTTGAACTGCTGCTCCCAAATTATTCCGCCGCTCCCCGGATCGACCGCAGCGACGTAACCGCCTCCGGCCACGAAAAGAAATTTGCCGTCGGTCACAACGTCGTTTGCGCCGCCATGAGCGACGGTCCATACCTTCGAGCCGTCGTTAGGATCGAGCGCGTAGGTGTTGCCGTCCGCCCCCGAAATGACCATCACGCCGTTAACAAACAACGGTGACGAATCCATGTCGGTAAAACGGGCGCTTTTGTTGGCTACGTCACGCGACCAGATCACCGCGCCGTCGGACGGATCCAAACAGCTGACCGAACCGTCGGAATAGCCGAGATAAATTTTCCCGTTGTAAATGACCGGCGTTGACGATTCCTTAATGGTCATCTGAGGCTGGGTCCCAGATTTGGTCGTGACCCATTTCAACGCGCCGCTCGCCTTGTCAAGAGCGACAAGCTGCCGAAGCGTCGTAACGACGAGTACGTTTTCTCCGTGCAGCATCGGGGTAGCCGACACTTCGCCTCCCGATTCGGTCTTCCAGTTTATCTTTCCGTCTTTTTTTGCGATCGAATAGACAACGCCTTTGCGATCGGCGACGTAGATATTTTCGTCATCAAATGCGGCGTCGGCATAAACGCCCCCTTCAAGTTCGACCTCCCAGTTCTTGCGCCCCTTCTTTGTTTCGATCGAATAGAATCTTCCGCGCGCGACGCCGACATAAAGATTTTCGCCGTCAAGGATCGGCGATGCGAACTGATAGGGCTTGCGGGTTATGATCTTTTCTTTTTTAAGCTGAGTGACCCACTTGAGCGTCAGAGGTTCGTTCAGACCATCCGAAGCCTCCGAAGAGCCGACCCCCGCCGCGAAAAAAGCAACGGCCGCGAATAAAGCCGCCGCGATAATTCTTTTGATTTTCATAAGAATTTACTTGCCGCTGGAAGCCATGAAAAGCAGCATCTGCCTGCTCTTCTCGGCCAACTCAGGCGTTGAATAATCTGTCCCTTCCTTTGAAAGTTCTTCCAAGATCTTCTTTGCCTCGTCAATCTTTCCGGCCTCTTTGTACGACAGAGCGGCGTTAAAATAGCTCGAGCCGCGCATAGGATTTTTTGAGTCGGCTGCCGATCTGGCGTAAATATCGCCGGCTTCGGCCGGTTTTCCGCTGCCAAGTTTAAGCTCGGCCAGATTGTTCATGGCAAGCGTTCTTAATATTTCGCTCGATGATCTTGTGGCCGGAGTCAACACCTCCTCGGCCTTTACAAAATCGCCCTTGGCCGAATAGAGTTTCGAGAGTTTAATTCTGGAAACATCGGCAACACCCGACTTGGGATATTTGACAATGACCTCGCCGAGCTTGGAGAGAGCCTCTTCGCTTTCGGGGGCCGCCTTCGTGGCCTCAAAGTAGAGGGCCTTGGCCGCATCGTCGCGGTCGCCTAAATAAAATTTCAACGCCAAAGACGACGCCGTGATCACAAGTATCACAACTACGCCTGAAAGAACTATCCGCCAGTTGTTTTCAAGCCAGTGATAAGTGTGGTCGAGAAATGTCGCCACATGAACAGGCCTGCTGCTTTTTTTGTCCCTTGGGAGTCTTTTATATGTGCTCATAATGGTCGAAGCGATTAACAAAGAGGGGCCAACATGTCAAAAGTTAATTGAACTATTGGACTTTTAGTGTATATTTTTCGCCCATGAAACTTAAGATGATCATATGCGCTATGGCGCTTCTTTTATCGGCGTCGGCGCGCGCCTCCGACTGCATCGACTGGAATAATTTTATGGCCAGATTCGAGGCCGATCTCATTCCATCCGACAGAAACTACACCGTACTTTTAAGCTTCGACGATTTCACAAAAAAGCCGGGAGATTCATGGCTCTCTCAAGGAATACCTCTTTACATCTCCCTGCTCATGAACGCTTCGGAGGAGAGCTACGCGATATTCGGACCGGCGGCTCGGGTATCGTCAAAGGCGGTGAATCCGGCCTATACGGTGGGGGGCATGTTTCAGCACGTGGGACAGAACCTCAGAATATTTGTGCAGCTCAACCGAAAAGGGACGCTCATCAAACAATTTCAGCTGGATGTCCCTTTCCCGAACAACAGACAGTTCTTTGACGCGCTGGCCACAACGGCCGAACAGATACTTGCGATAACAGGGCCAAAATTCAATCGCGAAGCATTCAACGCGACGAAGGCCGAAACCAGCGTGATGAAAGCCTACGAAAGCTATGTTCGGGGACTTGAAATTTACTGGTCGTTCGAGCCCAAGCAAATGGACATTGCAAAGACCTTCTTCGATGAAGCCAAAAAAGCCGACATCAACTACATGCGCTCCTACGAAGGACTGATAGACATGTACAGCTTTCTAGCTATGTACAACAAACAGAACAGGCTCCCCTATTCCGCCTATTTTCAACAGGCCGAAAACGAGATCGGCCTGATGCGCCGTTTCTCAAAAAGGCTCCCTATCGCCCAGCGCGTCAGGGCCTACGTTATCAAGGCGCGTGAGGAAGAATTTCAGTTTACGAACCGCTTTCTCATAGGACAGGCCTATTTTATCGCGGGGCTCGAAGCGGCCGGCAGCGGACGTTACGGCGACGCGGCCTCCAAGCTGTCGATGGCTGTCGTGCAAGTTCCCGAAGACGCCATCACATGGTGGCACCTTGCAGATATTTACGACAAGATGAAAAACAAGCGCGAAGCCGCTAAGGCAAGAAACAAAGCTCTTGAAATCAACAAATGCCTTCAATGAAAAATATGAAAAAGCTACTTTTAATAATGGCCGTGATAATGTTCTTTGCTCCGCAAGCGGAAGCGAAGAAGAAAAAGATCCAGCAAAGCCCGCGGGCCGTCTATCACAACAATCAGGGGATAGCCTATCTTAACTCCGGAGATCTCGAACGCGCGGAGTTCGAACTTAAGACCGCCGCCGAACTTTCGCCGGAATACGCCGAGGCTTTCAACAACCTCGGAATAATCTATAAAATGAGAGGACAGCTGACGGAGGCGAAGGCCTTTTTTCAAAGGGCGATCGACATAGACAAACACTACGGCAGCCCGTACAATCACATGGGGGCGGTACTTCTTGCCGAAAAAAAACCTGACGAAGCGATCAAGTTCATTAAGAAGTCCCTGAAATACCAGCCGACAAACGCCGACGCCTATTACAATCTCGGCCTCTGTTACCTTGAAAAAACCAGACAAAATCCGGCAAAGAGCTACATTAAATTTGCCGAAAGCGAATTTAAAAAAGCCACGGAGCTCAACCCCAACTTGAAACTTGTCCACACCGAACTTGCAAAGCTCTATTGGGAGGTCGGCGATTATGAGCACGCGGTAATTCGCTATAGGCTGGCCCTTGAAGACGGCCCGCGCGACATCGACACATGGCTCAAACTCGGTAGCCTCTATCTGGAAATGAAAGAACCCTACAAAGCGCAGAACACGTTTCTCAAAGCAATCGAGATCGATCCCAACTCGGCGGCCGCCCATCAGCAGCTAGGGCTTTTCTATTTTAACGAAGGAAGATTCGACGAATCTCTCGCGGAATTTGCGGAGGTCGTGAGAATAAACCCGATAAGCGAAGTGGCCTACTATAAAATGGGTACCATCAGTTTGAACATAGGCGACAAAAAGAAAATGGAAGGGAACGCAAAAGAGGCCGAAAAATTCTTCGCCGACGCGGTGACAAGTTTAAAACGTGCCTGTCAGATAAATCCTAATTTCGCCGACGCGAGCTACAATCTGGGGCTGGCATATCTTAAGACGGGCGACACACAAATGGCGCAAAAGCAATGGGAGCACACTCTCGTCATAGAACCGAATCACGCAAGAACGCTCTACAATCTCGGAAGCCTCTACAACTACACCGGCGCCAAGTCCAAGGCCCGAGAAAAACTTTGCAAGTTCATGACCGTTGGAGTAAAACAATTCCCTACCGAAGCGACAGCCGCTCAAAAAATGATCGAGGCCGGCGGCGGTTGCGAATAAAAATCTCCATATGCCAAAACTGATCGTCACAGAAAAAGGCTCCGACAAAAAAGATATCGTCACCTTCGATAGAGAAGGCGTTTCCATAGGCCGTTCCGAAGATAACAAAGTTTGTCTTAACTCGAACAGCGTCTCCAGAAAGCACGCAAGGGTCCTCATCAGCGGTGAACATTGCTTTCTCATCGATGAAGGGAGCGGAAACGGAACTTTTCTCAACGGCGTGCCCGTCAAACCAAAAGAGAAGAACATCTTAAAGCACGGAGACGTCATTTCGATTGAAGATTTCAATCTTAGTTTTAACCAGATAGACGAGATGCTCGCTCAAAGTTTCAACGAAATAACCGACACCGATATTTTGGAAGTTAAGCTTCTCAAAAAGGTCTTAAAGGCAATTGATAAAGAGAGCATCCCGAGCATCGAAGTTCAAAACGGAAGTTTCGTCGGTAAGAAATTCTTTTTTCAATCAGACGTTGACGAAGCTATTATAGGGCGCGACGAGTCGGCCGACTTTGAAGTAAAAGAATACGTCATTTCACGAAGACACGCAAAGATAAGCCGCCGCGGAGAGGCGTTCTTTATAGAAGACCTCGGCAGCAAGAACGGCACGTTCTTAAACAACAGCAAGGTCAACCAGTCGATTTTGCACGACGGAGATCGCATAGCGCTGGGAACGATCGTAATGATCTTCCGCTATCCCAAAGAGGTCACCGTCGATGCGATAAAAGATTCCGTTAGAAAACAGACGCTGCCTCCGGCCGCCGAAAATTTAGCAGTCGAAGAAGAGTCCCGTCCTGTCGAAGGCGAACCGACCCACAGCGGAGATGCGCAACCTTTCGAAGAGGCTTTCTCCGAAGAGACGCCCGACGACTATCCGCTACCTCAGCCGGCAAAAGAGCGTATTAGTTTGTCGTTTGTTGAAATGGGACTTATCGGAATCGGCGTGCTGATATTCATCTTCGCCTCGATATCCCTGTTGAACCTTCTATTGAAGTGATCATTTAACTTCCAGATTGCCGTCCATAGTCACGACCACGCGCGTATTGCCAAGGACTTGATCGAACGCCGGATTTCCGGACGGTTCTTTATCGAGCACCGCTTCGGCGACAAGCGTTATTGTTCCATTCGTGAGAGGCTTGGATGTTTTGATCGTAACGTCCTTAACGGAAAAGTCGACCGTGGACTGAAGTCCGGGATTGACGTCGCTCTCTTTAAGCTCGCCCAGTACGACCCTGATCCTGAATGAAATTCCGTTGACGTCAATATTGGAGCCGTCGAACGTCCCCGAAGCCGAGACGCCCTCGCTTCCGCTTATGACGAGCGAAATCGCGTTGATCGGCTGACCTTCAAGCGGTTCTCCCGGTCCGTTTCCTTTCATAACAAGGAGAGCCGACGGGAAAGCCGTCATATCAAGAGTTAAATTACTGCCGCTGCTTTCGAACACTATCGGGCCGCTAAGTTTGAGCTGACGCGCGCCTCCGGTCATAATATCGGGAAGTTCGATAGCAAATCCTCCGGAATAGCAGATAATGCCGCTCCCCTCAGGGCATGAACCACCGCCGCTCCCGACCGCCGTCGTTTCACCGTTCGGCCCCTCTTGGGCAGTTCCAACGACCTCTACGAGCAGGATACCGACGCGCGGCTGATCATAAACAACGGCTATCACGGCGCGATGGATCGCCTTTGCATCGTCGTCGAGTTCGACATTTTTAGATGTCAGCATGTCGCCCATCGCCTTGGTCGCCGAACTATCTTCTTCCGGCTGTTTGGGGACATAACGCTCTTCACGACCGGTGCTCCATCCTCCGGCGTTTGATATTGTGGTTTCAAGGTTCAACGGCTGATAGGTGACAAATATCTGCACCATGCTGGCAGGCGGAACAGTAATATCCCGGTCACGCGGATTTTGCGGCACCCCGCCGACCTCTACTTTTTCGATCCTAAAATGGCCGGCCGTATTATTGGCAGCGTCGAAATTCAACCCCTCAATATGATGAGTTTCGGTCAGACTGGTATTTTGAATGACTATTTCCTTAGTGACCTTTTCGCCGACTGCGACATGTCCTAAGAACTCACGCTGATAGTCGCTAAACTGCTTGTGCCCTGAACAGGCCACTCCGCTGCAGGCCACAAACAGGCACGCAAAGATAAAAGCATAGAGTTTTACAACGCGACTTATCATGTCAAATGGGTTTATCGGCGCATAAATGAAAAAGTTGCTACAAATTGATGCAGCAGCTTTAACTTTATCTTCGCACTCTATCTATTTGATTTTATTAAGACAATATGCAGCGCGTCATATCTATTCGGGTCGTCGATTGGCGTGCAGCGGTAGCTTAGCCCTTGGCAAGGCCGGCAAGGTACTCTTTGTACATCCTATAGGCAGGTTTGATGACCGGTAGTAGCTTTAAAATGCGCGGAATAGGCCCTTTTACGACCATCTGGCGCCTTGCGATAGCCATGACAAGGTTCACCTCTCCCAGCCAGAATTTATGGGCTATATCGGCCGACATGCTCATTTCAACTTCCGGTTTTGTCTCTTTATCGTTGAATTTCAAAACGATCGGCGACTTGCTGCAGTCGGCGGTTATGGAGAGTTCGGGATTGGTATAGTTAAACCGTAGAACAAGTTTTGACGCCGCGAATTTCGGGCCCAGCTCCTTATCGTTGATGAGAAGATTAAAAAAACCGCCAAGTATCTTTTGAAGCTCCTCACTTGATTTAAAAACAGGCATAGTTTCCCCTTTTTACCACGCACGCTTTAGCGTCGCGAATATTTCGTCTTCTACCAGTTCTCTTGGATTGTAAAAGCTCGTTCCGTCCTCACATGCGCGTTTAGCGATAATTTCAAGGTCGGATGACTTGACGCCCACGTCGCGCAGCCGCAACGGCAACCTGCACGACTTCGACAGTTTTTTCTGCCACGCCCTGATGACCTTAACGCTCAGCTCGGCAAGTTTTTTCTCGGAGCGAAATCTTGATGTGACGTGCAACACCTTTGCAAGATGTGCATACTTTGCGCGGCAAACAGGCATGTTGTATTCCATGCCGTAAGGCAGCAAAATGAAGTTCAAAGTCCCGTGATGAGCGTGTGTGACTCCACCGACCGCATGAGCCATCGAATGAACGACCCCTACCATCGCTTGATCGAAAGCCATGCCCGCCAAAGTGGCGGCGATAAGCATTTTGCCGCGAGCCTCTAAATTATTTGTCGTAACGGCATCGAGAAAATTTTCTTTGATCATGCGCACGGCCGGAAGAGCCAGCTCGTCTGAAAAAGGATTCGCCTGCAGACTTGTGAACGATTCGACCGCATGAGTGAAAGCGTCCCATCCCGTCGAGGCCATGAGCGCACATGGAATCTTTTCGAGCAACGTCGGATCTAAAATGGCGACGCTCGGATGCAAGTGCTGATCGTAGAATGAAAGTTTAACGTTACGTTTTTCGTCAAGCACAACCGCGGCCTGAGTCACTTCGCTGCCGGTGCCGGCGGTCGTTGGAATTGCGATGAGAGGCTTAAGCGGCCCCGGAAGGGTTTGCGCGCCAGAGTAGTCTTCGGTGAGATCGCCACCGTGGCTAAGTAAAATATTGGCAGCTTTTGCGGTATCAAGTACGCTTCCGCCGCCGATCGCTATAATACCGTCCGCACCCTCTCCTATCGCAAGCGTTGCGCAAGACTGAACGGCCGAAAGTCCGGAATTTGCCGGAACATCGGTGAAAATGCCCGCAGGTTTTATGCCAAATTCCTCGATAGCCTCGACTACCGGCGCAAGAATTCCCAATTTTTTAAGCGTGGCGTCGCTGACAATAAGAGGGCGGGAAATGCCCAGCATCTGCAGCTCCGCGGAAATATCCCGCGAAAGAGAGGCCCCGAACATGACTTTTGTCGGTGAATAGAACTGCCAGAAATCAGACATCGGCTCTTTTCTCCGTTTTATCAGGCAAGCGCCGGCTGGGCTTCGCGTGAAACGCTGCGCGGCAGCCCGACCCTTGCGATCGGTTGAATTCTCAGATTCTCGGATAGCTCCTGATAAGAAAGGACCGAGAGTTGCGGAAATTCCAGCTCGATTATCTTTCTGAAATAGCGTCTGACCTCGGCCGTCGTCAAAATAACGGGAGGTTTCGCCCCCGGAGGGAACGGATGAGACGCGATCTCCTTGCCGACGGCCTCGATTATTTCCTGAGTCACATCGGGCTCTAAAGCGAGGTAATTTCCCTTTTCGGTGCGCCTTATCGAATCGCGGATCATGTCCTCGATTTCGGGATCGAGCAGATAGACCGCAAGCGTATTGGCCGAACCTGCGTATTTGTGCGTGATGTAGCGTTTCAGACCGGCGCGGACGTGCTCGGTCAACAGCAGCGTGTCGCGCTCGATCTCTCCCCATTGAGCAAGCGTCGAAAAGACCGATTTTAAATCACGTATCGCGATATCTTCCTGCACGAGCCTTTGAAATATCTCGGTCAACTGAAGAAGCGTAACGACCTTGGGAACCAGCTCTTTAACCAGCGCAGGATGAGTCTTTTCCAGCTCTCCGAGCATGTTCTGGATCTCCTGCAGGCCCAAAAATTCGTGTGCGTGCCGACGCAAAACGTACGACAGATGCAAAATCAAATATTCCGAAATGTCCCACATGCGAAATCCGGCTTGCATGGCGACGTCTTTATATTCTTTGGAGATCCAAGTAACGACAGAGCCGTCGATCGGGTGAATCGTCTCCGAACCTTCAATGTTGAAAAGCGAAAGCTGTTCGAGCGATTCGCCGACAAGTATCGAATCGCGCATAACCTTTCCGTACGCCACCGGAACTTCGTTGACGTTGATAACGTAAGCCTCAGCCTCCATATCGACGGTTTGCCCCCTCACCTGAATGCCGGGGAAATTCACTCCAAGCTCGTAATAAAGCCCGTGTCTTAAAAGAGGTATCAGCTCGTTGATGAACCGCCCGCCATCCTGTTTGTCATCGACGAACGGAATTATCGAACTTCCAACCTCCAATGAGATTGGGCTTGGCATGATAAAAGGGAGAACGTCGCCGTGCTTTGCGACCGCCTTTTTGACGACATCCTGCTTTGGGGTATCGACAACTTTTTGGACCGCTTTCTTGCGCGATTTAAGAAGAAAGTAAGCTATGGTGGCGGTGGCTGCGGACAATACAAAAAACGGTATCGTCGGAAGACCGGGGACAACACCCAGCAGCGCCAGCATGACCGAGGCGATTATGAGCGCCTTCGGATATGCGGTCAACTGAGAGACAATTTCCTTGCCGAGATTTGAATTATCGGTTTCGTTTGTAACGCGAGTCACAACGATACCGGCCGACACCGAAACAATAAGAGCCGGCAGCTGCTGAACAAGTCCGTCACCTATCGTAAGCAGCGAATAGACCTGAAGCGCCTGCGGGAAGGACATGTCGCGCTGCATGACGCCGATGATAAAACCGGCCACAACGTTAATGACGATTATCACCATGCCGGCGATAGCATCGCCTTTCACGAACTTCATTGCGCCGTCCATCGCGCCGTACATCTGCGATTCGCGCTGCAACATAGAGCGGCGCTGTATCGCCTGTTCTACGTTGATAATTCCTGCGCGCAAATCGGCGTCGATCGACATTTGTTTGCCGGGCATGGCGTCCAAAGTAAAACGGGCCGCGACTTCAGAGACACGCTCCGAACCTTTCGCAATAACGATAAAGTTGACTAACGTGATGATCAAAAACAGCACGCCGCCGACGACGTAATTGCCGCCGACCACAAACGAACCGAACGCGTTAATAACCTCGCCGGCATAACCGTCGGCAAGAATAAGTCTCGTGGTCGAAATGTTAAGAGACAAACGAAACATCGTGCAGATAAGCAGGATGGTCGGGAAGGAGGCAATTTTCAGGGCCTCGGAGATGTAGAAAGAAACCAGCAGGATAACAACAGCCAAGGTCACGCTGAACGTCAGGAAAACGTCGAGCAGCCACGTCGGCATCGGCACGATGATCATCGCCAGCGGTACAACGATCAAGCCGGCCAGCATCGCGTCGGAATTCTTACTGAGGATCTCGTTGAATCTGCCTAGGTTTAATTTTTCGAGCATGTTTCGTCCAAAGTGGCAAAACCATCGTTAATTTTCGGATAATTTAGCACACTCCCGCCGCAAGCTCCACGAAAAATTCATAAAAATCAGTCGTTTCGATAGATGCGCTCGTTACATGCCGCAGCATTTCTTGAATTTTTTTCCGCTGCCGCACGGGCAGGGGTCGTTACGACCTGTGTGGGGGCCAGAATTTCTGACAGTTTCGTGCACGACCTCGGGGCGGTTTGACGGTGCCATCGCGCCGTGACGCTGCAAAGCCGCGCTGGCGCCTGAAGCGGCGGCGTTAGCAGCAAAGGCACCGGCTTCGGCGTGGCTTTCGATAACACGCTGGGGTTTTTTATCGATCTCGATTTTAGCGGCTTGCTGGATCTGCTCTTGCCTTATCTGAACGCGATAGACCTTTTCTATGACGTCGGCGACAAACCTGTCCATCATCGCGGCAAACATCGCATAGCCCTCTTTTTTGTATTCCAAAAGAGGATCCTTTTGACCGTAGCCTCTAAGTCCGATCCCCTCTTTGAGATGGTCCATTTGCAACAAATGATCTTTCCAGAGAGCGTCAAGAGTCGAAAGAATTATGAATTTCTCGACATGACGGATGATAGGAGCCCCATACTGCGCCTCTTTTTCATCATAGAATTTCACGGCCGCATCAAAGAGCTCGCCTCCGATACCGTCGCGGGTCAGCTTTTGCTCGGGTAGCGACTTGACTGAAAAATCAAATCCGAACTGCGATTTGACCTTATCTTCGAAGGTCTTATGCTCGAACTCGTCGATATCTACCCGTTCGGGGACAAATTCGTCCACGATAGCCGAAATCGACTGGTCGGTCATATCGATGACACGCTCGCGGCAATCGTCAGTTGAAAGGAGCTCGCGGCGTAATCCGTAAACGGTAGTACGCTGCTGATTCATCACGTCATCGTATTCAAGAACGTTCTTTCTTATCGAAAAATTGTGATCCTCGACCTTTTTCTGGGCGTTTGCAATGGCCCGAGTCAACCAAGGATGTTCAATAACCTCATCGTCACCCATCCCAAGCCTCTCCATCATTGACTTGATGCGGTCGCCGCCAAATACGCGGAGAAGATCGTCTTCCAACGAGAGATAAAAACGCGTAGAGCCCGGATCGCCTTGGCGACCGGCGCGGCCGCGCAACTGATTGTCAATGCGGCGGCTTTCGTGACGTTCCGTGCCGATGATATGCAACCCACCCAGCGCAACGACTTCTTCGTGCTCCGCCTTGCAGATCTTTTTGAATTCTTCGAGCGTATCTTTAAACACATCGTCGGTCGGCAAAACTTCGTGACCGAGCTTGTGGCGGGTCAGCCCGTCGGGATTTCCACCGAGAATAATATCGACGCCTCGGCCGGCCATGTTGGTGGCGATCGTCACCGCCCCTTTTCTACCGGCCTGCGCGATTATCTCGGCCTCTTTTTCGTGGTGTTTAGCATTGAGGACGTTGTGTTTCACCCCGTGCCTTGACAGATAATTGGCCATGCGCTCCGACTTTTCGATTGATATCGTGCCCACAAGGACCGGCTGGCCCTTTTTGTGGAGTTCGATAACTTCGTCGGCAGCCGCTTTAAATTTGGCGTCTTCTGTTTTATAAACCACGTCGGCGTTGTCTTTGCGGACCATTTGCCTGTTGGTCGGAATGACAAGCACCTCAAGATTGTAAATCTTTGCAAATTCAGCGGCTTCGGTATCGGCAGTGCCGGTCATGCCGCCGAGCTTTTTGTACATTCTAAAATAATTCTGAAAGGTGATCGTCGCGAGAGTCTGATTTTCGTTCTCGATGCGAACGCCCTCTTTTGCTTCGACCGCCTGATGAAGGCCATCGCTCCAGCGTCTCCCCGGCATTAATCTGCCGGTGAATTCGTCAACTATAACGACCTCGCCGTCTTTCACCACATAATCGACATCGCGCTTGTAAAGAACGTGCGCGCGCAGAGCCTGATTGACGTGATGCAAGAGCGAAATATTTCTCGGGTCGTAAAGATTATCGCAGTTGAGGCGTTTTTCGGCGAGCGCCACCCCTTTGTCGGTCAGCATGACCGTTTTGGCCTTTTCGTCGATCGTGTAGTCAACTTCCTTTTTGAGAAAGGGGGCTATCTGATTGACGGTGTAATAGAGTTGCGTCGATTCTTCGGCGGGGCCGGAAATAATAAGTGGCGTGCGCGCTTCGTCGATGAGGATCGAATCTACTTCGTCAACGATCGCAAAGTTAAGTGGGCGCTGAACAAAATGCTCGACCGAATATTTCATATTGTCGCGCAGATAGTCAAAACCGAACTCATTGTTTGTGCCGTATGTAATGTCGCAGGCATACGCGGCCTTACGCTGCTCGTCGTTAAGCCCGTGAACTATATTTCCGCAGGTAAGCCCGAGAAAATTATAAAGGCGCCCCATCCATTCGGCGTCGCGTTTTGCCAGATAGTCGTTAACTGTGACAAGATGAACGCCCTTCCCCTCCAGCGCGTTAAGATAACAGGCCAAGGTCGCGACAAGGGTTTTACCTTCGCCGGTCTTCATTTCCGCAATTTTTCCTTCATGCAGCGCAATACCGCCGATGAGCTGAACGTCGAAATGGCGCATATTGAGCGCGCGTTTGCCCCCTTCGCGACAGACGGCAAAAGCCTCGATTAGAAGGTCGTTTACGGTCTCGCCGTTTTTTAATCTGGCGCGAAACTCGTCGGTCTTTCCCCGCAACTCTGCGTCAGTCAATGCGGCCATCTCTGGCTCAAGAGAATTTATGTCCGCGATGAGCGGCATAATCCTTTTAAGTTCACGTTCGTTCTTGGTTCCTACGATCTTGCGAATTAAATATTTAATCATGTTTTTTAACCGGTTGCGCTGCAAATTCGAGCGGTTTTATAGGAACTAGACGTCTGAATTGCAAGAATTATTATGGCATGAATAAAACGCAAAAAGGCCCGAGAAGCTTGATAAAACAAGCCGCCCGGGCCTTATATTTTAAATAAGATCGTTCTTACTTTTTAACTTCGGAAACGGTGAGACCGGTCACAAAGTATGAACCTTCAACGATGCTCGCGTCGGCAGAATCTTCGCTTGCCGCCGCCTTCATGATCGAAGCCGCATCTGTTGCCGCCTCAAACTCGATCTTGAAAGCACCGGAGTTGATAGCTTTTGAAATATCGACATTTGCGCCGTCATTGAAAGCATCGACGGTGATCGTGCCGCTCTTGACTCCTTCTGCGCGCCCTTCAACGGAGCAAACGCTCAAGGTCTCGTCATCAGATTTTGCTATGACAAAAGAGACGATAAGATCGCCGTTCGAAGTGATAGAAATCTTGGTTGCATTTTCTGCGAGTTTTTCCGCCGAAGCTTCGACGACCGCGTCGTCAGATGCGCTGGCAAGAACTGTTTGGGTTACAGAGCCGGGAGTTTCGCTCGCGACGACCTTTACATTTTCGACCGCCTCACAAACGAATTTGGAACCGTCTGCCTGAGGTTCTTTGCCTTCGTTGCCGATAGGTGTCGGAACCTGTTGCGGCATGTTGTCGTAGCTGCTCTTAAATGCTTCGCAGCCGGCAGAAAATAACGCAAGAAGCACTACAAGTGTGACGATCTTTTTCATTTCCCTATCCTCCATAAAATTCCGGATATCCCTTCCGGAAAATTGCACCAAACCACGATGGTTTGGTCTCCCATATAGGTTCTCGGTAAGTTTTAGAAAAAGTTGCTTACTTTTTTACATTTTTTATAAATACCGCAACCCCCTGTTAATACAGGGCTTTTTTAGAGCTCAGGAATGTCTTTTTTTAGCTTCTCAAGCAGTTTTGAATCAAGCCAATTCTGCGGACCAATAAAAAAATCTACGAACCTGCCGTCTTCGTCCAGCAAAAACGATTGAGGAACCATGTAACTTTTAAAAAGGTCGGCCACGCGGGAGTTCTCGTCGAGCAATATCAACATTGAAAGTTTAACGTCGCCGAGAAAATTTAAAACCGTCTCGGCCGAATCGTCCTCGCTTATTGAGAGTATTACGAGCTCCGGATTTTCGGCGGCAAATCGATCTAAGTGGGGAAGTTCTGAAACGCAGTTTGGACACCATGTCGCCCAAAAGTGAACAAGGACCATGCTTCCGCGAAATTTAGCGAGACTAACTTCATTGCCGTCTATGTCTTTTAAAACAAAAAGGGGCGACAAGTCGCCCCTTGAAAAAGGTGTTACAAATTTTTTATACGTGTAAAGCCCGACGAGCGTAAAAACCAGCACGATTAATGCCGTCAGCTTAAGTCTCATCGACTATTCTGATTTCGCCTTCTTGGCGGCCGGTTTTGTTTTCTTCGCAGCCTTAGGAGCCTTTTCAGCCTTAGCTGCTTTTGCCGCTTTGGCAGGCTTTGCGGCTTTGTCGGCCTTCACTTCGGCCGTAAGATATTCAAGAATCGCCATCGGAGCGCAATCACCGTGTCTGTGGCCAAGCTTTAAAATGCGGGTATAACCGCCTTTTCTCTCGTTGTAGCGCTCTGCCATAACCGAAAAAAGTTTCTTCACGGCATCGTCGTCACGAAGCAAGCTAAAAGCCCTGCGACGGGCCGGAATGCTAGCCTCTTTCGCGAGCGTTATTAGCTTATCGGCCATAGGCCTAAGTTCACGCGCTTTGCCGAGCGTTGTTTCGATGCGATCGCGGTTCACAAGCGCAGAAAGCATATTTCTGAACAGCGCGAGTCTGTGCGGCGTGTTGCGACCAAGTCTTCTATGTGCGTAGTTGTGTCTCATAGCAATTTCACCAAAAAGTTATTCAATATCTTTAGGTCTAAATTTCTCGGCGTCGCCGATCGCAAAACCGTCGAGCTTCATACCGAGCGCCAAACCCATAGATGTCAAAATTTCTTTAATTTCGTTCAACGATTTACGTCCAAAGTTCTTTGTCTTGAGCATTTCAGTTTCGCTTCTCTGGCAAAGCTCGCCGATGTATTTGATGTCGGCGTTCTGCAGACAGTTTGCCGAACGAACGGAAAGCTCGAGCTCATCGACCCTTCTGTAAAGGTTCGGGTTAAGGCGCGGTCCTTCTTCGGAGCGAATCTCCTCAACCGGCTCGACCGTCTCTTCAAAGTTGATGAATATCTGCAGCTGTTCTTTGAGGATTTTGGCAGAGAAAGCAACGGCGTCTTCAGGCTTGACCGAACCGTCGGTCCAAACTTCCATTGTCAGCTTATCGTAGTCGGTCATCTGTCCGACACGGGCATTGGCGACGCTATAGTTAACTTTCAAGATGGGTGTGTGAATCGCATCCATCGGGATCACGCCGATCGGCTGGCCATCTTCTTTGTTACGCTCCGCAAGAACATAACCTCTCCCGAGCTTAACATGCAGCTCCATCTTCAACTTTCCTTCGCTGCCGACGGTGGCAATGTGCAGGTCGGGATTTAAAATCTCGACCTTAGAGGTTGTTTTAATGTCTCTTGCTTTGACTTCGCGGGGGCCGGTCACATCAATGTGAATGATCTCGCTTGTCCCTTCGGTCAGTTTCAAACGGAGGTCTTTGAGATTCAAAATGATGGTTGTGACATCTTCGCGAACGCCGGCGATCGTGGAAAACTCGTGCAAAACGCCGTCGATCTTTACGGCGGTAACAGCCGCACCTTGCAACGACGACAAAAGAATACGCCTAAGCGAGTTGCCAAGAGTGATGCCGTAGCCGCGTTCAAGTGGTTTTGCCACGAACTTGCCGTACGTGGGAGTAAGAACATCTCTGTCCACTTCGAGCATCTTCGGCCTAATTAGGTCACGCCAGTTACGATACATAGTTTGTTACTCCGTATTTAATTATTACTTCGAATATAGTTCGACGATCAGCTGTTCGTTGATCGGGAGCGTGAGCTGGTCGCGCGCCGGATATTGAACGAACTTGGCAACATGATTATCCCTGTTGAGCTGAACCCATTCAGGGAGTCCGTGCCGTTCCACAAATTCATAGGCCTCTTTGAGCCATGTCGAATTGCGGCTCTTAGTGCGGACCGCAACTTCGTCACCCTGCTTAAGCAAATAAGACGGGATGTCGATTTTTTTACCGTTGACGGTAAAATGTCCGTGCTTCACTAAGTGACGGGCTTCCGATCTCGACGGGGCAAACCCCATGCGATAGACCATATTATCGAGCCTGCGTTCAAGCAGCTGAAGAAGATTGTCGCCGGTAACGCCCTTCATGCTTTCGGCCATTTCAAAGTAGAGCCTGAACTGACGTTCAAGAACGCCGTAAACTCTCTTTGCTTTCTGCTTCTCACGGAGCTGAACGGCGTATTCGGTCGGTTTACGACCTCCACGCTGGCCATGCTGACCGGGAGCGTAGGCTCTGCGTTCAACCGAACATTTGTCGGTGAAGCAACGTTCGCCTTTAAGAAATAATTTAATGCCTTCTCTTCTGCAGAGTCTGCAGACTGCGTCGTTATACTTTGCCATAGGAAATTATATTCTCCTCTTTTTCGGCGGTCTGCAGCCGTTGTGCGGAATCGGCGTAAGATCGCGAATGGACGAAACTCTGATACCGGCATGGGCGATCGCGCGGAGGGCCGACTCTCTGCCTGCTCCGGGGCCGCGAACGATAACCGAAACCGATTTCATTCCGTATTCGACCGCTTTTTTGCAAGCTGTTTCAGCTGCAAGCTGCGCGGCGAACGGTGTCCCTTTTTTCGAGCCCTTGAAGCCTTTCGTTCCCGAAGTGCACCAGCAGAGAACGTTTCCAAGAGTGTCGCTTATCGAAATGATGGTGTTGTTGAAAGTGGCCTGAATGTGAACAACTCCGGTGGAGACGTTCTTTTTGCCCTTTTTCTTTTTAACAACAACTTGGACCTCGCCTTCGGCTGCTGCACCTGCTGCCGCCGCTTCCGGTTTAGCCTCTTTTTTGGGCTTTTGCCCTTCTTTTACTTCCTTGATTTCTTCGGCCATAATCCTTCCTGTATTCCTTTTGCCTCTGTCGCCAGATATTTAGCGACAACAGCAGTTAACAAACATTTTTAATTACATCGGTCCGGTGGCTTTTTTCTTACCGGCGATCGCGATACGCGGACGACCTTTTGCGGTACGAGCGTTGGTATGCGTGCGCTGGCCGCGGCACGGAAGATGTCTGATATGACGTCCGCCTCTGTAGGCTCCCATGTCCTTGAGCAACTTGATGTTGGACTGGATCTCACGGCGCAAATCGCCTTCAACCTTAAATTCCGCATCGATGAGCTCGCGGATCAAAGCGACCTGTGCTTCGGTCAGCTGATCGGCCCTGACGTTTTCGTCGATCTTGGCTTTCTTGAGGATCTCTTTGGCGTTGGTAGGCCCGATCCCGTAAATATACCTCAGCGAGAAAGCAATTTTCTTCTTTGCCGGTATATCGACACCTGCGATTCTTGGCATAATAAAAAGCGCGATAAGCCTAGCGCGATGCGTGAACGAACAAAACGTTTACGACAGGCGCTTAAAGCTATCCACGTAATAAAAATCAGCCCTGTTTCTGTTTATGCTTCGGATTCTTTTTACAGATAACGCGAAGCACACCTTTTCTGCGAACAATCTTGCAGTTAACACAAATCTTTTTAATTGATGACCTTATCTTCATAATAACCCTTACTTCGCCCTGTAAGTGATGCGACCTCTGGTAAGATCGTACGGCGAAAGTTCTATTGTTACTTTGTCTCCCGGTAAAATCTTGATGAAATGCATCCTCATTTTACCGGAAATATGCGCCAAGATCTTGTGCCCATTGGGCAGTTCGACCCTAAACATTGCGTTAGGAAGGCATTCAAGCACCGTGCCTTCAACAACTATCACATCTTCTTTTGCCACTTAAAAGTCCTGTTTAAATGTTACCTAAAATACAAGGCCCGTCTTTCGTTATCGCTATCGAATGTTCGAAGTGGGCCGATAAACTCATATCTTGCGTTACAACCGTCCAACCGTCATTTAAAACTTTAACTCTCCAGTCGCCGGCATTCACCATCGGCTCAATCGCAAAAACCATACCTTCTTTAAGCTTCACGCCGGTTCCGGCTTCACCGAAATTCGGTATCTGAGGATCTTCATGAAGTCCGGTTCCTATACCGTGGCCCACAAAATCACGAACCACCGAAAAGCCTGCCGCTTCAACATGCCGCTGAACCGCCGCCGAAATATCGTGCAACCTGTTGCCGACAACCGCCGCTTCGATCCCTTTGTAAAGCGACTCTTCGGTTACATTCAGCAGACGACGAGCTTCGTTGTCGATCTTTCCGACCGCAAAGGTTCTGGCCATATCGCCGTAAAAACCCTTCAACAATGCGCCGCAATCTACTCCGACTATGTCGCCCTCTTTCAATTTTCGAGCGCTGGGGATGCCGTGAACTACCTCTTCGTTCACCGAAGTACACAAGGTGTGTTTGTAGCCACGATAGTTCTTAAATGCGGCCTTGGCTTTCTTTGAAAGAATGTATTCCTCGGCGACTCTGTCGAGCTCGATCGTCGTAACCCCGGGCGCTATCAGTTTTCCGACAGCCTCAAGGGCGCCGGCTACGATCTGATTAACCTCACGCATAATCTCAATTTCGGAGTGTGACTTTAAAATTATCACCTACATCCTCTGTGTTTATGCGCGAGCGACTATTTTTTCTATCAAAGAGCAAATACTATTAAAAACCGACTCCGCATTTTTGGTTCCGTCTATCGTATGCAATATCGATTTATAATAATCGATCAGAGGGGCCGTCTGCGCAGCATAAACGGCAAGCCTGTTTCTGATCGTTTCTTCTTTGTCGTCATCACGCTGGTAAAGAGCGCTTCCACACCTATCGCACGCATCACTCGTTGCCGGCTTTGAAAATTCAATGTGGTAAACGGCTCCGCACTTAGGGCAGGATCTCCGTCCGCCAAGCCTTTTCACAACTTCAGCGTCGTTTACATCTATGTTTATCGCCGCATCAAGTTTCTGACCGGCTTTTTCAAGCATTCTATCAAGTCCCCGCCCCTGTTCGAGAGTGCGTGGAAAACCATCTAAAATATAACCGGCCGCGCAATCTGCCTGTGTTATGCGGTCAGCCATTAAATCCAAAATTACCGCGTCAGGAACAAGCTCCCCTTTGTTCATGTAGGAAGCTGCGAGATTCCCAAGCTCAGTTTTATCTCTAACCGCGCCCCGCAAGATATCTCCGGTAGAGAGCTGCGGAATTCCGTACTTTTTTGCAATGCGCTCGCCCTGTGTCCCCTTGCCGGAACCGGGCGCTCCAAGCAGCACAAGCCTCATCGGATCAACCCTTTCGTCCTTTGAAGCGGCCGCCCATCTTTGCGCCCAAAAATCCTTCGTAATGACGCGAAAGGAGATGAGCCTCTATCTGAGCAACTGTATCCATTGCAACGCCGACCACGATCAACAAAGAAGTTCCACCGAATGTCGAAGCAAGGCTAGGCGGAATTCCGAACTTAGCTATAAGTATCGACGGAAGCAAACAAATGAACGTAATGTAAATCGCTCCGCCGAGCGTAATTCTCGTTAAAATGCTGTCGATGTAATCGGAGGTGTTTTTACCGGGTCTTATTCCCGGTATATAACCGCCGTACTTGCGCATATTTTCAGCTACATCAACGGGGTTGAAAGTAACCGCCGTGTAAAAATAGCAAAAGAAAATAATAAGGCCGGCATAAAGAAAATCGTGCACCCAACCTTGTGACAACAGCCCAGCCAATGCCTGCATCTTCTCGTTCTTAACAAATTGTGCAATTGTCGCAGGGAACAAAATCAAGCTGCTCGCGAAAATAGGCGGGATAACACCGGCCATATTCAACTTAAGCGGCAAAAATGACTCCTGTCCGCCGTACATTTTACGACCGACAATGCGTTTGGCATATTGAACCGGAATGCGTCTATGGCTGCGTTCAAAATAGATTATCAAAGCAATGATTCCGGCGATCGCTGCCAAAAGCAAAATAAATCCGAACAATCCGGCAAACTGCTCTTTTGTATTCCAAGCATCGCGAAAACCGCCGGGGATTCTGGTAACGATACCCGAAAATATTATCAGTGAAATACCGTTGCCGATTCCACGTTCGGAAATTTGTTCGCCAAGCCACATCAAAAAGCACGTTCCTGCTGCCAACGTTGCCATCGTAGTTAAATAGAAACCAACTCCACCAATACCCGGCAGTAAAACACCCTGCTGCTCTAATCCAAAACTGATACCAAAACCCTGCACCAAGCTAAGCAGAACCGTGCCGTATCTTGTGTATTGAGTAATTTTTCTACGACCGGATTCGCCATCTTTTTGAAGACGCGCTACCGCCGGAAGAGCAACCGCAAGCAGCTGCAGAATGATCGACGCGCTGATATAAGGCATAATTCCCAGCGCAAAAACCGAAAAACGTTCGAGCGCACCGCCCGAAAAGAGATTAAAAATGTCAAAGACCGTCCCCTGCGAAAGAACTCTCTTAAGCGCGTCGGCATTAATTCCGGGCGTGGGGATATAAATGCCCAGCCTATAAACGGCGAGCATCAATAAAGAAAAGATCACTCTTTTTCTTAGTTCCGGAATCTTTGCTATGTTGCCGACAACCTGCATTAGCGCCCCCTAGCTTTATGCAACAGTTCCACCTGCAGCTTTGATCTTTTCCTGCGCCGACTTAGAAAGCAAAGCGGCACCTTTAATCGTTAAAGGATGCTTAAGTTCACCGGCGCCAAGGATCTTCACACCGTCCAAGAGCTTGCTGATAAGCCCCTTTTCAAGCAAAGCCTCAGGCGTAACTTCGCTCCCGCTGGGGAACACGGAAAGTTTGCCGACGTTCACGATGGCGTATTCTTTCCGGAAAATATTCGTAAATCCGCGCTTCGGTATGCGGCGCTGCAAAGGCATCTGACCGCCTTCAAAGCCTACTTTATGATAACCGCCCGAACGAGCCTTTTGGCCCTTATGACCTTTGGTTGACGTGCCGCCGTGTCCTGTGGCATCGCCTCTTCCAAGGCGTTTAACTCTATGTTTTGAACCGTATGACGGCTTAAGTTCATTCAGTTTCATTGTTCGACCTCAAGATCTTTGTCTGCTCGGGTGAGCGTAACTTGCCAAGACCGTTCAACACCGCTTTGATGACATTGTGCGGATTGTTGGTCCCGATGCACTTTGTAAGAACGTTATGAATTCCTGCAGCCTCTGCAACCGCACGAACGACCGAGCCGGCGATAACTCCGGTACCGTCGCTGGCTGGGCGCAAAACAACGTTTGCCGCACCGTAACGCCCGATAACCTCGTGCGGAATTGTGTTATTGTTGCGGGGGACGTCGATCATACGTTTTTTTGCGCGCTCGGTCGCTTTTCTGATGGCGTCCGGCACTTCATTGGCTTTGCCAAGTCCGTAGCCTACGCGCCCCTTGCCGTCGCCTACGACAGCCAGCGCAGAGAAGCTAAAGCGTTTACCGCCTTTAACGACTTTGGCGACGCGCGCGATATGAACGACCTTTTCGATATTTTCTGACGATTTTTTAAAGTATTCAGCCATAACTTATGTCCTAGAAAACTAGCCCCTTTTCTCTGGCCGCATCGGCAAATGCCTTAACGCGTCCGTGATATGCAAAGCCGTTTCTGTCAAAGACAACGGTCTTAATGCCGGCGGCAATAGCGCGCTCGGCTAAAAGTGATCCGACCTTCTTGGCGCCCTCGATCTTGGCCATGCTCTTATCGCCCTTGAAATTCTTATCGAGCGAGGAGGCGGCTATCAAGGTGCTGCGCTTGATGTCGTCTATAATCTGTGCCGAGATGTGGCGGTCACTTTTAAAAATGCTCAAACGTGGCCTCTCGGTCGATCCCTCAATTTTCTTGCGGATACGAAGTTTTCTACGCTGTCTCTGTTCTAATTTTTTGTTCGCCATATTTTTACCTTACTGCTTACTTGCCACCACCAACGGCCGTCGCAGCTTTACCAACTTTCTTCTTAACGATTTCATCAGAGTATCTAATGCCCTTCTGCTGATACGGTTCAGGCGGTTTGACCTTGCGAATGCGCGCGGCAGTCTCGCCGACGAGCTGTTTGTCGATCCCGTTCACGGTGATACGAGTCTGTTTATCGACCGTGATCTTGATTCCCTCGGGGACCGGAAAGTGAACCGTGTGAGAATAACCGACGTTAAGATCCAGCACCTTGCCTTTAAGCTCGGACTTGTATCCAACGCCGACTATGTCTAAAATTTTTGTGTAGCCGTGAGCAACACCGTAAGCCATGTTGTTCAACAGCGATCTGTAGAGACCATGCAAAGCCTTCGTTTGCGCATCTTCGGCCGATCTGCCCAAGTTGCAAACGTTGCCTTCGACCTTTACAGAAAAGCCTGTGGGCAGAGCAAGTTTCAAAGAACCCAACGGGCCTGTAACGGTCACCGTATTGTTCTGCTCGCTGATCTTGACCTTATCGGGCAATGCTATCGGTTTTTTTCCAATTCTTGACATACGCTCTTCCAATTTAATGCTTGATTATTCCAAGACCTTACTGTCGAGGAAAGCAAGCCGAAATTACCAAACGTTGCAGATCCACTCGCCGCCAATGTTATGTTTCTTAGCATTGACATCGGACAAAATACCCTTAGGCGTCGAAATGATTGCCACGCCGAGTCCACCACGGACCGGTTTGATTTTATCTACCGAAACGTAAACACGGCGTCCGGGCTTTGAAACTTTGGCAAGCCCTTCGATGACGCGTTCGCGCTTCGGGGAATATTTCATTGAAACAACCAGCGTTTTGCGGACGCCCTCGCCAACGGTTTCAAAACCTTTGACGTAGCCCTCGTCCTTAAGAACTTTAACAAGTTCTTCTTTCATGCGCGAATACGGAGACAAGGCCTGAGGCAAAAGCGCCCTGTTCGCGTTGCGAATGCAAGTAAGGAAATCTGCGATCGGATCTGTCATGCTCATAATCTGAATTCTCCAAAAAACTTTTTACCAGCTAGCCTTAACCACGCCCGGAAGTTCTCCGGTAAGCGCCCTCTTGCGGAAGCAGATACGGCACATTCCGAACCTTCTGAGATATGCTCTCGACCTGCCGCAAAGCGGGCACCTGTTATAGGCGCGCACTTTAAACTTCGGTTTACGTTTTGACTTCACCATCAAACTTTTCTTTGCCATAGTCTTAGTTCCTAAAAGGCATTCCCATGAACTTCAGGAGAGCCTTACCCTCTTTGTCAGTTTTCGCTGTCGTCACAAAAGTAATGTTCATTCCGAAAACCTTAGAAACCTTATCCGGATTGATTTCGGGGAAAATCGTCTGCTCTGTAAGACCAAGCGTGTAATTACCCTGACCGTCGAACGAACGGGCATTCACACCCTTGAAATCGCGAACGCGAGGCAAAGTAACATTGACGAGCTTGTTAAGAAACTCGAACATCGGCCTTCTGCGAAGCGTCACACGGCAACCGATCGCCTGACCGGCGCGCAACTTAAAGTTAGAGATCGATTTCTTTGCGCGGGTGATGACAGCGCGCTGTCCCGAAATTGCCGTCAAGTCGTTGGCCGCGGCATCGAGCACCTTTGCGTCTTGCGTAGCCTCTTTCAAAGAGGTGTTCACGACGATCATTTTGATCTTCGGCACCTGCATCGGGCTCTTGTAGCCAAACTCCTTCATCAGGAAAGGCACGCATTCATTTAGATATTTCTGTTCGTACGTTGACTTGTTCATATCACTTCACCGTATCCAGAAGCTCGCCGCACTTGGCACAGACGCGGCTGTTCTTTTTTTCGATCAATTTATGTTTAATGCGGACAGGCTTAGCGCACTTGCCGCACATGACCATCACGTTTGAAATATGGATCGAAGACTCTTTTTCTACGATGCCGCCCTGTTTGAACTGCTGATTGGGCTTCATGTGACGCTTGACCATATTGAGCTTTTCAACGAGAAGCCGCTCACGCTTCGGATAGACCGCAAGAACTTTGCCCGTCTTTCCCTTCTCTTTGCCGGTGATAACCTGAACGGTGTCACCCTTTTTGATATTTATTTGTTCGAATTTCATAATTTACTCTTTATTTACAGAACCTCTGGAGCCAGCGAAATGATCTTCATGAATCTCTTACCACGAAGTTCTCTTGCGACGGGCCCGAAAATACGGGTGCCTAGGGGTTCGCCGTTGTTATCTACAAGAACCGCCGAATTTACGTCAAACCTGATGTAGGAACCGTCCTGACGTCTGATTTCCTTGGCTGTACGCACGATAACGGCTCTCTTAATATCGCCTTTTTTGACCTTTGCTTTTGCCATTGCTTCGCGAATTGCGACCACAATGACGTCGCCGATCGTGGCATAACGCTTGCGCGTGCCGCCTAGAACTTTGATACAAACCATGCTCTTGGCGCCGGAGTTGTCGGCCACTTCAAGTACTGTTTCTTGCTGTATCATAAACCAATCTCTCTTTTAAAGAGTCTCCTCAAAAAATCTTGACCAAAAGAATTATTCGCTGTCTTTCGCCGCTGCGGTATCGTCGATACCCTTCTCAAACAAAATGCCTTTGCTAAGAACAGTGGCGATCTTCCAAGTCTTCATCTTGCTGATGGGACGGGTTTCAACTATCTTGACCTTATCGCCCAATCCGCAGCTGTTCTTTTCATCGTGGCAATGGAACTTTTTGCGTCTGCGAACGTATTTGCCGTATTTGGTGTGCTGCACGAAACGTTCGACCTCAACGATAACTGTTTTGTCGCCACTCTTGCGAATTACGACGCCTGTTTTGTTTTTTATTTGCCTATCCATTGTTTACCTTCGCCAATTCTTTTTGTCTCAGAAAGGTCTCGACGCGAGCGATGTTCTTTCTGACCTTCTTCAATTCAGCCGTTTTTTCAAGCTGGCCGCTGGTATGACGGAATCTCAGCTTGGCAAGTTCAGCTCTGTACTCGTTCGACAAGTTCTTGAGCTCGTCTCCCGATTTATTTTTTAGATCTATGTCTTTCTTCATAAAATTCCTCTAAATTACATTCTGGCATCGCGAGTTGTGTCGCGGCAAACGATCTTTGTAGTGACCGGAAGCTTATGACCTGCGGTCTTAAGGACTTCCATAGCCTCTTCGCGTGTCACACCCTCGATTTCAAACAACATGCGACCACGTTTTACCGGCGCTACCCAAAACTCAACGGCACCTTTTCCGCGACCCATTCTGACTTCGACCGGCTTTTTCGACACCGGTTTGTGCGGAAAGATTCTGATCCACATCTTGCCGCCCTTTTTTAATGAACGAGTAATTGCAACGCGGCATGCCTCTATTTGGCGGGCGGTAATCCAGCCGTGTTCTAGCCCCTGAAGGCCATAATCACCGTAGCAGAGATCGCAACCGCGGGTTGCGACACCTCTCACACGCCCCTTTTGTACTTTGCGCCACTTTGTCTTTTCCGGCATTAACATAAAAATCTATCCTTTAGTTCGGTAGCACTTCACCCTTATAAACCCAAGCCTTCACACCGATCTGTCCGTACGTGGTGCGGGCTTCTGCAAATCCGAAATCGATGTCGGCACGGAGCGTCTGCAGCGGAACGCGACCTTCACGATACCACTCTGCACGGGCAATTTCTGCGCCGCCGAGACGACCGCTGACGTGGAGCTTAATTCCAAGCGCGCCA
Source organism: uncultured Pseudomonadota bacterium (assembly GCA_964647545.1). Classification (GTDB taxonomy): domain Bacteria; phylum UBA10199; class UBA10199; family 1-14-0-20-49-13; genus CAZYHS01. The sequence goes on along the minus strand of CAZYHS010000009.1, from coordinate 30,819 downwards.
AGCTTCAAAGCGGTCTGAACCGACTTCTTGATAGCGCGGCGGAAAGAGACTCTACGTTCGAGCTGCATCGCCACATTTTCGGCAACGAGCTGTGCATCCGTTTCGGGCTTTCTGACTTCCTGAATATTGAGCACAACTTCGTGCGAAGTGAATTTCTGAATATCGGCCGCAAGAGTATCGATTCCGGCACCTTTTTTGCCAATCACAAGACCCGGGCGGGCGGTCCAGATGGCGATTTTCACTTTTCCGGCGGCACGTTCGATTTCTATCTTAGAAATGCCAGCGTGAAAAAGTTTCTCTTTAAGGACTTTGCGGATGAACACGTCCTCGTGAACGAGTTTTGCATAGTCCTTACGGGGAGCGAACCACCTCGAAAGCCACGGTTTGCTTACGCCCAGCCTAAATCCTGTTGGATGAGTCTTCTGTCCCATTATTTCTCCCCTAGTTCGACTGTGATGTGGCAGGACTTCTTTAAAATCCTGTGAGCCATACCACGTGATCTGGCACGAAAACGGCGCCAGATAGGGCCATTGTTGACAACGATCGTCTTGAGATAAAGATTCTCAGGATCGACCCCGCCCTTCTGCTTAGCGTTAGCAGCAGCGGACTGAATAAGCTTCAGAACCGATGTCGCAGCGCTTTTTTTGCAGAAGCGGAGTTCTCCGATCGCTTGGTTAACATTTTTCCCGCGCACAAGGTTAACGATTCCTCTAACCTTCTGCGGCGAAATTCTTATGTATTTAAATGTCGCGTTCATAATTTAGCTCATGCCTTTGCTGCCGGTGCCGGTGCCGCTGCCTTAGGGGCCGCCGGTGCCGAAGCGCCTGCCGATTCTTTCTTCGCGCCTGAGTGGCTGCGGAAAGCTCTGGTTGCCGCAAATTCGCCGAACTTGTGACCGATCATGCTTTCGGTGACAAACACCGGAACAAACTTCTTGCCGTTGTGAATCGCGAATGTAAGCCCGATCATATCCGGTACGATAACAGACCTGCGTGACCAAGATTTAATGACCTTCCGGCTCCTATCGTTCGATGACGATTCAACTTTTTCAAGCAGATGCTCATCAACAAACGGTCCTTTTTTAAGTGATCTAGCCACTACTTCCTCCTATCCTTAATAATGAACCGAGCGGTTCTCTTATTAGTGCGGGTCTTGTATCCCTTTGCCGGTACACCGGTACGCGACTGCGGATGGTTACCACCCTTGCTGCGGCCTTCACCGCCACCATGCGGGTGATCGACCGGATTCATTGCCATACCGCGAACGTGCGGACGGCGTCCAAGGAAACGCGTACGACCGGCTTTTCCAAGAGTAATATTTTCGTGATCGAGATTGCCGACCTGACCGATGGTCGCCTGACAATCAATGTTAATGAGACGAACTTCGCCGGAAGGCATTCTTACCTGAGCGTACTCGCCCTCTTTTGCCATAATTTGGGCCGACCCGCCTGCCGAACGGACAAGCTTTCCACCGCCACCGACCTTAAGCTCGATGTTGTGGATCGCCGTACCAACCGGAATATAGCGCAAAGGCAAAACGTTGCCCGGCGTGATGTCGGCGGTGTTGCTGGCAATGACTTTGTCTCCGACCTTAAGACCGAGCGGCGCAAGAATATAGGTCTTGGTGCCGTCAACATAGGTAAGGAGCGCAATGTTGGCCGTGCGATTGGGATCGTACTCAAGAGCCGACACAACGGCCGAAATCCCGTTCTTGGCCCTGCGAAAATCTATCTCACGATATTTTCTCTTTGCTCCGCCACCCTGATGTTCAGTTGTGACGCGGCCTTTATTATTTCTTCCGCCGGTTCTGCCAAGCATGTAGACGAGGCCCTTTTCAGGCTTCTTCTTGGTCAGGTGCGCAAATTCGTGGCCGGTCTGGAATCTGCGACCGGGCGATGTCGGATTATATGTCTTCATACACCCTCAAACAGTTCGATTTTACTGCCTTTTTTCAATGTAACAATTGCCTTCTTCCAGCTCTTAGCGGCTATCGGTGCACGAGCGCGCGCGTTACGGCGCGGCTTGCCGTGCATTGTAACCGTTCTTACGTCGTCGATCTTCACGTTGAAGAGCTTTTCGACGGCGAGCCTGATGTCAATCTTGGTTGCACGCAAATCGACACGGAAATAGTACTCGCTCTTCTCACCTTTGTTGAGCGCTGCCTTTTCTGTGACCAACGGTGCTTTTATTACGTCGTAAATGTTCATAACAAAACCTTGCCTTACTTGTTCGCTCTGTTGACAATATTTCCAACGGCATCTTTGGTAACAAGAAGATGCTCGTACTTAACCAAATCCAAAACGTTCAAGTTCTTATCCTGAACGAATTTAATGTTAGGGATGTTTCTGACCGCGCGATAGGTTTTATCGTCGCGCCCGTGGGTGACGACGATACCGCTCTTTGTTTCCCACTTTTCAAAAACCTTCGCCATGCTCTTTGTCTTGCCGTCTGTCGAAGCAAAATCGGAGACGACAAAAAGATTGCCGTCTTTGTTCTTCATTGAAAGAGCCATCTTAAAAGCGACAGCCTTCTGCTTCTTAGGAAGCTCAACCTTCCAATTGCGAGGCTGAGGTCCGAAGGTTATACCGCCGCCGACAAAGATCGGGCTGCGGCTTGAACCGTGACGGGCGCGGCCTGTACCTTTTTGTTTATAAGGTTTTCTGCCGCCGCCGCGAACTTCGGAACGCGTCTTTGTAGAGGCGTTTCCCTGTCTCTTGTTTTGCAGCTGAACAATAACCATTTCATGAAGAATGCCGGGATTGACCTTCACACCGAAAACATCATCGGGGAGTTCCATCTCGCCAACCTTCTTTTTGTTCATATCGTAAATTGCTGTCACGCTCATAATTTACCTCACATCGCCTTAACGCTTAAAACAACCAAACCATTTTTTCCGCCCGGGATAGCGCCCCTGACAAAAACCAAATTACGCTCTGTATCGACGCCAAAGACCTCGATGTTTTTGATGGTGCGTTTAACGTTGCCCATCTGGCCGGCCATGCCGGTTCCGGGAAGAACGCGCCCCGGCCAAGTTCTCATACCGACCGAACCGGTTGTTCTGTGGAACTTCGAACCGTGCCCCATTGGTCCGCCTTTTTTCCCACAGCGTTTTATAACGCCCTGAAAACCGCGGCCCTTTGTAACGCCGGAGACATCGATAATGTCGCCCTTCTTAAAAAGTTCGACTGTAAGATCTTTGCCGATTTCCAAGCCTTCCATTTTATTGGGGCGGAACTCTTTAAGATGCTGGAACGGAGCAATACCGGCCTTCTTGAAAAAACCAGCCAGCGGCTTTCTCACGTTCTTCTCTTTTTTCACCGGCTCAAATCCAACGCAAATCCCGTCGTAACCTTCTTTGTCTTTCGACAGAACTTTAACGACCTTGCAAGGACCGGCCTGAACGACCGTGACCTGCACAGGTTCGCCTGCATCGTTGAAGATTTGGGTCATGCCTAATTTTTTTCCGAGGAGTCCTAACATAAGTTTACCACTCACTTGTTATAACATTTTAATATCAACTTCGACGCCGCTGGCCAAATCCAGCTTCATCAACGCATCGACCGTCTGCTGTGTCGGCTCGAGAATATCGAGCATGCGCTTGTGCGTACGGATCTCAAACTGTTCGCGCGATTTTTTGTCAACGTGTGGCGAGCGCAAAACCGTGTAGCGCTCGATCTTCGTCGGCATAGGAATCGGACCCGCGACCATTGCTCCGGTCCTCTTGGCCGTATCCAAAATTTCTTTGGCCGAAACATCGACCAGTCTTGAATCAAACCCTTTGAGTCTGATCCTGATTCTCTGATTCTTTTCGTGTTCGTTCGACATAGTTTAAACCTAAAGTTAAATTTACTTCTTCACAATCTCGTCAACAACGTTCTTGGGTGCTGGCTCGTAATGCGAGAACTGCATGGAATACGTAGCACGACCCTGCGTTATGGAGCGGAGGCTTGTAGCATAACCAAACATTTTTGCAAGCGGTACTTGCGCGACCACAATATGGCTTCCGGTGCGGATTTCCGACCTCATAATCTTGCCGCGACGGCTGCTTAAATCGCCGCTAACCGCGCCGATATATTCGTCCGGAACGACCGCTTCGACGTCCATGATCGGCTCCAAAAGAACCGGCTTTGCTTTAGCGCAAGCATCTTTAAATGCCATTGAAGCGGCAATCTTAAAGGCCATTTCGCTTGAATCGACGTCGTGGAAGCTGCCGTCAAACATGGTGGCTTTGATATCGACCACCGGATAACCGGCCAAAACACCGGTTGTAATTGCGTCGTTGAGACCTTTTTGGGCGGCAACGATGAACTCGCGCGGGACTCTTCCCTGCTTGACTTCATCGACAAATTCAAAGCCTTTGCCGCGTTCGCTCGGCTCGATTTTGAGCCAAACGTGACCGTACTGACCGCGACCGCCGGTCTGACGGACGTACTTGCCTTCGGCTTCTGCGGCCCCCTGAACGGTTTCACGATACGCGACCTGCGGGGCACCGACGTTAGCATCGACGCTAAATTCGCGTTTCATGCGATCGACAATGATCTCGAGATGGAGTTCGCCCATACCCGCAATGATCGTCTGGCCGGTTTCGTGATCGACCTTAACTCTAAACGAAGGATCTTCGAGCGCAAGCTTCTGCAATGCAGCGTCGAGTTTGCCCTGATCGGCTTTTGTCTTCGGTTCGACCGCCACTTCAATGACCGGAGTCGGGAAAACCATCGCCTCAAGAGCAACATCGTCTCCGTCCTGACACAAAGTGTCGCCGGTTGTAGTAGCCTTCAAACCAACTGCCGCTGCGATGTCTCCGGCTGAAACCGACTTGATCTCTTCGCGCTTATTTGCATGCATGCGAACCAAACGTCCGATGCGTTCATTTTTCTTTTTGCTTGAATTGTAAACCGTCGAGCCGCTTGTGAGAACTCCCGAATAAACTCTGATATAGGTCAGCTGTCCGATAAAAGGATCGGTCGCAATTTTAAAAGCGATCGCCGTGAGTTTTTCAGACGAGCTGGCGCTGCGCTTGACGATCTTCTCTTTGTCACCGTCCTCAAAACCTTCGACCGGAGGACGATCAAGCGGGCTCGGCAACAAGTTAACAACCGCGTCAAGAAGCTGCTGGACGCCTTTATTTTTGAAGGCCGTGCCGCAAAATACCGGCGTAATCCTCATTGCGATCGTCGATTTGCGGGCACAAGAAATTATCTCGGCTTCGGTCAGCGAATGGGCTCCCAGATATTTTTCTAAAAGGGCATCATCCGATTCGACAACCGCCTCTATCATCTGTTCGCGCAGGTCGCGAGCCTCTTCTATATAATCCGCGGGGATCTCGTTTTCAACAACGGTCGTTCCCATGTCATCGGCTTTGTAGGTGAGATATTTCATCTTTACCAAGTCGATGATACCTTCAAATTCGTCTCCGCCGCCGACCGGAAGCTGAAAGCAAACCGGATGCGTGTGAAGCCTCTCGCGCATCATTCTGACGACGCGCTTAAAATCTGCCCCGACTCTGTCCATCTTGTTAACAAAAGCGATGCGGGGAACATGATATTTATTTGCCTGACGCCAAACCGTTTCTGACTGAGGCTCAACTCCGCCGACAGCGCAGAAAACACCGACGGCTCCATCCAAAACACGAAGAGATCTTTCGACTTCGATCGTGAAATCGACGTGGCCCGGGGTATCGATAAGGTTTACTTTATGGCCCTTCCATTCGCAGGTAGTGGCAGCGCTGGTGATGGTGATACCTCTCTCCTGCTCCTGCTCCATCCAGTCCATGACCGCTGCACCTTCGTGGACTTCGCCGATCTTGTAGGTCTTACCGGTGTAGTACAGAATGCGCTCGGAACAAGTCGTCTTACCGGCATCAATGTGAGCCATAATGCCGATATTGCGCCACTTCGATAATATTTCTGTTTCGTTTACGGCCATATTTTCCCTGTCCCCGCTAAGCTGCGGGGGAATTTTGTACAAAAAACGGGCCAGCCCTTTTATCTTCAAGGGGCCAGCCCGGTTGTTATTACCGTTTAACTCTCGCCCTTAAATTTTCCTGCCAAACTAGAACTTAAAGTGTGCAAATGCCTTGTTCGCTTCGGCCATTTTGTGAACGTCTTCACGTTTCTTCACGGCCGAGCCCTTGTTTTCGAGGGCGTCGTTGAGCTCACCTGCGAGACGCTGCTGCATCGTCTTTTCGCCTCTTGCGCGTGAAGCTTCAAGCAGCCAGCGTAGGCCCAAGCTAACTCTGCGGTCAGGGCGAACTTCGCTGGGGACCTGATAGTTTGCACCGCCGACACGACGTGAGCGGCATTCAACCAAAGGCTTGATATTTTCAAGCGACTGTTTGAAAATTTTAACAGGATCGTCGTTGCGAACCTTCTGAAGAATATCGAACGCGCCGTAGGTGATCTTTTCTGCGGCCGACTTTTTGCCGTCCTGCATCACTTTATTGATAAGCATAGCAACCAGCTTATCGCTAAACTTCGGATCAGGGAGCACATCTCTTTTTAACGAACCACGTTTCCTTCTTGGCATCTTATTCGAGCAAATCGTAAACTTGTAAGGAGTGAATCTCGGGTAAACCGACCTTCAACTTAAAGCCCTTAAGCTTACATTCACTTACTTAGGCCGCTTTGCACCATACTTCGAACGGCTCTGCTTTCTCTTTTCAACACCGATTGAATCAAGCGTACCGCGAACAATGTGGTAACGGACGCCCGGCAAATCTTTCACACGACCGCCTCTAACCAGAACCACCGAGTGTTCCTGAAGGTTGTGACCTTCACCCGGAATATATCCGGTGACTTCAAGACCGTTTGTAAGTCTGATACGGGCTACCTTACGAAGAGCCGAGTTCGGTTTCTTCGGGGTTGTGGTGTAAACCCTGACGCAAACGCCGCGCTTTTGAGGGCACGACTGCAGCGCCGGAGCGGTACATCTCCATGCAACCTGACTTCTTCCACTGCTCACCAATTGATTTATCGTCGGCATAATTTTTCTAACTCCGTTAAACTCTTAATATCACTAACTTTTCTTGCGTCGCGCTAAAACTTCTAAAGACACAACTACGCGAAGCGCGGGGTTAACTAGCAAAATAAAAATATCTAGTCAAGCCCTTCTCTGCACAAAAAAACATTTTTATGCAGAGGTCATACAACAATACTTAAAGTCTTACTTTAAGACTTTATGGTCTAATCTCGTCTAAGGCCGATTCTGCGTTAGCAGGAGCCGTAAAAACCTGTTCAGCCTGAACTTTTGCTTCTTCAGGGACTTCCACTTTTACATCGCGATAGCGCAGGAGTCCTGTGCCGGCCGGAATCGGTCTCCCCATGATGACGTTCTCTTTCAAGCCGCGCAGATAATCGACTCTTCCGGTGGAGGCAGCGTCGGTAAGAACCTTGGTCGTCTCCTGAAAGCTGGCCGCCGAAATAAAGCTGTCGGTCGAAAGAGCGGCCTTGGTGATACCGAGAAGGATAGTCTCCGCGGTCGCAGGTTTTCCACCCTTCTTCTTAATTGCTTCGTTGGTCTCTTCAAAGAGTCCCTTATCGACCATTTCGTCGGAGAGGAAATTCGAATCGCCCTGCTCGATGATACGAACGTTACGCAACATTCTGCGCACGATAACTTCGATGTGTTTGTCGTTGATACGCACACCCTGCAATCTGTAAACTTCCTGAATTTCGTCGGTGAGATATTTAGCAAGTTCTTTTTCACCGAGAACCTTCAAGATGTCGTGCGGATTGCTCGAGCCGTCCATTAAAGCCTCGCCGGCCTTAACGTGATCGCCGTCGTGAACCGTGATATGTTTTCCGCGAGGAATAAGATATTCGACTTCGCTCCCCACAGGCGGCGTAACGACGATCTTGCGTTTACCTTTTGTGTCTTTACCAAACGAAACGATACCGTCGATTTCCGAAATAACCGCAAATTCTTTCGGCTTGCGCGCTTCAAAAAGTTCGGCCACGCGCGGAAGACCGCCGGTGATATCTTTTGTCTTTGTCGTTTCGCGAGGCATTTTTGCGATCGCATCGCCGGGCTGAAGAGTGTCACCTTCGATGACCATAATGTGAGCGCCGACGGGAAGCAGATAGCGCGCGTCACGATCAGAACCGGGGATCTTCAACGTCTTGCCGTCCGAATCCTTGATGGAAATACGCGGGCGACTTGTAGGATCTTTTGCAACGGTAATGACCTTCTGTGACATGCCCGTGACTTCATCGACCTGCTCGGTCATTGTGTGACCTTCGATGATATCGCCGAATTTCACGATACCGCCGACTTCTGTAAGGAGCGGACTCGTGTAAGGATCCCACTCGGCGATCATGGTGTTGGTCTTGACCTTCTCTCCCTCTTTCACCATAAGAACCGCACCGTAGGTCAATTTGTGTTTCTCGCGCTCGCGGCCGTTTTCATCAACGATCGAAACTTCGCCGTTGCGATTCATCACAACAAGTTTCTTGTCGCGATTAATAACCGAGTGAACGCTGTGAAATTTAATGAAACCTTCGTACCTTGCTTCCAAGATCGACTGCTCTGCACGGCGTGAGGCCGTACCGCCTATGTGGAACGTTCTCATTGTGAGCTGAGTTCCCGGTTCGCCGATCGACTGTGCGGCGATGACGCCGACAGCTTCGCCGATACCGACCAGCTTACCGCGTGAAAGATCGCGTCCATAGCACTTCGAGCAAACGCCGACCTTAGTCTGACAAGTGAGCACCGACCTAATCATAACGCGTTCGATGCCGGCCTCTTCGATCTTCGAAACTTTTTCTTCGTCGAACTCGGCTCCGGAAGGAACGATGACTTCGCCCGTAACAGGATCAACAATATCTTTGAGCGACACGCGACCCAAAATTCTGTCGCCGAGCGGCTCGATGATTTCGCCGCCTTCAACCAGCGGGCTCATAAGAATACCGTCGAGAGTGCCGCAATCTTCTTCGGTGATCGTGTAGTCCTGAACAACGTCAACCAGACGGCGGGTAAGATAACCGGAGTTTGCCGTCTTCAAAGCTGTATCTGCCAAACCTTTACGGGCACCGTGTGTTGAAATAAAGTATTGCAACACGTTCAAACCTTCACGGAAGTTTGCCGTGATCGGCGTTTCGATAATTTCGCCTGACGGCTTGGCCATCAGTCCGCGCATACCTGCCAGCTGACGCATCTGCTGCGCAGAGCCTCTGGCGCCTGAATCGGCCATGATGAAGATCGGGTTGAATCCGGAGCTCGACGATTTGATCTCTTTCATCATTTCGCCTGCTACCTTGTCGGTAGTGCCGGCCCAGATATCGACGACTTTGTTATATTTTTCGCCCCAAGTGATAAGACCGTTGACATACTGGTCTTCGACCTCTTTCACCTCGGCGTAGGCGGCATCGATGAGCGGCTGTTTCTTGGCCGGTATCTTCATGTCGTTGATGCTGATAGAAATGCCGGCAAGAGTTGAGAACTTGTAACCGTATGAACGAATGTGATCGGCCAGAAGGACTGTCTCCTTGTCGCCGCACATACGATAGCACTGGTCTATAAGATTGGCGATCGCCTTCTTGTCCATCGTCTTGTTGACGAATTCTTCAAAGTCGATGACCTTCGGAACGATATCGTAAAGAAGCACACGACCGACGGTTGTTTCGCGCAATTTTCCCTGCAGTCTGACCTTGATCTTAGCTTGCAGATCGACCTCGCCTTCGTCGTAAGCGATCGAAAGCTCGGCCGGTGACGAAAGAACTTTGTTCTCTCCTTTAGCCCCAGGACGTTCGCGGGTCATCCAATACAAACCAAGCACCATGTCCTGCGTCGGACCGATGATAGGTTTACCGTTTGCCGGCGACAGAATGTTGTTGGTCGACATCATCAAGACGCGCGTTTCGACCTGCGACTCAACTGAAAGCGGAACGTGAACTGCCATCTGGTCACCGTCGAAGTCGGCGTTGAACGCCGTACAAACCAGCGGATGCAACTGAATTGCCTTGCCTTCGATCAACACGGGCTCGAACGCCTGAATGCCGAGCCTGTGAAGCGTAGGAGCGCGGTTAAGCATAATAGGATGCTCTTTAATGACCTCTTCCAAAGCGTCCCAAACTTCCGGAGTTTCGCGTTCGACCATGCGGCGAGCGCTCTTAATGGTTGAAACAAGCCCTTTGAGTTCGAGCTTGTGATAAATAAACGGCTTGAATAATTCGAGCGCCATCTTCTTGGGAAGACCGCACTGGTGAAGCTTTAACTCGGGCCCGACAACGATGACCGAACGACCGGAATAATCGACGCGTTTACCGAGCAGGTTCTGACGGAAACGGCCCTGCTTGCCCTTAAGCATGTCGGAGAGCGAACGCAAAGGTCTGCGGCTCGGCCCGACGAAAGGACGTGCACGTCTGCCGTTGTCGAAAAGAGCGTCGACAGATTCCTGCAGCATGCGCTTTTCGTTGCGGATGATAATGTCGGGGGCGTTAAGGTCCATCAACCGTTTGAGACGATTGTTTCTGTTAATAACGCGCCTGTAAAGATCGTTTAGATCGCTTGTCGCAAACCTTCCGCCATCGAGCGGAACCAAAGGACGAAGATCGGGGGGCAGAACTGGAACTATCTCGAGCATCATCCATTCGGGACGGTTTCCGGCGTCTCTGAAGCTTTCTACAAGCTTTAGTCTGCGGGCGATCTTCTTGCGGATCGTGTCGCTTTCGCATTTTGCGAAATCTTTGCGCAGCTTCTTTGCGAGATCGTCGAGCTCGATCTTTTTGAGCATGTCACGAACGACTTCACCGCCGGTCCCGACTTTAAAGATGGGACCATATTTATTGAGCGCTTCCTGATATTTATTTTCGATCAGGATCTCGCCTTCCTGCAGGTCGCTGGATCCCGGATCGGTGACAATGTAAGCTTCGCAATAAAGAACTCTTTCGAGATCTTTAAGCGTGACGTCGAGCATCATGCCGATGCGGCTGGGGAGGCTCTTTAAGAACCAGATATGAGCGACCGGCGAAGCGAGCGTAATGTGGCCCATTCTCTCGCGGCGCACCTTTGACTGGATGACCTCGACTCCGCATTTTTCGCAAACGATGCCGCGGTGTTTCATGCGCTTGTACTTGCCGCAATTACATTCGTAGTCTTTCACAGGGCCGAAAATCTTGGCGCAGAAAAGACCGTCGCGCTCAGGCTTGAAGGTTCTGTAATTTATGGTCTCCGGCTTTTTGACCTCACCGTGCGACCATTCTTTGATGCGCTCGGATGATGCCAGCTTGATCTTAACGCCGGTAAATGACAGAGGATCCTTCGGTTTTTCAAAAAAGCTATAAATGTCAGCCATAATTTTCAGGTTTCGCGTCCGCTAAAGCGTATCTCGATGCTACGCAAAAGCAGCCTCAAAGACCCGTCAAATTTACTTTTGTTCGACCAGTTCAGCGTCAAGACAGAGAGCCTGCAATTCTTTAATCATAACGTTGAACGATTCCGGCAACCCGGGCTCAAGGTTTGGATCGCCTTTGACGATCGCCTCGTACATGCGGGTTCTGCCGATGACATCATCTGACTTGACCGTGAGGAACTCCTGCAAAGTGTTGGCTGCGCCATAAGCTTCCATGGCCCAGACTTCCATTTCGCCGAGTCTTTGTCCGCCGAACTGCGCCTTACCGCCCAGCGGCTGCTGGGTGACAAGCGAGTACGGACCGGTCGATCTTGCGTGGATCTTATCTTCGACCAAGTGATGCAGTTTCAGAACGTACATAATTCCGACGGTGACAGGCTGTGCAAACGCCTCTCCGCTGCGACCGTCGAAAAGAATTGTCTGGCCATCTTCCGGCAAGCCGGCAAGCTTGAGACAATCTTTAATGTCGGTTTCGGGGGGACCGTCAAAGACCGGCGTGTTGAAGAATACGCCCCCTTTGAGGCTGGTCGCCATATCCTTGAGCTGGTCATCTGTGGCTTGCTCGAGGAAATCGTTCATGGCATCCGAACTGTAAACTTTCTTAATCGCCTTAGTGATCGCGTCGCGGTTGAACTGCGCGGCGAGCATTTCGTTGATCTGTTCTCCCAGACCGCGAGCCGCCCATCCCAAGTGACACTCTAAAATCTGACCAACGTTCATACGGCTTGGAACGCCGAGCGGATTGAGCACCACGTCGACGGGACGTCCGTCGGCCATGTAAGGCATATCTTCTTCAGGGAGAATTCTGGAAATAACACCCTTGTTTCCGTGACGACCGGCCATCTTGTCGCCGACCATCAGTTTGCGTTTGACGGCCACATAAACTTTGACCATCTTGATGACGCCCGGAGGGAGTTCGTCCCCTTTTTTGAGCTTCGTGATTTTCTGGTCGTACATCATCTTGACCAGATCTTCCTGCTCTTCGAGGCCTTCGAGGATTTCAGCGACTTCTTCTTCTACGTCTTCGCCGCCGGAGACGGAAATCTCTCCCCATTTCGAAAGCGGAATTTTTTCAAGGACCGCGTCGGTAATGCGTTTGCCGGCGGCAAGAAGCATTGTCTCTTCGTCGTCGGCCATAACCTTCGACGAGCTCGACTTGCCGATAAGCAATGCTTTCATTCTCTTGGCGGCAGTATCGCGAACGTTCTTAAGTTCGGCCTCAAGTTCCTTCTTAAGGCGCGCTGTCTCCGCATCCTGCGGCTCGGCATCGCTCTCAAGGTCGAGACCTTCGCGCGAAAAGACCTGCGCGGCGATGACCGTTCCGACGATGCCCGGGGAGACACGAAGCGACGTATCTTTAACGTCACCTGCTTTTTCGCCGAAGATCGCTCTTAAAAGTTTTTCTTCGGGCGAAAGCTGTGTCTCACCTTTGGGTGTAATCTTACCGACCAAAATATCGCCCGGCTTCACTTCGGCGCCGATGCGGACAATGCCGCCTTCGTCGAGGTTTGCGAGGGCTTCTTCGGAAACGTTCGGAATGTCGCGGGTGATATCTTCTTTGCCGAGCTTGGTGTCGCGGGCGATACACTCAAATTCTTCGATGTGGATCGAAGTGAAGCTGTCGTCTTTGACAACGCGCTCGGAGATGAGAATCGAATCTTCGAAATTATAACCACCCCAAGGCATGAAAGCCACCAGCATGTTCTGGCCTAAAGCCAATTCGCCCTTGTCGGTCGCTGGGCCGTCGGCGATAATATCGCCGGCGCCTACCCTTTCGCCCTCGAAAACGATGGGCATCTGATTCATGCAGGTGTTCTGGTTCGATCTCTGGTATTTGATGAGATTATAAACGTCGAGGTCGTTCCCCTTTTTCTTCTTTTTATCGGCTGACGGTTTGTCGGGTTTAACGACGATCTTATTGGCGTCAACGCTGACAACAACGCCGTCGCGTTTGGCGACCGAGGTCACGCCCGAATCACGCGCGACAATTCGCTCGATGCCCGTGCCTACAAGAGGCGCCTTGGCACGCAGTAGAGGAACGGCTTGGCGTTCCATGTTTGCGCCCATCAATGCGCGGTTGGCGTCGTCGTTCTCAAGGAACGGCACCAGCGATGCTGCGATCGAAACTAGCTGGTTGGGGCTGACGTCCATAAGCTGAACATCGGTAGCCTTTGAAAGTATGTACTCGCCTTTCTTACGACATTGAACCGGCTCGACTTTAAACTCGCCCTTGTCGCTAATTTCGGCGTTAGCCTGAGCAATTACATATTTTTCTTCTCCGAGGGCCGAGCAATAAATAACTTCGTCGGTAACGCGACCGTTAACGACTTTGTGATACGGGGTTTCGATGAAACCGTACTCGTTTACGCGGGCAAACGACGACAAGCTCGCGATAAGACCGATGTTCGGGCCTTCCGGAGTTTCGATCGGGCAGATGCGGCCGTAGTGCGTATAGTGAACGTCGCGAACTTCGAAACCTGCGCGGTCGCGAGTAAGACCGCCGGGCCCGAGGGCCGACAGCCTTCTCTTGTGCGTGATTTCAGACAGCGGGTTCGTCTGATCCATGAACTGCGACAGCTGCGATGAGCTGTAGAATTCTTTGACGACCGCCATGACAGGCTTTGCGTTCACAAGATCGTGCGGCATGAGCGTATCGACTTCCTGCAAGCTCATACGTTCACGAATAGAACGTTCCATGCGGGCAAGACCGACGCGGAACTGATTTTCCAAAAGTTCGCCGACCGGTCTAACACGCCTGTTGCCCAAATGATCGATATCATCGACCTCGCCGTTGCCGTCCTTTAGATCAAGCAGATAGCGAACGATCGACATGATGTCTTCTTTGCGGAGCGTGCCGACTTCAAGCGGGACGTCGAAACCGAACTTGTGGTTGATTTTCAGACGACCGACCTTTGAAAGATCGTACAGTTCCGGATTGAAGAAAAGATTTTCGAAGAAACGCGTAGCCGTCTCGATAGTGACAGGGTCACCCGGACGCAAACGCTTGTAAATTTCAATTATCGCCTCTTCGGTCGAGTTGACTTTATCGACCAAAAGGGTGTTGCGCAAATAACCGCCGACATTGAGCTCGTCAATGTAGAGCATGTCGATCTTAGTCGCTTTACTTGCGCGAATTTTTTCGAGTTTGTCGGCCGTGATAGGCTCGTTCACGCCGAGCAATATTTCGCCGGTGTCGGGGTCAAGCACGTCATGAGCCGCAACGCGACCGATTACCTCTTCGGCATCGACGGGCATCTGCTCGACCTTTGCCTTCTTGAGTTTTTCGATGGCGACGCGTGTGAACTTTCTCCCCTTCTTAACGATGGTCTCGTTTGTCGAAGGATCTTTAACATCGGCCGTTGCCTTCTGGAAGATGAGCAATTCCGGCACGAAATTCTTATAGAGTTTTTTCGCATCCCAAGTGAGGGTTTCGCTCTTGTAGAAATAGTTCAGCAGCTCTTCAACCGAGTTACCCAAAGCACGCAAAAGAACAGTCACCGGCAGTTTGCGGCGCCTGTCGATTCTTACGTGCAAAATATCTTTTGCGTCGAATTCAAAATCGAGCCACGAACCGCGATACGGGATCACACGGGCCGAATAGAGCAGCTTGCCCGATGCGTGTGTTTTTCCTTTGTCGTGTTCGAAGAAGATACCGGGGCTTCTATGCAACTGGCTTACGATCACGCGCTCGGTGCCGTTAATAATGAAGGTGCCGTTTTCGGTCATCAGCGGAATTTCTCCGAAGTAGACCTCCTGCTCCTTCACGTCACGAATGGTCTGACCTCCCGTCGATTCGTTGTTGTCCCATACGATAAGACGGACAACCACACGAACCGGCGCGGCAAAGGTCATTCCGCGGCTGCGGCACTCATGGACGTCGTATTTCGGCTCGTCCAAGTGATAGCTGACAAATTCGAGCGACGCGGTGTTGTTAAAGTCCTTTATTGGAAAGGAGCTTTTGAAGACACCGTTTAGACCCGTGTCAAGCCTCTCGTTTGGATTGACATCCTCCTGAATGAACTGGCGAAAGGATGCTTTCTGCAGCTCTATCAGATTCGGAATGTCGATAACTTTTTTAATTCGGGAAAAATCCCGACGAATACGGCGTGGCGTCATTGTAGCCATGTAAAAATTAAGCTTAGGATCAAAAAACGCGAATAGTCAGAAGCGGCTATTTACTAGCCGCTTCTGACCTATTGCTTAGTCCGTCACTTTAAGTTGTTACTTAATGTCAACTTTTGCACCGGCCTTTTCCAAGGCTTCCTTCATCTTCTTAGCGTCGTCTTTCGAAACACCTTCTTTGACCGTCTTCGGGGCACCTTCCGTCAGGTCTTTGGCTTCTTTGAGTCCAAGGCCCGGAAGAACTGCGCGGAGTTCCTTAATCACGTTGATCTTGTTGGCGCCTGCGTCCGTTAAGACGACCGTGAATTCGGTCTTTTCTTCAGCTGCTGCCGCAGGTGCTGCACCGGCGACCGCTGCGACTGCGACCGGAGCCGAAGCCGACACACCGAAGGTTGTTTCAAGCTCTTTCACGAGCTCTGAAACTTCAAGAAGAGTCATTCCCTTGAGAGTTTCGACAATCTGTTCTCTTGATACTGACATGTTGCCTCCTTATTCACCCCAAATGCTCCCGGAACAGACTGTACATTCAGCCATCCGGCCAAGTGGGCGCCGCGGCTATAATTAAAAGTGCCGCCGGCAATTAAGTGAATTACTATTTTTTCTCTTTGATTGCGTTCATCACCGTGACCAACTGTCTCGGAACCGCGGCAAGTACGCCGACAATGTTCGTCGCCGGAGCATTGATAGAACCGAGCAATCTGGCCAACAAGACTTCGCGCGATGGAAGTTTCGACAGGTCATCGATCATTTTAGCCGAAAGGACCTTGCCATCAAGCAGCCCCGCCTTGATCTTGAACTTTTCGTTGTCTTTGGCGAACTCGACCAAAGCTTTAACGTGCATGACCGGATCGGCGTCCGATGAAGCAACGGCGATTGGTCCCTTCAAAAATTCATCAAGTCCTTCGATCGACAAATCTTTGAGCGCGCGTTTGAAGAGCCTGTTCTTAATAACGCTTACCTTCGACTGACTCTTGTTCAGTTTGCGGCGCAGATCTGTCATCTGTGCGACCGTAAGACCGGCATATTCAGCCAAGACGAAGGCTTTCGCCCCTTTCACTTTTTCCGTGAATGTCTTAACCGTTTCAACTTTTTGTGTTCTGTTCATAAAATAATGCTCCAATTATTATAAGGTCTTCAGCGCACCGACATTGAGCCTAACCGATGGGCTCATTGTCGAAGAAATCGCCACGCTGCGGATGTATGTTCCTTTTGACGCTGACGGTTTTGCCTTCAGCACCGCGTCGTAAAGAGCGTTGAAGTTGTCGATAAGTTTGGAAGCGCCGAAAGATCTTTTTCCGATCAACGCGTGAACTATCGCCTGTTTGTCAACTTTGAACTCTACGCGACCGGCCTTGGCCTCTCTGACCGCTTTGGAAACTTCGAACGTGACCGTTCCAAGTTTAGGGTTCGGCATCAAACCGCGCGGGCCTAGGACCTTAGCGATCTTTGAAACAACGCCCATCATGTCGGGGGTCGCTACGGCCTTGTCGAAATCCAACCAGCCGCCCTTGATCTTTTCTACCAGATCGTCGGCGCCGACTTCTATTGCACCGGCTTCACGCGCCTCTTTTTCTTTTTCGCCCTTCGCAAAAACGATCACGCGAACTTCTTTGCCGATACCGTGCGGAAGCGGAATTGCGCCGCGCACCATCTGGTCGCCCTGTTTCGGATCGACCCCAAGTTTAATCGCGACATCTACCGTCTCGTCGAACTTGGCTTTTTCCATCTTGTCTAGGATCTGAAACGCCTCTTCGACCGTGAACTTCTTCTCGGCGTTCGTCAGACCTGCACTCTTTTTATATTTTTTTGATAACATTTTTAGCCTCTCGTTCTTTTAGATCGGGCCGTCTTATTTGACGACGTCGACTCCCATGCTGCGTGCCGTGCCTTCGACCTGTCTGATAGCCGAAGCCAAATCACTGCAGTTGAGATCCGGCATTTTCAGTTTGGCGATCTCTTCGATCTTGGCCTTGCTGATCTTGCCGACCTTTTCTTTGTTCGGGACACCTGAACCCTTGGCAATGCCTGCCTCTTTCTTGATAAGAACGGCGGCTGGCGGGGTTTTCAGGATGAACGAGAACGTCCTGTCCTGATACACCGTGATGATCACGGGGATGATGAGTCCGGCCTGTGCTTGCGTTTTGGCGTTGAACTGTTTGCAAAAGTCCATGATGTTCACGCCGTGCTGACCTAGTGCCGGTCCGACCGGGGGCGCAGGATTTGCCTGACCTGCGGGGCACTGCAGCTTGATCTGTGCTGTTACCTTCTTTGCCATAATGAAACGCTATTCTTGCATTTGGCGTCTGGATCGTTCTCCCGCCGGCAAGCGGTAAAGTGAATTCACCAAACAAACTCAAAAACTTCGAAAGCGTTATACCTTTTCAACCTGCGTAAAATCCAATTCGATCGGGGTCGATCTGCCGAAGATACTGACCAAAACTCTAAGTTTGCCCTTCTCCTCGTTGACCTCGTCGATAAGTCCGGAAAATGTTGCGAACGGGCCGTTAACGACGCGAACCTCTTCGCCTTTGTCAAACTGAACTTTCGGTTTCGGCTTAAGAGTTCCCTGCTCGATCTGCGCCGTGATGCGCAAAACTTCTGCTTCGGGGACGATCGGCGGATTCATCGAACCGCCGACAAAGCCTGTCACCTTCGGGGTGCCTTTGACCAGATGCCAAGTTTTTTCGTTGAGCTCCATTTTTACAAGCATGTAGCCCGGAAAGAACTGGCGTTTGCTGGTTTTCTTAACGCCCTTCTTCATTTCCACCACGTCTTCCGACGGAATAAGAACCTCTTCAAAAAACTCCTCGCAGCGCTCCTGCTTGATTCTCTCAAGCAAAGCCTGCTTGGCTTTTTGTTCATAGCCGGAATATGTGTGAATCACGTACCAGTTTTTAGACATAAATCCTCTAGCGGTAGAGCGCCTTTACAAGCGTTCCCCAGAACGTATCAAATGTAAAAAGTATCACCGCGCACACGGCGACCATTATTGAGACAACGACCGTAGAAAGAAGAGTCTCTTTTTTGGGAGGCCATGTGACCTTTGCCAGTTCAGAGACGACTTCGTTCAGAAAAACGTTAACCCGCGAGCTGCGTTTCAATATCACAAAAACAACCAGTCCGCACACCGCGCCGATCATAATCGCCGGCGTGAACGGAAGGCTCGAGGGCACCGGAAGTCTGACAACTCCCCAAATTGCGTCGGCAAGCTGCATGACAAACAGATAAGTAACAATTGCGACACCTACCAGACCAATGTTCACATAGCGCTGTGTGTTTATCATAAATTTAACCTTCTATAAAATTAACGTCCTTACCTGCAGGGGAGACAGGAATTGAACCTGCAGCCCTCGGTTTTGGAGACCGATGCTCTGCCAATTGAGCTACTCCCCTAAAATTCCGCAGCCTGCCCCCTATTTCTAGAGGGCAGGCGCGAAAAAAATCACATCAATTTGCATTGAGACTTACTTGGTCTCTTTGTGTTCCGTATGTTTTCTGCAATGCGGGCAGAATTTTTTGAACACCAGCTTGTCGGGAGTACGGGTCTTATTCTTTGTTGTTGAATAATTCCTGTTCTTACACTCGCTGCAAGCTAACTGAATAATCGAACGCATAATTTATCCTTACTCGACGATATCGGTCACAACGCCGGCGCCGACAGTACGTCCGCCTTCGCGGATAGCGAAGCGAACTTCTTTTTCCATGGCGATCGGGGTGATGAGCTCGATGTCCATCTTTGTGTTATCACCGGGCATGACCATTTCAACACCTTCCTGCAACGTCACCACGCCGGTAACGTCTGTTGTGCGGAAGTAGAACTGCGGTCTGTAACCTTTGAAGAACGGAGTGTGACGTCCACCTTCTTCTTTGGTGAGAACGTAAACTTCGGCTTTAAATTTCTTGTGAGGCGTGATCGAACCGGGCTTGGCGCAAACCTGACCGCGTTCGACGTCTTCTTTTTTCGTGCCGCGCAGGAGCAATCCGACGTTGTCGCCGGCTTCACCCTGATCAAGCAACTTGCGGAACATTTCGACGCCGGTGACAACCGTCTTCGATGTCGGACGCAGACCGACGATTTCAACTTCTTCGCCGACCTTGATGAGACCGCGTTCGATTCTGCCTGTGACGACCGTACCGCGACCGCTGATGCTGAACACATCTTCGACCGGCATGAGGAAAGCTTTGTCCTTAGCGCGGACCGGTTCAGGAATGTAGCTGTCGAGAGCTGCGAGCAATCTCATGATCGACTCGTCTGCGATGTCCGACTTTTCGCCCGACAAAGCCTTCATCGCGCTGCCGCGAATGATCGGTGTCTTGTCGCCGGGGAAATCGTACTTCGAAAGAAGGTCGCGAACTTCGAGTTCGACGAGTTCCAGAAGTTCCGGATCGTCAACGATATCGACCTTGTTGAGGAACACTACGATGTACGGCACGCCGACCTGACGCGCGAGCAGAATGTGCTCACGGGTCTGAGGCATCGGGCCGTCGGCTGCGCTGACCACGAGAATGGCGCCGTCCATCTGGGCTGCGCCTGTGATCATGTTCTTAACGTAATCGGCGTGGCCCGGGCAGTCAACGTGGGCATAGTGCCTGTTGGCGCTGGCGTATTCAACGTGCGATGTCGCGATCGTCAAGATCTTTGAATCGTCACGGCGGCCCTGCGATTCGCTGGCCTTTGCAACTTCGTCGTACGGAATGTACGCTGCAAGACCTCTATCGGCGCAGACCTTGGTAATAGCCGCTGTCAGCGTCGTCTTACCGTGATCGATGTGACCGATCGTTCCTACGTTTACGTGGGGCTTCGTTCTTACAAATTTTTCCTTACCCATATTCTCCCTCCGCTTTACCGCAACCGGAGCTGCCGTTGATCGGCCACATGCCAACAAACGGAAGACCTTGCGCGATAAAAAACTTTGTTTATTCTCCTAATTTTTTAAGCTCTGCCGTCAGAGCGGACGATTCACCCAACTGCACCACAATTTCATCGAGCAGACCGCTCAGAACCTCTTCGAGCTGCCTGACATTTTTCTTTTTCAATCTCTTGTCCGACTTCGTCGCTCCCATATTATAATCGTAGGTCATGTTGTTGCCGCTGAACCTGACCGACATGGAGCCTTTAGCCTCGGTCTCTCCCATGAAGAAACCTTTTTTAGAGCCCGCGAAAAACTCGTTCAGGGTAACAACCGCTTTGATCCCTGCCGCGCCTTTTTTCGTTTCGACCGAGTAACCGCAATTTTTTAGAACCGTTTTGACCGCTTCGCCTATCGTGGCGTCGGGGTCTTGAGCCAGCATCACTTCAACCTGATCGTTGCCGCGAACCTTTAAGGTGCCGACGGCTTTCGAATCCCTACGATCGACAACGCCGCCCCAAACGATTTTCAGGCCTTTGCCGGGCTGCGACATGCACTGCGCCTTGCCAAGATCGGGCGAAACTTTAATGTTGGCGACCGGCGACTCTTCGGCGGCAAAAGCATTCAACGAAAAAAGAGCAATTGCAAAACACGAAATGATTTTCTTTTTCATAAAATATTTTCCTGCTTACGGCTCGAAATTTTCCGTTTGAGCCGACATGCGGAATCGAACCGCAGACCCCATCCTTACCATGGATGTGCTCTACCTGCTGAGCTATGTCGGCTTTTATAAACTCAGTGTGTAGCGCTCAAGTGTCTAACATGCAACGCCGATAAAAATTTTCCCGCTTGTACATCAGCAGCCGGCAGACACAACGCACTATCTCATCTTGTTGGAGCGGGAGAAGGGAATCGAACCCTCGTAGCCAGCTTGGAAGGCTGGAGCTTTACCACTAAGCTACTCCCGCACAAAATGTGGAGAGGGAAGGAATCGAACCTTCGAAGGCAAATGCCGGCAGATTTACAGTCTGCTCCCTTTGGCCGCTTGGGTACCTCTCCCCCGTTACAACAAATTACCCTTTTATCTTCTTTATCTTCTCAAGAGATTTAACTTGTAAATGAACAAAAAACAGCGCCCAAGGTTCGCGATCAACCTTCGGCGGTTGAGCCGACGAAGGGACTCGAACCCCCGACCACCTGATTACAAATCAGGAGCTCTACCAACTGAGCTACGTCGGCAAAACGTGCAAAAGACACACTCGCACGTAGTCAAAAGTGCGCGGATTGTTATGAGAATACATAAGCTTTGTCAAGGGCTTTTAAAGCTTTTTGGCATGTTTTTTGCTCATTCTCTGTCGGGCCAACTCAGCCATAAAAATTGCGCTAGCGACAGAGACGTTAAAAGAGTCTAAATGTCCCGACATAGGAATCGCCAAAAGCTCGTCACAATGCTCTTTCACTAGTCTTCTCAAGCCTTTACCCTCTCCGCCCATAACAATTGCCGACGGTCCGGTAAAATCATAGTCGTAAATGGTTTTTGTCGTCTCCCCGTCTGCTCCTACAACCCAAATATTATTATCTTTCAAGGTGTTAATGGCCGAATTTAAGTTTGTTACTTTAACTATCGGAAGATATTCGATCCCTCCGCTGGCCGTTTTTGAGACGGTCGGGCCGATTTGGGCGGCGTTATCTTTCGGCAAAACGAGCCCGTGAGCCCCCATTAAATGTGCCGTTCTAATGATAGCACCGACGTTATGCGGATCGTTTATTTGGTCGAGCAACACAAGAAAAGGGGTCTCCCCCCTCGATTTAATCGTAGCCAACAGCTCCTCAAGCTCGAAATATTTAAACGGCTCAACTTCGGCCGCCACCCCTTGATTGGTCTCAACTCGTGTGAGCTCGTCTATCTTTGAACGGGGAGCTTCCACAACTCTCACGTTTTTCACACGCGCCAAATCAAGAAGCCTGTCGAAAGTCGCGCCATGCCTTCCTTCGGCAACATAAACGCAATAAACTTGTCTGCTGCCGGCGCGTAAAACTTCGGTGACGGAATTTAATCCGCAAACGATATCACGCCCCGAAGACTGCTGACGCTGCTCAACATTTCTGCTCCCCTGCCTGTGTTTGTTATTTTTGTTATTAAAATGTCTCTTCATCGTTTTTTTCTTTCGTGCCGAATTTTACAAAGCAAACAAAAACCGGAGCCGGTAAAGAACCGGTCTCCGGTCTTCATTTATTTATCTTCTTTCATCAATGTTTTTCTTGGGGCTCGGCAACTTTATTGCGTTTGCTCTCTTCAACTATCTTTTGCGCCGCGTGCGACGGCAGTTGTTCGTAGTGGCTAAAGCTCATCGTGTAAGAGCCGGCTCCGCTTGTGACCGATCTTAGCGATGTCGAATATTTGTACATTTCGGCGAGCGGAACCTGCGCCTTGATTATCGTTGCCTCCCCTTGCGAATCCATTCCGGCAACTTTTCCGCGGCGGCTTGAAATATCGCTTGTGATATCTCCCATGTAATTCGACGGCACCGTGACCTCAACGTTCATAATAGGTTCGAGCAGCACGGGGCTAGCCGCCTCTTCGGCAAGCTTAAAGGCCATAGATCCGGCGATCTGAAACGCCATATCGCTTGAATCGACATCGTGATAGCTGCCGTCCACGACCGCGACTTTAATGTCAACGACCGGATAACCGGCGTAAGTTCCGCGCTGCATCGTATCGCGAACGCCCTTTTCTATGGCCGGTATAAATTTGCCCGGAATCGAGCCGCCGAAGATCTTATTTTCAAATTCGAACCCCTTGCCGTGAGGAAGCGGCGACATTTCGATCCAGCAGTCGCCGTACTGACCGCGTCCGCCCGATTGTTTTTTGTATTTTCCCTGAACCTTGACCGGCTTTTGGATCGTCTCGCGATACGGAATGCGTGGCTTGCCGACTTCGACCTCGACGCCGTAGCGTTCTTTGAGACGTTCGAGCATCAGTTCAAGATGAATTTCGCCGATGCCGGCGATGATAGTTTCATTAAATTCATGGTCAATGTGCATTTTGAAAGTGTGATCGATCGCCATGAGTTTGGAAAAACCGTTGCCGATTTTGTCGGAGTCGGCTTTTGTCTTCGGCTTGACAGCAAGGCTCACCATCGGTTCGGGAAATTTAATTTGATCGAACTTAATCGGTTTTGTCTTGACGCAGAGCGTGTCGCAAATACCGGTGCTCTTTAATTTCGCAACGCACGCAATGTCTCCGGCAAAGACCTTTTCGACCTCTTCGCGGTTCTTGCCGTGCATCACAAAGAGATGGCCCATTCGCTCCACCGTGCGACGCGACGAATTATAGACATCGTCCCCGTGAGCTACGCTGCCGCTCCACACGCGGAAGAAACAGATGTCTCCGATTCCGGGATCGCTTGCGGCTTTAAACACAAAGGCCGAGAAAGCATCGCCGACCGTTCTTGTCTCTTCCTGACCGGCGTCATTTTTTCCTTTTGCCGGCGAGACATCTTTCGGGGAAGGAAACCAATCACAGCACATTTGCATGAAGGCGTCCGACCCGACACCGCTAGACGCGGCCGTCAAAAACACCGGTGCGATACTTCCGTTAGCGATCCCTTTTGAAAAACCGGTCTTGATCTCGGCGGCGCTAAGCTCTCCTCCGGCAAGATATTTTTCCATGAGAGCTTCGTCGTTCTCGGCGACCGCTTCGATGACCGATGTTCTGCATTCTTTGGCCTTCTCCTGAAATTCGGCCGGAACATCGAGCTCTTTTGCTTTTCCACTTTCGCTGATGTAAGCTCGCATGTTCAGGACATCGACAACGCCTTTGAAGGCCGAACCTTTACCGGCAGGGCTCTGCACAAAGACCGCTTTGCCGTTGGCGGCACGAATAGATTCGATCGTCTTGTCGAGATCGGCATATTCATTGTCGCACTTGTTGATAATGAAGGCGAGGGGCTTGTGAAGTTCCACGGCATAATTCATGATGCGCTTGGTGGGGATATCGACTCCGTGTGCCGCATCGACTACGACGACTGCCATGTCGGCGACGGTAAGCGCCGAAAGGGTCTCGCCGATGAAGTCTGCGTAGCCCGGAGTATCGAGCACGTTTATTTTCATCCCCTTCCATTCGCACGGGATAACTTTTGATATGAGGGTTTGCTGTCTTCTAATTTCCGCGGGATCATAATCTGCAACCGAAGAGGAATCGCTCGTTTTGCCGATGCGAGTGTTGAGCCCGCAAGCAAAAAGCATTGCATCAAGCAACTGTGTCTTACCGACGCCCTTGTTTCCGATTAAAGCGATGTTTCGGATTTTTTCCGTCTCATAGACTTTCATAGGATCTTAGCCTCCGGTTGTAGGTGGTCGCGCTGGGCACGACCTATGTGTTTTAGAGGCCAAACCTTTAGCCCAAGAGAAAATAGCTGGCAATTGAAATTTTAGAACGCCGCCACTATCGACAGAACTCATCGATCTTACGAATGACTCTCGCGACATCGAACGGTTTGTTCATCACGCAATCGGCAAGCCTGAGGACTTCGACATCGTAGCCGCAAACATTATTGAAGACGGGGTTTAATTCCTCGACATCGGGCATTCCGAGTATTGCCGGACTTACGGGAGAACCTGTCAGGACCATCACTTTAATCGCGGGATTTTTCGCCTTAAGCGCTTCAAGAACTTTCCGGCCTCCCATGCCTGTCATCTTAAGGTCGAGCAGCACAACAGAATACTCCCCGCTCATCGCCTTAGTTAGCCCCACTTCGCCGCAATGGACATATTCGACCTGATAGGAGTTTCCCGTAAGCGCATCGCACATTTCGTGGCACATCTCCTCGTCGTCATCTATCATTAAGATCTTTTTCATGCTCGATCACCTCCATAGGGTTTGTTTCAAACATTTCCTATCGGAAGCTCAACCGTTACGATCGAACCGACCCCCTTTTCGCTCTTGATGTCTATCCTGCCGTTATGCAGTCCGACAACCTGCTGACAGACAGTCAGCCCAAGTCCGACACCTTTCGACTTTTTGGTGAAGAACGGTTCGAACAACTTCGGCATATCGGCCGGAGCAATTCCTTCGCCGTCGTCTTTTATGACCAACCTGAACAACCCTTTTTGCCGGTCCATCTCGGCCGTGATATCTACGGTGCCGCGCTTTTCCAAAAGCGACTGGCAGGCATTGTCAAGAATGTTTGTAAAGAGCTCGGCCATATGAAGAGAATCGGCCATCATCGGATCGTCCATACCGCACCGATAATCCCGCGTAAATTTTATGTCGTAACCTTTGTATTTTTCGCGACACTCTCTCACGCATTCGTCGATAAGCCTTATCGGAGCAAGCTGTTCAAGTTGCGGCTGCTTGATCCTTGAATAGGTCAAAAGGTTCTTAATGATCCTATCGCTTTCGAGAATTTTTTTATCGATGTTGGCGATGTGTTTTGACAGGTCGGGGTCTTTGGCCTTTCTGTCTATATTGTATGCCGCCGTTCTAATAACGCCCAGCGGATTGCGAAGTTCGTGCGCAACGGTCGCCGCCAGCGCGCCGATATCAGACAGCCGCTTGGCATTCTCAAGCTCTTTGGCCAGACCGGCTTCTATTTTTTTGTATTCGGAGACATCTGAAAAAATTCCCTGAACAATCTTCTGCCCCTGCCAGAAAACCTTACTACAACTTATCTGCACGGGGATCTCTTTCCCCGAAGATGTTACGACCGTCACATCTCTCACAACGATCGAACGCTGCAAGACCGCTTCTTTAAAACGCTTGCGATAATGCTCCTTCTTGTCGGCTGGATATAAAATCGTCTGCTCGGCTCCGACCAGCTCATTTTGTGAGCGCCCGAAAAATCTTTCGGCCGCATGGTTCACAAGTAGAATTTCGCCCGTGTCGGCGTTTGTAACGACGATCGGGTCGTTGGCGTTCTCGAGTATCTCGCGATATTTCTTTTCGTCCTCCTTGAGCTCGCCCTCTCTCTCCTTGATCATTCGCTCCAGCTGTTTTTGATAATTCAAAAGCTCCGACTCCGTCCTCTTTCTTTCGGTAATGTCACGCATGATGCCCACGGCGTGCCACTTGCCTTTGAACTTGATTCCGGCGACAGAAAGTTCGATCGGAAAGATCTCGCCGTTCTTTCTAACGGCTTCTAGCTCCAAGGTCTTGCCGATAACGCCCCCTTCACCCGTAAGCTTGAAATGTGGGAACGCCCCCTCGTAGGCCCCGTGATATTTCTTGGGTGCAATTATCTGATGGCAATTTTTCCCCATGATCTCCATGCGTGAATAACCTAGAATGTTTTCGGCGGCACGGTTCCAGAAAGAGACCTTCCCTTCGTCATCTATCATGATGATAGCGTCTTTGGCGTTTTCGGTCATGACCCTTAAGGTCTCTTCGCTTTCGTGCAACGCGGTTTCGGCCTTCTTTCGTTCGGTGATGTCGCGCGCAAAGGCGATGACGAACTCACGGCTCCTGACCTTGACCAGCCTGATATTTATTTCGACGGGAATTATTGTTCCATCCTTACGACGATGCCCCCCGCACAGGGTTGTTTTTTCCATATTCCTAAGCGAAGCAACGTGTCTATCCCAAGTAAAGCCTTCGATGCCACCCTCGATATCGACCACGTTCATGAGCAGCAGTTCTTCCCTTGAATAGCCTGTGAGCTCGCTTACCGTACCATTCACGTCAAGAATAGCCCCCGAAGCAGCGTCGATTATGAATATTTCCTCGTTAGCAGCGTCCACAAGACTTCTGAAAATCATCAGGGCGTCGGTGCCGCGCTCTTTCATCTCGTCAAGAGCGTTCATTTTACGAGCCACAAACAACACCGAGAATACCATGATCAACGTTGCGACAAATATCGTAAGAGTGAGTCCGAACCCTAGATCGTAGAAGCCGTACATCTCTCCTTTGAGGCGCAGCCACGCAAGAAACATAAAAAGAAACACCAACGGAACAAATCTGCGAGCCATCACTCCGCCAAGCATCCTGCTCATAACCGGATCGAGAATCCATTCGTCCCTGCGAAAAGCAATTATGGCGGCGCTCATCAGCATGAAAAGCAGCGACTCCACAATGCCCGTCTCAAAATATTTTACCCAGATCGCCCCGCTCTCATAAGAACCGTAAAGCGCCCCGTAAACGTTGAACAAGGCAACGATCGCAACGATCAAATTAAGCACCCGTGCGACAACGCAATATTTCCCGCGCCCCGAACAGGCAAGAGACATCCCCGTAAAAATGAACAGCACCCAGTTGGTGATAAGCTCGGGTGGCAGGTGTTTAAGAAGATGATCTGTGAAAAGGAAAAAATTAATTACGACAACCGCCAAGGCAAGCGCTCTGCCGAGAGAGGCAAAACGAGAGGAGCGGATCGTTTGAAGGATCAGCGACAAGGCACATATAAAAAATGAGGCCACCACCGCTATCTGAACTTCTGCTCCGAACATTATTGCATCGAAGAACCATCCGGCGGCAACCAGCATAGAACCTATGATAATGATCACAGAAACGCCTCTGGTAAACTGGATAAGACGCTCGTTCATGGAGCTCTCCTTATTATTTTCAAATGCCTTTACCCAATTTCTCGACCGCAGAGATTATCGAAAGCGGAGCCAGCGGCTTGTAAAGAATTTTTTCGATATTGCACGCCTTCTGCAGTTCGGTGCACTCTTTTTCGGAATAGAATCCCGTCATGGCGATCACCGGAATATTGCGGGTTTCCGGATATCTGCCAAGTTCGATAGCGAGCGAAAATCCGCTTTGATGTTTCAACTTAAGGTCGAGCAATATGACGTCGGGCTGCAAATTTCTGGCCACGGCCACGGCGGCGTTCTCCTCGAATATCGGGATGATCACGTAACCGGCCGCGCCAAGCATGTCGGAAAGCTCGTCGAGATATTCCATGTCGTCATCAACTATTATTATTTTTTTCATGGTCGGCCTCCTTATTATTTACGATCGGTAATATCGGAAGATAGACGACAAAATTGGAACCGGTCTCCCCCGCCGGCTCGACCCAAACCTTGCCGCCGTGTAGCGAAACGATCTCCTTGACGATAGAGAGCCCAAGACCTGTCCCCTGCGTCCTGTCCTCGAAAATTCTGTAATACTTGTCGAAAATATTCGGCCTGAGTTTTTCGGGAATTCCGGGGCCTTCATCCGTCACTTCTATCCGAAAATGAGCTTCGTCGGCGAACATGCCGACTTTGACCTTCTGCCCCTGCTTTGAGTGTTTGATGCCGTTGCTGATAAGATTTACCAGAAGTTCTCGCATTAGGTCGGGGTCAAGGTAAAGCGATGAAGGGACATTATCTGCGTGCAGTTCGAGCTCAACGTCGTTTTTATCGCATTCGCTCTCGAACATGGTCGTAACGTCGGCTGCAAGCGAGACCATGTCAACCTCGGCCCTTTGAAACGGCATTTTACCCGATTCAATTTTAGAGAGGTCGAGCATGTTCTTTGTAAAACGGATAAGTCTGCCAAGTTCTCTCTCGCTTATATCAAAATATCGATGAGCATCGTCCCCGCTACTTTGCGAACATTTTTCGCGCGCAATATCGATGGACTCTTTGATGATGCCAAGCGGACCGAGCAGCTCGTGAGAAACATTGGCAACGAACTGCGATTTGAGATTATCAAGGCGCTTGAGCTCTTCGTTCTTCTTCGCAAGCTGAGACATCTTTTCTTTGTCGGCGTCGCTATGCCTGCGATGCTGCATGACTTTGAAAATCTGATGCAGAAGAGTATTCGGCTCGGTAGGCTTGGTGATGTAATCCGAAATCCCTTCTCTAAGACCTTTCACAACCGACGGCACGTCGGCATAAGCCGTAATCATAATGAACGAGCTCTTTTTTGACACGCCCCTAATATTTTTTATGAGCTCCTGACCGTCGGCGTCGGGGAGCCTTTCATCCATCAGCACGACAGCAGGCTGAACTTTGCCGGCGATCTGCAAAGCGTCACTGCCGTTGGTGGCCGTGTGAACGTCAAATCCGTGTTCGGAAAGAATAGGCCCGAACTCTTCTAGAAATTCAACGTCGTCATCGACCATAAGAAGAGAGTAATGTTTCATAGCCGGCCCCCTTCCAAAAGTTCTTTAATGACCTCGAGCAGTTTTCTTACATCGACCGGCTTGGGGACGTATCTATTGACTCCGCTGGCAAGTATCCTTACGCGATCTTCGCTGCTTGATAAGGCCGTTACGGCGATTATCGGTATCGACGCGGTCTCTTTGTCTTTGCGCATGACCTCGCACACCTGAAATCCGTCCATGCCGGGCATTTTGAAATCGAGCAGAACAAGATCGGGGCGATGGCGATAGATTTTTCGTCCAGCTTCAAAACCGTCGGAGGCAAATTCCATGTCGAAGCCGTGTCCGGCGAGCGCTTCGCTAAGTTCATCAAGGACATCTTTCTCGTCATCGACGACAAGCACGAGCTTCTTTTTTCGCTCTTCAAAACCACCGATATCCGAGTTGGAAACCGGAATATTGAACTTTCTGGCGAACTCCATGAGATCTTCATTTTTAATGCGTCTGTGTCCTCCGGGGGTTGTGTAAGCCGGCAGCTTCCCCTCGTTGACCCAATTGATAACGGTCGTGTGATGAACATCACAGATCTTTGCCACCTGATAAGTTGAAAGCCCTTTCACCCTCATAAAACCTCCAGATAGAAAACCTTCGAACTATGTCGAAGCTTTATAATTGTTCGAAGTATTATAAGTATAAACCTGTTTCATTGTGAGTTCAAGTGGAATTTCTACGGTAAGGAGATGTTGGAAATACTGGGGCAAAATTGAGCCCCAAGTGGGACCACAGCTCCCCGTTTTTTGTCCAGATTTTGCGACTCGAAAGGCGCATCCAATAACGTCCAGTGTAAGTGGCTGATTTAATATGGAATTTAACAACGCTGCGCACCGGCCCCGCAAAGTCAACTTGGCACATCTTATGCTTTACTAATTGGCGTAAGACACAGGGGGTAAACGATATGGCAAAATTAATTACCATGGAACAGTTCGAAGGGCTCGACGAAATATCTGTTGAGATCGATCCGAGCTTCGGAGCAAAGGGCGAGACCGACGAACAAAATCTGGTTCCGGTCGGAAGCCGCGAGCACATCTTGAATCTGCAGCTTGTTATGGCGACCACGTCGGTCAACCATGAATATGCCCGAGCCGAATACGACGAGACCCGCAATAACGATCGCAAAGACGAACTCAATGTCTATATGGCTGAATGTCGCGAGAAGTACGAAAGAGCGCGTGAAGAATTGGCCTGCTTTAATCCGCTTGTTCTTGAAACCTTTGAAAATGAACTGGCTATGCAGAAAAAAACCACGATGGTTCATTACCATGCGTGATTGAAAAGATCCCTAACCCTCCTTTCTTTTAGTAAGGGGCACCGTCGAGATGACCGGGCGCCCCTTACGTGTTTTTATGCCCATACTTTTATAATCGTCCTGCACCCCGCCGCTAAAAAAACGCATTTAAAAATCGTTTTTAAAAGCC
>CAZYHS010000008.1:0-68155 GCA_964647545.1 uncultured Pseudomonadota bacterium | reverse complement strand
TTCGCCCCGATTAACCACGTCGGCGCCGTTGCTCATTTCTTGCTCCTTTTTTAGCATTTTAAATATGCGTTATGGCGCGCATATTTATGCAAAATGGAGTCCGGACACAAGATATATTTTGGCGCCGAAGCAAAAAAAGTTGACCAAGCGGGGGGAGTTTGCCAAGTTGGTTTCAGTTGAGATCGTCGGCTCAACATGGGTACGTCATCCCCGCGGTAGTAAGCGGGGAGCCAGTTTAAATAATCGAGATTCCCGATAGCTACTTCGGGAATGACAATGATATATGATCACACGCAGCGAAGCTTTTGCCTTTGTCGAAGAGCACCTCAAGAATAAAAACCTCGTCAAACATTGTCTTGCCAGCGAAGCGGTGCTTCGTGCGTTGGCACGTGAATTTGGAGAAGACGAAGAAGAGTGGGGGCTGGCCGGTCTTTTGCACGATGCCGACGTTGAGTCGACAACGGCCGAGAAGCAGGGGGTGACGGTCGGCGAAATGCTCGGCGACAGAATTTCGCCGGCGCAAAAGGCCGCCATGGCTGCTCATAATAAACTGACCGGTTTTTTGCCCGAGAGCCGTTTTGACTATGCTCTTGCCTGCGGCGAAACGGTTACAGGTTTGATTGTCGCTTCAGCGCTCGTTCTGCCTAGCAAAAAACTTTCCGATTTGACGGCTGCAAGCGTTGTAAAGCGTTTCGACGAAAAGCGGTTTGCCGCAGGATGTGACAGAAGCCTTATTTTATTGTGCGAAAAAATAGGGCTTTCTCTCGACGAATTTATCGCTCTTGCCCTGCAGGCGATGCAGAGAATTTCAAAAGAGCTTGGACTTTGACCGGACGCATTTTTAACCTTCATTAATAGGAGGCTCGTATGCCGGACGCCGAGAAGATCAGATTTGGTGCATTTCAGACGATTCACAATTGCCTGAAGCTAAAACACGACGAACAGCTTTGTATCGTCACCGATGTTGAAACCCGCCACATTGCCGAAATGCTTAAGTCGGAAGCCGACAAAGTAACCGGCCGTGCTAAAATTTTCGTCATGGAAGATTTCGGCGCGCGCCCTAAAGATGGCGTGAACCCTCTTAAATTTCCAGACGCGATCCGCGAACACTTAATAAGAAGCACCGCAAGTATCTACGCCGCCGGTCGCGAAAAGGGCGAGCTCGAATCGTTCCGCGTGCCAATGATGACCGCGGTCGAAGAACAAAAAAATATCAGGCACGCCCACATGGTCGGCATCAACGACCTGCTTATGGAAACAGGCATGAACGCCGATTATGCCGAGGTTCAGAAGCTTACATCGAAGCTAATGAAGCTTGTGCAGGGGGCTCGTCGTGTTCGTGTGATGACAAAGGCCGGGACCGACTTTGAAATTGAGCTCGAGCCTTCTTGGAAATGGCTCAACGATGACGGTCACATTGTTGCCGAGCATTGGTCGAACCTTCCGGCGGGCGAAATATTTACCTGCTGCAAGAATGTGAACGGCGTGATGGTGATCGACGGAGTTTTGGGCGATCATCTTTGTCCGAAATATGGCGTGATCGAAAAGACGCCGGTAACTCTTAAGGTTGAAAATGGAAGGGTTCGTTCGATCGAATGTGAAAATAAAGATATCGTGCGCGACATCGAGGAATATTCAAAGCTGGACGAAAATGCAAACCGCATAGGCGAACTTGGCATCGGCACGAACACCGGACTAAAATTTCTGACCGGCGTTATGTTGCAGGACGAGAAGTTCCCCGGCGTTCACGTTGCGATGGGGCACGGTTATCCCAAGTTCACCGGCTCGGGCTGGAACTCTGCGGCGCATATGGATCTGGTGATACAGATGACTACGATCACGATCGATGGCCGCATTATTATGAGGGACGGAATTTACGCTGAGTTTTAATAGGTTTGCCGGAGCTGACTTAAATGAGCAGGTGATGGGAATCCCCGCCTGCCTCGCCTTGCGTCTCGCATGGCGGGCAGGGAACCCACGTGATGAGTGTTCGTATACTGAGCAGGTGATGGGAATCGAACCCACGTCTCAAGCTTGGGAAGCTCGCATTCTACCATTGAACTACACCTGCTGCTCGTTTGAAAACGTGGTGCGGCTTCTAGCCAAGAATGCTGTAAGAGTCAACGCAAAACTCAAAAAAGCCTGTTTAATTAGCGTGTTAGGAGCGGCAAGGTAAAGTATCTGCGTTTTGAAGCCAGTTTTGAGTCAAAATAGCAAAACTCTTGATGAAATGCCGAATAAAACCTTGACAAACATTTTCTCATAAGTATATGGTCCGCCCCCGTTATGGACAAGACTACAAAAACATTTAAAGAACCGAAGGTACGCAGCTGGGTTCTGATCGATCTCGCAGATAAGCCGCTTGGCCGTTCTGCCTCGAAGATCGCAGACATTCTCCGCGGCAAACACCGTGCAAGTTTCACCCCGAACGTTGACACTGGCGATTTCGTCATTGCAATCAATGCATCGAAGGTAAAGCTGACCGGCGCCAAAATGACAGACAAAATGTATTATTGGCACAGCCGGTTTATGGGCGGTTTACGCGAGATGAATGCACAGAAATTGGTCCTTCGCAAACCGGAAGAGCTGGTGACCCGCGCCGTCTGGGGAATGCTTCCCAAGAACGATTTAAGCCGCAAGGTCCTCACAAAACTTAAAGTCTATGCCGGAAGTGAGCATCCTCACAAGGCACAGGTAAAGAGCTAAGAATATGCCAAAAGTCACTTGTTTCATCGCAACTGGTCGTAGAAAATGTTCATCAGCCCGCGTTAGAATGACCCCGGGTGCCGGCAAAATCATTGTTAACAGCAAAGATTTTGAAACTTATTTTGGTCGCATCGCGCTTCAGATGATCGCAACGCAGCCTTTCAAAGTTACTGGCACGGTTGGTCGTTTCGATATTATCGCAACGATCGTCGGCGGCGGTATCGCCGGTCAGGCCGATGCTTTGAAGCACGGTATTTCGCGTGCGCTTCTTTCGATGAATCCCGATTATCGCAAGCCGCTCAAAAAAGCCGGCTTGTTGACCCGCGATCCGAGAGTCAAAGAGAGAAAGAAATACGGTCGCAAGAAAGCCCGCAAACGTTTCCAGTATTCGAAGCGCTAATCGCGAGTTTGGATCACAAAAACAAAACCCTCTGTCGGTTACCGGCAGAGGGTTTTTTATTGGTTTATGTTATTTCCGTTAAGTCGGTTTTGTCGGTTAGTTCTGTTGGCCCGTTAACTGACTAAACGGACAAAACGGGCTAAACCTAATTAACGGTCTATAGCTTTTGCTAACTTTTCATATTCCTCGAAGAGTTCCTTCGGCATGTGACTTCCGAATTTATCCATGAACTCTTTGATGCCGCCAATTTCGTCGTGCCACTCGCTCATGTTCACATCGAAAAGTTTTTCCAGCTTTTCGTGCGGGATCTCGAGCCCGTTCGTATCGATGTCTTTCGTGTGAGGAACAAGTCCGATAGGCGTTTCGCGGGCTTCAACCCGTCCTTCGCACCGGTCGATTATCCATTTAATTGCGCGGATGTTTTCGCCAAATCCCGGCCACATGTAATTTCCATCTTCGTCGGTTCTAAACCAGTTGACCGAAAAGATCTTAGGCGGGTTCTTCGTTTTGCGGCCGACGTTAAGCCAATGGCCGAAATAGTCGCCCATGTTGTAGCCGCAGAATGGGAGCATCGCCATCGGGTCGCGCCTGACGACTCCTGTCTGGCCGGCAGCCGCCGCGGTCGTTTCGCTTCCCATACGTGCGCCGAGAAAAACTCCATGCTGCCACGAGAAACTTTCCATAACCAGCGGGATGAGTTTCTTGCGGCGCCCCCCGAAGATAATGGCCGAAATAGGCACTCCTTGCGGATTGTTATATTCCGGCGACAAAGTCGGGCAATGCGACGCCGAAACTGTAAAACGCGAATTTGGATGACTCGGCTTTGTGCCGCTATCAGGCATCCATTTATTTCCCTGCCAGTCGATGAGATTTTTCGGCGGGGTTTTCGTCAGGCCGTCCCACCAAGGCTCGTTCGTGTCGGCGTCGAGCGCAACGTTTGTAAAAAGTGTCGGGAAAAATTTACCGGCTTCAAGCGTGCGGATCATGTTGGGATTGGTTGACATCCCCGTGCCGGGAGCGACGCCGAAGAAACCGGCTTCGGGGTTGATGGCGTAGAGCCTGCCGTCCGGCCCGATGTTGAGCCACGCGATGTCGTCGCCGATCGTCCAGATCTTATAGCCGGGGAGAGCAGCCTCCATCATCGCAAGATTTGTTTTGCCGCATGCGCTTGGAAGTGCTGCGGTGACGTAGGTTGTTTTTCCTTCGGGGCTTTGTACGCCGATGATCACCATGTGCTCTGCGAGCCAGCCTTCGTTCTTGCCAAGCCACGAAGCGATGCGGAGCGAAAAACATTTTTTGCCGAGCAGCGCGTTGCCGCCGTAGCCGGAGCCGACACTCCAGACAAGGCCTTCAAGCGGGAAGTGCATGATGAGCCTATGATCGGGAGATAGGTCGCCTACCGAATGAAAACCTTTTACAAAATTTTCGCTGTTACCGATTTTATCGAGAACATTTTTTCCCATGCGTGTCATGATGCGCATGCTGACGGCGACGTAGGTGCTGTCGGTTATTTGAATGCACGCCTTTGCGTAAGGCGAGTCGGTTTGTCCCATCATGTAGGGGAGGACGTACATTGTGCGCCCCTTCATGCAGCCGTCGGAGAGCTCTCGCATCTTTGCTTTGGCTTCATCGGGGTGCATCCAGTTGTTGTTGGCTCCGATCGTCTCTTTGTCCGGATGACAGACAAACGTCAGATTTTCAGTTCGGGCAACGTCGGTAGGATGGCTTCTGTGCAAAAAGCTGCCGGGGTAATTTTTGTCGGAGAGTTTATGAAAGACGTTGAATTTGCCGATCTTCTCCTCGTGCATTCCGATTTCCATTAGCCGCTTGGCTTCTTCGTCTGAACCGTCGCACCAGTAGATTTTATCCGGCTTGGCAAGTTCGGCCTGTTCTTTTACCCATTTTTCAACCGGCGTCGTCATAAATTCCTCCTTTTGGTAGCTTGAATCAGGGGCGTTTTTACCCCCCCACAAGAATGCTGGCAAGAATATTAAAAAAGTAAAATCGCCGGCTTACAAAATCCTTGCCATGCCATTTTCCTTCTGTTAAATGCCGCTTCCACACTGTTTTAAACGCAGATAAACACAATCCCGTTGCATGCAGTTCATTTCCTGAAAGTGGCGGGGGGAGAAAAATCTATGTTTCTCGATCCGATTGTAGGCATGTTCTCAAACGACCTTGCCATCGATCTCGGCACAGCCAACACACTTGTTTACGCAAAAGGAAAAGGTATCATCGCCAGCGAGCCCTCTGTGGTCGCGGTTCAGAAAGACAGCCGCGGAATTCGCCGCGTCATCGCCGTCGGTCACGAAGCAAAAGAGATGGTCGGCCGCACGCCGGGTTCTATCGAAGCGATACGCCCGATGAAAGACGGCGTTATCGCCGACTTCGAGGTCACCGAAGCGATGCTTCGCTATTTCATACGCAAAGCTCACAACAGGCGTTCGCTTGTCCGTCCGCGAATCATCATTTGCATTCCGAGCGGCGTTACCGAAGTTGAAAAACGCGCAGTTCGCGAGTCTGCCGAATCGGCGGGCGGCCGCGAGGTGTTTCTTATCGAAGAACCTATGGCGGCTGCGATCGGTTCTGGGCTGCCTATCATGGAACCGACCGGCAACATGATTGTCGATATCGGCGGCGGTACGACCGAAGTCGCCGTTATTTCTTTAGGCGGAATTGTTTTTGCCAAGTCGGTCAGGATCGCCGGCGATAAAATGGACGAGGCGATTATTCACTACCTCAAACGCAAATACAACATGCTCATCGGCGAACGAACCGCCGAGCAGATCAAAATTCAGATCGCAACGTGCTATCCCGAAAAGGAGCTTCGCACGATGGTCGTAAAGGGGCGCGATCTCGTCGCCGGAATTCCGCGCACTTTTGAGATCAATTCCGAAGAGGTGAGGGAAGCAATTCTTGAGCCGATCAACGCGATAGTCGAAGCTGTTAAAGTCAGCTTGGAACGCACACCTCCCGAGGTCGCCGCAGATATCGTCGAAAAAGGTATTGTCCTTTCGGGCGGAGGGGCGCTGCTGAGAAATCTCGACGTTCTTTTGAAAGAAGAGACCGGTTTGCCGGTGGTGATAGCCGAAGATCCTCTTGCATCTGTCGTGCTGGGTTCGGGAACGGCTCTTGATCATCTTGACAAATACAAAATGGTAACTGTTTCATAATAATGTGGTTGCCAATCCATAAAATCTCTCGCGCTGCGATGGTGATGGCGGCGCTACTTTTGGCGGCGGTCTTTACCGCCATCGCCTTTCCCAATTTCGAACGCGCACACTGGTACCGTCAGGTGATGAACACCGTGGCTAGCCCGTTTCAAACGGGGGCTACCGTGGTCGGCGGCGAGGCGACGGGCGTTTGGAGCCACTATATTTCGCTGGTGAACGCATCCAAAGAGAACGAAGAGCTTAAAAAACAGCTTGCCGAAGCACATGCGCAGCTGGTCATTTACGAACAGGTCAAGAACGAAAACTCCCACCTGACCGAACTTTTGCAAATGTCGAAAAGCATCAAGGTCGAAGGCGTAGGCGCGCGTGTGATCGCCAACGACGTGATGTCGGAGTTCAAGACCATTACGATAGACAAAGGGGCGCGCGACGGAATTAAAAAGAACATGGTCGTGATGGGCCCCGGCGGACTTGTCGGTCGAATCGGTCAGGTTACAGAAACTACCTCCCGCGTATTTCTCATAAGCGACCCCAACTCGGCCGTCGATGTCTTTGTCGAAAGGTCGAAGGCTCGAGCTTTGCTTGTCGGCACTTCTCACAATTCGGAGATGAGGCCGTTCTTTTCCTTGAGCAGACTGGAATATTTAAGAAGACAAAGCGACGTGAAAAACGGCGACGTTCTTATCACAAGCGGACTGGACCAGCTTTTCCCGCCGAATATTCCGGTCGGCACCGTTACGGGCCTTGAACTTACGGAATCGGGTATTTTCAACAGCGCCGATGTCGTGCCGTTTGTTGACCTTACGGGCGTTAAAGAGGTCCTAGTGGTGACGAAATGAAGCGTTTTTTCTTCACTTTGATTTGGGCGTTTTTTTGGCTCGTTTTGCAGACCACATTACTTTCGCAATTTCCTGTTTCATGGATGCGCCTTGACCTTGTGTTCCTTGCGGTCGTGGCGATCGCGTTTTCGCTCGAGGTTCGCGAGGGGTTGCATCTTGTTCTTCTGATCGGAATTCTGACCGATTCGATATCGAGCGCTCCGTTCGGACTGGTGACCGCGACCTATTGCGTGGCCTACGTCGGTATAAGAATGGCCATTTCAACTATCGATCTAAATTCGGTGCTGGCGAGATTTATATGGACGTTCGTCGCCAGCATTCTTGCGATTTTTTTGAAGGATGCTCTGCTTGCCCTGATATTTAAAAATCCGCAATTTCTTCTGTTGGCGTTTTCGAGAGGGGCTTGGCAGTCGCTTTTAAATGCCATTGTTGGGCTCGCAGTGATACCGCTGTTTAATTTTTATCTCGGAATGTCGTGGGAGAAGATGTTTAAACCCAAAGGAATTCAGGTAGAATAAAAATGGATCTGTCGCACGAATATACGCGCGACGTTATGTCGCGATTTCGTTACCTTGCGTGGATACTTGCCGCCATGTTCATCGTGGTCGTGGCGCGTCTTTACTATTTGCAGGTTATCAAGGGGGCGCAGTACTATTTTTTCTCGGAGCAGAATTCGATCAAGGAAATGGAGATCCCCGCTCTTAGAGGAATAATCTTCGACAGAAACAACGAGCCTCTGGTCGATAACCGCGCGGCGTTCGATATTACGATCACTCCTCAGTTTGTCTCGGACAAAGCCAAGACATTTTCCAGCGTAGCGAAGCTTTTAAAAATGGATGAGGCCGAAGTTGTGGCGCGCTTCGAAAAAGGAAAAGGACTCCCAAGTTATTATCCGGTGCCGATAAAAGAAGACGCAAGCTCGGACGATGTCGCCGCCGTTAAGGCCCACAAGAGCCCGTGGTACGACAAAGAAGACGAGTTCGATCTGCGC
Organism: uncultured Pseudomonadota bacterium; assembly: GCA_964647545.1. Lineage (GTDB taxonomy): Bacteria > UBA10199 > UBA10199 > 1-14-0-20-49-13 > CAZYHS01. Next base: position 60,046 of record CAZYHS010000008.1, on the reverse strand, counting down.
GGCGTTGACGTAAAGATGCGTTACGCGCGTCTCTATCCCGACGGCGAATCGGCCAGCCATCTGCTGGGCTACATGCGCGAAGTTGACGCCAAAAAACTGGAGCAATTCAAAAAGAACGGGCTCGGCGGTTATAAAATGGGCGACTTCGTAGGTATCGGCGGTGTTGAAGAGATGTGGGATGAAGTTCTGCGCGGGCGGGACGGCTTTGATCAGAAGGTGGTCAACGCGATTGGCCGCGAAGTGATATGGCCCGACATCGATCTAATTAAAGAAAAACCTTTGAACGGCGGTACAGTTCATCTGACGGTAGATGCAAAGCTGCAGAAGGTCGCCAAAGAGGCTCTATCCGGAAGAAAAGGGGCCGTCGTGGCCATCGATCCGAGGGACGGAAGCGTACTGGCGCTCTACTCAAGCCCTCCGATGGAGCTTAACGTTCTATCGTCGCCCGAAGGGAGCTCTTATTGGCGGAAGGTCGCAAACGATCCCGAAAAGCCGCTTTATAACCGCGCGATACAAGGAACCTATCCGCCGGCTTCGACTTACAAAATCGTTACGGCAAGTGCCGCTTTGGGCGAAGGGGCCATAACCGAAACATCGACCATAGCCTGTCCGGGGGGGCTCCATTTCGGCGGGCGTTTATATAGATGCTGGAGAAAAGGCGGTCACGGGGCGATCGGCGTGGTAAAATCGTTAGCCGCTTCGTGCGACACGTTCTTTTACCAGCTGGGTTTGAGGCTGGGCGTTGACGTCATTGCGAAATATGCAAAGTCGCTCGGGCTTGGCCATCTCACCAAAATTGATCTGCCGCAGGAGAGAAGCGGACTTATTCCGACAAGTCAGTGGAAGCTCGATCGCTTTAAAGTTCCGTGGCAGGCCGGTGAAAATATTTCGATTTCGGTCGGGCAGGGGTACGATACGGTGACTCCTTTGCAAAACGCAGTTATGATAGCTACCGTCGCCAACGGCGGCAAAAAGATCACTCCTCATGTAACCGATTATGTAACCGATTCGCGCGGGCGCGAGGTATTTAGATGGAAAAAAATGGGCGATGACGAACAGGTTCTTGACCCAAAAGTAATTGCGGTCGTAAAGAAAGGTCTTGAGGGTGTGGTTGACAGCCCCGAAGGGACCGGACACAGACTCAGTCTTCTCAAACTGAAGATCGCCGGAAAGACGGGGACGGCGCAGGTTATTTCAATGGAAAAGTGGAAGGCGGGAGTCGAGAAACTTAAGGACCACGCGTGGTTCGTAGGTTACGCCCCCTACGACGATCCGAAGATCGCGGTTGCGACCGTCGTGGAAAACGGCGGATTCGGGGCGTCGGCCGCGGCCCCTGTGGTTGGTAAAATAATCCAGAAATATTTGGAGAGTGAAAAGTGAAGAATCTAGAGATCTCAAAGCTCAACTGGGCGTTGCTGATCGTTGTGGGCGCTCTTGTCGTTATCGGCGTTGTCAATCTTTACAGCGCGTTAAAGGTCTGGGGCGAGACGGGTTTTAGCAGGCTTGTCTGGCTGCAGATGCTGTGGATCCTTATAGGTTCGGTCTTTTGCGTCAGCATAGCCTTTTCCGATTATCGCCTGCTTGAAAAGTTATCCACGCCGCTTTACATTTTTACGCTTGCTCTTCTGGCTGCCACCATTATTTTCGGTCGCGAGATAATGGGGCACAAAAGCTGGCTTGGAGTGGGCGGGGTCGGCATTCAGCCGAGCGAATTCGCAAAGATCGTTATTATAATTTCGCTGTCGAAATATTTTGCTGATCATCCGAACCCTGAAGGTTTTAATTTTGTAGGGCTGCTTAAACCTTTGATTATCACGCTCATCCCCACGGTCATAATTGTCATGCAGGGCGATTTTGGGTCGGCGCTTTTTTTGCTTCTTAGCTTTGCTACCTTCGCCCTGTTTGCCAAGGTCAAACGTTCAGTTATTTTGCTGGTGCTTATCGCCAGCCTTTCGGCCGGAGTGTTTGGCTACTACCATGTGCTTTCCGATTACCAGCGCGCACGAATCACAACGTTTTTGAACCCCGATTACGACGTGAAGGGGAGCGGCTATCACATAGCCCAGTCGCGTATCGCGGTCGGGTCGGGAAGGATTTTCGGAAAAGGTTATCTAGGCGGCAACATCAACAAACTCAGATATCTGCCGGAAAAACACACCGACTTTGTTTTTCCTGTTTTGGCCGAGGAGTGGGGGTTCGCAGGTTGTGTCGTAGTGCTGGGTTTCTATTACGCGCTTTTATCTATGGCGCTTGAAATCGCCCGTCACGCACGAGACAGACTGGGGATTTTCATCGCGATAGGCGTTTGCGGGTATTTCTTCTGGCAGATCGTTATCAACGTTTACGGAGTGCTCGGGCTTATGCCTCTTACGGGGGTGACTTTGCCGTTCTTAAGTTACGGCGGCAGCGCAACTGTAAGCACGCTCGCCGCCATCGGGCTGCTGCTTTCGGTCTCCAGAAAGCGGTTTGTTTTCTAACTTAAGCTTTTAGGCCTGTCTGATCAGATCTTCGATCTTGCCCTTGGGGACGTTGCCGGTGAGCTGCCCGACCACGTTTCCTCCTTTAAAGAGGATGAGCGTTGGGATGCCCATAATTCCAAAGCGCGAAGCCACTTCGGACGAGTCGTCGACATTGACCTTGCAGACGTTAATCTTTCCGTTTTGTTCGCTTGCAATCGCGTCGAGCGTTGGGGCGATCATTTTGCAGGGCCCGCACCATGGCGCCCAGAAATCCACGAGCACCGGAACTTGTGACTCTGCGATAAAGCTGTCGAAATTTGAATCGTTAAGATGTTGAACCAGTTCGCTTGACATAGCTAGGTCTCCTTTTGTGCCGATGACACTAGCTTTGTCGAAAGGTTTTTCGCAAGCATTTTTTCGGAGTGGTTTTTTGCAGTGGGTGAAGAGAATTTTTGGGAGTTGCAAAATTCTGGTGAACTCTGCTAGGCACCCTCAAGTCGATCATCGAAAACAAATAGCGACGGGGGAAACATGAAAAGAACAGCGGTGTTGGCTTTGGCTCTGTGTGCGGTTGCTTTTGCGGCGAACGCAACGGGCAAGACAAAGGAGACAAAAATGACAGGTGCAAAGAATTGGACTGAGCCGAAAGCGGCAAACATTGACGCCGGCAAAAAATACACGGCGGTGATTCACACCAGCAAAGGCGACGTTGTGGCCGAGCTCTATTCGAAGGAAGCTCCGCTTTCGGTGACAAACTTTAAGTATCTCGCCGACGGGGCTTTTTATAACGGCTTGACCTTCCATAGAGTCGTACCTAACTTTGTGGTGCAGGGCGGAGACCCGACCGGCACGGGGAGCGGCGGGCCGGGCTACACGATTCCGGCGGAAATTAAAATGAAGCATCCCAAAGGTGCTCTTGCTTGGGCCAGAACGGGAGATGAGGTGAACCCTCAACGCCGTTCGAGCGGCTCCCAGTTTTATATCACTTTGGCAGCGACCCCTTTTCTTGACGGCGCTTACACCGTCTTCGGGCAGGTGACCGGCGGTATGGATGTCGTCGAAAAGATACGGCAGGGAGATACGATAAAATCGATCGAGGTCAAGGGAGAGTAGCTTTTGCCCGCACGAGGAATTTTTTTTAGACGCGCAACAATTTTTAGAACCCGTCGTCGGAACCGTAGTCAGCCGGTTCGGCGGCGGGTTTTTCATTTCCAGTTTGGGGCATAGCCGGAGCCGGAGAGGCGTTGCCGCCAAGGTCGTCCTCGAAGAAGTCGATCGCTCGGTCGGAGATCTGCCGTTCGCCTCTTGCACTTTCGCGCAGCATGCTGAATGAACGGTAGTATATCGCGGAGCCTCCGCTAAGATTTGCGATCCGGTCTTCCTTCACGCCTTCCGGCGGGGCGAATTTTTTAGCTTCAAAATCTTTCGTGGCCTCTTTCATGTAGGAAAGAAAAATAGGAGCGGCTGTTTTTCCTCCGGTCTCCTTTGCACCTATCTTTGCGATGTTGTCAAAGCCGATCCAAACGCCTGCAACAAGGTCGGGGACAAATCCTATGAACCAGCAGTCGGTTTCGTCGTTTGTGGTTCCGGTCTTTCCCGCGACCGGTTTTCCAAGCGCTTTTACGCGGGTGCCGGTGCCGCGTTCGACGGCGGCGCTCAACATTTTTTGCATTAAGAACGCCGTCTGCGGAGTGATCGTGTGGTCTTTTGGGATAACGTCGCCGTAAAGGACCTTCATATCTTCCTGACTTAAGACCAGTTTGTCCCGTTCGATATAATTTCGGGCTTCGTTAAACAGCTCGGTGTTAAGACCTTTCATTTTTGCGGCCGTCTCCTCATCGACGGCGACATTTTCGGGAACAATAGAGCTTGAGTCATTTTCAGTCGGAGTTTTTTCGATGTATTCTTCAAGGACTTCGCCTGCATTATCGACCACCTTCAATATCATCACCGGAGTCGGACGAATTCCTCCCGAGGCGAAGGTGGCATAGGCTTTGACCATCTGGTCGAGATAGACGCTGTTGGAACCGAGGGCCATCGAAAGATATTTCCATATCTGAGTTTCAAGTCCCATCTTGCGTACGTAAGCGGTTAAATAGTGAAGCCCGATATCGTGGGCGATCTTGACGGTCGGCACGTTGCGGGAGTGAATGAGATCGCTTTCGAATGTGGTCAGCCCCGAATACTTGCCGTCATAATTTTTGGGAGCCCAAACCGGCTGACCGACGCCGACATAGTATGAGGCCGGAGAATCCATTATCGGTGTTGAAAATTTAAAACCTTTGTCGAGGGCCGCTGCATAAATGAACGGCTTGAACGACGAGCCGGGCTGGCGAAGCGCTTGAGTCGCTCTGTTGAACTCGCTGTCGGCAAAATCCCAGCCCCCTACGATCGCTTTTACGTAGCCGTTGTTTGGATCGATAGAATATACGGCCCCTTGTACCAGCGGTTTTTGTGCAAGGTTGAACTCAAACTCTTTGGCCGATTTTTTGACCAGCACCACGTCGCCGCGTTTAAATTTGTTCCTCGGGTCGGAGAGATAGTTCGCGTCGTCGTAGCCGGCGCTTTCGGTGTTGAATGAGCGGGCCCATTTGAAACCGGAGTGGGGGATGCTTCCCGCTATTCGCCCGACAAGAACCTTAATAGAATTTCCGTCGAAGCCGTTGACGACCGCCTTGTAGAACTTGTCATTTTCAAGCGGGGTGGTCTCGTAGGTTTCCGGCTGCGTCGGGATGTGAATAATTTTTTTTCTAATCTCCCTGAGAATATCGTTGTGCACCGACTCGGCATATTTTTCGGGATCGTCGGTAGTGTCGATCGGGCCTCGGTATCCCTGTCGTTTGTCGAGCGCCTCTAGTCCATCGCGTAAAGCTTTTTGAGCGGCAATGTTCCATTCGAGGTTGCCGGTCGTGTATATTTTAAGGCCGCCGCCATAGAGCGTTTTGTCGCCGTATTTTTCGATAAGTTTGCGTCGCACCTCTTCGGTAAAGTAGGGGGCTCCGGCATCGTAATTGAAATCTTTGTCTATGCCGGCGACGTGTACCGTTAAAGGTTCTAGGAGGGCGGTTTTTACCTGTTCGCGATTGATGAAACCGTTATCGCGCATTTTGTTGAGCACGACCTCCTGCCGTTCCTTCGCTTTTTCTATGCTGTGGACCGGCGAATCGACAGACGGGGCGGTAGGCATACCGGCGATCATTGCCATTTCTGCCAGAGAAAGCTCCGAAACGTTCTTGTGAAAGTAGTTTCTGGCGGCGGCTTTGATTCCGTAAGCGCGGTTCCCCAGAAATATCTGGTTCAAATAGAGCTCAAGGATCTGTTCTTTGTTGAGGTTGCGTTCGATTCGGGTGGCAAGTATGGCTTCCCGCACCTTTCGGGCGATCTTTCTTTCGCTTGTGAGCAGGATCGATCTGGTTATTTGTTGGGTGATGGTCGAGCCCCCCTGAACGATGTGCCCGGCTTTAAGATTTTCAAGCATAGCGCGGCCGATGCCGAGCATATCAACGCCCCTGTGTTCGAAGAAACGGGCATCTTCGGCGGCGATGAAGGCGTTGACGACCTGTTTTGGCATGCTTTCAATGGGGAGCCAGAACCTGCATTCGCTCCAGAACTCCCCCATCTTTTTTCCGTTGACGTCGAAGACCTCGCTGACCACGGGAGGCTTGTGGTCCTTTAGCGTCTGGATGTTGGGGAGATCGTAGGCGAAATAAAAATATAGAAAGACGACTGCTCCGGTTAAAAATATCGTGGCGGCTATCATAAAGGTGGTCACGAATTTTATGATCCTGAGGGTCGTCCCGACTAACGAGTGATTTTTATAGAAGTTTTCAAGCATGGTGGAGAGATTAATTCCACACCGACCAAAAAAATTCCACTTGATTTTTAAAAAACGATTCACTAATTTGCGCCCACTGTTTGGCGAGGGCCATGCAGAACCAAAAAAAGAAAACTGCTTTTAACAATAAGGAGGGAGTACTATGAAGAAACTGGCACTGCTCGCGGTGGTCGCATTCGCAACCGGTCTTGTTGCCTGCAAGGCAAAGGCACCGGAAGCTGAAACGGCAACACCGCCGACACCGCCGGCCCCGACCGCACCGGTTGCACCGGAAGCGGCTCCGGCCCCGGCACCGGCACCAGCTGAAGCTCAGCCTGCTAAGTAACACGGAATCGAAAAAAAGAAAATGCCCTGACTCTTGCAAAGGAGTTCAGGGCATTTTTCTTTCTTCTTTATTGTGCCGCCGTCCGGACTTGAACCGGAATGAAGTTGCCTTCACAGGCTTCTGAGACCTGCGTGTCTGCCAATTCCACCACGGCGGCATGTTTTGTAGAGCTAAATATCGTCTTCGTCTAAGTTGCCTTCGCTGTCTTCGTGAAAACCGTCGAATTCGCCGTCGCCGCCGTTCGAGCCCAAGACCGCGCCGCAGTTGGGGCAGGTCGATTCACCTTCTGTATACTGGCCGCAATTCGGGCAGAATTCCTCGTTGTTGCCGTCTTCAATGTTCCTTGCCATGACAAAAACTCCTTAAAAATTTAAGTGCGGGAGTAGCTAGAGGATTTTTATTTCGAATGCAATCGATTTTTATCTGTTTTTTAAGAGTTTTTCTATTTGGCTTTCGTTCAGTTTTCGTACAGTTGCGCCCGTGGAGCTTGGAATAAAGTTAAACAGCCTCCTAAAGCTGTTTATAAGAAGTTAGCACATCTCCCTATAAAATAGGGTCTTTTTGGCTTGCAATAACGGTTTTTTTTGCATAGAAAGGTTGCCTTATGCAGAAACCTGTTGAAGTTGTGATTCTCGGCCAAAAATTTGTTGTTCGGAGCGATTCCGAGGAACAGTATGTTCGTCAGGTCGCAGGTTACGTGGATCAGAAAATGAACGACATTCTTTCAAAAACAAAGAGTGTTTCAAATTTGAACGTTGCCATACTTTCGGCTATGAACATCGCCGACGAATTTTTTGCCTACAAAAGAAAAAAAGAGGAATCTTTTAAAGGTGTGACCCAAAAGCTGGAGGAGATGTCGGAGTTGGTCGAGCTTCATCTCTAGTGCTTAGGCTTTGAACTTAGGAAGGTTTACAGAGAAGGTTTTTTAAGAGAAATTTAATTTTAGGATGCTTATGTTTTTTTATTGTTTGAAAGTTTTTTCCGATCTCAATCATTTGACCCGCGAAGCTACTGCGCCGTGGGGCTTAGGCATTGCGACGGCATCCTGACGTTTTGTGCTCATCTAACCGATCCCTTCTTGTAAGCCTTCCGTTACTATAAACGGGAGGTTCCAAATGACAGTTGTAACCCTATTGTATCTGCTTGGCGGTATTGCCACCGGCGTTGTTTCCGGTCTTGTTTTGAAATCTTTTTTGAACAAGAAGAGCATGGCTTTAGCGCTGCAAACCAGCGAAAGCATTCTCAAAGACGCAGAATCTAAGGCCAAGGCGATTGTTCGCGAAGCCGAGGTCACTGCGAAAGAGGCCGAGCTAAAAGCAAAAATGGCGATCGAAAAAGAATCGTCCGAAAAACAAAAAGAGATGGCAGTGCTTGAAAAACGCCTGATGCAGCGCGAAGAGAATCTTGAAAAGAAGTTCGACCTGCTCGAAGAGAAAGAACAGAACTATCGCAGGCAGGAGCAGAGCTTGGTCGATAAGAAAAAGCACGCGGAAGCTCTTGAGAAAAAACATGAAGAGATGGTGGCCGAGGCAAGGGCCGCTCTTGAAAAGACGGCAGGCATAACCCAAGAAGAGGCGAAAAAGCAGTTGATCGAGTCTCTTGTTGACGATGCAAAATTGGACGCCGCCAAGACCATCAAACAGATCGAGGACGAGGCAAAAGAGGAGGCCGACAAAAAGGCCCGCTACATTATCAGCACCGCGATGGAGAGAATGGCGAACGAATATGTCGCCGACCGTGCGGTAAGCGTTGTCCATCTGCCCAGCGACGAAATGAAAGGGCGCATCATCGGCCGCGAAGGGCGTAATATCCGCGCCCTTGAGGCCGCTTTGGGTGTCGAGCTCATCATAGACGACACTCCGGAAGCGGTAGTTATTTCAGGCTTCAATCCTCTGCGACGCGAGGTCGCCAGACGCGTTCTTGAAAAACTCATCCAAGACGGCCGAATTCATCCGGCGCGCATCGAAGAGATGGTCAATCGCATGACCAAAGAGGTCGATGCTTCTATCAAGGAGGCCGGAGAAGCCGCGCTTCTCGAACTTGGCATCCACAACATGCATCCAGAGCTTGTGAAGATGATAGGCGCTCTAAAATATCGTTTCAGCTTTGCGCAGAACGTTCTGCAGCATTCTCTCGAAGTCGCTTTCTTGGCGGGCATGATGGCGGCCGAGCTGGGGCTCAACGAGAAGAAAGCACGCCGCGCCGGAATTTTGCACGACATCGGCAAGGCGGTCAGCCACGAGCAGGAAGGCAGCCACGCTCTCATCGGCATGGAGTATGCCAAGAAATACCGCGAAGATCCTGAAATCGTCCATTCTATCGGCGCTCACCACGAAGACCTCGTGCAGGACACCGCCCTTGATTGCATTGTCGATGCCGCCGACGCCCTCTCCGGAGCGCGCCCGGGCGCACGCCGCGAAGTTATGGAAACCTACATGAAGCGTCTTGAAGATCTCGAGCGCATCTCTAAATCGTTCGGCGGAGTTGAAAAATCGTACGCAATTCAGGCTGGCCGCGAGATTCGCGTAATGGTCGAGGCCGCGCAGGTTAACGATGCGCGTGCGACGGTTCTTGCAAAAGATATCGCCGGCAAGATCGAAAAAGAGATGACCTATCCCGGACAGATAAAGGTCACGGTCATTCGTGAAACCAGAGCGGTCGAGGTTGCCAAGTAGTCTTTTATGAAAATACTCTGCATCGGTGATGTCTTTGGCAGGCCCGGACGCGAGGCGTTGCGTACGCTGTTGCCGCAGGTGATCGAAGAAGAAAAGATCGACTTCGTCATCGTAAACGGCGAGAACGCATCCGGCGGCAAGGGCATCACCGATAAAGTTGCCGAAGAACTTTTTAAAAGCCCGATCGATGTCATAACCGCAGGCAATCACATCTGGGAACACAAAAGCCTGCATCCTTATTTTTCGTCGCATCCGATCCTTCGTCCTTTCAATACAATCGAAATGCTCCCCGGCCGCGGTTGGATGATAAAAAAATCGCGCGGTGGAATAGACGTCGCCGTTGTCTGTCTGCAGGGCGAGGTTTTTATGGACGACAAAGGTGCCAAAGTTAAAAATCCATTTCACGCTCTAGACGAGGCGCTTCCTGTCATCAAAGATATTTGCAGAATCGTAATTGTAGATTTTCATGCCGAAACGACCAGCGAAAAGAGGACTCTTGGCTGGCATCTAGACGGACGCGTTAGCGCGCTGGTTGGCACGCATACGCACGTTCAGACCTCCGACGAAGAGGTGCTGCCGAAAGGGACCGCCTACATCACCGATCTTGGTATGACGGGGCCTCATGCGTCTGTCATAGGGCTCGCAAAGGAACTGGCCCTGAAGCGTTTTCTCAAGGGCGACCGTAAAGGTTATAAAGTCGCCGAAGGGGACGTTCGTCTTGAAGGGGCGGTTTTGGATATTGACGAATCGACCGGCCTCGCCCGTTCAATCTCTCGTCTGCGCAGGCGTTTGCCCAAATAAGGTGGAGTTAGCAGACCTCAATTAGGCGGCAGTTCAAATATTACCCCGATTAAACACTAATAAAATCAGATAATTAGCTCGGCAAGAATTGGCACACAGATTGCTTTATCTACTGTCGTAGGTTTATAGCGCCTGTATGGCAGGCCTATATAAAAGCTATACATTACGGCTAGTTAAACGTAGATTTGGAGAATCTTTATGAGCAAACATGTGGGGAGTGTCGCTCCCGATAACGGACTCGGGATTGGTTTGACCGAGGAGATGCGCAAAAAGGTCAAAAATCCGGAGGAACTCAACCGCACCAGTGAATCGGACGCGAAGCGTCTTGCCGACCAAAAGAACGGAAAGCTCGGCTTGCTGGAAAAGCCCGCCGAAAAACCGCAGGTTCGAAAAGATTCAGGGCGTACAGAAAAAACCGACACCCCAAAACAGCCTCACGCCGAGGCCGCTTCGGAGGGGAGAGCCAAGGCAAAAAGTGAAGCCGAAAATGCTTATATGGAGCATGCGGCATTTTCCAAGTCGCTTGGCGAGCTCGCCAACGGAAAGCAGACAAACGGGACTAATCAAGCGGCTGCAAAACCTAAAGTCTTTGGTGATCCAAATACCGCTGCTAAGGATGGGGCCAAAGAGGGGGCCAAAAACGGCGCCGGCGCAAAGCAGGTCGATCCGCGACATTTTGCCGCGTCACAGGCGACCGGATTTACAGGAGTTGTAAACGGGAAAAGAGGGGCCGTCGAAGAGGCTTCCAGAAAGCAGGGGGCCGACAATCAGCCCAGAAAGAACGCCAAAGAGGGCGAACAAAAGCAGACGGCCGCCGAAACCGGAGGCAAAAAGAGGGCGTCGGAAGGGGAAGGGAAGAATGAGCCGAAGACCGCCACTAGAGGGACAATGGATATGGCCGGAATGGCGGGCGTCGGCCAGTCGGCCAACATTAAAGAAAAGACGCAACTTCCCGAAAAATCAGTCGATAATAAGAAAGAGGAGACGCTCGAGTCCGAAGAGGGGCGAAGCGCGACTCCCCACACCGCCGCGTCGATCGCCAACAGGGCGAGAAAGCACCTTGAAAGCGGAGCCGGAGGAGCGGGCGGCGGCTCTGCAGATGAAGCCGGTTCGGGGCTTGCGTTCGAAATCCCGGCCAACAGAATCTCTATCGATAAGATCTCGAACGGCGAGGTCGATACGGTAAAGACCTGCGGCGTAGATTTTATAAATCGTGTCGAAGGAGATGCGTCGACCGAGGCAAAGATAGCGTCGCTACAGCTTGAAAACACGATCAAGAGCATTAAGGACGGCGCGGCGAAAGCAACGATCGATGCTTTGATAACAAATCATAGCGAAGCCGCGTTGACGGACAGAGTTGTCTCAGCCGTCGTTGACGAAGCAAAGGCGCTGATAGCGGCATTTAGAGAGCGCGGGCGAAGAGGAGTTTACGGCGGAATGCAGGCGTGATGGCGAAATAAAAAAAGAACTTTGGAAAAAATAAAATGACCTTTGCAGTTAATCCATTTTTGCAGGGCAACCCGTTCATGGCGGCCGTGAATTTTACCGCCGGATATTATCGTGAGCACATCATGGGGTCGGCAGATGCCGGAGCTTCGGGGAGTTTCTATGGCGCCTCTTACGCTTTTGGCTCGTTTCCCTGTTTTGACACGGGCGACATATTAAGCGGCAGATTTTCAGCTTATCATAACGCTCTTATCGCTAGGGCGCGCGCTCCCTATCGCGGGAGTTCGCCGCAAAAACGCGAAGAGGTGCCGCTTGGGACGGATGATCCCAACTATGCCGGCAGAATGCACGCCTATTTCAACGAGCGCGTCGGTAGAGGTTCTGCACTGCCGATCCAAGGGAGAGTTCTAAATAATCTGCTTGGCCCGAAATGCGAAGATGGAGTGAGAAAAGAAGAGAAAAAGAGCGACGACGCTTTGCGCGAAATGGCGGAGCTCGCTTATCTTTATAGAGATAATCCGGAGGCCTTGGCGGGATTTTACAGGCGATGGTCGCTTGCCAGAGATGACGCCGAACGCTCGATGGCATTTTTCGATCCGCTTGGTGACGGTGCTTATTTGAAATTTGTCGCGAAATTCATGCCGGAGCTGCGCGAATCAAACGACAAAGAGCGCATGTTCGAAGAGATCGGCGCTTGGCTGAGAAGGAACTGCAGCGGCGCTCTTGACGCTGCCGGCGGCAGACTATTGGGCTATGCGGCCTCTCATAAAAATTCCCTCAAAGGGCTGGGCCGGAATGAAGCCATCTCTCTTGCCGGAAAACTCGAAAAAGTCGGCATGAGCAAAGAGGAGTCGGAGCAGTTCGTTAGTCGTTTTTCGTGTGCCGCTGAGGCGAGAGAAGCCGTTGAAGTGCTGCTTGCCAACCTCGACATAAGAAGCGAAAGCGCAAACGTGAACGAACTTAAAGAGAAGATAGCCAACGCCAGCCGCGAGCTCGACGCGATCAAGAAAAAAGATAAAGAGAGCGATCAGGAAAAAGAGGCCCGAGAGAACAGAGAGGCCGAATACAAACGCGCCATCGAGAACTACGAAAGACAGCTTGGCGAATTCAACGCGACCCGCGCCAGACGATTTTTACAGGCTTTCACAACGAGCCGCACCTATTATCTTATCACCGGTCACGATGCCGAAAGTATGGGTTTTAGAGGAGAACTCCCCGACGGGGTTGAAACACTTTCGGACGCCATCGATTGGCTACGCTGAGTCTTGTCAGAGGTACAATCCGTTAGATCTTATGTAGGCTTCAACTTCGCCGGAAACGAACGATGATATCGGTCTTTTCTGATGCGCCGCCTGTCTTATTTCGGTGGAGCTGATGAAAGGAATGGGCGAGTTCGCGCCGCGCGGCAGTTCGATAAGCCGCACCTCTTTTAAGAGCTTATCGGCGTCTTTCCACAAGTGCAGGTCCTTTGCCGTATCGCTTCCTATCACCAGCGCGTAGTCGTTTTCCGGATGCATTTGTTTGAAGAGCCTGACCGTGTTGTAGGTGTAACTGACCGGGCACAAACTTTTTTCGGCGTCGAGGACTTTGATGCGCTTATCGATCTTTTCGAACGCCAGTTTGCACATTTCGACGCGGTCTTCAAAACCTACCGATTCTTTGCCGAATGGATGCGCAAAGCATGGAACTATCCAGACTTCGTCGACGTCGCCGTTCTTTAGAACGTAAGCGGCGATCTTTTCGTGACCTTTGTGCGGGGGATTGAACGACCCGCCGAAAATTGCGATTCTTTTTTTCATTTTTATCTAGCTTGAAATGAACTTGCTCTTCGTATATTTCACAGCCATGGAACTTAATCAAGTGCTGGTTGTCTATAAACAGGCCCCCGAAAATCCTCTGCACGTTGCGACCCTCAACAGAGTCTACGAGACCTTAAAAGAGCTCGGAATATATTTTGACGCGCAAAGTACGCGCCAGCTTACTCCGATCGAAGGCTACGACCTTGTGGTCACCGTAGGCGGCGACGGAACGGTGCTCAAAGCCAGCCACTATGTAAATTCTACGCCGGTGCTAGGCGTTAAGTCGTTCGGGCGGGAGAGCGTCGGTTATTTTTGCGCCGCCGTAAAAGAGACCGTAAAAACTTATTTGCAGGAGGTCATGTCTGGCAAACGCAAACCGATAGAGCTTCACAGACTTCAGGTTGCTATCGACGGAAAGATCCTCAACGAAGTCGCGCTAAACGATGTCCTGTTCACGAACGTTCTGCCGGCAAGCACCTCAAAATATGTCATCGAAGTAGGCTCTAAAAAAGAGGAGCAAAAAAGCAGCGGCGTTTGGATATCGACGGCGGCCGGTTCGACCGCGGCCATTAAAGCGGCAGGCGGCAAGGTGCTAAAGCTCACCTCCGATCTTATTCAGTTCAAAGTGCGCGAGCCCTACACTTTCAACGGCGGTTACAAGATCGACGGCGGCGTCTTAAAACCGTCGGCGAAAATAAAGATCACAAGTCTTGTCATGCAGGGGACACTATTCATCGACGGCGGGTCAACTCAATATCCGGTGCCGCGTTCATCGCAGATCGTCGTAAGTTCGGCCGAAAAACCGCTTCAGGTTTTCTGGAAATAAAATTTAAAATCAGTCGATGTCGGTTTCAATCAGCGGATTAATTTCCGGCCGCTTTGCCGTGATCTCGGCATATTCGGGTTCGTGCAATTTTTTCAGCACGCTTTGTATCTTGCGCGTGCGTGTTCCCACAAGCGAATCGAGCTCTTCGCTAGCCTGTTTGAGCCTGTTTTGGGTGGCGTCCAGAGCCGAACCGAAACGTTCGAACTCTGTCTTCACGTTGCCGAGTATCTTCCAGACGTCGCTCGAACGTTTTTCGATCGCCAGCGTTTTGAAACCCATCTGCAGGCTGTTGAGAAATGCGGCAAGGTTGGCCGGCCCCGCCACAACGACCTTATATTCGCGCTGAAGCTGGGCGACAAGATCGGTCCTTCTGGCGATTTCGGCAAACAGCCCTTCGGTGGGAAGGAACATGATACCGAAGTCGGTCGTGTTGGGGACGTCGATATATTTTTCGTGAATATCCTTTGCGAATTTTTTGATCGTTGTTTCGAGCTCCTTCGAACGCAACGCGATCGCCGTAGTGTCTGCCGCGTCATAAGCTTCGTTGAGGGCGTAATAAGCCTCGAGCGGAAATTTTGAGTCGATCGGCAGAAAGACCGTGCTGCCGACTTCGTCTCGGCCGGGGAGGCGGATAGCGAACTCGACCGGATCGCGGCTGCCGTGTTTGGTCGCGACATTCTTTGAATATTGCTCCGGCGCCAGTATCTGCTCGAGAATACTTTCCAGTCTTACTTCGCCCAGCATGCCGCGCGTTTTGACGTTCGATAAAACCTTTTTGAGGTCGCCGACTCCGGTCGCGAGGCTTTGCATTTCGCCGAGCCCCTTGTGCACGAGCTCGAGGCGCTCGCTTACCAGCTTGAAAGAATCGTCGAGCCTCTTTTGCAGCGTGTCGTTAAGTTTGTCGTCGACGGTCTTGCGCATCTCGTCGAGTTTTTTGGAATTTTCGTCCTGAAGGGCCTTGATTCGCCCTTCAAGTGTCGTATCGACCTTTGAGAGTCTTGTTTCGATTGTTTGGGTCAGAGTTTTGGTCTGTTCGGCGAAATTTTTCAGCTCGGCGCTTTGGCCCGATGCAAGCTTGTCGAGTGTGTTGACCAAAGAGTCGCCGAGATTTTTTACCGCCGAAGATATCTCTTCGCGATTGCCTTGCGCTCCTTTTAAGAACTCTTCACGGTTGAGCGAAAATTCGCCTTTGAGAGAATTTAAGAGCCGGTCGAACTCTTCTTTAGAACTGTTTTTGCCGGCCTTATAGGCGAAAAAAGCCGCGAGGAGGGCGGCGACCGCCGTTAAAATGGTGATGATTATCATAGTGGGCCATTTCGCCTCAAAGCAGCGCAAAGTCAAGTGGTGAAATGCCCGCCTAAATTAATCGTTTGCAATTGCAGCGCTCTTTTGTTAGCAGCATGGCCCTCACTTAACACTATGAAAAAACAGCGGATAATCACAATTATCCTTCTTTTGCTTGCAGTTACTTTTTCGACAAGGCCCTTTGCGGAAGAGAGACCGGAGCTGGAAGAGACTATTGAACAGACCAGCGAAGTCGAAGGCCGCATTGTTGGGGCAGAGGAAAAGATCGCCGACGAGCAAAAGTTGGATATAACAGAAGAATTTGACTCCGCCACCGAGGCGATCGCGGGTGAAGAGTTCAGTTCCTACGACAACGGCACGGGGATACTCCGGACTCGATCGCTTGAAGAGCTGCTGACCGAGCCGCACAAATTGGCCGAGATGCCGCCCCTCAAACTTACCCTTGAAGATTGCATCAGAATTGCCCTTGAACATAATTCGAAACTTGCGGCGACCGAATACGGCATTGAGGCCGCCAAGGCCCAGTTGCGCGAAGCCTCTATAGGCGGAATGCCCATTTTCGAATACGAATACCGTTCCGCGCCTGTTCCTCACGACGTCACGCACGCGATGGAGAGCTTCTTTTCGGCCGACTGGTCGTGGTTCCACCGTTTGAAAATCGGCGTTGGAATTCCGCTCTATTCGTTCGGTAAAATATCGCTGGCGCAGGATATGGCCAAAAGCGGAATCGCCGCGGCAAATGTCGCGCAGTTTCAGGAAAAGAACCTCTTGGTCTCGAAAATAAGACAGCTCTACTACGGCGTTCTTTTGGCCGAAGAGCTTGGGCGCCTTTTCACAGAGGCCCACAACCGGCTCGAAAAAGAGATCAATAAAAGAGAAAGCAAGAACGACGAAGCTCCTGCCGATGTAGCGGAGAGCGCCGACGAAGAGATCTATTCGCCCATCGACAATCTTAAAATGAAGGTCTTTCTCTACGACATACAAAAGAGGCTCGCCGAGGTCAGGCAAAAGCAGTCGCTTGCTTTGGACGCACTGCGGGTTCAGATGGGGATGTCGGCGGGGACCGTTTTTACGGTTTATTCGGACAAACTTCGTCCGGTAGAGCCCAACTTGAAAGCGTTTGACGCCTACATGGCGGTCGCCGAGGAGAACAGAAGCGATCTCAAACAGCTTAAAATAGCTTTGGATGTGAAACGCAGTCAGCACAATCTCGAAAAAGCTAAGCTCTATCCCGATCTCGGTTTCGGCGGTTTTATCGAGGTAGGAAGAACCATCAGGGACGTCAAAGGCATAACCGCGACAGACGCGTTCAATAACCCGTTCAATTTTTCGCGCGCTGGGGCCGGTTTTCAGCTCGCCGGAAGATTTGATTTTCATTCCAGCTTTGCAAAGATCGACCGCACCAGAAGCGAATATTACAAGTTAAATCTCGAACAGATGATGGCCCGTCAGGCGATTAGGCTCGACGTTCGCGAGGCCTATCTAAGGGCAAAGCATGCAAAGGATAATTTAGACCGCGCTCGCGAAGCCGAAGGTCATTCCCGTCAGATACTATTTTTGACGCAGAACAACTACGACATCGGCGTTGGCGAATCGAAAGAGCTGGTCGACGCGCTGCAAATGGTCCTTATGACAAGAGCGCGTTATTTTGAAGCGGTCTTCGACATGAACTCGGCTATTGCCGTGCTGGAAGAGAAGACCGGAATTCTACCCGAGGTGATCCAATGAAAAAATCTGTAATTATCGCTGCCGTTTTGATGCTGGTTTGCGGTTGGTCGTTCGCGGCGAATACGACCGTGCCGCAGACTAAAGGCCCTGTGGTTGCAGCTCCCGTAATAACTCCGACTCAGGCGATAAAGGACCTCGACGCCAAGCTCGACAGCTATAAAACCGGAGCGAACCTCAGCGAAGCCGACAAAGAGTTTAACCGCAATTTAAAACGCGACATCCTCAACGGAACATTCGACTTGCGCGAACTTAGCCAGCTTGCGCTTGGGAGACATTGGATTCCGCTTACGGAAAAACAGCGCAGCGAGTTCGTTCAACTGCTGACAGATCTGCTTGAAAACCGCGCGATTCTTTCCAAGGAACAGGGACAGAAAAAAGCAAGGAGCGATCAAGTCTATAAGGTCAGTTATTTGGGCGACAAGCCGCTGAACGCCGAAAAATCGCGTTCGCTCACAAGAACGAGCGTTTACGTAAAGTCAGAGGACATCAAAGTTCAGCTTAACTACAAACTCAAAAAGGTGTCGAGCGGCTGGAAAATTTACGACGTTATCGTCGATAACGCGAGCCTTCTGGATAATTACAAATTTCAGTTCGATTCCATCATCAAAAAGAGCGGGTACGAAGATCTTGTCAGACGCATGAGAAGTAAGCTCGACAGCCTCAGAAAAAAGAGCGAAAACGCCTGATTCACGGCATTTGCCATGACATTCAAACGGACCATCATACTTCTTGCCGACGGCAGCCGGCCCGATATTTTTGCCGAACTGCTCGCCGCGGGGGAGCTCCCTAACATTTCAAACGATATCGTTGCGCGCGGAATGTTCACGCGTGCGGTCAGCACTTTTCCGTCCACGACCGGTCCGGCCCACATGCCTTTTTTGACCGGAGCGCTTCCGGCAACTTTGAACGTTCCGGGAATTCGTTGGTTCGATCGAAATCTTTACGCAAAGCACGGTCACGGCTCCATGCTTACGTTCGGGGCCCACGGGAGATATCGCAGCTATGTCGGGCTTGAGACGTTTCGCATCAACTCGGACATGAAGCCCGACGTTAAGAATGTTTTTGAAATTCTGCCGAAGTCCTATTGTATTTTCAATTCTATAAATCGCGGAGTGGGGAGCCGCAATCTCACTCGTATCATGCGCATCTGGTACTGGTATTACGGGCACCTTACCGACCGCTGGCGCTTTATCGACGAGGTGGCGCGACGCAAGACGCTATCCGCCGTCGAACGCGACTTCGATTTTTTATTCACTGTCATCCCGGGGATAGACGAATATGGACATTTGGCAGATCCTCGCCATGAATATGCTTTGGGTCAGTACCGGTTCCTAGACAAATTCGTCGGCGATCTTACCGCAAAATTGAAGGGGGCAGGGCGCTTCGACGACACGCTGCTATGGATAGTTTCCGATCACGGGCTCAGCTCGACGCACACACATTTTTGCATCAATAATTTTTTGGAATCGCGCGGGATTAAGACGTTTTACTATCCACTGATCTATCGCAAAGGCTTTTCCGCCGTCAGTATGGTTTCCGGCAACGGCATGTCGCACGTCTATTTCAAACGCCCCGACGGATGGGACAAGAGCGCGACCTTTGGAGACATCGAGGCGATGTATCCGCGTCTGCTAAACGATTTTCTGCGTGAAAAAGCGGTCGATGTTATCGCTGGAAGGCATATCGACGGTTCGATAATCGTGAGAACCAAGCGGGGCGAGGCTCGCCTTAGGCTCATCGACGGCAATATTCTTTACACCGCAAGCGGGAGCGATCCGTTCGGTTACGAACTTGCCCCCGTCGGGAAAACAGTTTCAATGAACGAACGCGATTTTTTGAGAGCTACCTTCGACTCGGACTATCCCGACGCCCCTTATCAGCTCGCCCATATTTTTCAGTCTTCGCGATGCGGCGATCTGGTAGTCAGCTCCGCCCCCGGGTACGACCTTCGATTGAAGTTCGAACATCCCGAGCATCATGGCTCACACGGCGGGCTTCATCGCGAACATATGATGGTCCCTCTGTTTTGCAGCGCGCCGCTTGGTGATTCAAAGGCCGTTCGCACCGTCGATGTTTTTCCTACCTACATGAAGATGATGGGAAAGCCAGTTCCGGAAAATATCGACGGAGTCGAGTTGATCTGACAGGTCGCTCAAACTTATCGTAAATCGTTGACATCTTTAAATAATTGGGCTTTTCTCCCAAAAAGCTCATAGTTATTCATTAAACCAAAAACCTTAAAGGAGACGGCCTATGCACCACGAATTCAAAAACGAAGCCTTCGCCAATTTCGGCGACCAGACAACTTCACAGAAAATGCGTGACGCGCTTATGCTCGTAAAATCGCAGTTCGGGCGCGAATATCCTCTCTACATCGGCGGCGAAAAAGTTCATACGACCGACAAGATCAACTCGGTCAATCCAGCAAACCCGAAAGAGATCGTAGGCGTTTGCCAGTCGGCGACAGCTCAGCATGCAACCCTTGCAATTGAATCGGCCGCGCAGGCATTTGAAAAGTGGCGTTACGTAAATCCGCAGGACAGGGCGGCGTACCTTTTCAAGGCCGCCGAAGTCATGCGCGATAAAAAGTTCGAGCTTGCCGCATGCATGGTCTATGAGGTCGGCAAGAGCTGGGCGGAGGCCGACGGCGACGTCTGCGAAGCGATCGACTTCTGCGATTTTTACGCGCGTGAAGCGCTGCGATACGGCACGCCTCAAAAATGTTTGAGCTGGAACGGCGAGAACGACACGCTCGAATATATTCCGCTCGGCGTCGGTGTCGTGATCCCGCCGTGGAACTTTCCTCTGGCCATCCTTGTCGGCATGACTTGCGCCGCATGGGTCAGCGGCAACACGGTGGTTTTGAAACCGTCGAGCGATTCGACGGTCATCGCCGCCAAATTCATGGAGATCATGGAAGAGATCGGCCTGCCGAAAGGCGTTTGTAATTTCATAACAGGCGGCGGAGGCAAGATCGGCGACGCGATGGTTGCTCATCCTTTGACCCGTTTTATTTCGTTCACGGGCTCGAAAGCCGTCGGCCTTCACATCGTCGAACTTGCGGCCAAGACCCAGCCCGGACAAAAATGGATCAAACGTGTTTCGGCCGAGATGGGGGGCAAAGACGCGATCGTCGTCGATGGCGACGCCGATATCGAAGCGGCCGCCGCGGGGGTCGTTGCAAGCGCTTTCGGATTTCAAGGACAAAAATGCAGCGCATGTTCACGCGCGATCATCACCGCCGACGTTTACGATACGATCGTTCCGATGATAGTCGAACGTGCCAAGAAGATCACCGTCGGCCCGACCGAAAATCCCGAAAACTGGATGGGACCGGTCGTCAGCAAAAAAGCCTATGAATCTATTTTGGATTACATCGAGGTCGGGAAAAAAGAGGGCAAATGTCTTCTCGGCGGCGGGAAACTTGAAGGTTTCGGCGACGGATATTTTATTAAGCCTACGATAATTGCGGACGTCAAACCCGGGGCGCGCATAGAGCAGGAGGAGATCTTCGGGCCGGTGCTGGCAATCATCAAGGCCAGAGATTTTGACCATGCGCTCGAGATAGCCAACGACACCGAATATGGCCTGACCGGCGCGGTCTATACAAGAAACGTCGCAAAGATCGAGAAGGCGAAACGCGAATTTTTCTGCGGCAATCTTTACATCAACCGCAAGTGCACGGGAGCCATGGTCGCTTGCCATCCGTTCGGCGGGTTCAATATGAGCGGCACCTGCTCTAAGGCCGGAGGAAAAGATTATCTTCTATTAACGACGCAGGCCAAGTCGATCGGCGACGCGACCGACCTTAGCTAAAGGGAGACGAAATATGACCGACCTCCGAAATAGCGGATTGAAAATAAACTCGAAGCCGTCGGCAAATAACACGCCGCCGGCGCTTAGGCCTTCGCAGAGAAAAACGGCGTTTGGGGGGATCCCTATGAACATCCTTTTTATTTTCGCCAAGCGCTTCATTGCCGGACAAGATCTTGAGCAGGCTATTCCGGTCGTAAAAAAGTTGAAGGCGGAAGGATTTCTTACGACCCTCGATATTCTCGGCGAGAGCGTCACGAACATTTCCGAAGCCAAGTCGGTCGCCGAGGAATATTGCGATGTGCTGAGACGTTTGCGCGCCGAAGGGCTCGAAACGAACATGAGCCTTAAGCTTACGCAGCTCGGGCTGGATATCAGCGACCAGCTTTGTTTTGACAATGTCGCGAAGATCTTGGTCGAGGCCGGAAAAAGCGACGGCTTTATCAGGGTCGATATGGAAGGGAGCCACTACACCCAAAAGACCGTAGAAATGGTCAAACGCTGGCACGGCATTTATAAAAATTGCGGAACCGTTATTCAGGCGATGCTAAAACGATCTCCCGACGATGTTGACGGCTTGCTGTCGGAAGGCGTCGGCATGAGGCTTTGCAAGGGGGCATACAAAGAACCGGCATCGATCGCGTTCCCCGACAAACGGGACGTTGACAAACAGTATGAAACTCTCGCGATGCGCATGCTTGACAGCCGACTTTATCACGGCTTTGCCACGCACGACGAAAAGATAATCGAAAAGATAAAAGAATACGCCGTAAAGAAAAATATTAATAAAGATAAGTTCGAGTTCCAAATGTTGCACGGTATCAGACGCGATCTGCAAAAGAAGCTCGTCAGCGAAGGCTATCGCGTGAGGATTTACATTCCGTATGGTTCATCTTGGCTTCCTTACACGCTCCGCCGTATGAGAGAGCGTAAGGAAAATTTCTGGTTCGTAGTTAAAAATTTTTTCAGAGGATAAAATGACAAGGACATCAAAAGATTTCATGGAAGAGGTCGATAGAGTAAGCGCGCACAATTATCATCCGATCCCTATCGTGATTGCAAAAAGCGAAGGCGTTTGGGTTTGGGACGTCGAAGGACGAAAATGCATAGACATGCTAAGCGCCTATTCGGCGTTGAATCAGGGACACAGGCATCCGAAGGTCATCGCCGCCGCAAAAAAACAGCTCGACGTGTTGACCCTTACGGCGCGCGCGTTTCACAACGATCAAATGGGGCCGTTCCTTGCTAAAATGACGAAGCTTACCGGTTACGACAAGATGCTTCCGATGAACACGGGGGCCGAGGCGGTTGAGACGGCGATAAAAGCGGCGAGAAGATGGGGCTACAAGTCCAAAAAAGTGCCGGAAAATTCCGCCGAAATAATTGTCTGCAGCGAAAATTTTCACGGCAGAACCACGACGATCGTCGGGTTTTCAACCGATCCCAGTTCTTATGAAGGCTTTGGCCCGTTCACTCCCGGTTTCAAGGTGGTGAGATACGGAGATGCAAAGGAGCTGGAAGCCGCCGTTACAAAGAACACGGTAGCTTTCCTTGTCGAACCGATACAAGGAGAGGCCGGAGTCATCGTTCCGCCCGCAGGATACCTTAAGGCGTGTGAAGACATCTGTAAAAAACACGATATTCTTTTCATGGCCGATGAAATTCAGACCGGACTTGGAAGAACCGGCAAGTTTTTCTGCCACCATCACGATAACGTAAGACCCGACGTTGTCATCGTAGGCAAGGCTCTCGGCGGAGGCGTCTATCCGGTCTCCGGCATTTTAGCCGACGACCGCGTAATGATGGCTGCGTTCGAATGGGGAAATCACGGCTCGACCTTCGGCGGCAATCCGCTCGCTTGCGCGATTGCCTCGGCCGCCATCGACGTAATTCTCGACGAAAAGCTCTCCGAACGGTCGCTTGAAATGGGCGAGTATTTCATGGGGCGACTGCGCGGCATCAAGTCGCAGCACATAATGGACGTTCGCGGTAGAGGGTTGCTCATCGCCGTGCAGATCAAAAATGAATCGGGCAAGGCAAGAAAATTCACCGAGGCTCTCATGCGCGAAGGCGTCCTTGCAAAAGAGACGCACGACACGACGATAAGATTTGCGCCTCCTCTAACCATCACCAAAGATGAAATCGACTGGGCGGTGGAGCGCATCGCGAAGGTTCTGGCTTAAATATGAAAATAATGGCCCTTGATATCGGGCTGGCAAGAACAGGAGTGGCTGTGACAGATCCTTTCGGATCGTTTGCGCAGCCCCTTTCTGTTCTAAAGGGAAATCTGGGACCGTTACTTGCGAAAGATATCGCTTTGCTCGCGAAGGAGCAGCAGGTCTCTCGGATCATTGTCGGGTTGCCCCTTTCTGGCGACGGCGAAACGACAGCTCAAGCAGAAAAGATCAAAAGATTCATTTTGGTCATTGAAGGGGCTTTGAGGAATGCCCGTCTGAAAAATATCGTTATCGAGACGATCGATGAGAGCATGACCACAAAAGATGCGCATCAGAAACTTAAAGAGGCCGGCATAAAATATTCGGCCCGAAAGGCCGAGATCGACAAGTTCGCGGCCGCGCTCATTCTTGAAAGCTGGCTGGAAGGACAAAAGCAGAATTCCCAAAGCGGAAAAGGAGGGGCCGAGTGACCGCTCTCCGACGCGCAATTGTCGCCGTTATACTTTCCGCGGCCATAATTACCGGAGCTTTTCTTTTTGTCGTGATGAGCCTCTCTTTTATAATGGGGATGCCGTCGGCCGTGCAAGATGCCACGGTAGAAATCAGGAGAGGGGCCTCTTTGGGGGGGATTGCGGCAGAGCTTAGCGACGCCGGTGTATTAAAAAATCCGGTGGCGTTCACGCTTTATGCTAGGGCAATGAGGCTCGATCGCAAGGTTCGTTCTGGAGAGTACGAATTCTCAAAAGGGATGACCGGCAGGGAAGTTCTAAAAAAGCTCGTGAAGGGCGAGAGCAAGCTCTACAAGATCACTTTGATAGAAGGCTGGACCGCGCGGCAGATGGCGAAACATCTGGCTGCAAAGCCTTTTGTTCCTCCCGATTTTGAAAAAGATTTCGTTAGTGCCGCTTACGATAAATTCTTTGCGGCATCTTTTGGAATAGACGCCGGCGGGCTTGAAGGTTTTCTTTCTCCAAACACATATCTGATAGAAAGACCGCGTAGCGCCGGATGGCTCGTCGCTTATCTTGTGGAACAGTTCAATAGACTCTGGACGCCGGCTTTCGAATCAAGGGCTCAAGAACTTGGGATGAGCAAACTGCAAATCGTTACTCTTGCTTCTATCATTGAAAAGGAGAGTGGAGTCGATTCGGAGAGACCTTTGATATCAAGCGTGTTCCATAACCGTCTGAAAATCGGCATGCCGCTTCAGACCGATCCCACAGTTATTTACGGTCTTAAAAATTACGACGGCAATATCCGCAAGTCCGACCTTAGAAATCCTCACGCTTACAATACCTACGTAAGACGCGGGCTTCCTCCCGGTCCGATCGCAAATCCGGCTCTTTCATCCATTAAAGCCGCATTGTGGCCGTCAGAATCGAGCTACCTCTATTTTGTCGCGAAAGGGGATGGCAGCGGAGCTCACACTTTCAGCTCGACTCTTAGCGAGCACAACGCCGCGGTAAGGGATTATCTGGCGAACCTTAGAAAAAATAAGAATTAAATACCGGGGGACTTAATGAAGTTGCCCTGATTGTCGATGATCACTGCTTTGACGTTCACAAGGCTGTCAACAAGTGGCATGCCGGCGTCAGGCCCCATCACATAGACACCGTAGGCAATCGCCTGACTAATGGCCGCGTTACGTGAAATTATGGTTACGCTTCTTGCCTGCGGAGTTATGGGGGTTGCCCAGCGCGGATCGACTGACGGTGCGTTTTTGCTGGCAAGTACGTATCCGACCGCCACATTGGAAGTGTCGAGCGCCATGCCTCTCATTGCGAAGCGGCCTTCGTTATCGTTGACTTCGGTTCTCCAATTGCCGGTGACCGATTTTCCGATGCTGCGGCTTGTCGGGCCTACTTCGACAAGCGCGTTGTCGATACCCGCGTTGTAGATCGCTCTAATGACGAGGTCGGAGAGATAACCGTGAATTATGTTCGAAAGGGTGATTTTCATCCCGCTCTTTTTAAGAGTGATTTTGTCTCCGCTGATCTTTATCTGGTTGAAGTTGCCTATTTCGGGGGTCGCCGTAATATCGAAAGCTCCGCGCGTCCAAAGATGACATTTTTTTGCGGCACCTACTATGAGGGAGAGCTCGGGACTCATTTCGATAGAGCCCTTGCCGGCGTGAGCGTTTATTTTTGAAATATCGCTATCGGGGTCGTTCTCGTCGAGAAGTCTAGCCACACGGGTCACCTCAGATATCGAATAATCAAACAGACCTTCAACGTTCGTTCTGAATTTTCCCAGCGAGACCGCCTGAATGCTGACGTTTATTCCTCCGGGGAGCACCGCTTTGCGATAGAAAGTGCATTGTTCTTCGGGTTTGCAGGTGTTGCCGTACGGATCGTATTCGCTATCCTTTGCCGGCAGTGCGTAAGAAGAGGCGGCTGAAACAAAAATGGCGGCGGCAACTGCGGCGAATGTAAGGATCTTTTTCATTTTTCCCCCGTTGAGAGAATCTATTTACATGACAGCTTTTAGATAATTACCAGTATATGACCTTTTATTTTGTGTCAACATTTCGGGTGTGCCGCAGCCAATGACCTCTCCGCCTTTATCGCCCCCTTCGGGGCCGAGGTCGATCACCCAGTCGGCATTTTTGATGACATCGAGGTTATGCTCGATGACCACGAGAGTATTTCCCGAATCGACAAGCGACTGAAGCACGTCGAGCAGGTTTTGAATGTCGGCGAAATGAAGGCCGGTCGTCGGTTCGTCCATTATGTAAAGGGTTCTTCCGGTCGGTCGCTTTGAAAGTTCGCGTGAAAGTTTTATTCGTTGTGCTTCGCCTCCCGAGAGAGTTGTGCCCGACTGACCAAGTTGAATGTAACCAAGCCCCACATCGAGAAGGGTTTTTAGTTTGTTCTTAATAGATGGGATGTTCTCGAAGAACTTGTAGGCGTCTTCGACCGTCATAGAGAGCACTTCGGCGATGCTTGTCCCTTTGTATTTTACTTCGAGGGTCTCGCGGTTAAAACGTTTGCCTTCGCATGCTTCGCAGGTGACGTAAACGTCGGGGAGAAATTGCATTTCGATTCGGATGAGCCCGTCGCCCTGACATTCTTCGCAACGCCCCCCTTCGACATTGAACGAAAATCGGCCGGCCTTGTAGCCGCGGGCTTTCGCCTCGGGAAGCTCGGCGAAGAGGTCGCGAATGTGCGTGAAAACTCCGGTGTAGGTCGCAGGATTGGAGCGTGGAGTGCGGCCGATGGGCGACTGGTCGATGTTTATGACCTTATCGAGATGTTCTGTGCCGCGGATATCTTTTGTTTTTCCGGCTGTGATTTTCGTCCGGTAAAGTTTTTGAGCGAGGCTGTTGTTAAGTGTCTCGTTTATAAGCGTCGATTTGCCGGAGCCGGAAACGCCGGTTACGCAAGTGAAGAGTCCGATCGGGATCGTTACGTCTATGTTCTTTAAATTATGCTCGGTCGCCCCTATAATTTCTATTTTCCTTGTGTCGGGGGCTCTTCTCTTTTTTGGCGCGGCGATCTTTTTTGTCCCCGCAAGATAGGCTCCGGTGAGGGACCTTTTATTGGCCATAACTTCATCCGGCGTCCCTTGCGCCACAACTTCGCCGCCATGGACGCCGGCTCCGGGGCCCATGTCGATTATGTGGTCGCTTGCCATGATCGTGTCGTAATCGTGCTCAACCACAAGAACCGAATTGCCGAGGTCTCTAAGCGACTTAAGCGTTTCGAGCAGCCGGTGGTTGTCGCGCTGATGCAACCCGATGCTCGGCTCGTCGAGAACGTAGAGCACGCCGGTCAAAGCGCTTCCAACCTGAGTTGCGAGTCTTATCCTTTGGCCCTCGCCGCCGGAGAGGGTGCCGCTGCTGCGGTCGAGCGAAAGATAGCCGATGCCGACATCAAGAAGGAATTTCAATCTGCTTTTTATCTCTTTGATTATCCTTCTGGCGATGTTCAGCTCTTTTGCCGTGAACTTAATTTCGTCGAACTTGCGGTAGGCAGCTTCGATAGACATGGCCGTTATGTCGGCGATGTTGAGATTGTGGATCTTTACGTGCAGCGCTTCCGGTTTAAGTCTTGACCCCGAACACGCCGGACACGGACGAATGTTCATGAAACGCTCAAGGTCCCATCTTATGTAGTCGCTGCTGGTCTCTTTGTAACGCCGTTTCAGGGTCGGGATGACGCCGTCAAAAGGGCCTTTCCACGACTGTCTGTGGCCGTGAAGATCGAGCTTAAAACTTATCTGTTCGTCACCGGAGCCGTTAAGGATGACCTTTTTTACCGCTTCCGGAAGTTTTTCCCACGGAGTGTAAATATCGAATTTGTAATGCTGCGACAGATTGTTGAAATATTGCACGTAGTATGACGATGTTTTGGAATGCCACGGGGCGACCGCACCTTCGCGCAGCGAGAGGTTCTTGTTCGGTACAATGAGGTCGGGGTCGAAGAACATCTTTGTGCCGAGTCCGGTGCATTCGGAACAGGCTCCGATTGGGTTGTTGAACGAAAACATCTGCGGAGTAAGGTCGGGCATGCTTATGCCGCATTCGGGGCAGGCCGACTTTGAATTGAACAGCAGGGTTCGTTCGTCTTGGCCGTTCTTAGTTTCGAGTTTTATCGTTCCGCCGCCATATTTGAGCGCGGTTTCGATCGAATCGACAAGCCTGTTGCCGAGATCGGGTTTGATTATCAGGCGGTCAACTATCAGTTCGATCGAATGTTTTTTCTTTTTGTCGAGTTTGATGTCTCCGTCGAGATCGAGAATTTCCCCGTCTATTTTCACTCTTACAAAGCCCGACTTGCGCAAG
Organism: uncultured Pseudomonadota bacterium; assembly: GCA_964647545.1. Lineage (GTDB taxonomy): Bacteria > UBA10199 > UBA10199 > 1-14-0-20-49-13 > CAZYHS01. The sequence goes on along the minus strand of CAZYHS010000008.1, from coordinate 32,074 downwards.
TTCGCCAGTTCCTTTACGAACTCGCCCTTTCTTCCGGCGGCTATCGGCGCGAGTATCTGGGCTTTCGAGCCCGACGGCAGCGCTCTGATGATGTCGGCCATTTGCGTCGGAGTTTGTGAGCTTATCGGTTTGCCGCATTCGGGACAGTGGGGGAGTCCGATTCGCGCGAAAAAAAGTCTCAGATAATCGTAAATTTCCGTGACCGTTCCGACCGTCGAACGCGGATTTCTGCTGGTTGTCTTTTGTTCGATGGATATCGCGGGAGAGAGGCCGTCGATAGAATCGACGTCGGGCTTGTCCATCTGTTCGAGGAATTGTCTGGCATAGGCGGAGAGCGATTCGACGTAGCGGCGCTGTCCCTCTGCGTAGATTGTGTCGAAAGCAAGTGTTGACTTGCCCGAGCCGGAAAGGCCGGTTACGACGACTAGCTTGTCTCGCGGGATCACAAGATCGAACCCCTTGAGATTATGGTGGCGAGCACCTCTTATAACGATTTCATTTTGTGGCATATCGGCCGGATACTATGCCTCATCGAAGCCCGAAATATCAATAAAAAGCTTATGCTCGGGATGTTTCGGGTTTAAATTTGCCGTAGCAGATCGAGTCTTTTTGTGTTATCTGCGCTGCTCAAATCTTGAAATATTCAGATGTGTTGCAACTGACCTTTGGAGAGACCTATGTCGGAAAGTTCAAAAAAAGCGCTGCGCACCTCGTTGTGGGTTGGCTCCACATATTTTATCGAGGGGCTTCCCTACATGCTAGTCCGCTTCATGTCATCGGTCTATTTCACCGACATCGGCGTGAGAGAGGCTCTGCTGGGATTTTTGAATTTCTTGGGCATCCCGTGGAATCTAAAATTTTTGTGGGCGCCGCTGCTGGACATCTTCGGGACTAAACGCGGGTGGATGCTGAAAATTCAGGCGATGATAACCGTTTTGACCTTTGCGATCGCTATTTTTGCCGGCTACTATTCGAGGACGAACGACCCCGCCATTTTACAGGTTATCGCCTTTATCTTTGTGGCCCTTGCATTCATCAGCGCTACCAACGACATCGCTATCGACGCTTACTATCTTGAGGGCCTCACCGACAGAACCGAACAGGCCGCATATTCGGGCTTGAGGGTCATGACCTACCGTTTTGCGGTGATCTACGCGCGCAGCGTGCTTGTCGCTATTGCCGGAGTTGCTAACTGGTTTTGGGGATTTTCGGCGGGGGCTCTCACCATGGGGCTCTTTCTTGTCGCACATAAATTTTTATTGCCTCGGTTCGAAGCCGAGCGCGAGAAACGCCATGTCGCATTCGGCGAAGTCATGAAAAGTTTTGGCGATTCGTTCGTCGATTATCTTAAGCAGGACAGGGTGGTGCTCGTACTTATCTTTGTCGCGACCTACAAGCTGGGCGACGAGATACTTTTTTCGATGAACACCCCGTTTCTTATGCGCGAGCTTGCGGTGAGCAAAACACAGCTGTCGTGGCTTGCCGGTCTTGTTGGCTCTTTTTCGGCGATATTCGGGACCATGCTGGGCGCATGGTGGATAAAAAAGATCGGCCTCAAGAGGGCGATCTGGCCGATAACTATTTTAATGAACGTTAATATCTGGGCGTACGTTTTGCTTGCAGTTTACAAGCCGCAAGCGACGTCGTTCAACGGAGTTATGCTGATCGCCGCGGTCCATGCCTACGAAAACATCGCCGCCGGACTTGGTAACGCGTCGCTAATGGTCTATTTGATGAGGCTGTGCAGCGCAAAGTTCAAGGCGGCTCATTTCGCCATAGGAACGGCGATCATGTCGCTGGGCTCGACCTTCATCGGCGGATTTAGCGGGCTGATTGTGGAAAGAATAGGTTACACAAACCTTTTCATTACAGGTTTTATCGCGGCGATCCCGTCGGTCATTCTTCTTTTCTGGATCCCGATGCACGAAGAGACCGTTAAACCCCAATAATTTTCTTTGCTTCCGCAAGCAGGGCTTCGACATCTTCGGGGCTTTGCGCCTCTGCGTACGCCCGAAGGAGCGGTTCCGTACCGCTTGGGCGCATGAGAAGCCACGAGTCGTCGTCCATTAAGAAATGATAGCCGTCGAGCAGGTTGAGCTTTTTAACTTTGCGTCCGCACAGTTCCGTGATGGAACCTGTGCGCTCCTTGAGATTTTGTCTGGCTTTCGCGATCGTCGGCTGGTCGAAGTGGTAATCTATTCTTCTGTAATATGTGGGGCCGACGTCACTTTGCATCTCTTTGATCAGTTCGCTCAAGCTGCGCTCGCGTACCGCCATAAGCTCGGTCAGCATGACGCCGCAAAGAAGTCCGTCTCTTTCACAGACATGACGCGGGATGCCGATTCCGCCCGATTCCTCGCCACCCATAAGCACTTTGGGGTCGTTTAGCGCGGGGCTGATATGTTTGAATCCGACCGGAGTCGTTGTTAGCTCAAGGCCGTACTTGCGGCAAAGCCTGTCGATCATCTGAGTGGTTGTGATAGATTTAATGACGCGGCCTGTCCATTTTCTCGATTCGACGAGATGTTTTAGGATCAGCGAAAATATCATGTGGCTGGTGACGTAGTTCCCTTTTTCGTCGATCGCGCCGATTCTGTCGGCGTCGCCGTCGGTTATCACGCAGATGTCAAAGCCGCCGTTTTTCATTTTTTCGATCGCCTGATTGACATGAGGGACGATCGGCTCCGGATTGATGCCTCCGAAATTCGGGTCGGCCTCGCCGTGCATTTCGGTCACGTCCCCCTCAAAGAATTCCTGAAAAAATCCGCTTCCCGCGCCGTACATCGGGTCGGCCAGCACTTTGAATTTGGAGTCGCGAATGAGCTTAAGGTCGAAGAACCTTTTCAGATGAGAGATGTAAGCGGCGTGAGGTTCGAATTTTTTCAGCAGGGGCGAATTAAGGTTTGCGGCGATCATCGGTTTTTTGCCGGCTTCGGCGTTCGATTTTATCTTTGCCTCGATGGGATCGGTGTAGGCAGGACTTGCCGCCCCGCCGTAGCTTTCTTTGAACTTAATGCCGTTCCATTTTGGAGGATTGTGGCTGGCCGTCACCATAATTCCGGCGGCGCCCCCCTCGGTTTTTACGTGCCACGACACGCAGGGAGTGGGGCAGAACTGGGTCGCAAGACGGGTTTCTATTCCGTTGGCGATAAGCACCTGAGCGATCAATTCGGCGCTCTCTTTCGATCTGGAGCGCCTGTCGTAACCTATATAAACAGGTTTGCCGGCCTCGGGCAGTCTGGGGTAGATGTCGGCAAACGCTTGAATGACTTGAATTATATTTTCGGGGATGAAGTCTTCTCCGATTATAGCTCTCCATCCGTCCGTACCAAATTTGATGTTCGCCATATCTGATCTCCTTTAACTGTTTCTTGCGTTGGCAAGTTTTGCCGCCAGTAAAATCGCTTCGACAAGATTATTGTGATCGGCCACTCCCTTGCCGGCAATATCTTCGGCGGTGCCGTGGTCGGGGCTGGTCCTTATGAACGGTAATCCTAGAGTTACATTAACCGTATTTTCAAAATCAAGGGTTTTCACAGCGCAAAGCCCCTGATCGTGATACATAGCAACGACCGCCGAATAGCGTCCGCGCGACGCCTGCCAGAAGACCGTATCGGCCGGATGCGGCCCGCTAACGTTAAATCCTTTGCTCTTTAGCTCTTCAATGGCCGGTCTTACGATAAGGTTCTCTTCGTCGCCGAACATGCCGTTGTCTCCGGCGTGAGGGTTGAAACCGCAAATTGCGACCGGTTTACCGCCGCCGTTGTTTATAAATTCGCACGTGAGCTTTGCGGCCGAAAATATTTTTTCGATAGTGAGCGACTGTGGAAGTTTTGCAACCGCCACATGGGTCGTTGCAAGGGTAACGATCAATTTCGGGGAGTGCATCATCATCGCCACTTCTTTGCATCCGGCGACATGAGCCAAATATTCCGTGTGACCGGCGAATGGAATGCCGGCGGCGTGCCAATGCGACTTGTTTATTGGTGCTGTGACGATCGCTTGCGCTTTACCGGACATCGCGAACTTTACGGCCTCGTCGATAGCAGCTGCCGAAATGCTTCCGCATTCCGATGGAGAAAGTTTTTTATCTTCCACACCATTTGCGCCGCACAAAATAATCTCGCACGCGTTTTTTATTCGCTCGTCCGCTGCTGCTTTTCCGGCGATTTCGGCGCCGACGCCACACGGGCAACCGCAGGTGAGGGCTATCTTCGGCCTATTTTGCATCTTTAATCTCGATGTATGTTTTTCTTCTCATTTCGCCGAGAAAGTTTGCCAGTTCGTCCTGAACGCGGCTTTCATACATTTTGTTGTTTATTGAATCTTTCATCTTTTCAAAATCGGCTTCGCTGGCTTGAGCTCGATCGATGAGGTGTATTATCACGATGCCGGCGGGAGAGGCAATCGGATCGCTTATCTGGCCGGTTCTCATTTTTGCAAGGATGTTCGCCACGTCAGGGTTAAGCTTCATGGGATCGACCACTCCGAGATCGCCGCCCAACGAGGCGTTGGAGGCTTTTGAATGCTGCCTCGCAAGTTCCGCGAACGAGTGGCCGCTTCTTGCCTTTGAAACTATCTCCTGCGCCTTTGTTTTAAGCTGTTGCATGGTCACGCCGTCTTCAAGTGGAAGCACGATCTGGGCGATGTGAGCCGATTTTGCAGCCGAGAACTCGTTCATGTGTTTGTTGTAATAATCACGCATTTCGGCATCGGATATTTTTACGCGTTGCCCGATCTCCTGATTTACGAATTTCATGCGCATGATGCTCTGCTTGATGTCGTTCTTGTAAGATTCGAAAGCGACCCCCTTTGACGAAAGTTCGGCCCTGAGAGCATCGATCGTTATGCCGTTTTGAGAGCAAATGTTCGAAATCGCTCTTGCGATCTCTTCGTTGGTAACACTTATTTTGCTGCTCTCCATCGCCTGAGTGAGTAGCCTGTCGTCGATCAGTCTGTCGAGCGCTTCGCTCTTTGCGGCTTTATAAGCGCCGTCGCGGTTTGGCGACGACTTGATCGAATTGAGCTTTGAGGCCATCGCTGTGTCGAGGTCGTAGAGGGTGATGACGTCGCTTCCCACGATGGCCACAATTCTGTCTGCCGTTTCGGCATAGGCAAAAGTCGATATTAAAATTAAAACAGACAGCAGTAATTTTTTCATTTGTTATTCTCCGTTGCGTCGGTCTTTGGATGCGAAAACTCGGTTTGAGTCAGCTCTTCAAAAACTTTTTTATCGAGTTCAACTTTTGCTTTTTTGCGAAGCGGCTCGTACCATTTTATATAGGCGTCGGCCATCTTTTCCTGTCTAAGCTTATTGACGATGATATCTTTGACGGAAGCCAGCGGTCTTGAAGCGGCCGGCCTTCTGTCCACCACCTTAAAAATATGGTAGCCGAACTCCGTTTTAATTATCGGGCTGACCTCGTTCATCGGAAGAGGAAAACACGCTTCGTCGAATATTTTCGGCATTACTCCACGTTCGAACCAGCCTAGATCGCCGCCGCGCTTGGCTTCCGGAGCGATCGAGAACTGCTGGGCGAGGGCGGCAAAATTTTCGCCGGCCTTTGCTTTCTTCCAGAGATCTTCGGCCGATTTCGGATCGTCGGTAACTATCTGGCGCGCACGGACCTCGTCTTGATGAGTGAATTCCCTTTTGTGCGTTTTGTAATAGCGTTCTATCTCTCGTTCGGAAATTTCTATTTTGGCCACGACCTCTCTATCGATGACCTTCTCCGCAAGGAGCTCGCGTTCTCGGTCATTTTGCCATTGGTCGTAACCGACCCCCTTTATTTGCAACATTTTTCTGAACGCCGCTTCGCTGTACTTACTTTTATGACGGAGTAAATGGTCGTTAAGTTCTTCGGTTGAAATGCTTATCCCCAGACGTTTTGCCTCCAGCCCGATTATCCGGTCGCGAACCATCTCTTCAAGAAGCCCCTCTTTGATTCGAGCGAACTTTTCGTCGGGGAGGATCGTCGATGTGTCGTATTTTTCAAGCTCCAATCTGAGGGCGATTTTGAATTCGTCGAACGGAATTTTTTGGCCGTCAACTTTTGCAAGTTCTTTAGATGTGCCGGACGAGCATGCAATAGTTAAAACGGCGAAAATGACCGCCAGATTTAAAAAAAGTCTTTTCATATTGGGGACTTTGGCTTCTAGCCCGAAGGCACAAAATAAGTCAAGGGGAGAGGATATTTCCGCGGCCGAGTATCCATTTGGGGTCGAAACTCTCTTTTAAGGCGCGCATTGATGCGATGACCTTGAAATCGTGCTGAAGATGGAGCAGGTGCCGTTTTGTTTTGCCGATGCCGTGTTCGGCCGCGACTCCTCCTCCAAGTTCGACGGCGCGTTTGGCCTGTTGGATGGCCATTTCGCTAGCGAGCTTTTTTTCCGACGCGTTCTTGCATAGGAAATTCGTGTGAGGATGACCGTCCCCCAAATGCCCGTAGGCTACGAAGTCGATCCCAAGCGGGGCAGATTCTTTGTAAAATTGCGACAGGGCCTCGAGCATGCGGTTGCGCGGGACCCACCAGTCGCCGCCGGTCTTCCCTCCGCCGTTTTTTTCATAGGCTTGGCGTATCTCGCCGATCCGAGCCGGTATGTGATGCCTTAACTGATGAAGTTCCTCTTTTTGCCTTTTCGTAATCGCCGCCAAGATTTCGTCAATGACGGTGTGTTTTGAGGCTTGGGTCTTTTCGATGAGTTCGAACCAGTTTGCCGCAGCGCTTTCCGGATCTTTTTCCTCTTCGATTTCGTCCTTAATGAGCACCAGCGACTTCACCTTGTCGGAAAGCCCGAAGCACTTTGGGTGGGTCTTCATTATTTCCAGAGAGGTGGAGTCGATAAATTCGAGGGCCCTCGGCAGTTTATGCCCGCGGTTGATTTCGTCGATAAAAGAGAGAGCTTCAAGATTGCCCGTGAACGGAACTACAAGCTGGAAAATTTCGGGGACACGTTCCAGCAGATCGAAAACGATCCGTTTGATGACTCCGAGCGTTCCTTCGCTTCCGATGAGCCGGTCTATCTCTTCTCCGCCAAGAAAATAGCCTCCGCGGCCCTTTTGAGAAGGAGGGGGGCTCTTTGTTCTGCTTAGAGTTTTTTCTTCGCCGTTTAATGTGATAATTGTGAGCTCGCGCACGAAGCTGCGGGTCGGGCCGTAGCGGTAGAAATCTTCTCCGGTTGCGTTTGTGGAGACCGTGCCGCCGACAAAAGCGTCGTCGCATGAGGTCGGCACGACTGGATAATGATAGCCAGACATCTCGACCTCTCGTTGAAATGTCGAGGCGATGAGTCCCGGCTCCGTAACGGCGTAGGGTCTGCCGTTATTTGTTCCAATGTCGATGAGCTTGTCGAAGTGCGAGGTGGTCATCAGCAGGCCGTTTTCGGCAACGGAGGCCCCCGTCATTGATGTTCGTGCGCCGCAGACGGTCAAGGGTAAAGCGTTGCCGTTGCAGAATTTGAGGATCTCTTTGACCTCCTGCCAGTCGCGCGGGCGGGCGACCGCGTCGGGGCTGCCGCTCATTACGGCGTCGCTTTTAAAGCCTTCAATTCGCGGATCTTTTGCGCCGATGATTTCGCCGCATTCTTTTGGTAAATTCAATTCCATTATTATGGATCAGGCGGTGACCTTGTTCCTGCCGTTCTCTTTCGATGTGTAGAGCTTTGTGTCGGCGTCTTTGATTATGGCGTCGATGTCCTTGTGGTCGCACCCTTCGTCAAGCGAGGCGACGCCGATCGATATCGTGATTGATATCTTCTGGTCTTCGAAGACGAGCTGCGTCTCTTCGACCTTTTTACGTATGCGTTCGGCAAGTATGAGAGCCCCTTCGCGATTCGTGCTTCTCAGGGCTATGATGAATTCTTCGCCGCCGTAACGGGCAAGGATATCTTCGCTTCGCAACATTGTTTTGAATATCTTGGCCAGCTGGTTGAGTATCATGTCGCCGGCGAGATGACCGTAGGTGTCGTTGACCTTCTTAAAAAAATCGATATCTATCATCAGTATCGACAGATTCGTTTTGTTGCGTTTTGAAAGGCTGAACTCCTCTTTGAGTCGGCTTATGAAAAAACGTTTATTGTGTATGTTTGTGACCGGATCGAGAATGGCCATTTTATAGAACTCTTCCTGAAATATATGTCCGGTCTCGTCTTCAAACGCGAACTTGAAGATAGTGACAGAGCTTATCTGGATCTTGTCGCCGTCCGATAGTTTTTGCGATTTTGCGATGCGTATACCGTTCACGAACGTGCCGTTGGTCGAGCCAAGATCTGATATCGTTACGTCGTCGCCTGAGTGCTCGATCTTAAGATGATGCCTAGATATTCTCTGGTCGTTGATGACTATGCCGGCGTCGGGGGCTCTTCCAATGATGGTCTGACCGTCATTGAGGTTTATCATTTTTCCCATGAGCGGCCCCGAAAGAAACATAATGTAAGCTTTCTTGGCCTGCGATTCTTCGATGTGGGTGACCTGCGTTATAACCGTCTTTTCGGCGCCTTCTTTTTCGTTCTTAGCCATAAATTGCGCGGAATATACACAAAATGCGGCGGCCGGCGCAACTGTTATTAACGCAGTTCTTAAGCCGGATGGGGCGAGCTTTCTGTTGACCGGCGGGCTCGAGCTGGGCTATTATCGCAAAGCTAAAAAAAGGAGATTCATTTTATGAATAAAAAAGTTGCCGCGTTGCTTGTCTTTGCCTTTGCTCTTACGATGTTTGGCGGGATTTCACGAGCCGATCAGGTTTTGGCGAGCTCGGTCGCCGTCGATCGTCTTGCCAAGGACGCAAATCTTGTTGTCAGGGTCAAAGCCAACGAGGTCGAACAGGCCCAAAGCAGATCGCAGCGTCGGGTCATTAGATCGGTCAACGCCGAAGTCCTCGAAGTGATAAAAGGCGATGTTAAGGCCGGAGACAAGATCAGATTTCTCACCGACAGAAAGATCGACGCAAACAACGAAGTGGTGGTGTTTCTCACCGGCGGCAGCAGCGGAGTCTATTCTGTGGCCGGTCTCAATTTCGGCGTTTACGATGTGAAACTGACAAAGGACAACAAGCAAAGCGTTATCATGGGAGCCGTTCGTCGCGATGCTTTCAGAGGCGTATCGACAAGGGTCCCGAATCTTTCAAAGTCGCTTTCAGGGAAAGAGGCCGCGGCGATCAACACCGATCAGCGCGAAATACCGGTCGAAGATTTTACCTCGATTTTGCGCCAGATAGTTAGAGAGCAGGAGTCCTCCGACGCGGCGGAACGTTCAGCAAAATAATATAGAGGCTCAACATGAGATCGTCGAAAAAATCATTTGCCGCCGCAGTTCTTGGAGCTCTTGTGCTTGTTTTTTCTGCGCAGGCCCTTGCCGGTGGGGCGTTCTATTCGAAGAACGGCAGACCTTACACATGGAAAGACGGCACGGTGAGCTTTAAGTACGATCCGGGTGACATGTCGTCCAGAATAAAGCCGCTGCCAAGCGCGGGCAACGAGAGTTATTGCAAGGCTCTTAGCGGCGATCCGTGCGATTATATGGATAAGTGCGGAGCGGTTGCCTGTGTGGAATATCTGTTCAGCAGATGGGCAGATGCCAAGCTTATGGCAAATGACGAAACAGAAACGAGGATAGACGTCGTCGATCTTACGGTGATAAATAAAGGTGCTGTCACCAAAGACATCACGGTTGACAATTACGAAGAGTATCAAAAATTGGCAGCGAGTCAGAATTTCATCATTGTGATATTTGACAAAGACGGTTCGATAGTCGCGAACGAAGCCAAAAAGAGCTGCGAAGCCCTCTCCGACAAAAATGACCGCACCGAATGTCTGGCCGGCTATCTTCAAAATAAAAAGAGAATCTTGGGGCTGTCGGAACCGTTTAAAAGCCCGACGACGAACTATTTTAAAGGTGGCGTGATTATTTTTAACGGGCTTTGGACGAACGCAACTTCCGATGAAGCGAGCCATGACCCTAAAGATATAAGCGACAAACTATTTGCGGCCAGCATGCTCCACGAAATCGGCCATAGCTTGGGGTTGGATCACGCGCTTCCAAAAGATTGCTACGACGCCGACGACTCGGTTATTCCGACAATGTATCCTAAGCTGCAGGATAACGCGGGGACGACTCAATACGACCTTAGCATGGACGATGTAATTGCTATCGCCTCTCTCTATCCGGCCGCTTCGCTGGATAGAAAATTTTGCACGATCATAGGCGACGTTGTCAAAGAGGACGGCACAAGAGTTCAGGGGATAAATGTTATAGCCTACGCCGAAGACGATGAGATCGATCAGCGCACATTCGTTTCCGGTTCTTACTATCCGCCCAACACCCAAAACGGTCATTATATTTTGAACGGCGTCATGCCTTGTAAAAAATATAAAGTCGTACTTGAGGCGGTGCCGGACGAATTTCAAAATTTCCAGTTCGGTCTAAATCCCTACGGTAGCGATCCTAACGTTGCGATGGAGGGCTACGACGAGTCCGATATTCCGAACTCGATCTTTTTGACCACCAGTAACAATGCGACCGATGTCGTGCGTTGCAATCCCGATAACATCTGCGGTAGCGAGTTGGCTCTCAAAGCTGGATATATTCTGCCCGACAACGGCAAGATCATCAGCATGGATAACCCTCCGCCTCTCGGAAATATCGCCGATGACGACGACGATAATACCGGCGGGAGCGGCACGAAGAAGAAGGGCTGGTGCATGTCGATCGCCGGCGGTTTTGCCCCCGAGTTCGGCTACGGTCTTCTGGCTCTGGTCGGCGCCGGCCTCTTATTGCGCCGCCGCATGCTCAAACGCAGATAATCTAGAATTTTAGCAACTTTTTTCCGCTACGGCCGAAAAGCAGATTGTCCGATGAAAAACCTTATCTTTTCAATAATTGCAGCTGTCGTATTTTCGGCCTCCGGCACAGTTTCGGCCGGAAACCCATTTCTATTTAGTTTGGGTTCTGATCCGCAGACCGTCGTTTGGGAAAACTCATCGATCACGTGGTTCGCCACCGACGACGACCTAAGTCCGATCATCTCAAATGAACAGGCGGTAGCGGCCATTTCCGAGCTGTTCGGCGTATGGCAGAACGCAAAGCTCGAAACGGCCGACGGTTTTGAAATTGACGCAGTCGATCTTGATGTCGAGTTCGGCGGGGTTATTGATCTCGACGGAGAAGACCCCTACAACCTTTCTAAAAAACTTGGCGGCCCCGTCATCATCTTTGACAACGACGGCAGTCGTATCGAAAAAGAATTTGGAGAGGGGAGCCGAAAATATGTCGTCGGATATGCCGCCCCCATCGTCAACGGCACAGAAAATTTTGTGGGTGGCATAATAGTCATGAACGGCCTCTTCGTTGACGGTGACCGTGATGATGTGATGGAAATCGAGTTTGAAGAGTTCAAGGCGGCCATGCTGCACGAGATCGGCCATCTGTTGAACCTCGATCACACTCAGGCCAATATCGAAGCGATCGCAGAGATTCGGGCCGGAGACGCCTCTTTGATAGACGATATCCCGACGATGTATCCCATTCTCTATTCGAGCGCTCAGCTAACTCTGTCGACCGACGACGTTATCGCCATCGCAAAAAATTATCCGAGTCGCGATTTTTCGCAGTACTTTTGCACGGTCATAGGTGATCTTGTGGACGAAGAGGGCGCCGGAATTCAGGGTGTCAACGTGGTCGGACGCGCCTCTTCTGAAGATGTTTGGGGCGATGTCAGAACTCACGTCTCCGGAGCTTTTTTTCGTGCCGGAACCGAAGACGGAAGTTACGTTCTTTCGGGGATTATTCCCAACAAATCCTACGACATCTATTATCAGGGGATAGACAGCTCTTTTACGGGAGGAAGCAGCTTTGCGCCGCTTGATCCTCCGCTGGCTGGCGTTGTGCCCGGAGTCGTTGTGAGCGAAAAAGTTCTTTGCAGCGCCGGTGGCGAGGTGGTTGCTATCTCAGCCGTCGTTGAGGCTAACGAAGTCGTCAAGATAGAGGCCGAAACGGACGACGAACCTCTTGTGGACAAGAACGCAGCAGCCCCTGCGGCCGGTTGCTCGCTCATCAGATAAGCAAGTTCTTTTATCCGCTTTTCTTTTCAAAAAAATTCTGTAAAATGCCCCGCCAAGAGATGGGGATATCACCAAGACAAGAACTTTTGAAGATTCAAAAGAATCTCTGGCGCCGCAATAAAGAGATAATCGAGAACTCGATTGTGGTCAAAGAGCGGGGCTTTAGCTCGTACGAATCTCGCTATAAAAAGCGCGTCGCTTCATATTCAGAACTTGCCACTTACGACGACATGATCGATGCCGTTGCCAAGGCTCAGGTCGTTTACGTCGGCGATTATCACACCTGCAATCAGAGCCAGCGTTCGTTTTTACGCCTTTTAAAGACCTTTATTCAGCGGGACAAAAAGCTCCTTTTGGGGCTGGAGCTGATACACCGCCGCCATCAAAGCGTCATCGACAATTATTTGGCCGGAGGGCTTACAGAGGACGAGTTCATTAAAAAAGTCGGGCTCAGGCAGCATTGGGTCTTCGACCTTTGGGAAAATTTTAAACCGTTATTTGACTTTGCCCTCTACCATAAACTTCCGATAGCCGGCATAGATGCGGCCGGAAGGAACGCCGGACTTGTCCAGAGAGACTTGGCCACGGCGAAACTTATCGTCGAGCTTTGCAAGAAACATCCCGACCGTAAGATTTTTATTTTGATCGGTGATCTTCATCTTGCCCATCTTCCAGAGCAGGTTAGAAAACTTTCCGGCGGGAGTCTCAAAGATCTGACCCTTTTTCAAAATTCGGACAGTATCTATTGGGATCTGGCCGAAAAGGGCCTTGACCACCGGATAGAGCTCGTAAAGATCGACGACAGTTCGTTTTGCAGAATGCACACCCCTCCGATCGTCTGCCAGCAGTCCTACATAAATTGGCTTGAACATGAAGAGGGGGAGATCGATTTTGCCGATTCAAGGGCCAGCTTTTTGGATTTGGTCGATCATATTTCTTCGTTTCTCGGGATTGATCTGAAGGACGAACGCGAAAAGGTCGATGTTTATACCTGCGGCGACCTGTCGTTTCTGCAACAGCTTAAGGGGCAGTTGAGCGCTAAAGAACTTTCCGGACTTAAGCGACAGATATCGGCCAGCGAGAGCTATTTTATCCCCGAGAAGAGGATAGTCTATCTTGCGAACCTGTCTGTGAATCACGCAGCCGAAGAGGCGGCCCATTTTATCAAACATGTACTGGGCGGTAGAGAATTCAAGCGCACTCACGAAGACGCTTTTTTCGCTAACATTCTGCACGAGGGGCTGGCATTTTTCGGATCGAAGCTCATTAATCCCAAACGTAAATGTTTTCACGAAAAAGAATTTCAAAATCTGATAGCCTATTTTTCGACGATACGAGTCCCTCAGGAGAGACGCTCCGAATTTGAGACCGCCTGCATTGTTTTGGATTTTTTAAAGAGGGAGCCCAGCCGGCCCGACCACGGACGCATCATCAGGGCTTTGCGCCCAGATCTTTTTTTCAGCGTGACTCACGGGCTGGGTTACATGCTGGGCGACCGGCTTTTTTATGCGGTTATGAGCGAGCAGATATCCAAATCGGAAGTTCGTGAACTGATGAAGTCCAACTGGAAAAAAGAGGGGGAGGCGTCGATAGTCTATTTTGACCTCTACAAACGCCTTAAAAAAGTTAAAATGCCGAAGAGGATCTAATAAAAAAGCCCTGAAGAAATTCTTCAGGGCTTTTTCTTAGCGGTCTAATTCAAAACAGTTCAGTCGTAATATTCACGACCAAGGTGGGTGATAGGTTCTTCGCCCATCATCCAGCGCAGCGTGTTCTTCATCTTCATTTCCTGAATGAAGAGATTGTTTTCGGCGTAAAGTCCCGGTGCCGTCATCGGCGATTTGTAGAAGAAAGACATCCATTCCTGAATGCCTTTGAATCCGGCGCGTTTGCAAAGGTCGCTGAAGATGGCCAGATCGAGCACAATTGGGGCGGCAAGTATCGAATCGCGGCAGAGAAAGTTGACCTTGATCTGCATCGGGTAACCCATCCATCCGAAGATATCGATATTGTCCCAGCCCTCTTTATTATCGCCGCGGGGCGGATAATAGTTGATGCAAACCTTGTGGTAGAAATTGCCGTAAAGTTCGCTGTTGAGCTCGGGCTGAAGTATCGTTTCAAGAACGCCAAGCTTAGAGACCTCTTTGGTTTTGAACGATTCGGGATCGTCTAAAACTTCGCCGTCGCGGTTCCCAAGAATGTTCGTCGAATACCAGCCGTTAAGGCCTAAAAGGCGGCTTCTAAAACCGGGGGCAAGAATGGTTTTCATGAGGGTCTGACCCGTCTTGAAATCCTTGCCGCTTATCGGAGCGCCGGTCTGCTGCGAGAGCTCAAGAATGGCCGGAATGTCAACCGTGAGGTTGGGGGCTCCGTTGGCGAACGGAATGCCCATTTTCACGGCGGCATAAGCGTAAATCATGCTGGGGGCAATGCTCGGGTCGTTGGCTCTCATGGCAGCCTCGAACTTCGCAAGCGTCTCATGGGCAGGCGACTGCTTCATATAAACTTCGGTGGAGGCGCACCATACGACAACCATGCGCGCGCATTTGTGCATCTCTTTGAACTTCCTTATGTCCTCCATGAGCTGCTCGGCAAGTTCCATTTTGTTCTTTGCCTGCTTGAAATGGGTGCCGTCGAGTTTTTTAACGTAATTTTTGTCGAAGGCCGCTTTCATCGGTTCGATAGCTGTGAGGAAAGGCTTGAGCGGTTCGATGTGCTCGCGTTTAAGCACGCCCGCTTTTGAGGCTGCCTCATAAGCGTTGTCGGGGATCGGGTCCCACGCTCCGAAAACGATGTCGTCAAGATTAGCCAGCGGGACGAAATCTTTAATCAGGGGATTACGGTTATCGGTCCTTTTTCCAAGTCGGATCGTCCCCATCTGGGTGACGCTTCCTATCGGACGGGTCGAGCCGCGCCTGATCGATTCTACACCTGCAATAAAGGTGGTTGCGACCGCGCCAAGGCCTACCGTCAGTATGCCTAAGCGCCCCTCGGCCGGCTCGATCTTTCTGGGCTGCTGCTGTGTCATCATAGCGTTTTTTCCTTTCGTTTACCGCGTTTTACGCGGGTTTGGGGCTATTAGCACTTTAAACTTATCTTGCAACGATTAAATAAAAACCGAGCCAGTCGCGTCGAATAAAACCTGTAAAAAAAACAAAAAAGGTAGCAACTTTTTTGGAGGGATGGCGATAAGTTAGGTGAGTGGGATAGGGAACTTGGTTATGATATTAAAATGGATAAATTCAGTTCTACTGGGAAGCCCGCACAGGTCGGGTCAGGAAAATAATAGCTCCAAAGCTGCGCCCAAAAAGAGCCAGCCGGAGATGATCGATATCGCTCATGAGGCGATGAAAGCAGACGCCGAGGAATTTAGCGGACTCGTCAGGATCGGCCGCACTTCGGTCGAACGAAACCGCAGAAAAATGCGCGTTAAAGAAAAAGTTAAAAAGTCGATCATGCCCGAGCTTGACGAAATCAGCATAACCGAAGAGGTTACCGAGAGAATTCTCGACGCTAGTGAGTTCGATCCAAAATATGCCGAAATGTTCGATGTAAAGTCGGGCGGCGGCAGGTCGTCGTAGTTTTAGATCTCTTTTTCCGCTTCGGCCTTTAGCAGATTTTTTCTTCCCTGCACCCCAAGACAGACAAAACCGATGGCGATCCATATTGCCGACCTAAGACGCCTAATTATCTGAATTGTCAAACCCACCGAAGGCGAGATGTTAAGGAAATAAAGTATTCCGCTGTAGGCACTTTCCAGCACCCCTAAAGAGCCCGGAATAAAGGCAAAGATAAAATTTATTATTGGCGCCGCCGCTCCAAGCAAAATGGCTGCCTTGAACGGAAAAGTTTGATTCGCCGCAAGACCTATCATGTAGATCTCTATTATTCCGAGAAACCTGCCGAAAATATGAGCGGACAAAGCTATCCAAAAGCCGCGTTTGTTCTTTTTGTAAAAATCCTGAATGTGGCCGTCGACCTCTTCAAATTTTTCGAGCGTTTTGGTCGAAAAACTTTTTTTGATGCGCAGGCGTTGTGCGATGCTTGCGATAAGCGTGAATAGCCCTTTTTGCTGATGAATGAAAACGAAGGTCACAAAGACCGACGCCACCATAAAGACTATCGGAAGGCCGTATTTGATGTTCTTTGGCAGAAATTTAAGTTCGACAAACGCCGCGGCGATGCCCAAAAGGACCACGACCAAAATTCCGATCGTGTGCAAAGTCCTGTCCACCACTACCGAAGCGGTCCCTTCCGTGATCGGAAAACGGTGTCTCAGCAGATACGCGCGCGCCGGATCGCCGGCGACAAAGTTCATCGGGGTGAGGGTGTTAAGGGCTTCGCCGATTATCTTTATGCGGAAGAGCTCTCGAAATTTCAATTTTTTGTTGAGAGGCCTTAAAAACTGTATCCATGCGAGCGTGTAGCAAAGATACCAGACGATGGAGATCGCAAAGACCGGAATGAAATACCAGCCGATCTTTGCGAAGTTCGTGACGATTTTGGACGGGCCTATCTTAAAGACAAGCCAGACAAAAAGCCCAAGCCCGATCACCGAAAATAGATATCTAAGCAACTTCTTCATAAGAGTGTTTTTATCTTTTCGTTTGCGGCCGAAAGATCGTCTTGCGTGTCGACCTCTATCCAGCCGATGCCGCTTAGGTCGGCGACGCTAACTTTTTCGTCGTTGGCCGCCAGATGCCCGACGACGGTTTCGATGTTGGACTGCTTGCCGTAAACATCGTAGGCCTCGCGCATGGCGTTCTTATAAGTGGCGACCCTATCTTTGGGGACGTAGGTCGAGCCGATGTAGCCCCATTCGAAATCGGTCAGGTCTTTTCTTATCTTTGTCAGAAACCCGTCGGAGCCCACTTTGACCTTCATGTCGTCGGCGACAAGCTCTCTGTCCCTGTCGCATGCGGTCGTAATTCCCTTGAACTGGGCGATGAAACGCTCAAGCATTCGTTTGGGATAGATGTGGTCGGCGTTTAGCAGCATGAAATCGCTATCGAGAAAATCTTCGGCGGTCATTACTGTGCGTATGGAACCTTCGTCGAATCTTTTGTTTTCGAACAGCGTTATTTTTTTCTGATAGCCGCAGCGGCGGTACATTTCGATGTGTATCGAAAGGGTTTCGAACGCAAATCCTCCGACGATGCCGATCTCATCGACCATTGGATGATCGCAATAATCGAGCACCGAATCTATTATGGGCCGCCCCCCGACGTTTACCATCGACTTCGGCCTGTCTATCGTCAGATCGCCAAGCCGCGTTCCTTTGCCGGCGGCTAAAATTATTGCTTTCATGTTATCTTTCCTTGCGCACAAGTGCGGCCAGATCGGAGAGCGAGTCGATCGTTTTTATGCCGTTATTGTGCCTTAAAAAATCGTCCTTTGAGAATGTGCCGGTCTTGCCTATGAAGCCGATGCCGTAATCGAGCGCGCGGTCAAAGTCCTTCAATGAGTCACCGACAAAGATCATGTCGATTTTGTCGCATCCGAAACTTTTGCGCGCATGTTCGAAATGCTCCGGCCCTTTTGCGAAATTTTCTCTCCATCCAAGCACCATGTCAAAGTCGATGTCTATTCGTTCAACAAGACGATCGACGAGCTCCTGAAAGTTGTTCGACGACACGACGGTCTTGACGCCCGCTTCGCGGATCTGCGAAATTGCCGCGGGAACGTCTGCAAAGGCCTTGTGAGAGAGATAATTCACTTTCTTTTCGGTTTCATATTCATCGACCGCGACCGCATTTTTTGGATCTTTGGGATGTAGCAATTCGACCTGTTCGAAGAATGGGAGCCCGCTCGTTTCGAAATATTGGTTTCTGGCCGTTTCGACCGGAGTTCCAAAATGCTTATTCAAAACTTTGGAGGCTATGTCTGCGAACTCGTTCATGGAATCGACTATTGTTCCGTCAAAATCGAAGATCAGTATCTTTGGCATGTTCGCTCCTAGGCTTCCTTGGATTTTGCGACGGCTTTTTTTGCTTTTAAATCCCGCTCGCGCAGATAGAAAAGGACGGCAACTCCGACCCACACGCCGAATGCTATGACGTAAAACCATAGATGCAGCACGCCGAAGATCGCCGTGATGAGAAAGATTAGCGAGAAAGAATCTTTCTTAAAGAAGAACCTGAAATATTTTATGAGCAGCAAAACGATGCGCGGCGTATTGTCCGGATTGAGCTTTTGTATGACCTCTTTGTCGTAGGTGACAAAGCTGGCCGAGTTCGTGTTGTGCTTGAGATATTCTGCCATGATCGCAATGAAAAGGGCGACGCCTACCAGCAACGCCCCTCCCACCATGAACGCATGGGTCGAACCGGTCACGCGATACTGGTGGATCATCATGCCCGTTAAAAACGCGACCAAACTAAGGTTATCCGAAAGCGAGTCGATGTATTGGCCGAACTTTGAAGTGCGGAAGGTGAGCTTTGCCACTTCGCCGTCGCAGCCGTCGATTATTGACGCCGTCTGGAAGAGAATGGCGCCGAGCAGCACGCCGGTATAGGTTCTGCCGGCCGCGCCGATGCCGGCACAGAGTCCGATGAATATGTTGACCGCCGTTATTATGTTGGGACTGATTCTCATTCTGGCGAGAATGAGACTGAACGGAAGGCTGATTCTTTTGTTGATTTCGCGCGCGACCCACGTGCCTGTATTGACCCGAATATGTTCGGCGAGCATATGCTCGGCAAGATAGGTCTCGGCAAATTTTTCGACGATGATCCCCTCGTCGCCGAAGGGGTGATAGCGTTTTGAAAGTCCTTCGATCTCTTTTTCCAGCAGATCTTCGATCGTCGCCGGTTTGTTTTCGACGCGTTCTATGAAAGTTTCGACATCTTTGCGGTTAAGGGCGACCAGCGCAAGTCGCTTGGTCATCGGTTTGAAGATGCCCACTTCGCCGGCTTTTATGACCGTAGAGAGAAGGTTGTCTTTTATGTAACCGGCCAGACCGGGGAGAATATAGTTCGCGTTGAAAAAATAGACCTGTTCATCGACGTGGCCCACAAGCTCTCTTGCCTCATCCGCTTCGAGCTTGGAACCGCTCTTTGTGAAGATGAGGCTTATGTGAATGCGGCGGTTCTTAATTACCTTTTGAATGTTTTTAAGAATTTGTCTTCTGTGGTTTGCGGGAGAGACGATAGTGAAAGCGGTGATGCCGGCGGCTTCCATTGCTAGAATCGGTCTAAGCCATAAAGGGACGCCGCAGACTTTTGCAAAACTGACCGAGGTCGCCTCATCAGTGTCGGTGGGGATGTAGATTACGAAACGGGATTTCATATTTTTCCTTAATGAAATTGAAAGGCTTAATTTAAATTTGACGCGTAAGACTAGTTTTGTTAGTTGCATTTCGCAATGAAAAAATTCACAAAACCTCCCGCTTGGCGCGGGCTTTTCTATTATATCAGGTGCTTTATCCGTCGCCGTCCAAACTGGGTAAACATCGAAGTGACAAAACGCTGCAATGCAAAATGCAATTTTTGCGGCTACTGGGAAGAGAAGAGCCCTCCGGAACTTGCCGACTATACAGACATCGTTAAAGAATTTAGGCCGGTTGTACTTTCGTTGTCCGGCGGCGAACCTCTCATCAGAAAGGATCTGGCCGACATTGTCAGGAAAGCGAGGCCGTACTGTCATTACGTGGCGATGGTGACCAACGGAATACTGCTTACAAAAGAGCGGGCCGCCGAACTTTTCGACGCGGGGCTAAATCAGCTGTCGATATCGCTCGATTTTTTAGACGAAACGCACGACCAGATGCGCGGAGTTCCCGGCCTCTTCAAAAAAATATCGACCGTCGTGCCGGAGCTTGCGCGCGAAGGATATAATGTGGTGTTTAACACCATAATCATGGACACCAATATCGACCACATTATTCCGCTGGTGAAAAAAGCAAAAGAGTGGGGTGTCGCCGTCTCTTTTTCGACTTATTGTCACATGAAAAAGGACAATAAGACCCACATGATCGCCAACGACGAATCTTACATCAAGCTTACTCGTATCATCAAAGAGCTCAAACAGATGAAGCGCGATCTGGGCAACATTAAGAACTCTGATTATTATCTCGATAGAGTGCCGCAGTTCGTTGCTCAGGGGGCGATCCCAGACTGTAAAGCCGGAACACGCTGGGTGCAGGTCACTCCCGACGGCTTTTTGCAGCCTTGTTCCGAGCTCCCAAGATTTTGTTCCGCGATGGAGTATTCGCACGACAAGGTGCCGGTGATCACTTGCGATAAATGCTGGTTCGCATGTCGAGGTGAGGCGGAGGCGAATTTTTTTGATCCTCGAAGATTGATCGAGTTGATTAGATCTTAAAGTGCAGGCCGGTGAAAATAAAAAAGCCTTTGAACCGAAAGTTCAAAGGCTTTTTTTATGAGCCGACGAGAGGATTCGAACCTCCGACCCGCGCATTACGAATGCGCTGCTCTACCAACTGAGCTACGTCGGCGTATTACTTTTCTCTATTAAGTTGCCAATGCATGCTTCCCTTACGTAAACGCCAGTCGATAAATCGACTGGCACTCCAGGGGCCCACCGTTGTAATTGCACCGTGCATCTAAGACACGCCCGCTGCAATAACAACGGCGTGCGAATGCTTGTGCTCTACCAACTGAGCTACGTCGGCATTAAAATGGGGGGAACGACCGTCTCAAAGTCTCGCCGTTTCCCCCCATGCCCCTCTCACTCGCGCTGAATGAACCAGTCGCTCGTTCGCGGGTGGCACGGTTTAGTTTTCAATTTGTGTCCTGTTTCGCTTATGCTTACAGGACCCAACATTCTTAGGCATTGGCGTGCACATCCATGCCCGCCAAGCCAATCAAACATTTATTTGTGTCCTGTTTCGCTTATGCTTACAGGACCCAACATTCTTAGGCATTGGCGTGCACATCCATGCCCGCCAAGCCAAGAATGTTGTGCCGGAGGTGGGAGTCGAACCCACACATCCGTGAGGATACGGGATTTTGAGTCCCGCGCGTCTGCCATTTCACCACTCCGGCAACTGCATTAATTTCTAAAGAACTAGTGCTTCTTTCCCTTGGGGGCTTTTTCCTGCTTAACCTCAACCCCTTTTACCGCTCCCGACGAAATCTCACGCAAAGCGGTAACGATCTCTTTATTATCGCACTTGAAAAGAGGGGCCGACCCCTTCATGAGCATTTTCGCGCGTTTTGAAGTAACATAGACCAGCGCAAAACGGTTCTCCAAGTGCTCTAAACAATCTTCTACGGTGACTCTTGCCATTTAAAACCTCCATGCCGGTAAAGTTGATGCGGCGGCACATTTAACGTTAAAAAAGCGATGGGCCTTATATCCACAAAGGTCCAGCTAAGTCAAGGGGTTATAAATGTTTAACTCTCACAGGCCCAAAATTTGACATTTAACTTAGATGTGATATTTTCCCATGAAGTTACAAGGGGTTATCAAATGCCATTAAAGGCGCTTAAAGAAGTCGCTTATCCTGAATATCGCGGCCGTCATCTTTTTACGGTAAAATTCCGTCTTGCGATATTTATTTTATTTTGGGTCCTTTACGCCTTTTTCATGAAGGACTGGATGGAAGAGACGCGCCATGTCGCCGTTATTATCAGCGCGTGCTTTTTTGTGACGGCGATCTGCCACTATAATTTATTCCGGCAAAAGCTGGTCATCCCTTCAATGGTGGCCGAGGTCGTGGCAGATTCGATTTCAATGACTGCGATCGTCTATCTTACGGGTGGGCCTCAAAGCACATATTTCACCGTCTATATTTTTTACGCGATAACCGCCGGCATGTTGTACAACCACCGCGTTGCCGCCTTTGTCGGCTTAGTTTCCGCCTTGGTGTACGGTATTTTTACTTTGCTCTGCCGAGCCGATATTATTCCACCTTTGCTTGTCGCAATGGACGGCATGGTCTCTCCGGCGGTGAATTCCGAATTTTTTCATCCTTTGCTGCTTTTGCTTTTTCTTGTTTTCGCCGTTTATACCACGAAGATCGCCCATCATTTTACGCAAGTCAGAGAACGGCTGCTGGAGGCCCGCAATAAAGAACTGACGGCTCTTCATAAAATGAGCAACACGGTCAGAAGCATGACCAAGCTTGAGGTAATCCTTGAGCAGGTTATGCTCGGGGTCATGCAGGGGCTCGACTTTAAGCTCGCGCTGCTCATGCTTTTTGACAAACGCTCAAATGTGATACGATGTTATCCTCCTCTGTCAAATCCGATCGTCACAAGGCTTGAAGAGATGATCCGTTTTCCTCTGGCAAAGGTCGAGCTGCCGGCCGACGTTCTTGAAAACTCGGCTTTTAGGTCGATAAGACAAAACCAGATAATCTTCAGAAAGGACATTTCCGATCTTATCGTGGGGGTACGCCCCGAGATACATGCCCAAACAGTCTCCAAACTGCAAGCCGAGTTCGGTTTGCGCAAGGCGGTGGCGGTGCCTCTCGTCGCCGAAGGCATAGTCATCGGCGCTCTCTTGGGTTTTTCTACGCAAAATTATTTCAACGAACGAACGGTCGATACTCTGGAATCCTTTGCGAATCAGGCGGCGATGGCCATTCAGACCGCGCAGCTTATCGCCGAGCTCAGAAAGAAAAATGCGGAGCTGCAAGAGGCCAGTCGAGTGAAGGGCGAGTTCCTTGCGACCATGAGCCACGAGCTAAGAACCCCTTTGACGGCGATCATAGGTTTTTCGGAACTTATGATGGAAGGCATTATGGGAGAGCTTAATTCCGAGCAGAAAGATTCCGTAAGAGAAGTTCTCAATAACGGTTCCACTCTGCTGGAAATGATAAACAACCTGCTTGACCTTGCAAAAATCGATTCCGGAAAAATGAAGCTTAATTTGAGCATGTTCGATCTCGGCGAGTTGCTCGAAGGGACAAGCCACACCATATCGTCGCTAATAAAAAGGAAAAAACATCACTTCGAGCTCAGGATAGCCGACGAGATGCCACCTCTTGAAGCCGATCAGCGCCGAATTCAACAGGCGGTCTTAAATCTTTTGTCGAACGCGATCAAATTCACCCCCGAAGGGGGAAAGATTGTTCTCGACGCTTACAATTTAGGCGAAGATTTTTTTGTCAGCGTCTCCGACAGCGGCATCGGCATCAAGCAGGAGGACCTCGCCAAGATCTTCGACGTCTTCTCGCAGGCCGATTCGAGCCTTACCCGCAGCTACGAAGGGACCGGACTCGGCCTTGCGCTTGCCAAGCAGTTCATCGAATTGCACGGGGGAAAATTGTCGGTCGAAAGCGAATACGGAAAGGGGACGGTCTTCAGATTTACTATCCCAGCGTGTCAGGAAAAGATCGGCGGTCACGAAGAGTGACAGTTTGAGTCTTAATTTAGAGCCCGTTGGTTTCCAGCAAAGCCAAGTCAGATATTATTTCGCCGGTTTTTCCGTCGGCGACTATTTTACCTTTTTTCATCAGCACGACCCTTTCGCAGACCTTTTCGACCATGTCAATGTCGTGAGTCGCTATCACCTTCGTCTGCTTTAGTTCTTTCAGCAGGGCGATCAGTTCTCTGCGGTGGCGCGGGTCGAGGTTTGCGCTTGGTTCGTCAAGCGCGAGGATCTTTGCATCCATTGAAAGAACGGTGGCAAGACTTGCGCGTTTTTTTTCGCCGAAGCTTAAATGATGGCTGTTGCGGGTTTCGTATCCTGCAAGATCGACTCGGTCGAGAGCGGTCTTGACTGCGGCATCGACGGCGATGTGGGGCATTTTCATATTTATCGGGCCGAAAGCGACGTCGTCAAAAAGTGTCGGCATGAACAATTGCGAGTCGGGGTCCTGAAAGACAAGTCCGACCGCCTTGCGTATTGCGGCGATATTATTTTCGGCCGATTCCATTCCCATTATTTTAACGGCGGGGCCGCCGTTAAATATCGAGTTCAAATGGAGTAAAAGAGTCGATTTGCCGGCGCCGTTGGCTCCGATAAGGGCGACCGATTCGCCTTCGCGTATGGTAAGAGAAACGCCTTCCAGCGCCATTTTCCCGTCGGGATAGCTGTAGCTTAGGTTGGATATCTCGATCGCAGGTCTATTTTCCATATGCAACTCCCAAAATCCTTATTATTACCGGCGCCGCGGCAAGTGTTAGGCCCGTGACGACGTCCCTGACGGTTATTTGAGGCGGGTCGATGGTGCGTATCCTGCCGGTGAAACCCCGTGCGCACATCGCCATATAGACCTCTTCGCCGCGTTCGAACGTTCTTAAAAAAACGCTGCCGAGAATATTGGCCAAGACCTTTGCGTTCTTTAGATTGCTCATCTTTGGAGCGCGCGATTCTTTGGCTCTTCGAGCGGTCATTATCTGGTCGCTCAAAATGAAAATGTATCGGTACATGAACGATATCGTCATTACGATAAGCTGAGGAACTCTCAATCGTTCGAAACCTTTTAGAAGCGATTCAAAATGGGTGGTCGTGACAAGCAGCAGGGTCATGCATCCGCACAAAAGCGCTTTGCAGAAGAGCATTGCGGCCGTTTGCAAACCGTCCCGAAAGTTCGGCGCCGCGAAGGCAAGCGAGAGCCCGATAAAAAAAACGAACGGCATTATTACAAGGAGCCTTTTGGCGATGAAGAGGGCGGGAATTCTCGACAAAATACTTATGAAAAATATCAATGCGACAAATCCCGTCAATGTCGTGAAAGCCCCCGACGGCGTCGTTGCGACGGCGATGATAAAAATAAGGGCGGCGATAGTCTTTACAGCCGGATCTAGCCGTTTGTAAAAACCTTCGCCGCCGCTATGTTGATCTATAAAATGGTGGTGCATTAATCCTTTTTGCGCCTGAGGAGTGTTGCAATCGCGTAAGCGGCTCCAAAGACGCCGACAGTTCCTAGAACACCCGCGGCCGAAGTTGCAAGCTTTTCATTTTTTACGTTCGGCATCGTGTAGTCAGGGATCGGCGATTTTACAATCGGTTCGCCTTCGCCTTTTTCTATGAAATTGAGCTCTTCGGCGACCTTTTCAAGTCCGTCGGGAAAGCTCGATGCAAAAGGGGAGAGGGCCAAGGCCACAAGGACGGCAATAGCAAGGCCGATGAGGATATCCCGTTTTTTCATATTTGTTCTCCTTCGTTCTTTGCAAAACCTGCCACAAGGTCGGGACGTGCTTTTTTAACAAAGGCCACGACCGCAACTGTTATGAGCGCCTCGCCGATGCCGATTAGCGCATGAACACTGAGCATCGCCGGCGCAACAATCGCGAACGGCACCGTGCCGGAGAAGGCAAGTTCGACTGCGCAAGCGAAACTTGCGAGCATAACCGACGCCCAAGCCGCAAATGCTACTGCAAACAGATTCTCTTTTTTAAATATTTTTGAAATGAGTTTAAAAATGAGCCAGCCACCCAGCGTACCAACGAACGACATGTTGAAAATGTTGGCGCCAAGAGCCGTGATGCCGCCGTCCTGAAAGACAAGCGCCTGCACGATGAGCACGACCGCCAAGACGATGCTTGCGGCCGCAGGGCCAAGAAGCACAGCCGCCAAAACTCCTCCAAGCAGGTGTCCGCTTGTTCCGCCTGCAACCGGAAAATTAAGCATCTGCGCGGCGAAGATGAAGGCGGAAGTCACTCCCATCATCGGGACGATCTTTTCCTTCATTGAGACCGCGGCGCGTTTTGCGGCAAAGCCGAGCCCCGCCGCCGAAAGGGCCCAAGTGCCTCCCCAAGTTGTCACGTTCAAAAATCCGTCCGGAATGTGCATAACTTTCTCCTTTTTAATTGTTGGTTAGAAATCGAGTTGGGCTCTCAGGCCGCCGACGTAAACCGTCCCTCTGTTCTTGGCCGCGTCGCCGCCGAATGGATGAACTACCATCTGAAACTCGGGCGTGAGAGCAAGATGCTTGTTGATGTAAATGTTGTAATAGAGTTCAACGTGCTCTTCATTTTTTGCGTTCAGGCCGGTCGCGTTTTTATAACCGCTTGACGGAATCACCTGACCGACAGCCGCGGCCAGCGTGTCGTTCTCCCGTCCCCAAAGGGCGCCGGAAAGAGACAGACCGCCGCTCCACGACTGGGCGATAGAGAAATTGTCGCCGTCAACGGTCGTGACCGTTGGATTGTAGAGGTTTGGGTTTTGCCAGCCGTATCTGGCGAAGAGTGTCAATTCGTCGATTATCTTCTGGTCGAAGCTTAAAGCGAGGCCGTAGGTCGTGTTGTTGGTTGACGCAGGATTGTTCCACTTTGTGTGGTCGCTCGTGTTTGCCCAGACCATAAAACGATAGTGGCCGTGTTTTCCGAAGAGATTCGGCTTAAACTCGACTTGTCCGGCGTGAAAAAGTTTTCCGTCAACATCACGCCAGTCGGCATTTGCGTCGAAAACTCCATAGCTTGCTTCGAACCATTCTGCCGGTAAGATTGCGATCCTTGCGCCGAAGGTGTTGTCGGGGAAGGCGATGGCCGGATTGTTGCGGAAAATTCTGGCGAGGAACTGCGTAGTTTCGTCGTTTGCCGCGTCGTTCGTGTCAAAATAGACCGTTGGATCTAGCTTGCCGAAAGTGATCGCCAGCCGCTCGCTAAACAATGTCTGTTCATACCAAAGCTCGGTGAGCCGCACGTTCAAGTCGTCGTCAGCGTCGCGGTTGACGTTCGAAAATACCACTAGGTCGTTTTCGACCCCCGTTCCTTGGCCTCCTTCAAGGTGCAGGAACATATCTGCGCCGATCTGCTCTATCTTTCTTTCAAACGCCACGTCGGCCGAGAACGACGGGCTGATTGCGTTTCGCCCGTCGGAGGTCGCCGAATTTATGTTGTGAGCTCCCTGCAGCACGAAGGTGCCGCCGACGCTCATTTGAATTCCCGCGAATTCGATCGACTGTACACCTTTTTGTCTATGCAGAATTTCGCCGTCGATTTGAGTAAGTTTGGAATCGAACGTCGAGATCTTTTTGTCGTGTTCCTCAATGTGTTCGGTTGTCGTCTGTTCGAACTTGTTCATTCTTTTTTCGAGCTCTTCAAACCTTTTGGAGAGGTCGTCATTTGAAGCAGCTATCGATACTCCCGATAGTGCCAGCAATGTCAGGCAAATTACTGCGGACGTGATTTTCTTCATGATCTGTCGTTTCCTCCGTTTGTTTGTTGGGGTGTTACTAAAAAAATAATGGTGCCACCGCTATACGAAATTTTTGGCCTCCGCAAGGAAAAAGTGGTTGTAATAGCAGATGGGCTGAACTAGTTGGTTGGCGCATTTGGTGATTTTAAATAACCGGAGAGCTGACGTGAAAATTTGTGTTCTTATCAAACAGGTGCCCGACTCGGAGTCACAACTTGCCGTTAATACTGACGGCAAAAGCCTTGCCGAAGAGGGTGTTAAACGAGTGATTAATCCGTTCGACGAATACGCCGTCGAAGAGGCGCTAAAGCTTCGCGAGAAGATATCGCAAGCTGAGGTCGTGGCAGTTACTTTAGGCACGCCGAGTTCGGTGGAGGTTGTTCGCGGGGCCTTGGCGATGGGAGCCGACAGAGGAGTGTTGATCGATAGCGGGGAATCTTTTTTGGACCTTTTTGCCGCGGCGAAAATTCTGTCGCGCGTTATTTTGGATGAAAAATTCGACATTGTCTTTGCCGGAAAACAATCGTGCGATGACGACCTGTCGGCAATGCCGCAGTTCGTCGCCGAGTTTTGCAAAATGAACTATGCCGGCCCCGCGGAAAAATTCGAGTTCCTGAGTTTTGGAGCGGGCTGCTTGGTCGAAAAAAGTGTCGGTGCGGGAGAACGGGAGGTTATCGAGGCTGAACTCCCTTGCGTTGTTTCGTGTGAGAAGGGGCTTAACGTGCCGAGGTATCCGTCGCTTCCCAATATTATGAAATCGAAAACAAAGCCGATTTCGCTGCTGAAGGCCCATGAACTTTTATCTGGCGAAGATTGCAGGGTGTCACTCTGCGGCTGGAAAAAATCTCCGGAGCGTGCCGCAGGGAAAAAACTTCTTCTCGAGGCAGATGCGGCGGCTCAGGAAATCGTCCGCTTTTTAAAGGACGAGGCGAAGGTGATTTAAAATGAAAAATATTCTGGTCGTTCTCGAACAGGGCGAAAATAAAATTAAAAAAGTGTCGCTGGAGCTCCTTTCGGGCGGGGCTGAACTAGCCAAATTAAGCGGCGGAAAACTTTTTGCCTTGTCGTTTGGAGAATTCTCGGCATTCGAAGAATTGAAAGAATTTTGTGTCGAAGAGGTTCTTTCAATTAACGATATTAATCCGCGCTCATCTTCTCCGGCTTTTTTGGGCTCGATAGTTTCCGAAATTGCTAAACGATGCGACGCCGTTTGTGTCATGATGTCGTCGTCGCAGCTGGGGCGCGAAATTATGCCGTTTGCGGCGGCAAAGTCGCAATCAGGCTACGCCGCCGACTGCACTCAAATTGCGTTCTCCGGCGGAAAAATTAAAATTGTGCGACCGGTCTTTACCGGCAGACTGCTCGGCGAATTTATTTTTGAGAGAAATTGCGCGTTTGTAACTGTCAGGCCAAACACTTTTTCTCTCGAAAGGCGCGACGGTTTGGCACCGAAAATTTCCGAAACATCAGCGGCATCTTTGGTCGAAGGAACCGGTGCCGGCTATAAGATCAAAGAGAAAAAAAGCTGCGAAACCGGAGAACTCGACGTTGAAGATGCCGATGTCGTTGTTTCAGGAGGGCGTGCTACCGGTAGTTCCGAAGGATTCAAAATGATGTTTGAGCTGGCCCATGCCATCAGCGGAGCCGGTGTCGGCGCCTCTCGCGCCGCGGTAGATGCCGGAAGCATTTCGCACGATCATCAGGTGGGGCAAACCGGCAAAGTGGTGAACCCCAAAGTCTACATGGCGCTTGGAATTTCGGGAGCCGTTCAGCATCTTGCCGGCATGAAAACCAGCAAGTTCATTGTGGCGGTGAACAAAGATCCCGAAGCCGCAATTTTTTCAAAGGCCGATTTAGGCATCGTCGGCGACATTTTTGAAATTGTCCCGCGGGTGACCGCCCTCATCAAAAAAGAGACCGCACGCTCTTTGTGAGAACGTGCGGCCTTGAATTTTAGATCTCAATTAAAATTACTGCGGGCTCGAGCAGTCGCTTTTCTGGTCTGCGAAGTTCTTCAAGAAATTTTCAAGCATGAAGAGGCGGACGACCGGATTGTTTCTGTTGGGCTCGTTTGCAAGAGCCTTTTGTTGCCAATCGTTCCAGCTAAGGCGCGTTGTTTCGGGTTGCACTTTTTCGACGGGAGGAGTGAACGAATAGACGGTCTTTGTTTTGCCGGTTGCAACTGTCACACCGTAGCAGAAACCTTCTTCGATCTCTTTGAGTTTAGCTCTGATTTCTCCTTCGACGAGCCTCAGCCGACAGGTGGCGTATAAAGCATAAATATTTATTGGACGCAATCGATTTTTTTAGTTGTTTTTATTGAAGTAAATGCCAATCTGGCCATCCAGAGGCCATAATGAGCGGCAAAAACAAACAATTAAAGTTTGTGGCTGTGGCGGGAAATATCGGTTCCGGCAAGTCGAGCCTTGTAAATTTTCTCTGCAGCGAATGCGGCATGAAACCTTTTTATGAACCAAACGACATAAATCCCTATCTTGCCGATTTCTACAAAGACATGAAAAAATGGGCCTATCATTCGCAGCTCCATTTTCTGGCCCAAAAATTCAGAATTCATAGAGAGCTTGAAAAGGAGAAGGGGATTGTCGTTCAGGACCGGACTATTTTTGAAGATGCAGAAATCTTCTGCACGAATCTTTTCAAAAGCGGGCAAATCGACAAACGCGATTACAAAACTTACATTGAACTCTACCGTACGATCGTCGATTCACTGCAGCCTCCCAGCGTGATGATCTATCTCGATTGTTCGTTTCGCACTTTGAAAAAACGGATAGCAAAGCGCGGTCGCGGCATGGAAAAGAACATGCCCGACGCCTATTTGAAGCGGCTCGACAAGCTTTATCGCCGCTGGATCGCCGGTTATAAATTATCCCCCGTCGTGACAATTTCGACGGAGAAATACGATTACATGGACGATTTTATTACGCGTCAGCAGATCATGCACGAGCTGAAAAAACTCAAAATCATGAAGTAACAAGTGATTAAGGAGGCTTTTATGAGCGGACTGCGTTTGATCGAAGCGAATTTGTTTGGAGAAAATAGAGTTTATACTTTTGAAGGTGACGCCGGAAGTTTTAATGTCGATTGTCGAGGCGGAAAATGCTCTAGCGAGATCGAGACCGATTTTCGTGAGGTCACAAGGTTCATTAAGGAATTCGAAACTAAAATCCTTCCGGAAGAGATCAAAAAAATCGTTGCCGGAATTCACGGACGCCCCGAATTAATTTTACATCCGGGTCAGGTATGCTCGGCCTACATGTTCGGAGAGAGTGGGGCCGGATTTTTTGAGCCCTCTGCCGCCGAATTTAGCGTCGGAAAAGTTTCTGCCGTCGATATCGATTCGAACGGAACTACCGACGGAGTGATGTTCGTCATGTCGGACGGCGCCATCGTAGCGATATCGACCTATGACATGGAGTCGATGTCAAAGAAGCCGTACGCCGAGTTCAATTGCGCCGACCCCGACCTTTTTCGCCGCGGCGTTGAATCTTACCTTAGCCCGTTCGACCGTTTCTTTCAGCCGACTTTCTCTGGCGTAATAAATGTTCTGCTAAAAACCATCGGCGTTGAAGAAATTATCGTGAAACATTTTTCATCTGAAACTCCACAGGTAGAAAGCGCATCCAATGAATAATAAGACAAGTGAGTTCATCGCGCGCCGGCGCACAAACTGGCTGATGCTGGCGTTCATGTACGGTTCGTTTTACGCACTTCGCTACAATTTGTCGCTGGCCAATAAGCCGATCCGCGACGAGTTCGATTTTTCAAAGGCTGAGTTCGGCGCGATTTTATCCGCAACCTACATCGCCTACGCGATAGGTCAGTTCGTGAACGGTCCGATAGTTGACAGGTTCGGCGGAAAAAAGACGATGCTCTTTGGCGCGGTCGGCACAATGCTTGCCAACGTTTTGTTCGGGCTCAACGCCTACACGGGCGTGCTAAATCTCTTCGTCGCGATCTGGACGCTCAACGGGTACATGCAGGCTTTCGGCTCTCCGGGCAACCATCGTATTAACTGCCACTGGTTCGACGTCGGCGAGCGCGGCGTTTTTTCGGGGCTCTTTTCGGCGGTCGTTTACATGGGGCGCTTTTTCATCATGCTGGTCGGACCGATCATCATCGCCCATTTTCACTGGAAGTGGATTTTCTTTTTTCCGGCGGTTATCGCGGCGATAGTTGCGATCGTCATGTATTTTAAGGTGACCGAAACTCCGACATCAGCCGGTTTCGACGTCGATTTCGCCGAAAGCAAGCTCAAAGAGGGGGAGAGCGTTAATTTTTTCACCTCGCTGAAAATTGTCTTCCGCAGCAGGCCGATGTGGATCATGGGACTGGCGTATCTTTCGACGGGCATTGTGAGGAACGGACTTGAGCAATGGTTTCCGTCGTACCTTCAGGAAGTTCACGGCATTGCGCAGGGGTCGGTCGAGTTTGCGTGGCAGGCCGTGCTTATGCCGGTTGCGGCCCTTGGCGGCGCGATTTCGGCCGGTTATCTCTCCGATAAAGTTTTTAATTCGCGGCGCGGCCCTGTTGTCGCGCTGATGTATTTTTCGCAGGCGGCGTTACTTGTTCTTTTTATGTTCGCGATTAACCCGATGTGGTGCGGCGCAATTCTTATCGCGCTTTCGTTTGCCTTTAGCGGGCCGCACTCGCTGATCGGCAACGCGGCGACGCTTGATTTCGGCGGTAAAGAGGCTGTCGGCGCTGCGACCGGATTTTTAGACGCCATGCAATACCTCGGCGCGGCGGTGATCGGTATCGGCATGGGAAAGCTCATCGACGTCTTCGGATGGAAAGTGTGGGGGCCGAGCCTGATATTTTTCGCCGTCAGCGGAGGGCTTCTTATGAGCTTGCTTTGGAAGACCGGCGGCGTGAAGAAAGAGGCGTAAAACAGTTATCTGGTTAATTCGGTTGGGCCAGTTATTTCCGTTTGGCCTGTCATTCC
>CAZYHS010000007.1:47043-73651 GCA_964647545.1 uncultured Pseudomonadota bacterium | reverse complement strand
TCTTATACCACTATTTATGAGGTTTCAACTGGTACGGTTTTCGGGGGGATGGTCACTATAGTGGGGTGGTTAATTTAGCAAGAGCAATTTATGAGTAGGTGGTGCAAAGGAACTGCCTTAGAAAGCTGATGGCTGATAACATCAAGGCGTTGAGAATGCGCTTGAAGCTAACTCAAGAGCAGGCTGCTTGCCGCGCGGACATGCATTATAAATACTATCAAAAATCGAATCTGGCACAGTGAATCTCACGTTGGATTCAATAGAGCGAATAGCCAAGGCATTTGGTGTTATTCCTAAGCAGTTATTTTAGTAATTTACCTTATCATCGTAAACAATAGTTATTGGCTCAAATTCTTGAATCTCGGCCTCTATCTTCTGCTGGCTCATATCAGGCAAAACCTTCTTTAATAGGGCAACGGCTGCGTCCTTCCGCTCACTAACGGAAGAACCGGCGATCTTTCCTTCGGCAATGTCTTGTAGCAATTTAATGAGCTTGGGAGCGTTGATTCGCTCTCTCAATTCACTTGTAAGAAGATTTGAAACACCTTTTTTTCTACCTGCGCCTTCTCTGTGTCCGCCCTTGGGCATATTTACCTCTTTGAATTATTGATATTTTTTCAGTGACAACTTTTGGGGCCAATGTTAGGTCCAATTGGCCCAATAGTCGTTGTGTTTTGTCCGATTTTCTCCAACGTCCAAAAGTGGGTAACTAATTAAAACCATTTATAAAAAACATATATTTCAAGCATTTGTATAAAGTGCATTATCTAGCTCATAACCTGGAGGTCGTTGGTTCAAATCCAACCCCCGCAACCAATAGAAACAGGCACTTGAGCTTTCGGGCTTCGGGTGCCTGTTTTGCTTTGAAGTCACGTGTTTTTTGAGGTGCATGTTTCGAGGTTACTATGAGAATCAATTCGGCGACATTTATAAAAAGCATAGTCGGTCCCGACAAGCTTCTTTCCAACGGAATTCCGCAGATAGCATTTATCGGCCGGTCGAACGTGGGGAAGTCGAGCGTCATCAACACTCTTACAGGAAAAAAAGATCTCGCACGTTCGTCCTCGTTCCCGGGCTGCACTAAGGAGATCAATCTCTTTCTGATCAACGGGTCGTTCTATCTGGTCGATCTGCCGGGGTACGGTTATGCAAAGGCGCCAAAGCAGGTCAGAGAAGGACTTGAAGATCTCATCTGCTGGTACTTTTTTAACTCCGAGTACGAGCAAAAGAGGGTCGCCCTAATTATCGACGCAAATGTCGGCCCCACAAAGGACGATCTGGAGATGCTCTACAGTTTGCACGCACGTGAAAAAGAGATCGTTTTGATCGCAAATAAGATCGACAAGATAAGCGGCGCTCAAAGAGGCCACCGGCTATCGCAAATCGCCAAGTCACTTGAGTTTCCGGTGAAGGCGTTCATTCCGTTCTCGGCCGAAAAAGGGACCGGTATCAGCGAGCTGATAAGAGCCCTGTTCGTTGAGTAAGAAAATCAAAATTTTGAAGCGAGAACTTTTGCCTCGGCAAGCATGCCGGCTCTGACTTCCGGAGTTGTCGCGGGGACGCCGAAGAAATATTTGTGCAGGACAACTTCCATTCCGCAGAAGCCGAATATCCCGTCGTCTATCGTTTGTTTTAAGCTGTTTATCATGCCGCTCGACTTGTAAAAATCTTCGGCGCCGCCGGTCGTGTTGAAAATCGCCACCTTTTTGTTCTTCAAAAGTCCGACCGGACCGTCCTTGGTATAAGAATAGGCAAATCCAAAACTGAAAACGCGGTCGATGTAACCTTTAAGCATCGCCGGAAGCGAGAACCACCAGACAGGTGAGACGATGATTATCTGGTCGGCCCATTTAATTTCGTTCTGTTCGGCTAAAACTTCGGGGCTGTAGGTCTTTTGGTGCATCGCCTCGAAATCGGCCGGCTTTAATACGGGCGAAAAATCGAGCTCGTAAAGCTCGCGGGTTTTAACTTCGTGTCCCGAATTTTTTAACGTCTCTTTGACCGTTTCAAAGATCGCTCGGTTGAAACTTTTCGGGTTCGGGTGGCAATAGATTATTAAATTTTTCATAGGGTCAATATATAAAAAAAACAACTTCATGTCTTGCAAAAAAAAGTGCGAGCCGATATCTGTGTCGGGCACTTTTATGAAACTTCAACTGTTTGCAATTTCCATGCTGTTGCTTGTCTCGTGCGCACGCATGGGGGAGAACGCCAAAAGCTCAAATGAAGCCGGTGAAACATTTTCTTCATCTGAACCCCGCGGTACTAAGTCTGATGCGGAAGCTTTGGCGCGTGCTAAAGCGGCCGCATATTGCAGGGAAAGAGGTTTTTCCTCCGTCGGAGAGATAGAGATGCATACGACCGTCAGCGACGCCGCCGGACCCAAATGTCAAACTGTAAAAGTGCCGTGTCCGCCTGCAAAGAATTCTTCACAGGATACCCGCCCCGGAAAAATGTGTTTGGAACATCAGTGCGCCGAGCGTTCAAGAGGGTGGGTGACCCATCTTCTTTTTGAATGTCGTTAGGTGGCTGCTGTGTGCCGGTAAAAAGTGTTTAACTGCGACGCAAATTGTGTTAGTCGATAATCCACATTGAGCAATTTAAAGGGTGGGGGCCCCATGGTCGATAAAAGACTTATTTCTCTATTGGTCGATAAAAAACTTATCACTCAAGATCAGCTGGCAATCGCCTTGGAATCGCAAAAGACGCTTGGCGATCCGCTCGAAAAAATACTCATCGATAAAAAATTTGTGACCGAGGAACAGCTTTTAAAAGCTCTTGCCGCCGGCATGAACACCTCCTTTATTTCGCTCCCAAAATATAAGATCGACGTGAGCACGGCAAAGCTTCTTCCGGTCTCGCTCGCCAAGAAGCACCACGCCATTCCGATATTCAGGATCGAAGACAAGGTGACGATAGCCACTTCAAACCCGCTCGATCTCGACGGGCTCGAAGACATCAGAAATATTTTGGGGCTTGAGATTTCGCCTGTTTTCGCCCTTGAGTCGGACATCAATAACGCGATCAGAGAGGTCTATCGCGGCACCGGCCTTATGGAGGCCGGAAGCGGTCAACTTGAGTTCGTGCGTCCCGAGGACGAAAACCAGCCCGAAGCGGGGGTGGCCGATAATCTGAAAAAGGCGGCCAGCGGAAAAGAGATAGTCCTCGCGGTGAACAACATTATAACCGAAGGTTTCAACGAACGGGCCAGCGACATCCACATCGAGCCGACCCGCGACAGCGTTATCGTGCGTTTCAGGATCGACGGCGTGCTGGAAGAATTTTCGGCCCTTTCAAAACAGGTGCACCTTCCGGTGATATCGCGCATAAAGATAATCGGCGGAATGGATGTCGCCGAGCGCAGAGTTCCGCAGGACGGTCGTGTGCGTGTAAAGATCGGAGGGAAAGAGGTCGATCTTCGTATCGCAACTTACCCTACGATGTTCGGCGAAGCGGCGGCCATACGTCTTTTAAGCAAGGGAAACCTCATCACTCTTGAAAGCCTTGGTCTCTCTCCCGAAGAGTTGGAAATATTCAAAGAACTGATTCTTAAACCGCACGGCATCTTTCTTGTGACTGGGCCGACCGGCTCGGGGAAAACGACGACGCTCTACGCATCTTTAATGAAGATAAATTCGAAGGACAAACACATTCTTTCTATCGAAGATCCGGTCGAGAACGAGATCCCCGGCGTTGATCAACAGCAGGTGAATTTGAAGGCCGGCCTTACTTTTGCGACCTCGCTTCGCGCCATGCTGAGGCAAGATCCCGACGTTATTATGGTCGGTGAAATACGCGATAGCGAGACGGCCGACATCGCGACGCGCGCGGCAATGACCGGACATTTGGTCTTTTCGACGCTGCATACCAACGACGCCGTCGGGGCGATCGCGAGATTGTCCGATCTTGGGGTCGATCCCTTTCTGATCTCTTCGACGATGCTTGGAGTTCTATCGCAGAGACTTGTGAGAAAGGTTTGTACAAAATGCGCCGTTGAGGCCGACGTCGATCCCAAGGACGCCCGTAAGCTCGGTGACAAAACGCTCACGAAACAGATGATTGGAAAAGGTTGCAAGGCCTGCCGTAACACAGGTTATCTCGGGCGTATCGGAATATTTGAAATGGTCACTATCAACGACCAGATAAAACAGCTCATCGTGAAAAAGGCCACAGAGGCAGATATTTACGACGTTCTAAGCGCCGGCGGACACAGAACAATAGTCGCCGACGGAGTTCAAAAGATAAAGGCCGGCGTTACTACCGCCGCCGAAGTTCTAAGAGTGGCAAGCTAAACGATCGATAGGGAAATAAGATGATTTTTACTTACAAGGCCAGAGATATGTCGGGCGGTTTGGCCACCGGCGAGGTCGAGGCGAAAAATCCCGCCGCCGCAAAAAAGGCGGTCGCCGATATGGGGCTGCTTCCCGTGCTTGTCGCCGCCAAAGGTCTTGATTTTTCTCTCCCGAAATTTCTTCGACGAAAGAAAGCCAACGTTAACGACATCATCGCGTTCACCCGCCAGTTTGAGGCTCTTTTCAGGGCAGGCATCCCCATCGACAGAGTGCTGACGACGCTTTCCAAGCAGACCCCCAACAAAGGTTTAGGCCGCGCAATCGAAAAAATTCAGCAGGACGTGTCGAGCGGCTCGAGCCTTAAAGACGCCTTTGCCAAGCACGGCGATTATTTCGATGAGCTCTATTGCAATA
This sequence comes from uncultured Pseudomonadota bacterium, assembly GCA_964647545.1. Classification (GTDB taxonomy): domain Bacteria; phylum UBA10199; class UBA10199; family 1-14-0-20-49-13; genus CAZYHS01. The sequence goes on along the minus strand of CAZYHS010000007.1, from coordinate 68,945 downwards.
TGCTCGGAGTCGGAGAGGCCGGAGGCGTGCTTGAAGGGACGTTAAAGGATCTCTCCAGTATTTTGAAAAAAGAGTACACGCTTATTTCGGGCATCAAGTCGGCGACGCTCTATCCCAAAATTGTCATTACGGTCTTTGTTATCGTGGTCTTTGTAATGATGATCTTTGTGATACCGGGGTTCGCAAGTTTTTACTCAGGTTACGGAGCGCAGCTTCCGCTACCTACGCGCATCCTGATGGGGATCAGTAACTTTTTTGCGAGTTACTGGTATGTGATGCTGACGCTCGGGATAGGAGGTTTTGTAGGATTTAAAAAATATGCCTCCACCGAGAAGGGGCGGTTTAATGTCGATCGGATGAAATTTAGTCTCCCCGTTTTCGGTAAGTTGCACATGATGGTTTCCAACGCGCGTTTCGGACATTTGCTGGCGACTCTTTACAAGAGCGGCTTTCCGCTGGCCGAATCGTTGCAGATCGTGGCCAAAACCATCGGCAACAAAGCTTATGAGGCCGAGGTCAATCAAATAAAGAGCGAGGTCGAGACCGGTTCTTCGCTTGGCGACTCGATGGCAAGGCGAAAATACTTCTCGGCTTTAATGACCGAAAGCGCGGCCATCGGTGAACAGACCGGTTCATTGGACGACATGCTAGAAAATGCGGCCGCTTTTTACGACGATGAGGTTTCGCACATGCTTGAGCAGTTGACTACGATGCTTGAACCCTTGCTATTGGGTTTTATTTTTGTTATGGTCGCGCTGCTTGCATTCGCGATTTTCCTTCCGATGTGGAAAGTTTCGAGCGTTGTTTTGCAGCCGGGCGGGAAATAAATTATTATCAACACTTCAAAAGGGGGAACAATGGACAATGTAGAACAGCAGGTGATGGGAACGCCTAAAAAACGCAGACGTTGGGAGATAACAGCCATTCTTCTTGTGGTGGCTCTCGCCGCGTCGATTTTCGGTTACAGATCGTATGTCGCCGGAAAGTCGGCAAAAGAAGATGCGCTAATGATGGAACTTCGTTCGCTTAGAACGGCGGTTCAGCTTTACGTAACTGTCAATAAGAACGTCCCGGGGGATTTGACCGTGCTGGCCACCCAAAAATATACTTTGGGCGACAGATCGGGCGATTACCTTACGGGAATCAAGCTCAATAAGGATAATAATCCCGTCGATGCTTTCGGCAATGTGTTCAGTTACGACAAAGCCACCGGAAAAGTCGGCAGCACGACAAAAGGTTACGAAAACTGGTAGGTATCTTTATGAGCTATCTTTCTCTTAGACGAAGCTCGAATGATTGGCTAAGCGTGCTCGGCGTGCTGTTGGTCATCGCCGCCATTTACGGCACGATGTTCTATCTTCAGGCCGTGCGTTATAAAGAAGAGTCGCTTATTTACGAACTTAGAGCTTTAAGGACCGGCGTTATCGGTTTTGTTTACACTAACGGCAGAGTTCCCAAAGATGTCAATGAACTTATGAGCTCCACCTACAGAACAAAAGACGGGGCTGTTAGAAGTTACGTCCCCGAATCTGTGGCAAAAAGAGGCAAGCTGGTCGACATTTTTGGCAACCCGTACGAATACAATCCCGAAATAGGATGGATCAGAACAACCACCAGAAGCTATAGCGGCTGGTGAAAGGTATAAAATGGGCGGAGTTTGAAATAAAATTTAAAATTAAAAGGAGAAAAAAATGAAAAAGGAAAAGGGTTTTACATTGATCGAGTTGGTGCTTGTTATTGCATTGCTGGGTATTTTGGCGGTGACCGCCTTGCCGAATATTTTTTCGATATCGCTTACAACGGCGCGCGAAAACAGCCGCGATGCGGTCGTCGGCGCTATTCAGGCCGGCATTTCTCTCTACGCCGCCAATCAGATCGCCAATTCGGGTACGGTATCTTATCCGGCCGAACTTGACGCCGCAGGAAATGTCGCCGCCGACAGAGAAAATCCTCTCTTTGGAAACGTCATTCAGAGCGGTGTGACGCGCGATTGGACCAAGGTCAGCGACACTTGCTACACTTGGACGGCGGGCGGGGCGGCTGATGACTATGCTTACGACGCCGGAGCCGGCACGTTTATTTTTGATGCCGACGGTTGCTAGTTGATTTTTTGAGACCGAAATTTAACCGGCCCCGGCGCTTTGAATTAAAAAGCTGCCGGGGCCTTTTGTTTCAAAACTATGTTCAATAAACGAAGTTCCGGTTTTACTCTTATCGAGCTGGTCGCAGTCATTGCGATAACCGGTGTTCTCTCGATCGGAGTTGTCGCTTTGCTTGGTGACTGGGGAAAATCGAAGCTGGAGGCCGCCTCAGTAAAGGTCAAAAGCGATATCGAATTGGCGAGAAGTCTTGCCATGATGAGGCGGGGCGAAGTTTACGGGGTTTTTGTCGATGTCGCGGGAAACACCTACACGGTCTATCAAAGCACAGTTTCGACGCCGGTCCCCGATCCGCAGACTAGACAGCCTCTTATCGAAACATTTTCAAAATGGCCCGGCGTCACTTTGGACGGCTCAAACTACACGGTTGAGTTCAACAGACTTGGGGCGCCTACAATAGGCGGCGGCGGAGGCTTTTCATTGACCGACGGTTCGTCCAGCAAGAGCATCGCTATTGATGCACTGACCGGAAGGGTGACTCTCCAATGATAAGAAAAATTTTTAAACTGTCAGGCTGTGCAAAGGGCGTGACGCTTATCGAAGCGGTGCTGATGATTGCTCTCATCGGCGCCGGTTTGCTCGGCGTCATGTACGTTTTCAGCGGGACTACCAAAAGCTCGCTTGTGGCCGACCAAACGGTCGTTGCATCCAATCTTGCAAAAGAGAAGCTCGAACAGATAATCGCCGATCGGGCGAATAAAGGTTATCCGGTAACGATAGCCGCAAATTACAGCGACGGAAATTTACCCCCGCCTTATGACCAGTATTCAAGAACGGTAACGATCACCGAGGTAGATCCCGACGTTGACGGCGGAGACGACGACTTTTTAGATCCGCAAAACGGCAGCGGCTACGCGAGAGTTACCGTGACGGTTTCGTGGAGCGGCGGATACAGCGTCAAACTTGAGACGCTTCTTGCCGACTACACAATGCCATGAACTATGCGTAAATTTTTTGTAAATAAAAAGAGCGGTTTTACAATGGTCGAAATGGTTCTGGCGATAGCCGTGATAGGGATAGTCGCGGCTCTTGTGGGCCCGTCGCTTTTGGGCGGAGTGAAGGGCTATTCGATCGTGGCCAAAAGAAGCGGTACTCTCAACAGCGCGCGCCTTGCGATGGAGCGGTTTTCGCAGGAGGCGGCTTTGATACCTTCGGCGGCGGCTATCGATACGTGGCAGGCTTTAGATTTTCAATTCGACATTTCGACGGAGGACAATGTTCGCTATTGGCTTAACGGCTCCAATTTTCAGCGTGGCGCCGGAGTGCTTTGCGACGGGGTTACATCAGCGACATTTACTTATCTTGACGCCGACGGTGCCGTCGCGGCCAACGTCAACGATATAAAACGCATCGTGCTCGAACTTCGGCTTTCTGCCGGCAGCGGGACCGGAGAGTTAAGACTGCGTACGGCGGTCTATCCGAGACAACTTTCAAATGCCTATGCCGATTTTAAATAAAAAAATCTTTGGTTCCGAGCGTGGAGTTACGGTCATTGCCGCCTTGATCGGCATTTTAATTCTCGGCGCGCTCGGTGCTTCGATGGCCTATCTTGTAGCTTCCAATCAGCAGACCAGAGTGGCTCAAGTGACAGGCGATCAGGCGACCTATTCGGTTGCTGCCGGAATTGAGTTTGCCTTGGGGCAGGTGATAACCGACGGTTCGCAATCGACATCTTTCAGCCGCAGGTTTTCCGGCGAGACCATCAATATTTCCAGAGCTGCAAGCCGGATCGTCGTTTCAGGAGTTGAAGGCGATGCCGTTGAATCGAGATCGATAGTCGATCCCGTGCCCCCTGACGCATCAAATTGCCTCATCGTTGACATTAGCGGAGTTAGCGTCTCCGGAACTTCCATGACCGGAGTGACTTTGAGCCGCGACGCAGGATGCAGTCTGCCGGTCATTATCGATTCAATGAACGGCACATCGTGGGTTCCAAATGACGGAGAGACGATTTCCTCGGTGAGGATAGACGGAACATTGAGGTTCAGCGGCGCGGCGCCAAGCGGCGGGAATGTGCCGTTAACTCCGCTCGTAAATATCAACGACGCGCTTTCTCATCCTGTAAATTCGATCATCTGGAATCAAACGATCACCTATCACAATTTTGTTCTGGTCTTTAACTTTAAATACGGCGGGACCAATTATTCAAAGAGCGTCAATGTCGAATTGATGGCTACCGATCAGGCTAATTGCTTCAGCTGGAACACGCAAAATGCCCGTCTTACTTATTCTTCCAATCTTTGGGGACGGCTTACCGGAACGACTATCTCTAATTCGTGCGCTAAACCGATAAGACTCGACAAAATGACGGTAAGCTGGTCGCCTGTTTCGCCGTCCAGAGATCTCACCTCGGTGGTGATCAACGGAGGGAGCGAATTTAACGGGAGCGCATCCAGCGGAACTCTTATCGAAGTCGATAATATTACAGCCGCCGGCGGCACTCAAACCCTAGATCTCCTTCAATTTAGTGGAGAAATGATGGGGCGCAATTATTCCATTGTCTGGACATTTGCGGACGGCACATCAAAAACGACAGCCCTAGATCTTTTTGCGTCGGGTCAAAATAACTGTCTTGATATCGACACCTCGGGGTTGAGTGTTTCGACGACCGATATGTCGGGCATAACATTGCAGAACACCTGTGGTGCAGACATAGGCATCGTGTCGCAGACCGTCTCTTGGGTGGGAGATGCCACACGGCGTCTTACACAGACTGTTATTGACGATTTTGACGGCTCAAACACCTATTCGTCAAATGTCGCAAGCGGCACTCTTGTCAGTCTGGCGTCGAACTTTCTTTATTATCCTGACGCAAGCGGCATATTTGCGCTCACACATTTGAGATTTAACTCCAACGTGGTCGGCGGGGTCGAGTACACTCTTACCTACACGATGTCTGATGCTACAACCAAGTCTGTGAGTTTTACTCCGGCATCTCAGTCGAACTGTCTTAACGTGACTCAGGTAGGCACGGCACTTACCGGAGCCGGTCGTGACCTTGGGCCTATCCAGATGGATAACACCTGCGCCTATCCTATTACTTGGATAAGCACGACCGTTAGCTGGACTCCAACAAATCCCAACAGAAGGCTTAAAAGAATTACCTACAACGGGAGTAACATCTGGACCGGCAATGCAAACAGCGGGGTGAGCATCAACCATGCCGATCAAACTCTTGCGGCCAGCTCGAACAATGTCCTCAATACACTCAGGTTCAACAACTCCATGACCGGTAGAACTTTTACTATCACATTTTTCTTGGCCGACGGTTCCAGTAAGACCATAACCTCGGGGCCGTTTTAGAACTCTAAACAATCTGCGCAAAAACCTCTTGTTTTGCCTTAGAATTGCGTTGCCGCGTATAGACTTTTGTGCTACCTATCTATCAGTTAAATCCCGAATAAAAATAATCGGTTAGGTTTATTATGTACCTTAACTTCTTCCGTCTAAAAGAAGAGCCTTTCAATATGACGCCCGATCCGCGTTTTATGTTTCTGTCGCGTCAGCACGAAGAGGCGCTCGAATCGCTTTTGTACGGCATTGAACATCGCAAAGGGTTTATGGCGATCATCGGCGGAATTGGCACCGGCAAAACAACAATTTGCCGGACGCTTATCAACAGGCTCGATGACAATGTCGATACCTCGGTTATCTTCAACCCGATGCTTTCTGTGGTCGAATTGCTGGCAGCAATTAACGAAGATTTCGGCAATAAAAGCGGGGCCGACGACACGGTCAAAGGCCAGCTCGACGCCCTTAATAAATTTCTCCTTCGTCGTCTCAGGTGGAACAAAAATGCGGTGGTGATCATCGACGAAGCTCAGCATCTTTCGTTCGAATCTTTCGAAATGCTGCGCATGCTTTCAAATCTTGAGACCGAAAATAAAAAACTTTTGCAGATAATATTTTTAGGCCAGCCCGAGCTACTTGAAAAGCTCAAATCGCCCGAACTTGCGCAACTTAGCCAGCGCATCTCTGTCCGCTATCTTTTGGGGGCGCTCAATTACGACGAGACCTGCAACTATGTTGCGCACAGGCTTTCAATTGCCGGAGCCGACGCGTCGTTAAAGTTTGAAGCAGGGGCGATGAAGAAGGTTTTTGAGGTCTCCGGCGGAGTGCCACGCGTGATCAACAAACTTTGCGATCGCACTCTTTTGACCGCCTATGCCGAGCGGAAGCTCGTTGTTGACAAGAAAATGGTCAAACGGGCTAATCTCGATATGGAAGGGCTGCTCAATCCGAACGGCGCGGATTTTTTCAAGAAGAAGAGGCCGTGGTTCTTAAGAATGCTGGGTTTCAACTAAAGTTTTTTTGGGGGAGGAAATAATGTCGGTAATTTTAAAAGCGCTTAAAAATTCGGCCGCTGAAGGGAAGGGGCCGGACTCAGCTGAGCAGCTTCCGGCCGAAAAAACGTCGGCTGAAAAGAAGCAGCCTCCGGTCTTTGAAGAGGGGGAAGGTTTTTTTAGCGCCAAGCCCAGCTACGTTCAAAAAAGCGAACTTCCTGAGCTTATCAAAAAGGCCCCCGCTATCAGAAGACCGGTGTTGATACTTTCGGGGCTGCTGGTGGCCGCGATAACTTTTTCGGTCGTGTTGCACTTTTTGAAAGGGCGACAGATGCCGGCTTCGCAGCAAACTCCAGATTCCGCCTTAACTGCGGCAGCCAATGTTCCACCCGTAGTCGTTGACGTCACGGCGATGGCCGCCGAAGCGAAAAATCTTTTTGACAACGGCGATCTTGACGGCGCGCAAACTCTTTACAAGAAGGCTATCGCTTCCGACGCCGAGAATGCCCTGCTGCACAACGGGCTTGGGCTTGTCTATCTCAAGAAGGACCTCTACGCCAACGCACAGACCGAATTTGAATCGGCCCTCGCAATCGACGACAAATGCGCCGAATGTCTCAATAGTCTGGGAATGGTAAAATCGCTCACCGATAACGCCACCGAAGCCAAAACCTATCTCGAAAAGGCCGTAAGGCTCGCCAGCGACTATCCCGATCCATATTTTAATCTTGCGGTGCTAAACGAAAAGATGGGCGACTTCGGCAACGCGGTGAAAAATTATCGTCAGTTCATGTTGCTTTACCCCAATGAAACTGACGGTGTGAAAGCTAAGGTCAGAGGGCGCATCGCACTTCTTACCGGAGAGACCGAGTAACCTATTATGAGATATTCGATCGGTATCGACATAGGGAGCGTCAACGTGAAGGTCGTGCAGCTTTCACACGGCGCAGGCGGAGCGCAGCTTGAAGGCTGGGGAATCATCAAGCATCGCGGCGACATCGAAAAGATCAAGGCGTTCATAAAAGGGCTCAAGCTTAAAGGCGATATCAGAGTGAATTTTGAGGATCCGGCGCTCAAAATTAGAAGGCTCGATCTTCCCAAGATGCCGCCGGACGAATTGAACGAAGCCGTAAAGTGGGGTATAAAAGACGTTATTGACGGCGACGTTGACGATTACATTTTCAGGCACAGCGACATCGGCTCTGAGGTCGCAAGCGACGCAGGAAAAGTCCCCTTGGTCGTCTTTGCCATCCCCAAAAAAATTATCGACGAGCGACTTGTTTTTTTGAAACAGATAGGCCTTTCAAAGGTCAATGTGGTGGAGCCCGATGCCACCGCGCTCGCGAATGCTTTTAACAATTCCTATCCGGCGCCGCGCGGCGGATTCAGCGTGATTCTCGATCTTGGTTTTAAAATGTCGATTTTCGTCGTGATGGGGCTAAACGGCATAGTTTTTTCAAGGCCGATAACCGGTTATTCGGCCGGCAACCTGCTCGATTTGATAGTGAGAAACTTAGGCTGCGACCGCAGCTTTGCGGGAAAAATTTTCGAAACATATTTTAATATCGGTGACGACGGCGATAAGTTGAAAGAGGCTTTGAACATGAGCGAGACCGCTCACGGCATTTTAAAGAGCACAATCGCTCAGTTCTTCTCGGCGATGGCGCTTGAAACTCAACGTTCGATCGATCGCTTTTCAGTTATGAACGATCGCAGAAAGATCGAGCGGATCTATCTTGCCGGAGGCGGAACCCATTTCAACGGATTCGCAAGTTATCTTTCCGAGACGCTGGGAGTTGAGGTCGTTTCGTTCGACCCTTTTGGAGGAATTTCGGTCGATGAGGCGGCAAAAGCAAGGCTGGAGCCTAATAGGCCTATGCTTGGAGTGGCTGTTGGCCTCGCTCTGGACTAAAATCTATGCACATTAATTTTATCGAGAAAAAGCATTTCGATTTCAGCCCCAAGTCTTTGATCGCCATGATCAAAGAGAGACGGTTCGACCCGACAAAAAAAGATCTGGTTATTATCGTTGCTGCGCTTCTCGGGTTCATGCTGCTTTTTGGCAGCGTACAAAAGCTGAGGCTTGATCTTTTGACCTCGAAGAAAAATGATGTTGAGCGTTCATTGCGGGCCCAAAAGGGGGGAGCTGCGGCGCCGCTTCAATTGGGGAATGAAGCGCAAATAAAGGCCTTCATAGCATTTGATGCGCGCATCGACTGGGCAACGATAATCGACTCGGTGGCGAGCGAAATTCCATCCGAAGTGTCGTTGCGTTCCATTGTGTCCGATTCGGGTAAACGGATGTTGGAGATAGTCGGGTCGGCCGACGATCACACCGCTGTCGCATCGACCTTATCTTCGCTAAAAACGGTGAAGGCGTGCAGGGAGGTCGATCTTATTTCATCGACCGTTAACGCCGGCGAAGATGCCGAAGCTCAAATAATTTTCACCGTTCAGTGCAGGATTTGAAATTAATTATGAACCTAACGCAAATACAAAACGAACTTGCGCAAAAGCCCAACCGGCGAGAGCTGGTAATATTCGGACTTGTCCTTTTTATGGGAGTGATAGTTTTTTTCCGCTCGTGCTATTCTCCGAGCAATACGGCGATATCCGGCGCAAAAAAAGAGATAGCCGCTTTGCGCGGTGAGGCGGCCTCTGCGTCCTCGGCTTCGGCCAAACCGCAGTTGCCCGTGTGGAACGGAAGCGACGCGCAGCGTAGGATATACGATAATTTCGCACGTACTCTCGGCGCCGATCCGGACGCGAGGCTTATCAGGACATTTTCAAATCCGAACATGCAGCAGGGGCTGAAATTGATAAATATCGAGCTTCCGGTCGATCAGGGGGCGCGCGCCGAATTGAAACAAAAATTCAAGGTAAGTTTGAGCGGGCCTTTTGACGGCGTTGGCGAGTACATTCAGCGCATGGCCTCTTTGCAGATGCTTATGATAATCGACAAGGTGACAATGACATTGACCGACGAAGAAAGCGGCAGAATCGACGCCGACATTGAGGGGGTTGTTTATGGGTGGAATTAAATTCAACAAGGTGTTGCTCGGATGTTTTGCCGTATTTTCTTGTACGGCCTACGCCGCCGATGTGCAAGCTCCGCAGACCGGCGGGATTTCCGGTCTTAATCTTAAGGAGTTCGCGACGTCGGAGCAAAGCAAAGTGCAGTGGGCCAATAACCCGTTCATTAAACCGATCGACAACGTGTCGGTTAGCGAGCTGAAACTTCAAGGGCTTGTAAGCAGCACCTTGGATGAGGCAGCTCTCGTTAACGGTGAGATGGTCGCTCAGGGCGACAGGATCGGTTCGACCGAGATTGTCGATGTCGACGGTAATCGTGTTGTTTTAAGAAACGGTGACGGCATCTTCAGCATCAGTATGAAAGGGGCCGCCGCAAAACCCAAGCTCGAAAAGGGAACCTATCTTGTCGAATTTCGCGACGCCCCGCTTGAGAACGTCGTCAGAATGCTGGCAAAAATGTCAGGCTTGAGCATAGTGGTTCCGGAAAAAGTTGACGGCAAGGTTACGGCGAGCTTCGAAAGTTCAAACCTTTACGATGCGATGAAGTCGATCCTGAAGACCTACGGCTATGGGGCGGTCGATGACGACGGCATGGTGAGAGTTATCACAAAAGAAGATGTCAAACTTATGGGCGAGGACCTTAACACAAGATCCTACAATTTAGGTTTTGCAAAGGCCGAGCGTATTCTTTCCAACGTGCAGGCTCTTTTGTCGGAACGCGGCACCGCAATCGCCGACGACATGACGAACTCTGTCCATGTCCGCGACACCGACCAGAATCTAAAGGGGATCACGCAGCTAATCAGCAGCGTGGATAAGAAAGGGCGTCAGGTTCTTATCGAAGCCAGAATCATCGAGGCTTCGAACGATTTCGTAAGAAGTCTCGGTATTCAATGGGGCATTACGCGTACAGGCGGAAGCATTCAATCTTACGGACTTAAGACCGTCGGCACCGACGATCAGGGGCGCAACTTGATGTTCAACGCGCCGGCCGTCGGTATAAATAACGGACCGGCTCTTGCGGGGGCAGGTCTTATTCTTGGGAGCTTCAAGGGAATTCTTACCGACATTCAGCTTTCGGCCGCCGAGGAACAGGGCGACGTGACGGTTCTTGCCAGACCGACGATTTCAACTCTAAATAATCAGGAGGCGTCGATAAGAAGCGGTTCAAAATTCTACGTCAAGACCAACGGAAACGTAAGCATCGGCGGTATCAGCACTCCGACCAACGCTTCGAATTTGCAGGAGATCGACACCGGTATCGAGCTTAAAGTTACGCCGCAAATTTCCGACACCGGTTACATCAGAATGGACATTTCGGCGACGCAGTCCGAGGCGAATTTTGCAAAAGCGGTTGACGGAGTGCCCTCGGTGGACGACAAGTCTGCGCAGACCACGGTTAGTCTGATGGACGGCGAGACAACGATCATCGGCGGTCTGTTCCAGTTAAAAGATGCTAGAACCGTCAGAGGCGTTCCGGGGCTTATGAAGATCCCCATTATGGGAAATCTTTTCAAAGGTAAGACAAAGACCAAGGCCCGCCGCGAACTGCTGATATTTTTGACACCGAGGATAGTCGATAGTGCAGTTGCATCGCTGCCGAGCTTTGAGGAAAAAGATAGTGTTTACAATCCCGATAACATCGCCGCAAAAGAAGAGGCTGCAAATAAAAAAGCGGTTATCAGGAACAATAGAAAATACCACAACAGCAAATAACAAACAGAGGAGATATTTATGACACACAAACTACCCGAACTGAACTATTCAAAAGACGCGCTTTTGCCGGTCATCAGCGCCGAGACGATCGATTTTCACTACGGTAAGCATCATCAAACCTACGTAACAAATCTCAACAATCTTCTTGAGGGGACCGGTCTTGAAGCTCTTTCATTGGAAGAACTTATCACCGGCGGAAATAAAAAGGCTCCCGCCGAAAAACAGACCGGAATTTTCAATAACGCAGCTCAGGTCTGGAACCACACTTTTTATTGGAGTTGTCTCTCGCCTAAGGGCGAAAGAGCTCCGTCTGGAAAACTCGCAGAGGCCATCGATAAAAAATGGGGCGGGTTCGACAAATTCAAAGAGGCTTTCTCAAAAGCGGCGGTCGGACAGTTCGGAAGCGGCTGGGCGTGGCTGGTAAAAGATAGCGACGGTTCTCTCGATATCGTTACGACCGGAAACGCTCAAAATCCGATGACCGAAGGAAAGAAGCCGCTTTTAACTTGCGACGTCTGGGAGCACGCCTACTACATCGACTATCGCAACGCGCGCGCCAAATATGTCGAGTCGTTCTGGAACATTGTGAACTGGGATTTTGTAACTAAAAATTTCTAAACATGACCGTACTTAAAGAACTTGGCACTCCTGTATTCAAAGAAGAAGGCATCCCCGAAATATACGAGCCGAGCTACAGACTAGAGTTCGATTTTGGCGAAGGAAATATTCGAACATTTTCAATGCTCGACATTTTTGCGATGAAGCAATCGACCCTTGACGCGAGACTTACTTCGGTCAGCGGTTTTTCCGTGCGCGCAAAGTGGCAGGGTGTTCTGTGGCGCGACATGATGGAATCTCTCGGCTACAAAGAAAACTTCAACTTTGTGCTCTTCGAGAGCGCCGGCGGTTACACTACAAACGTCTATCGTCAGGACATTCTTCCCGATCGCTGGATGTTTTGCCACAGCGTTGACGGCGAAAGGCTGGAGGCTGAGTACGGCGCGCCGCTCAGGCTTATCATACCAAATCTTTGGGGGTATAAATCGTGCAAGTGGCTGGTCAAGGTAAGATTTCTTGAAAAAAATGAATCGGGTTTTTGGGAGACGCACGGCTACGATGACAGAGGTCTTATCGAAGCGGGGACGACTCTCGATGTGAACACAGGTAAAAAACGCCCAATGAAGGGCGGAGAGATAACGGAGTTCTAAATAACAAAAGGAGCAAGTATGAAGGGTCCCGTAAGAGTTTTGATGTTTTTGCTGGCGATGGCGATATCGGTAAGCGCGTTCGCGGGTTTTGACGGAACATACAATTTCACGTCGCGCGTCAAGGACGGAGCGGCCGATATGAACGGATGGAACGGAACGATGACCATCAAAGGGAACGAAGTTACCCGCAGCTACAAATCGCCTGACGGCAAGCAGGAAAAATTCTACAACAGCACGATGACGCAAAACGGCGACGTCTATGTCCTCAAGGTCACAAAGGCATACAAGCCCGAATATGTCGGCAATGAGCACAAGAATAAGATAACCGTCAAAGGGAACACATTGATAATGCAGAGCGATGACGGAAAGTTCTCCGAAACTTGGACTAAAAAGTAAGTTGTAGCCGGAAAATCAAAGCCCGCGTTGTGTTATCACAGCGCGGGCTTTTTTGTCTGTCGTGCGAGGCGGCGGTCAAATGCCGAAATCTTTCTCTACTTTTTCGTAATGGTCGATGATACTTCTAACGAATGCCCGCTTTTCTTTATAGCTCCCCGCATAAAAACTGCGCTTGAAACCGTAAATGATTATGTCTTTCAACTGTTTTGCGTTCAGTCCGAAATTATCTATCGCAAGCTTAAGCTCCTTTGAGACCGTCGTGTTCGAAACCAGCATGTTGTCGGTGCAAAACGTCACCGAGAGCTTGTTGTCGAGCATGGTTTTGCATGGATGCTTTTTCAGATCTCGAAATTCCGGGTTTGTCTGCGTGTTGCTTGTCAGACAAATTTCGATGGTGATGCGCCTGTCGGCGATGTACTGGGCCAGCGCGGCAATATATTTTTTTCGTGCTTCTTTTGTCGGAAGATCGATCTTCGATTCGTCAAAGAGGTAAGTGCCGTGTCCGATCCTGTCCGCGAAGAGATCGGTGATCGCCTGAAAAATGCTGGCCGCGCCGTAGGCTTCGCCAGCGTGAACGGTCTTTTTCATGAAGTTCTTCAGGGCAAAACGATAGGCATTGATGTGCGTCTCCGCCGGATAGCCGTGTTCGGCTCCGGCCAGATCGAAAGCGACGATCGGAATATCCAAGTCGTCGCGGATCTTTACAAGTGCTTTTGCAAGTTCGTACGAGGCAAGTGCAAATCTCTCTTCGTCGCTTGAATAGTAGTGGGCCTTGGTGAAATTTCGATAATAGGATGAAAAACGCGCGTTAAACATGCGCATCGCAATTCCTATGATGCCGTAAGCGAACGGAGGCTCGCCGCCGTTGGCGATCTCCTTTTTCAGGTTGATCTCTTTTTTTGCGCGAGCAAGGCCGAGGTCGGCAGCTTTAAGAACCTCCTCCATCGTAAGTTTCTCTCCGACATGCAGTTGAGGCGCAAAACGCGGCTCGATGTATCTTACGCCGTCGTTGAAACAGTCGATCGCCAGTTCGTAGGCGACCCGTTCGATCGATTCGCTGTCTTGCATTACCGCGCAAGTATAGGCAAAGCCCTGAAGATATTCTTCCAGATTTTTATATTTGTCCTTGAACACAAGTTCTTTAAGACCGCTCTCGGTGTACGAAGGGAGGGTGACTCCGCGCGTCTTTGCAAGTTCTATTAAGGTCGGTATTCGCAGTGAGCCGTCAAGATGCACGTGAAGGTCGGTCTTGGGGATCGCTTTTATAAAATCGATCGAAGTGATGTCGCTTTTCATTGCGCGATCTCCTGCGTTTTAAATTTTCTGGTGAATATGAAAAATAATATCGCCGCCGTGATAGCAAGGGCCGAACCGAATCCGAACGCCACGTGGGCGCCCGCCACTTTCCAGAGCCAGCCGGTTATTAAATTGGCGGGGAAGAGTAGAATGCCGACCATGAAATTATAGACGCCAAAGGTTGTGGCGCGTATCTCTTTCGGAACAATATCGGCAATGAATGCGCGAATGACTCCCTCGGTGGTTCCGTAGTAAATTCCGTAAATTCCAAACAGCACCCATGCGTGCCATGCGTCTGTGGCAAAGGCAAAGCCGGCGTAGCTTAGAGCGTAGATAGTCAGGCCAATAATGATGACTTTGCGGCGGCCGACCCTGTCAGACCAAGCTCCAGCCGGTATCGCCACCAGCGTATAGACGGCGTTAAAGAAGAGCCAAATTAGAGGGACGAAGGTTTTGGAGACGCCGATGTTTTGTGCTCGCAACAATAAAAAGGCGTCGCTTGAGTTTCCTAAAGTAAAGAGCGCGACGATGAATAGCAGGATAAGAAACTGTGGCGGAATATTCTTGATCGACAGTTTCGGGCATTCGGCGCCGTTGCACTTACTTGCATGGTTTGAGATGACCGGCGCAATCTCTTTGACGGCGAAGATTATCACCATGACGGCGGCAACCGCCGGAATTGCCGCAAGCAAAAAGATGCCGCGATAGTTGGTCCCCATCCATAGAAGGAGCAGAAATGTGATGCCGGGGCCTATCATCGCGCCGACGGTGTCCATTGCCCTGTGGAATCCGAAAGATCTGCCGCGTTCATGCGGCTCTGTCACGTCGGCTATCATTGCGTCCCTAGGGGCGCCGCGAATACCTTTCCCAAGCCGGTCGGCGAATCTCAACCCAAGTACCTGCCAGCCCGAATTTGCAAGAGCCAGAAAGGGTTTGATGAATGACGAAAGCCCGTAACCGAAAAGTATGAGCTGCTTTCTTTTGCCCAGCTTGTCCGAAAGATATCCCGAAAATACTTTTAAAATGCTGGCCGTGCTCTCCGCGATACCTTCAATAAGTCCGATAAATGCAGTGGAGGCGCCAAGAGTGTTCGCCAGAAAAAGAGGCAGGATAGGATATATCATTTCGGACGAAAGATCGGTTAGCATGCTGACAATTCCCAAAGTGAAAACAGGTTTTGCGAGGCCGAATATTTTTTTCATGGTTGACATCACTACATGAGAGGCATACGAAAGGGCAAGTAAAAATCGGAGGTTAGCCATGCAACTAGCTGTCAGAGAGGTTCCGGCGGGGGCCCTCAAAAAAAGAGACCTTTCGAACTTAAAATTCGGCGAACAATTTACCGACCGGATGTTTGTGATGGAATATTCTCCGTCTCAAGGGTGGCATGATACCCGCATTGAACAGTTCCACAATTTCAGTCTTTCTCCGGCGACGATGGTGTTTCACTATGCTCAGGAGATATTTGAAGGGTTGAAGGCATACAAGCAGCAGGACGGCAGAATTGCTATCTTCAGGCCCGACAAAAATTACGAAAGAATGAATTTCTCGGCCGAAAGGCTTTGCATGCCCTCGATCGACGCAAAGTTCGTGCTTGAGGCGACCCGCGAACTGGTCAGGCTCGAGAGAGATTGGGTTCCGTCACAGCGCGGTTCGTCGCTTTACATTCGTCCCACGATGATCGGCGTCGATCCTATTATCAAGGTCAGGTCCAGCGAAAATTTTATGTTCTACGTCATTTTGTCGCCGGTCGGCCCTTATTTTACCGGCGGCTTCAAACCTGCGCGCATTATGATAGAAGATAAATTTGTGAGAGCTTCAAAGGGGGGAACCGGGGCCGCAAAGACCGGCGGTAACTACGCCTCCTCGATAAAGGCGGGGATGGAGGCGCAAAAGCTCGGCTTCGATCAGGTGCTTTGGCTTGACGCGGAAGAGCGTAAATATGTGGCCGAAGTCGGCGCGATGAATATTTTCTTTGTAATGAAAGACAAACTTGTGACTCCGGAGCTTGACGGTTCGATCCTGTCCGGCATCACAAGAATGTCGGTCATGGAGCTTGCCCGCAAAATGAAGATCGATGTCCAAGAGAGGCGCATCCCCGTTCTAGAGCTTCTTGAGGGGATAGAATCGGGAGAGGTCACCGAAAGCTTCGGTTCGGGAACCGCCGCTGTGATAAGTCCGGTCGGAGTTTTAGGCTTCAAAGGCAAAACATACAGGATCGGTGACGGAAACGTCGGCAAATATACTCAGATGTTCTATGACGCCCTCACCGGAATTCAATACGGTGAAAAAGAGGCCCCTGCAGGCTGGCTCGACTTTATTTAAAACTTTCTGTCATTCCAGCGGTAGTAAGCTGGAATCCAGTTGAATCTACGAGATCCCGGCTAAAAAGATGCTGGGATGACAGAGATGCCATCTAAAATCATCAACATCATAGGCGCTGGGCTTGCCGGAGTTGAGGCTGCGGCATTTTTTGCAAAACGGGGGGCTCTAGTCCGTCTTTTCGAGGCTCGCCCGCTTTGGCGTTCGTCTGCCCATTCGAGCGACGACCTCGCCGAGCTCATCTGCAGCAACTCGTTAAAATCGACCGAGGAGGGGAGCGCGAGCGCTCTGCTAAAGGAAGAGATGCGCGCGTTCGGCTCTATTATCATCGAGGCGGCCGAAGCTACAAAGGTCGCCGCAGGCAAGGCGCTTGCGGTCGATAGGGTGGGCTTTTCAAAATATATAACAAAAAAAATATCGTCGTTTGAAAATGTCGAATTGATTCGCAAAGAGGTTGTGTCGCTTGACGATGAGGCTCTTTGCGGCGCCGATCTAACTATAATTGCGAGCGGCCCGCTTACTTCGGACCGCTTAGCCGAATCGGTAGCTTTGGTATGCGGCGATCCTCACGGGCTCTATTTTTACGATGCGATCGCGCCTATCGTTGAAGCCGATTCGATAAATATGAACATTGCGTTCCGCGCCAACCGCTGGGGAAAAGGCGAAAATTTAGACGGCGACTACGTCAACTGCCCGATGAATAAAGAGGAGTACGAAAGGTTTGTCGCCGAACTCATTGCGTCAAAAAAAGTTCCGTCCCGCAATTTCGAAGAGCTTAAATGTTTTGAGGGCTGCATGCCGGTCGAGGTTATGGCTTCGCGTCACGCCGATGCGTTAAGGCATGGCCCTATGAAGCCGTTCGGAATTGACGACCCAAGGACCGGACGCTTTCCATATGCGATCGTTCAGCTGCGGCAGGACGACACTCACGCGACCCTTTTTAATATGGTTGGATTTCAAACGCGCATGACCTATCCCGAGCAGGAGCGGATTTTCAGGATGATCCCCGCACTTGAAAATGCAAAGTTCGCGCGACTCGGCTCGATGCACCGCAATACCTACATAAATTCGCCGCGGCTTTTAAGCGGCCGGCTCGAACTAAAAAACAAGAGCGGTCTATATTTCGCCGGACAGATTACCGGCGTCGAAGGCTATCTCGAATCGGCCGCATGCGGAATTTGTGCGGCCGGATTTTCTTCCGGTGCCTTTGCAACCGAAATTCCTCCGACTACGGCGCTAGGCGCGCTCATGGCTCATTTAAAGAATTCCAACCCCGATAATTTTCAGCCGATGAAGATGATGTGGGGGATTTTTCCAAAACTTGCGGCTGCACCATCAACCAGTCGCGGGCCTCGTCGAGACGAACGTAAGTTGCTTTATCTTGAACGTGCTCGGCGTGATTTTGCTTTGTGGCAAAAGGAGCTCTTTCGATGATCGGAATTATCAGCGACTTCTTTCACCGGTCGGCCCTTTTTATAGGGAGACAGCAGAGCGATTGGAAACTCACGGTCATCCGGACCTCGCTTGACAGATTATCTTATCAGATAATCTTCCCGTATCTTTCGATTTACATCGTTTCGTTGGGAGCAAGCGGAACCGATCTTGGGCTTGTTAACAGTTTTGGGTTGATAGCTGCGGGGCTGGTTGCCCCTCTTGTCGGAAGCTTTCTGGACAGGGCCGGTCCCAAAAAAATCTATTGCGCCGGAATCGCGTTGACCGCTTTTGCCTATCTTGTTTACGGCGTGGCAAATGTTTGGTGGATGGCGTTTTGCGGCATGATTTTTTTCTGGGTCGGTTTTTCCACCAGCACTCACAGCTGCGCGACCATCTGCGGGAACTGTCTTGCCAACAGCGATCGGGCAAAGGGGATGACGATCTGCGAAACTGTCGCGTCAGGGTTGCTTGGAATGATAGGCCCCATGATAGCCACGTGCCTTGTGGCAAGTTTTGGCGGAGTCAGTACCGCCGGCATTAGGCCGCTTTTTTTCATCGGCCTCGCTATTTCGATAGCTTCGTTCTTTTTGATATTTAAGAAACTTTCCGACACCGGCTCTCTCTGCAAGAAGAGCGCAAGTCCGCATCCTGTGCGGGATTTTTTGGGGATAGTGCGCGGCAACAGAGAACTGAAAAAATGGCTTCTTATTTCATCGGTCGGGCAGATTCCGATGGGGATGGTCTTTCCGTTTACGCAGGTTTTTGCTCACGAACATAAAGGGGCCGGAGAGTTCGTGCTTGGTGCTATGGTGACTGCAACGGCTCTTTCGTCGATCATTTTTTCCATTCCGCTGGGGCATTTGGCCGACAGGATCGGGCGAAAGAAAATTCTCTATTTTACGATCCCGATGTTTTGGCTTTCAAATCTGCTTTTGATACTTAGCCCGCGCCCCGAATTTTTAATCGTCGTCGGCATATTTCAGGGCTTCTATTACATAGGCGGGCCGGTCGGCGGAGCCATCGAACGGGAGCTTGTGCCACGGGATAAAATGGGGCGATGGATAGGTATGAATCGTTTGTGCAAAATGACGCTGAGCGGGCTCATGGCTTTGAGCGCGGGACTTGTGTGGGATAAGATAGGTCCTCAATATATTTTTATGATCTTTGTCGCGATAGATATGCTGGTTAGAATGCCGCTCCTGATAAGCATTCCCGAAACTCTCAATAAAAAATTTGCCGAGAAGCAGCCCGAAGAAATCAAAAGCCGTTTTTAGATCGCACAGCCGATGAACGGAATTTCGAGGTTCGGCAGATCTTTTTCGGATGAATATCTTACGACCCCGCGCACGACCTTTTCACGACCGACGAGCTTGAGGCCGGTCGCCATGAAAATCGTTTTGGAACCGAAACGTTCGTTGATTTCGTCGACCGCCGAGCAGGCTTTAAGGCTCCGTTCGAACGCAAGCGGCTCTTCGAAGAGGTTGTATTGAACGTTTGCCGACGGCACGATGTCGCTTAAAATAATTGTTGTCTGCCGGTAGAGCGAGCCGATCGTGTAAATTGAACGAAACATATTTTTTAAGGCGCCGCCAAGTTCGAGCGGCGAGCACGAGGCCCTGTCGAGCTTTGCATCGACCCACCTTGAGGTAAAATCGTTTCTCCTTAAACCCAGCGTGATCTTTTTTGCGGCAAGTTTGTAACGCCGCGCCTTCGCACAGGCCTCTTCGAGGTTTTGCATGGCCTGTGCAAAGACATATTCGGCGTCCTTGGAGGGAGGAGTAAATGTTCTGGCCTTGGATAGCGACGCAAAGACATCTTTGGCCTCGGTGTTTAGTTTGTAAACCGATTCGCCCGAGAGCTCCATGTGAAGCTCGATGCCGATTTTCCCCATGAGCTGTTCGGCAAATTCGCGCGGCTTTTTCACGAAGTCGAACGCCGTTTTAATTCCGCGCGAGCGCAGCAGGGCGGCCGAGGCCGGACCTACGCCCCAGACTTCGTCGATGTCGGTCATCTTCAGCAGTTCGTGGATTGATTTGCCGGGGAGAGTGGTGATCCCCAGCGGCTTGCGGAATTTCGAACAAAGCTTGGAGAGACTTTTTGAAAGGCTGACGCCGATCGATACGCCGATTGAAAGTTCCTTTTCGACCGCCCGTTGAATTTCGAGCGCGATTTCGCCGTAAGACATTTTCCACAGACGTCGCATTCCGGTCATGTCGGCAAATGCCTCGTCGATGGAATATTCGTCGACGATCGGCGTGTAGCGGCGCAAAATTTCGAAGAGCCGCTTTGAAAAGATTGTGTAGGTTTCGTAGTCGCTTTCGACCATGACGACGTCGGGACATGCTTCGCGGACTTCGGAGAGGGTCATGCCGCGACTGACACCGCGCATTTTTGCCTCGACACTTGCGGCGGTTACGATCCCGCGTTCGGCGCCGGTGACGACGGGCCGGCCCTTAAGCTCGGGGTGAATCGACTGTTCGACGCTCGCGAAGAACGAGTCGCAGTCAACGTGCATGATGGCGCGCGGCCAGTTGTCGGTGCGGATGTTGTTTGTCATTGGTATTTCCTTATTACGGCGGTTACGACTCCGGCGATGCTGAGCTCTTCTTTCGCGCGGATTTCGGGATAATTTTTGTTGGCGGCGACAAGAACGACCTCGCCTTTGCGTTTGAAAAAATATTTGAGCGTCCAGTTGCGATCGACTTGCGCTAAAACGACGTCGTTGTTTTTCGGATTGCCGCCGCGTTCTATTATGACCAGATCCCCCGGCATGATGCCTGCGTCGATCATTGAGTCGCCGGAGACTTTCAACATGAAACTCGCCTCGGGCTTGCGGATGAGATAGTCGTCTAAGCTTAGTGTGTCGACTAAGTTATCTTCGGCCGGAGAGGGGAAGCCCGCCTGAACGTAACCGGCAATTTGCAGCCCCGGATTATTTAGTTTTAGATGGCCGGTAACGGGGTCCTTTTGAAGAATGCCGGCTTCTATCAGCCTGTTTGCCAGCTTATAGGCGGCATTTTTAGAGGCGAAGCCGAACATTTTAGCCAGCTCCGAGTAGCTTGGTAAACGGCAGTTCTCTTTTACAAACGATTTAAGTAATGCCGCCGCATTTGAAAGTTTCGGGTTCGATTCCATGGGTCACTTATAGGTGAACGAGCGTTCACTTGTCAAGCGGGGATTTTGAAAAAAATAAAACCCGCATCCAGAATGTTCTGAATGCGGGTTTTTAAAGCATTATAGAAAAATCAATTTTATCTTATCAAGCTGCAACCGCCGCCCGAGAAGCCGGTTATAGGGGGTGTGGTTTTGTCATTCTCAGATGTGTTTGTTTCGTCGCCGGTTGTGGCATCGTTATTATCAGGTGTCGTTGTGCCGTCGGTTGAAGGATTCTCTGTGTTGTCGGACGTGTCTGGCGTTTCGGGTGTTTCAATTGTGCATGTTGAGCTGCAATCGTCACCGTCGGTCGTGTTGCCGTCGTCGCATGTTTCAAACGCCGTCTGCACGATGTTATCTCCGCAAAATTCGCTTACACAGAGAGAAGAACAGCCGTCGCCGTCGGTTGTGTTGCCGTCGTCGCAACCTTCGCCGGCGCTTAAAATGTTGTCGCCGCAAACGGGGAGGGTGCAATCGTTAAGGCACGCGTCTGCGTTCGAAGTGTTGCCGTCGTCGCAGGCTTCGCCGAAATCGGCGATAGCGTCGCCGCAAGCGGCAAGTGTACAATTTGTACGGCAAGCATCCGGAATTGTGTCGCTGTTTGCAGCACCGTCGTCGCAGGCTTCTGTTGTTGCCTGTAAAATACCGTCGCCGCAGAATTCGCTTACGCAGATCGCGTTGCAACCATCGTCGTTTGCATTATTGCCGTCGTCGCAGCCTTCGCCGGCGCTTAAAATGTTGTCGCCGCAAACGGGGAGGGTGCAATCGTTAAGGCATGTGTCTGCGTTCGAAGTGTTGCCGTCGTCGCAGGTTTCGCCGAAATCGACGACGCTGTTGCCGCAGATTTCGATCTGGCAGGTTGCGTTGCAACCGTCGCCGTCGGTCGTATTGCCGTCGTCGCA
>CAZYHS010000007.1:0-46943 GCA_964647545.1 uncultured Pseudomonadota bacterium | reverse complement strand
CAGGTTGCGTTGCAACCGTCGCCGTCGGTCGTATTGCCGTCGTCGCAACCTTCGCCTGTGTCGATCGTGCCGTCGCCACAGCGCGCTGCTGCGCAGTTCGTACGGCAGGCGTCTGGGGTTGTGTCGCTGTTTGCTGCACCGTCGTCACAAGCCTCTGTTGCAGCTTGCAATGTTCCGTCTCCGCAGAATTCGCTTACGCAGAGAGAAGAACAGCCGTCGCCGTCGGTCGTATTGCCGTCGTCGCAACCTTCGCCGGCGCTTAAAATATTATCGCCGCAAACGGGGAGGGTGCAATCGTTAAGGCATGCGTCTGCGTTCGAAGTGTTGCCGTCGTCGCAGGTTTCGCCGAAATCGACGACGCTATTGCCGCAGACTTCGATCTGGCAGGTTGCGTTGCAACCGTCGCCGGCATCCGCGTTTCCGTCGTCGCAGGTTTCGGCATCTTCGATGACGCCGTTGTAGCAGCCGGTGCTTGAGGCGGTTATGTTGACCGTCTGTGTTGCTTTATCTTCAGCGCTAATTGTGAGTGTGGCATTAAATATGTTCGAAGCTGCAGCCGTAGGCGTGAACGTGAAATAAATATAACAGTTGAGCAGTAATGTCTGGCCTTGTGTGCAAGCAGAACCGCCTGTCGTTAGTGCAAAGTTCGCAGCATCTGCTCCACCTAGGCTAAATTCCAAATTTTTGACACCTGCAAGCCAGTCGAAATCCCAAAAATCACTGCTGTAAGTTCTTTTGACTAGTATCTTGCCTGTGACCGGCGCTCCGCCGATTGGTGCAGGCTCAACTGTAACCGAGTCGGGGTCTAAGCTGAAATCCGCGGCGCCAGCACTTGGCGACACAATTAAGGTGGAAAAAATAATGAAACCGCACAGAAATAAAAATCTCTTCATGCTGATACTCCTTTTTTGGTGTTAGCTATTTTTTACAGTACCGAGGCCCATATAGTAACCATATGAAAAATCAAAGAAAATATGTTCTATTGGGAGGTGTTTTCTTAAAGTATTACTTTAAATTTGACCGATTTCAGAGATTTAAGAGACAAATAACTGAATAAGAACGCCGCTTAGGGCGCTGACGGCAAACAAGATGCCGATGATTTTGAGCGTCTGTTTTAGGCTCTTTGTCTCGCGAATAAGCACAAGTAAACCTATGCCGCCGCTGGCCGAAAGACCGGCGATCGCCGACCCAAAACCGATCCCTCCGGCAATATAGACCTGAGTGATCGCGACTGAAGCCGCACAGCTTGGAATAAGTCCGACAAGTGCCGCAAAGACCGGCTGCAAAAGCGAGTTGCCCAACAGAAACTCGGAGAGGTGCTCTTCGCCGACGCGGTCAATAATTAAGTTAAGCAGAAGAGTTACGGCAAAGATAAATACAAAGACCGACATTGTGTGCTTGATTGGATGCAAGAGCAGCTCAAGTTTTTTCTTCCCTTCGGAGACATGATGCCCGCAGCAGCCGTGCTCTTCGACAACGACTGTTTCGCAGTCGGGGCAGTCGTGCTGAGGCGAATTCTGGTGCTCCGCCAACTGCTGGTTCTTAAATATTAAGAGGTCGAGCGCGTAGCCGGTGACGACCGCTATGACGAACTTTACTCCCAGCAGCGGAGCGAGAAGATGCATGTGCCCGGGTTGGGCAAGAATCACGGGAATGGCCTCGTCGCTGGTGGCAAGAAAAATTGCAACCATCGTGCCGATGGTCACAAGTCTGCGTACGTAGAGGCTGGCTCCGATGACCGAAAAACCGCATTGCGGAAAGAGCCCGAGCATCGCGCCTATCAGGGGGCCGTATCTTTTAGCGTGCGCGACCTTAGAGCGCAATTTTTGACCGAACCTGTACTCGAGGAGTTCGATAAAAAGATAGACCGCGAACAGGAACGGAAGCATTTTAAGGCTGTCGAAGAGGGCGTCGAGTATAAGTTCGTTCATAGTGGCGTGAGCATTTAGCACCGAAATTTTAAAAAAGCAATATTTGCCGAGCTTGTCTAAACGCAAATAATTTGTTATGGCTTAGCGTCTATGAACAATCAAAAACGCTATTCGTTTCAGGCCTATCATTTTACCGACGTTCTAAAACTCAAGGAGCTCGACCGCTTGTTCAGCGTGACGGCGCTGAGCCAGTCTTCCACAAAGCTTGTCTATCGCGAGGATGAAGGCTCTTATTTTTTCATTTATCGATTCGGCAGCGTGGTCTTTTTTAACATCGATCCGGCGAGACAGGCCCAGATAATGGTGAAGATCCGTTCGATAATCGGAGAAAAACCCGAAAGCGTCTCCAGCGAAGAGTTCTTTGTCGAGGTCAATTCTCTTGAAAAGGACACAGTCGGTTTTAACGGGGCGACCCTTACCGATCTTTCTCTCGACAAGATCGACATTCTCGCCTTGGTCCTTGCCAGATCGACCGCGCTGGAGTTTTTTGAGAACAGGGTGGAGGAGCTTTTGAAAAAAACGGGCGATCTTGGAGATGCCCTAAGGCTTAAAGGCCGTCTGGCGCAGCGAGCCACCAACATCAAAAAGTTCATCGGCCACTGCATCACCACAAAACAAAATCTGGTCTCTACGGCCTATCTTCTCGATAAACCCGATGAAACTTGGAGAGACCAAGTTCTTGATAATCTTTATCACAGCGCAGTCGAGATGTTCGAGATCCGCGACCGCTACAAAACGGTCGATTACAAACTTAGAATGATACAGGAAAATCTGGAGCTTATCTCGGAGCTGCTGCAGTACCGCAACGCAAACTCCCTTGAATGGGCTATCATCATTCTTATCGCGGTTGACATCGTCCTTTATTTCTTTCAGCCCTTTTTCAATGGACATTAAGCCTCCTGTGACATAGTTAGCCGCCGCCATGCCAGCCCCAGACAAGGCTCTTAAGCCGATCAAATACAGCCATGCATGTTCGAACAGCTTGTCGCGATGTTCGCGCGACGAGAAAAAAGCCGCTCTCTATGAGTATGCCGGCGCGGCATTCGGTACGGCCGGAGCTGTTAAACTCGATAAAGAGCTGACGTTAAAAGAATTGCGTTTCGTGCAAAAAGAGTTCGGCGAGCTTGAGCTCGAATTCGGCAGGGAGGCGTTTTTACGCCGTGCGGCGGAGCGTTTTCTTGAGAGGCTTCCGAAGACAGCCTCGTGCGAACGTTTTTCTTTTTCGGTCGAATCATCCAGACCTCTTGGCTTGATGCTCTTTGCTTCAAGTGACGGCGATTGCGCCCATGAGCTGGCGGCGGCCTATTCGTCGTTCGGCTTCGAAGAGAAGGTGATGACAAGCCCCGGGCGCTGGGTCTTTTTCATTCAAGGCTGCAAGGCTAAACGCAACTCCGCAATACCGGCCTATGCGAGCTATTTCCTGTCAATTGCAAGAGCTCTTGGTGTTGACATTTATGACCTCGGTTTCAAAGATGACGAAGCCGTCGATAGGGTCTTCGATGTCCTTCGAAAAAGAGGGGACAAGCCCAACGTCCTCTTTGTTGGAGATTTTTCTTTGACCGTCATTCGTGATGTGCTCTTCTTCGGCATCAAATAAGGGGGAGCTATGTATCGCATGTTCGTACCCACGGAAATTTTCTTTGGAAACGCGTGTCTTAAAGGGGCGGCGTTCGACTTTTCGCAGCTTGGCCGGAAAGCGATGTTGATAACCGGAAGACGCTCTGCGAAGACCAGCGGCGCTTTCGACGATTGCGTCTGCTCACTTGAATCGTGCAAGGTCCCTTTCGAACTTTTTGATCGTGTCGGTGAAAATCCCGACCTTGAAACAATCATGGCGGGAGCCGCGGCTTTTAAATCGGCTAACGCCGACTTTGTCATAGGTATAGGGGGCGGAAGCCCCATCGATGCCGCTAAGGCGGTTTCGGTCATAGCGGCCAACACTTTGAACGGGGCGGATGTTTACGATCCGGAGAAGATAAAAAAGGCTTTTCCGGTTGCGGCGATCCCTACGACGAGCGGCACCGGAAGCGAGGTGACTCCGTATAGCGTCATCACCGACTCTGCCAAAAAGAAAAAGGCCGGCTTTACTTCCAACCTGATCTTCCCGAAAGTGGCGTTCGTCGATCCGGCCTACACCGCCTCGACCGGAGCAATTGTCACGAGGGACACGGCTGTTGACGCTCTCAGCCATCTGCTGGAAGGGTTGTACTCCAAAAAACGCAACAGGCTTTTATACCCGCTGATATTTGAAGGGGCGAAGTTGATAGTCGAAAATCTGCGCACTGCTTTGGACGCGCCCAACAATCAGGCGGCGCGCTCAGCCTTATCGCAGGCCTCTCTTTATGGCGGGTTGACGATCGCGCAAAGCGGTACCACGCTTCAACATTCTATCGGTTATCCGCTTACGACCGAGTTTGGGCTAAGTCACGGCGCGGCCAACGGCGTTGTGATGAAATATGTGATGGAGTTTTTCAAGCCAAGCGTCGAACGCGATCTCAAACTTTTTTTCAAGGCGATCGGAATGGAACAGCAGGCATTTTTCGACTGGCTTGATTCGCTGAAGTTTGACTTCGAACCGAATATCGACGAAGCGTTCTTAATGAAGAGGGTGCCTGAAGTGATGCAAAGCCGCAATATGGCGGCATGTCCGGTCGATATCAGAGCCGAAGATGTTGAGGCCATTTACAGAAGGCTCATTTCTTGACCTTTTTTTCGCTCCTCGGATTGATAGGTTTTGTGTTTTCTCCATCAGACAGCTTGAGAGGACTTCTGAAATTTTTAGGCCATTCGTCCGAATAGATAAACATCCCAGTGCAAAAGGCATCGAGGGCGCTTTGTTCTTCCTTGCCGCATTTGTTGTCGTCGCAAAAAGCGCAAAACCTCTTTGCCGCGTAAGTCGCCTCTTTTTCGCTGAAAAAATCTCCGACGGCTATCTGATAGCTGTACTTGCCATTTGCAGTCTTTAAAAATATGTCCTGACCGGCAAGCCTTTCAAATAATCCTTGTCGTGCCATAATGTTGCCCGACAAGAAAACTCTCCATTGAAAGTCGGTCCATCTTGTGTTTGCCGGATTGTAAGCGTCCTTGCCGTCTGTTGACGGGGCGAATTTTGGGGATTCTCCGTTTCCAAGCAGCAGCATGATGTGCTTTTCGGTCCTCTTTTTAGGGACGACCTTTTCGATGGTGACCTTTCCTTCCGGAGAACCAAGCAGGTCGTACATCGCTTTGTTCAGATCGGCTCCGGGGGTGTTTTTTGCGTCGCACACTTGTGCGATGACCGATTTATCTCCGGCCGTAATTTTCACAAAAGTTCCGTACGGGAGCCTCTTTCTGGCTGCGGGGCCAAGTGCTATGCATTTTGGGTCGTAGGCATTGAATATTTTTCCGGATGCGGTCGGTTTCATGTGATGCCGCTTGGTTTTCATGCAGCCGTCTTTTTTGGGCTTCTCACATTTTTTAGGATTTTTCTCTTTTCTTTTA
Organism: uncultured Pseudomonadota bacterium; assembly: GCA_964647545.1. Classification (GTDB taxonomy): domain Bacteria; phylum UBA10199; class UBA10199; family 1-14-0-20-49-13; genus CAZYHS01. The sequence goes on along the minus strand of CAZYHS010000007.1, from coordinate 41,532 downwards.
TGAGCCGCATACCACGTCACCGTGAAAAAATTTTTATAGGGATTTTTCTTGTCCGGAATGAACTCGTCGACAGGGAGGGGGCGATAGAAATTTTTTGACCCTTCGAGAATAACATCTTCGTCGATGGGGCCTGAGAGGTTCTCGAAGTTATTAAAACCAGACCTGAAAAGCCCCTTTAATTCGTCAATTCGAAGTTTTAGCGCTTTGTCTCCCATGCCATTATTATCGGCGCCGAGCAGATGTAAAGTTGTCGGATAGCCTATTTAATTAAATCTTTATAAAACGAGTACTTGTGAGGCGTTATTAGAAATTACTTAATAAATTTCAGGTCTAAGGCAGCGATAAACCGGTCTCTCTTTGCGGCTTGTTTCGATGTCTGTGGTGTCAATTGTGGCAAAAAGTGTCTCTTCGCTGTCTCGTGAGGCGCGCGCTGCGATCTTGCCTTCGGGGGCTAAGATAAGCGAATTGCCCCCCAGTTGAACGCCGCCGCTTGTTCCACAAAAATTTGCCGATGCGAAGAAGAACTGATTTTCGATCGTTCGGGCTCGGGCGCAAACTTCGAATTGTTCGATGCGCATCATTGGGAACGCGGTCGGATGTATGACCAGCTCGGTGCCGGCGGCCGCCAGTTTGCGGTAGAGTTCGGGAAATCGGATATCAAAGCAGATGGAGAATCCGAGTTTGATTTTTTCGCCGTCGATTGCGACTTCCTTCGCGAATATCTTCTGGCCGTACTTGAAAAAGATGGGTTCGTTGTATGGCGGAACTACGCAAAGGTGGCTTTTATCGTAGGTCGCTAAAACTTTGCCGTCGCATCCGAAGAGAGTGCATGTGTTGTAAAAGCCGTCATCTCTTTTCTCTGCAAGCCCTGCGGCGACGATCGCTTTATACTTTTGCGCAAGCTGCGAAATGGCATCAGGCGCTCTTTTGCCGTCCCCGTCATAGTGTCGCTTCATGGCCTCCATGTCGTAACCGAATTCGCAAATTTCGGGGAGAACGACGATCTTCGCGCCGGATGAAAGAGACTGTTCGGTCATCGAAATTATTTTGCGCAGATTTTTATCGAAATCGTTCGCGTCGGGTTGAAATTGAATTGCGGCAATCTTAACTTTCATAGTTTCTCCGTTGAAGAATGACTTTTCATAAAGTCGCCGATCGCGGCGAGGTACTCGCCGGTTTTTTCGAGGTGGTGCGAATGCGAAGCGCCGCTAAAAATTCTTAGCTCGGCATTTTTTGCGCACGATTGAAAGTATCGACATGTCGAAGGGGTTGCTTCGTCGAACTCGCCGCAGGTGATAAGGATCGGTACGTCGATTTTTTTCAGGTCTTCCGCCAGTTCAAGATTGGAAAGATTGCCGCTCATAGTAAATTCGGAAGCTCCCCACATCGTGTTGTAAACGTCGGTCCCCATTTTTTCGAGCGTTCTATTTAAACATTCGGGCCAGACATCAAGCCGGCATAGGTGCTTTTTGTAAAATTCAAGCATCGCCGCCTGATATTTCGGTGAGGAAAACTCGCCTTTTGCTTCGCATTCGGTGATTGCATCGGCAGACTCTTTTGGCATTTGCGAAATGTATTTGCGCTGATCGGCTATCCAGCGCGAAGTGCTAAGCAGCGGACCGGATAGGATCAGCCCTTCGACTCCCGACGCCTCTCTTTGCCGCATGTACGCGACCGCAAGCGCCGCTCCCCACGAGCTCCCCAAGATGAAAAGCCTCTCGAGACCGAGAAATTTTCTGACCGTTGCCAGTTCGTCGATAAAACGTTCCGCTTTCCAAAGTGAGCGGTCGTCGGGTCTGTCTGAGTTTCCGCCCCCCAGCTGGTCGTAGAAAATAACTGGGCGTTCATTTGCGAGCTCCTCAAGAGGTTCAAGATAGTCGTGCGTCGCTCCGGGCCCGCCGTGCAGGACTAGTAGCGGCAAGTCTTCGCCCGAATCAACGGCGATTTTTTTATACCATACGCGCCCGCCTGTAACTTCGATGAAACCTTCCGTCGTTTTTTTCATTTGCGCTAAATCTAGCAGATGAAGATAGAGTTTGGGATAAAAAAATTGCTTGAGTAAATCGCTGGTTTCAGTACAAACGCGCTTCACAAACAAAACGCCCGCCGGAAGACAGGGCATTCCTTAGAAGGAGGGAAAAATGACGGTTTCATACAAAGAGCTTGGCTTGGTAAACACAAAGGAGATGTTCGAAAAGGCATTTAAAGAAGGTTTCGCGGTGCCGGCCTATAATTTCAACAACATGGAGCAGATTCAGGCGATCATTACCGCCTGCGTCGAAACCCGTTCGCCGGTTATTTTGCAGGTTTCAAGCGGCGCCCGTAAATATGCAAATCAAACACTTTTGCGCTACATGGCGCAGGGTGCGGTGCAGATGGCTCGCGAAATGGAAAAGAGCTTAGGGCTTGAAGGCGCCATTCCCATCACGCTTCATCTCGACCATGGCGATACGTTCGAGCTTTGCAAGTCGTGCATCGACAGCGGTTTTTCGTCTGTCATGATCGACGGTTCGCATCATCCTTATGAAAAGAACGTTGAACTCACTAAGCAGGTCGTTGAATATGCCCACAAGCACGGAGTGACGGTCGAAGGTGAACTTGGAGTTCTTGCCGGCATCGAAGACGAAGTTCAGGCCGCCGAATCGCACTACACTCATCCGGAAGAGGTGATCGATTTCGTCAAACGCACCGGCTGTGATTCGCTCGCAATTTCGATCGGCACATCGCACGGCGCAAACAAATTCAAGCCCGACCAGTGCACAAAGGCGGCAGACGGTACTTTAATTCCGCCTCCGCTGCGTTTTGATATTCTTGAAGAGATCGAAAAGAAGCTCCCCGGTTTCCCGATCGTTTTGCACGGGTCGTCGAGCGTGCCGCATGACGCTGTCGATACGATCAATAAGTTCGGCGGCGCCTTGAAAGATTCGATCGGTATTCCCGAAGATCAGTTGCGCAAGGCGGCAAAGTCGGCCGTCTGTAAGATCAATATCGATTCTGACGGACGTCTGGTTATGACCGCGGCCATTCGCAAGGTATTTGCCGAGAAGCCGGCCGAATTCGATCCTCGCAAATATCTGGGGCCGGCCCGCGACGAACTTGTCAAAATGTACAAAGAGAAGAACCGCAACGTCCTTGGCTCGGCGGGTCGTTACGGAAAAGAATACGCGAAGTAAGCCTCAATAACAGAGTCAGGAAAATCAAAACCCCCCGTGGCGCGAAAGCTGCGGGGGGTTTTCTCTTGCCGCGGTGCGTATTGATAGAATTCAGCCGTTTTGAGATAGTTTGAGGCATGCGAAAGCTAACGATCGCTTTAGTTGTTGCAGGCGCTCTGATCTGCGTAAGCTATTTTCCTGTCTTTGCAGAAATAACAGAGCCATCAAAGATAGCAATCCTAGCACTTGGCGACAGCCTTACCGCCGGCACAATGGACGGAGTAACTTTCGAGCCTACCCAGAAGGATAGCTGGATATCTCAAATGGCGAGGGGGCTGGGCGTACGAGCGGTCTTTAGAGAGCCGCTGATAAACGTTGACGGCCATAGGGTTGACCAGACTGCAAAGCCGACGAACTTTGCGATTCCGGGGCTGGAACTTTCCGAGCTGCCGTCGGCATGCAAGCTGATAGACCTTGTCGAAGGAATTCCCGTAGATGTCCCTATTTTTTTAAAGCCCTATTCGGGGGGAGGCTGCGTAACTCCTTCAGATGCGCTGCTAAAGGCGATCGATGAGGCTAATGCCCGTGGGGAGAAAGTTTGGGTCTTTATCTGGATAGGCTCTAACGACCTTTTTTTCAATTTTTCCGCCGCCGACAACATCGATCAAAAAATCATAGACGCCAAAACGACAGACCCGAAAACATTTGAGACCGAATACGAAGATCTTTTAAGGCGCGTGGCAGATAAAAGGATCGACGGCCTGTTTGTGATGACGGTTCCAAATTTACTTTTGAGTGGGTTCTTTTTTACAAAGAGCGACCTTGAATTTTATTTCGGGCGCTCGATTGCCATCGACAGGCTTTCCGGCGGTGATGTTGTTCCTCTTTTATCGATCGCGTCTGACCTCTTTGCGAAGTCCAAGGGAAAGAGGGCGGAGCTATCCGAATTTGGAGCGGCAGACATTCTGACGCAGCAGGAGCAGCGGCTTTTGCTTTCTAGGATAGACGAGTACAATTCGATAATCGCGGGGCTTGCACAAAAATATAGCGCGACGCTCATAGACATTTCGGCCTCTTTGGAGACGATTCTTGCCGCAGGGGTAATGTTGCCTAACGGCAAAGAGCTTACCCGTTCGTGGGGGCGGGGCGGTCTTTTTTCTTTGGACGGCATTCATCCGTCGCCGACGGGCCATGCTCTCATCGCAAACGAAGTAATTGCGGAAATCTCGGCGGCAAAAAAAATATGGCTTCCGAAGGTCGATATTTCGGCGAAATATGTGACCGATCCTTATCGAGACGCCGACGGAGACGGCTTTGTAAGCGGGCCGGTATGGGCCGCACCAAGCGGCAGCGTGGCCGAATTACTTCGCGCCTTTGTCGATAAAAAAGATTAATTTGCCGTTGCAATAAATGCTCAAAAAAGCTAGGAAAGCCGGCCCATATGAGCAAAAATTCTACGGTAGAACTTGAAGTTGTTAGTGTCGGTCCGGTTGAGCAAAAAAGCATAACAAAATCAGCTAAGAAAGCTATTTTGACCTCTGTCAGGGGCATTCTTGAGGTTGGTCCCGATCTTTTGCTTTCGGTGGTGATGTCGCTGGTTCTTTTGACGGCGCTGCTGGCTTCGGGGGGGAGCGTTAGGTTTTTTCAGGCTTCTCTGGGGCTTCCGATCCTTATAGTCCTTTTTCTTATCGGCTATCGCACTATCGCAAGAAGGTTTAATCCCGAAATGAAGACCAACGTCGGTCACATTCTGCGCGACTGGCTGCCGTTCCTTTTTGTCACGTTCATTTACGAGAACCTCCACGATCTCAGCAAATATTTCATGAACGTCGATATAGCGGGGCTGCTCATGAAGTGGGACATCGCAATTTTCGGCGTCGAGCCGACCTTGTGGGCGCAAAAAATTTATTCTCCGTTGCTGACAGATGTTATGGCCTTTTCGTACGCCCTCTATTTTCTCCTTCCGCTGGTCATTATGTTTTTTCTATCGAACCGCGACGATCGTCCGGAGCTCAGACGTATGACGCTTGCTTTGACGTTTGCGTTTCTTATGGGTTTTGTCGGCTATGTTTTGTGGCCGGCGAGCCCGCCGCGTTACTTCATCACCGAGATGTTCACCGACCCCGTAAAGCTGCACGGGCTGTGGCTTTACGACGCGCTGCAGGCACAGTGGGACAATTTTTCGGTCGTGCCGTGCGGAGCTTTTCCAAGTTTGCACGTCGGTATTTCGTCGGTGGCGCTGCTTTATGCTTGGAAATATCGTAACGTCGGCAAGACCTTTCGTGTTATCTGGTGGCTGTACATCCCTTTTGTGACAAGTCTCTGGTTTTCGACCGTCTATCTCAGGCATCATTGGGTAATCGATATTTTTGCGGGGTGGTTCGTGGCCGTAGCGGCATATGTCGCCTCCGAATTCATCTTAGGACACTGGGAGCGGTGGCGACGCCAGCTTTCCAGATAGAATATGGATAATCCCGTATACCGCGCTATTGCCAAATATGTCGGTTTTGTCAGCCGTCATCTTTATCTTTCGCTCGCCGTTGTGCTGCTGACGGCTTGCGTCACTTTTTTTCTTTCGTCGAAGCTCTCAATTAAAGGCGACATCAAAGAGCTTCTCCCCGAAGATTACCCAAGCGTCGTCGAACTCAACCGCGCGCTGGAACGGATCGGCGGGGTGGGGAGCCTAATTGTCACGGTTGAAAGTCCGAATCCCGAGGCCAACAAGAGATTTCTCGACGCGCTGGCCGTAAGGCTTACCGCTCTTCCCAAGGGGACGGTCCGTTACCTCGATTACAAATCGGAAGATGTCCGCAAGTTTTACGAAAAATACGCGCTTCACTATCTTCCGGCCGCAGATATCGACAGTTTATATGAGGCGACAAAACGAAAGATCGATACCGAAAAACTTTCGCACGCAAAGCTGTTCGTTAATTTGGCCGATGAAGATCCTCTCGAGGCCGAGGTCAACAACATAAAAAAGCGCAACGAGAAGGCGAACGCGGCCCCTATAAAAACGTTTGAAGATCATTACGGCGAGGCCGACGGCAAGTTTCTGATAATGATCGTTCGTCCGTACGAAAATAGCCTTTCGGTCAACGCTGCCCGAAAAATGATTGCGACCGTCGAAAGTGAAGTGGCGTCGGTCGCGCCAAAGAGCTTCGATAAAGAGATGAAGGTCGGCTATTGCGGCAACGTAAAAAGTACGGTCGAAGAATACGATACCCTCAAAAAAGACGTGGTCTCTACGGCCCTACTTTGCATAACCCTTGTCGGGCTGGCGATTGTCATCTTTTTTATGCGGTTGCGCATCGTCTTTCTGCTCGGCGCGACTCTCTTGATCGCTCTCTCTTGGACGTTTGCGCTTACTTATTTCGCGATCGGTTATTTGAACAGTCAGACCGCGTTTTTAGGCTCAATTATTCTCGGCACGGGGATAAACTACGGCATCATCGTCATGGCTCGTTACATTGAAGAGCGGCGCAAGGGGATACTTCACCGTGAGGCGATGCAAAACGCGCTTGTCAATACGATGAGCGCCACGTTTCTCGCCGCCGCTACGACAGCCGTCGCCTTTATCGTCCTGCTTTTTGCTGGGATCAAGGGGCTCAATCAGTTCGGTCTGATAGGCGCTTACGGTGTAATGTTCTGCTGGCTGGCGACAATGCTGGTTCTTCCGGTGCTTGTTCTTGCCACGGAGCGAATGAAAAATATGGTCGCGGCAAAGGACAACATGTCGCGCGGTATTTCGGTTTATCGAACGTTTAGTAAATGGATCGTTTCCAAGCCGGCCGCGATTTTAGCGGCGTCTTTGGCAATTGCTGCCGTTTCTATCGCCCTTATCGGGTTTCATGCAAAAGACGCTATCGAATACGATTTTACAAAGTTGAGAAATAAAACCAGCGTTGCAAGCGGAACCGAAGCCCTTGAAAAGAGGGTCAGCAAACTCTTCAACGATTCGATGACTCCGGCCGTTGTGGTCGTGGATAATATCGAAGACGGCGCACTTGTTTGCGAAGCCGTTGAAAAAAAGAATCTGTCTATTCCCGAAAGCGAAAGACGGGTGGGATCGTGCCGCTCTATTTATAGTCTTGTACCGAAATCGCAGCAGGAGAAATTGCCAAAACTGGCGATGTTCGCATCTTTGTTAGACGATAACGAACAGTATCTCGGCAAACTCGACGTCAAAGCCCGCGAAAAGGTCGATTCGATCAGAGTAAGCTTAACCGACAATAAAACTTTAATGCTCGACGATATCCCCAGAGATCTGTCGAAACACTTTGAAGATCTCAGCGGCGCAAAGGGGCGGGTCGTTTTTATAAGCCCGCGCGCCGGCATGCTTTTGTCGGACGGGAGGAATCTCGTAAGGTTTTCGGAGACCATCAGGGAGTTCACTCTTTCAGACGGACGCGTCATGCGCGCCGCGGGCGCATCTTTGATATTTGCCGACTTGATAGAGGCTATAAGAAAAGAGGCGCCAATTCTTACCTTGGCCTCGTTTCTTGCGGTGATGATATTTGTGGCGATTGTGGTGCGAAGGTTCAATGCTTCGTGGGTCATTGTGGTGACGGTTTTGACAAGCATAATTTCGATGTTGGGAGTTGTTTCTCTCCTTGATCTTAAACTTAACTTTTTTAATTTTATCGCGCTGCCGCTTACGTTCGGCGTCGGAGTTGACTACGCCATAAATATCGTGCTGCGACTTTCGAAGGACAGGCTTAGCGGAATAGAGTTCGCTTTCAGGCATACAGGCATGGCCGTTGTGCTCTGTTCGCTCACGACGATAATCGGTTATTCTGTGCTTATTCTTGCCAACAATCAGGCGCTGGCGTCGTTCGGCATGGTCGCGATCGCGGGTGAAATTACCTGTCTGACGGCTGCGCTGTTGCTGGCTCCGGCGCTATTGGTGATGATTTATCGCAGGCGGTATGCGTTGAATGCACGGCCTGCAATGGAAACTTCGCATCGTCTAAATACAGAAGTGGTTTTGGATAACGAATAAAATGAAAATACGTGTTACTTTTATCAGCTCGCTCCTTTTGCTTGTTTTGCTCTTAAGCCCTTTTTTTAAAGCAAACGCTGATTCTTCTCTAACGGTACCCGTGACCGATCAGGTCTATGCCGCGGTCGATCTTGTTATTGCTCACGGGCTTGCCGGTGACGTAATTATGGGGCAGCGCCCATACTCACGCTCAGAGATCGGGCGTATCTTTAAGAACGCTATTAAAAAATTTGAAAATCTTTCGCCGGAGGTTCGCGAAAAGAAGAACTATCTTGGAAAGGTGCTTGATAAATACGCCGTCGAATATCACAATGAAATTTCCGGCGAGATGCCTCTTTTGAATTTGGAACCTCTAAAAAAGATGTCGGCCGGTTTTTTGTATAACAACAGCAGGGCTGAAGCGGCTCTTAACGGGCGAGGCATAGGTAACGTTGACGGGCTTATTACATCGTTTGACGGTTATCAGGAAGGGCGCACATACGTTGATGGCGGCAACTCGTTTATTATCACGCAGCACGATATGCAGGTTTCCAAATATTTTTCTCTGGCGGTCAGACCGCAGTTCGAATTCACATTTCCAAAGAACGAGCCCAATAACGGCTATGCTCACATCTTAAACTTGTACGCAAAGACCGGCTTCAAAAATTTCGAACTTGAGGTCGGTCGCGACAGTCTGTTGCTTGGGCAGGGTGAGTTTGGCGGCATGTTGCTTACCGACAACGCCCGTCCGCTCGACATGATAAAGATTACGAACCCTCATCCATGGCAGCCGCCTTGGATCTTTAAATATCTCGGACATCTGAAATTTACTTTTTTTGTCTCCAATCTCGGGCCAAAAAATCATTTTCCCTATGCTTATTTTTACGGGCTGAAGGCAACTATTAAACCTGTCGATATTTTCGAATTTGGTTTTGGCGAGACGATAATACTTGGGGGGCGTGGCGCGCCGGCCGTTAGTTTTACAGACGTGCTAGTTGAAACATTTCCGTTCATTAAGGCCGGAAATAATTCAAGTTACTCCGATACAAGTGACCATCGTTTCGGGATATTTGACATGCGCTTGACCATTCCGCCTCTTAGAAACAGCGTTCTTTATTGGGACAGCTTTTTTGATGACTCGCCTTTGAGAGCTTGGGATTTTCTCGACAATTTATGGAATCAAATGTCGTTTGCAACCGGCGTTTATGTGCCGCGCCTGACAGATTCCGGAGATTTAGCGCTGCGCGTAGAATTCCAGCGCGTTTCGCCATTTAGTTACCGGCATAGCACTTGGAAGTCGGGCTATACGCTCGATCGCAGGTTTTTGGGCTCTAATCTTGGGACCGATGGTATCGCTTTGTATTCATCGCTCAAGTGGTTCTATAACACCGACCTTTCTATGACTTTGCGCATGGAATTTGAAGACCGCTACTCCAACACATATTACGTTGATATAAATTCACACGGTGGCGGAGATAGATTACGCTTAAAAACCCACGGGCCCGATGAAAAGCGGTATCGCACGATGATCAGTTCCGAGTGGAAGCTTAACGATCGCGTAACGCTGATGCCTCAAGCCGGCTACGAGTATGTTACCAATTCTGATTTTCAAGAGGGGCGTTCGGTAAATAATTTCATTGCGGGAGCTTTTGTCTCTTTGGCGTTTGATGATTTTGATTTTGTGATCCAAAAATGAAAATTGCGATCGTAACAGAATATTATTATCCATCGCTCGGGGGAATTACCGAGCATGTACATCATTTTGCCCTTGAGGCCCACAAAATGGGGCACGAGCCCGTCATCATCACGTCCAACGCAGGTAAAGATATGACAATGGCCGACCAGCCGGTTGAAGTCATAAAGATCGGCCGCAGCATGCCGGTCTATTCTAACGGCTCCATCGCCAGAGTAACTGTCGGGCTTAATCTTGCAAAAAAGATAAACGACCTTTTAAAAACGGAAAAGTTCGATGTCGTTCATGTCCATTCGCCGATGGTGCCTACGCTGCCGCTCCTTTTTCAGAGGCATTCCAATACGGTTACCGTCGGGACTTTTCATACTCAGTTCGACGTTAGCGGGGAGCTAAGCGTTCTTAACAAGTTCATGCGCTCATATTTTGAGGCCCTCGACGGACGCATTGCGGTCTCTAAACTTTGTATCGAAAGTATGGCGCGCTATTTTCACGGCGAATATCGCGTGATTCCCAATGGCATTGACACGGCGAAATTTCATCCGGCGTGCGAGAAAGTTCATAAGTTCAACGACGGCAAGCTGAATATTTTTTCATTGAGCCGGCTCGAGCCGCGCAATGGGCTCGACATTCTGATTGAATCGTTCGTAAAAGTTCGTAGCAAACGCAACGATTGCAGGCTGATCATTGGCGGCGGCGGGCCCCTTAAATCCTATTTCGAATCGATGGTGCCGCCCGAGATGAAGTCAGACGTTCATTTTATAGGCGAGATACTCGGATCGCGCCCGAACTATTACGCAACGGCCGATATCTTTTGTTTTCCGACGACCCGCGCTTCGTTCGGCATTACGGTTCTTGAAGGTATGGCGGCGGGAAAACCGGTGGTCGCATTCACAATGCCGGCCTATCGCCAGATAATTAAGGAGCCCGACGAAGGGGTGCTTTGCGGCGCTCCCGAATCCGATAATCTCGCCGATGCATTGATGACGTTGCTCGATTCAAGAACGCTGCGCGAGACCATAGGGCTTAAAGCCAGAGTGCGAGCCGAGGAGTTTTCATGGAGCAGGGTAACTCAACAGGTCGTCAATTATTATGAAGAGCTTTTATAACAGGCTGATTAAGTTTTCGGGAATAGTCGTTGGACTGGTGGCGATTGTTTGCGTCTTTAAAATGGCCAACAGCTCGGAGCTGAAAAGCGCCCTTAAGTCTGTCGATCTTAGATGGATATTGCCGGTTTTGGCGCTCAATTTTTTTGTTGTTATCGCCAAGGCCTTTCGCTGGCAGATGCTTGTGAAGCCGCTAAGCAATATCGGACTTTATAAGATAACAAAAATTCTCATGGTCGGTTTTATGGCCAACAACGTCCTCCCCGCAAGGCTTGGAGAGGCTGTACGAATTCAGATGCTTCACCAGAAGACCGAGCTGAGTGCGGCCACAACCACAGGCGGGCTGATCGCCGACAAGATTTTAGAGGGGCTGACCTTTGTCATCGTTGCAGCGCTGCTGGTTGTCTTCGGAGGCGTACCCAGATGGATGATCTACGGTCTTACCATTACGCTTCTTGCGATCGTCGTGGCTTATACAATCGCGCTTGTCTATTCGCGCTCAAGCATCACGCATAGTCTTTTTGCCAGACTTCAGGACGGAATCGAACCTTTGCATGACGGCAGGGTTTTTATCTATGGTTCTCTCGCTTCGATGGTGTCGTGGCTATTGCAGCTTTCGATGATCTACATGACGCAGCTTGCGTTTGGCGTGGAGCTCCCTTTTTGGGGGACGTTGCTGGTGCTTGTCGCGGTCAATCTTGCCGTTGTCGTGCCGAGCGCGCCGGCCCACGTCGGAACGTTCGAACTGGCGTGCGTTCTATCTTATACTTTTTTGGGGATCGATAAAAATGTCGGTCTGTTGGTCGGTGCGGCCTATCACCTTGTGCAGGTGATACCGGTGACCCTTGTGGGGGCCCTGATACTGCTTGAAGAGCACGTTAATCCGTGGAGACTTTTCGGCGCAAAGGTCCGCGATGAAGCCGGTTGTCGATAAAGAAGAGATAGACGGCGTAAAAATAATAAAAGAGCCGCGTCAGTACGTAAGGGAGCAAAGCCAGAACTCTCAATATTTTGTGGCCGTTTTTCATAGGTTCCGCGAGCTCCTAACATAACAATTTTTTCAGGACAACAAAACAATGCAAGCTTGTCTGACCATAGATGTCGAGCACGACTGCCCGCCGTTTCGCAATTCCTACAGAGGCATAGAGGAGGGACTTCCGAAGTTGCTCGAACTTCTTGACGCCGCCGGAGTGAAAGCGACCTTTTTTGTCACCGGAGATGTCGCAAGAAAGTTTCCGGAGGCCGTAAAAAATATAGCCGGAGCAGGGCACGAAATTGGCTGTCACGGAGATACTCATGCCCGATTCGACAGGATGAGCTTTAAAGAAGCCGAAAACGAACTGCTAAAAGCGACCGAAACGCTGCGAAAATTCTATCCCGTGGTATCTTTCAGGGGGCCGAACCTGCAATTCCCCAAAAAGTTTTTGTTGCTTTTGAAAATGAACGGCTATCTTATCGATTCAACCGAGGGGCGTCATAAGCGCGCCGGTCTTAAAATAAGAAACGACGGCGGCATTCTGCGTGTTCCTGTATCGACCACATCGCTTGTGATTCGATCTCCTAAAATTCTAAGGGAATTATTTTTAAAACGTATGAGGGCGCCTGTGGTGTTGATGATGCATCCGTGGGAATTTGTCGATTTTACGGGCGAAAAATTGCGTTTCGATTGCCGCTGGCGCACGGGCGAATTTTCGCTGCGTGCGTTGCGCGAGACCATTTCGTTTTTTAAGACAAGGAGGTGTAGTTTTGAGCCCCTGTGTCAAGTTTTAGAAATCGAACGGCCTGTCCGCAGTTAGAGCCTATTTTGTTTTCCCTTAGATCTCCGACGCTCAAAATGACCTCGAAACCGGAATCAGAAAGTTCTTCGACAAAATTTTTGCCCGTAAACGAACCGAACGCGTCTTTATGCCCGCTTGCCGCGACGCTGTAGTTTGGATTCAACGGGGTCGCTTTTATGCAAAAAGCTCTCGGGTCGAAGATACTTTTTATGCGGGAGGCATCCAGCGTAACTCCTTCCATAAGAGCAAAATTAAGGGAGATCTTTCTGTCGCCGTCGCGATAAAATTTTGTGCCGTATCCGGCCAGTTCTTCAAGGCTCCACTTCTTGACCGGCATCAGCCTGTCGCGCTCCTCTTCGCTTGTTGAGTTGACCGAGAGCTGCAGCTGAAAAGTTTTGTTCGAATAGGACAATCGTTTGATATCAAGAAGCTCTTCAAAAAACGCTTCGGCGGAGGATGGGGCGGTCGTCGCAAGGCAAGGCATAAGCCCTTTGAACGGATAGCGTTCGGGGAGCTTTCGCAGGACTTCAAGAACGGCCATGTTTAAGGCCGGTTCTCCCATCCTTGCAAATTGCACTTTGAATTTTTCACAATTTTTTGCGGAGTCGAATCCGTTCTCCGCGACGAGCAGATCGATTTGAGAAAAGATCTCATCGGCAGTAAGGTCGCCTGCGTAGTTTCCGCCAGCATCGCACATGCTGCATGCTACGGGGCAGCCGAACTGGGTCGATAAAATCAAGACCTGTTTCTTCTCGGGCGGAACGTCGGGGTTAAGTGCGCGAACGCATTCGGCCAGAAAACGTTCGTCGTCTCTGAATTTTATCACAAAAACCTCGGCGATGGAGGCGTCGCCTGTTCTCAATTTAATTTCCATTTATGTTTCTCCATGCCATTTCGGCGCAATGAATACCTTCGGCGGCGGCTATCGCGACATATTTTTCATCGGGATGGCACAGATCTCCGGCAAGAAAAAGGCCGGGGAGGGACTGACATTCGCCGGTCTTTAGCTCGAACCGGCCGAACCTTTCGGTGAGTCTGTCAAGAAGAGGGTGTCGCTGTTCTTTTCCGATGCAGCTAATAAGCAAGTCGTGAGGAATGGTTTCAATCGGCTGTTCCGCGACAATTTTAACTCCTTTTTCAAGGGCAGCGTCGATGAGCCGCTTAAGAGCTTTCGGGCGCGACGATCTCATAAGTATAGTTACGCTCGCCGCTTTGATGGCATATTGGCACGCCAGATCAAAAGCCGCGTCGCCGCCGCCTACCAGTAAAACACGTTTGCCTTCGTGCTCAACCCAGTCGGGAGAGGCGTAAAGATATTCGTCGGGGAGACCGAGCCTTGCGGGAGAGAGGCCGAGAGCTACGACCACTTGAGCGGCGCGTAATTCTTTATCTTTGGTGCGAACAAAAAATCCGTTGTTTGCATAGGTGATGTCGGTGACCTCCGAAAAAATTGTCGGCACCTCCCAGTACGATAGCTGCTTTACAAAGAGTTCGGACAGTGTACGACCCGAAACTCCGTCTGGGAAGCCTAGATAATTTTCGATAAGTCTCGCACTTCTCACTTGTCCGCCGATTGCATTCTTTTCGATTATAGCACAGCTAAGGCCGAGCCTCTTTGCCTGTATCGCCGCTGCAACGCCGGCCGGCCCGCCGCCGATTGAGATTAAGTCGTAGTTCATAGTTTTTTTATCAGTTCTTTTGCCGTTATTATGTGCGCGAACCCGTGCCCTAAATTGAGCAGCGAAGCGTTATGATATTTTTTGTTTTCGCTTGCGCAAGCGTCCGAAATTACCACCGGCTGAAAGTCGAGCAGGAAGGCGTGTCGCGCGGTCGTCTCAACGCAGAGATGGGTCATGACCCCGCAGATAACGACCTCTCTTATTTTTTCTTTGAGAAGAAGTTTTTTAAGTCGGGTCCCTTCAAAGGCGCTGTATTTTTTCTTTGTGATAACGACTTCGTCTGCCGACGGCTTGAGTTGCGAAATAAGTTCCGACTGAAAATCTCCGTCGCGCGGGAGCTTGTCGCGCCACCAGCTGCTCATAACGCCGCAGTCCTCTTTCTTCCGGCAAGCGTGCCGCGTGTAAAAAACCGGCCGGTTGCTCTTTCTGAAAGCAGAAATAAGATCCAGCACTGCCTTTATGATGCTTGGGCCTCCTTTGAGGAAAGCGTCGCATCTTGGGTCTAGAAAATATCGCTGCATGTCGATAACTATGAGTGCGGGGCTAAGTAGTTGCAGTTCTCTTTTTCTGGGCATGTTAGGCCCCCTACAATAAAGCTCAGTCGATGGCAACATGTGATAGCGCGCCTAGCACACTTAATGTGTTTTTTAGCTAATACTTATAAGATATCGTAAAATAATGGTATTTTTACGGCTATATTGTCGAATAATATTAGCAACATTTAACGGCCACCGCCGATAAAAGTTGTGATACGTTTTACGGTGTCAAAAAGTTTATGGAGGTTTGATATGCCCGATTTCAATATTCCGAAAGAGTGTACATACAATCAAGACTACGGTTTCATGCATTTTGGCCCTGATCTGTCTGAGGCGCGTAAATGTCAACAGGCGCTTGAGCAAGTTAATCCGGGGATGCCGTTTCATATTTTAGATGCATACGAAGGGAGCTCTTCGGGATGCTCATGCAATTTCAGCTCACCAAAGGTTGATTATTATATTGAGGAGGGCCTCATCGACGGCTGCAAGGTAGGGGCTGCTTTCGACAGCTGGGATTCTAACGTTAATAGATATATGGCAGGCGAGTGCGCCCGCGAACTAAACGTTATCGAACGGACCATACCGGCTTACATGCGGGTCACATGTTCTTCCGTGAATATGGGCGGTCTGTTCGTGGACAATTATAAGGTCATTTGCGAGTGATCAGATCTGATCAAGTTCTCTTGTAATATCTTCCTGTAAATTTTCCTTGTCGCTCTTGCGGCGTCTTATCCTCTGGCTGTCGAGCTCCGGCAGCATCGATGTCGGTTTATCCTTTGTAACAAAATCGAGCCTTACTTCGGCGCGCGTTACCGCCACGTACATGAGACTTCGGTCTTCATTGCGTGCAGGGTTGTATTGCGACTCGGTCGGGTTGACGATAAGGACGTTTCTAAATTCCAAACCCTTTACCTGATGAACGTTGGTGACCGTGACGCCCGGTGAAAAATCAAAATTGTCGCGATGTCCCCATCTGACGAACGGGTAGCCTATCTTTTTTAGCGTGGCGACGAGGTTCTCGGCCTGCTTGGGCGAGCGGCAGATTACCGCCGAAAGAGCGTTTGGATTTTCCTCGACGCGTTCTTCGATCCATCTTCCGATGACGTAGGGTTCTTCTTCATAAGTATCGGCCGTTATTATCGTAGGCGCGGGGCCGTGCCTGAGGGTCCGTTGAGCCGCTTGCGTAAGGTCGATATCGCGGCGCAGGTGAGAAGCGACCTGCATGATCTCTTCGGTGGAGCGGTGTGAAACATTGAGTTTGATGGGAGTTGTGTCGGCAAAACCGGCCTCGGTGAGTAGCTCTTCCCAGCTGCCGAAGTGGCGGTTGGTGACGATCTTTTGCGCGATGTCGCCGACTATCGTGACTGTTTTGTTTTCGTTGAGGGCGCCAAGCATTGCGCGGATATCGACAACGCCGAAATCCTGCGCCTCGTCGATGACTATGTGGTCGCAATTATTAAGAACCTTCGGCGATTTGCACGGGTAGTGACCTTCGCGCGCAAAGACAAGGTTTAACAGTACCGAGTCGTCCTGCTGGTCGCGATTTTTTTCCGCAGCCTGCTTGTGAAGCTCGTCGGAAATCACGCTCCATTTCGGCCAGAAGATGCTTTGCATGCTCAGATATTTATAGAAGGCAAAAAGGTCTTCGACGTAGCTTCCTTTCGGGCGCTCGGGATTTTTTTGTACGTATTCGCAGATTTCGTTAAGGCAGATCGGCGACGATTTGAACATCTCCGTTTCGTGCGATTTGGCAAAATCGTTGTAAGGAAAGCCGCCACCGAACTCTTTTGCGACCGAGCCGAGCCACTGGTGATAGGTTTTTATCGCTACACCCTCGATGCCGAGCTCGGGGAGGGTCGTTTCGATATATTTTTGCAGCGCTTTATTGAAAACGATCACCATGCAGCGGCTTGCGATGTTTGAATCGTTGTCTTTGTGCAGCAGCCACGCAAGTCTGTGGAGAGCGACGGTTGTCTTTCCGCTTCCGGCGATACCCTGAATAATAACTGGCTTCTTCGGAGAGTGTGAAATGAGCTCGAACTGTTCCGGCGTGATGAGCGAGAGGATAGGGGGGAGGTGTCCGTCGTGACCGGCCGAACGCGAAAGCCTCTCCTGCGTCGGCTCGAACACCCACTCGCTGCCGTTCTTTTGGATTATCCCCTCGGGAATTTCGATCGATTGCAGTTCGGCGTAGGAGCCTTTATAGCCGCGGCGCAATTCGATGACGCCGCTTCGTTCGCGGCCCTGAATGACCTCGTCGAACTCTTCGCCCTGCTGGTAGTTGTAATAAAGTTGGCTTATCGGGGCTTTGCGCCAGTCGATAATGCGATGTTTTGGAAAGCTAGATGTCCCCAGAAAGAACTCGACGTTTTTGTCGTCTTCCTTTGTGACGACGCGTGCAAAGTAGGGCTGCTTTAAAAGCCCCTCAAAACCTTTGGTGAGCTTCTGACGAAGTTTGCTCAAACCGTGTGCGACTGCCTCGTCGCTTGCCAGCTGAACTTTGTCTTCAATGTTCTGGCTTGTGACAAGTTCGCTTGTGAGCTCGCGTGCGAGCTTGCGGTCGCGATGAAGGTTTCCGTTGGTCTGGTGAGCATCTTCGACGAGCGAGTCGTAAATTATCTGCCAGCGTGAAACTTCTTCCGCAACTATTGCGTCTATTTGTTCTTTAGTGAGGCTCATACGAAACATTCGCGTTTATAAAAATGAAACGAAAATGTCTAGTGGATTAATTGGTTTTTTGCGTGAGAATGATTTCTGCCAGTTCGTCTGTGGCCTCTACTGGAACCATGTGGCCAATGCCTTCTAAGACGTGGATTTGCGAGCCCACGACCCTTTCGGCGAGCCATTTGGAATTTTCAGGCGGGATCATTTTATCTTCGGCGCCGGCGACGATAATGGTTTTTGCAGTGATTTTTTCGACGGCGTCTGTTGCGTCGAACTCTTCAAGCGCGTCTAGTTGACGGAGATAGGCGTAAGCCGGCTGAGGGTTGGTATCCTTCAATCTGAACGAAATGAAGTCGTCAGCGGATATCTTGGATTTATATTTTGAGCCAAACGCGATCTCGTAAACCTTTGCGAGCAATTCATTGCAGACGTCTGTCCGGCGGAAGATTTTCATGACATCGGGAGAAGTCGGGTAGGGCTTGTGAGGTGACGCGCTCGTCGCTATTAAAAACAGCGATTCGACACGTTCGGGATAACGCAGCGCAAGGTCGATCGCGATCATTCCTCCCATTGAAAAGCCGAGCACGCTCGTTCTTTGAATTTTGAGATGGTTTAAAAGTGCAATGGCTTCGTCGGCAATGTCCGAGATGACAAAACGTTCATCGGGCTTATCGCTCTCTCCGGCACAGCGCATGTCGTAGGTTGTGACCGAAAATGAATCTGCTACGCGGCCGGCTAGGGGCTCAAGGGAACTTTTGTCCATGCCGAGCCCGTTTATAAAAAGCATGGCCGGCCCGCTCCCGCATCTTTCGTAGTGAATTTTAATGCCGTTGTGTTTGAAAAATGGCATGAGAATTTTGCTTCCTAAATTAACCCTGCACTTTTTCGGCTAGGCAACCTGCAGGATTCATTTTTTCGATTTCGTACGCGCTTTGATTGCCGATAAAATTCATCCAGCTGCGCATGAACGCCGTTAGCTCATCAAGAATTAAACTGGAAACCTCGCTCGATAGAAAAGCGGTGGGGCAATAGCTTAACTTGTCGTTGTTGTTAAAAATCTGCAACTCTGTGCGACCGAAACTCTTTTCCCACACTCCGACAACGCCAAGCGTTTGACCTGCTGTGACCGAATCGCCGATCTTAATTGTCGGCTCCAGCACGTGGTCGATGATAATTTTCCAGTCTTGCGCGTTTGGGGCTTCGATAGAAATGCTGTAATCGCCGGGGTTTTCATCGTATTCGAGCTCGATAATAGTGCCGCTTACGGGTGAGACGACTGTGCTGCCGGCGTTTGGATAATATTCGAATGTTGCGTTGAGGAACGTATCTTTGAACGGGGCGCCAAAGGCAATGTAGGGGTTTCGTTCGTTGTCGGCTTTGAGCGCCGTGAAGTCAAAATCGTTAAGACTGACGGCGAGATTATAGAGCACCGGTCTTTGGCTGGGGGCTGAACCTCCGCTGCCGCCCCCGCACGATAGCGTTGCCGACAAAATTAAAATCGCCGCGAAAATTTTGAATATTGTTTTCATTTGTTAGCGCTCCTACTTTTTTCTAGGAGCTTTCTAAAGAATTACAACTCATTTCATATAAACTCAATTGTAAAGTTCCGGTTTAAAATAATCTGCTTGAGAGACAGGTTTTTTCTGCTATTTTGTAGCGCATGAAACCTAAAAAACTTTGTGAGCTGGTAAATTATCAGGAAAATTCGGTGGTCAGCAGCGAGGTTATCAGAAAAGACGCCGGTGGGGTCACGATATTTGCCTTCGACGTTGGGCAAGGCTTGAGCGAACACACGGCTCCGTTCGATGCGCTCGTGCAGATTATCGACGGAAGAGCCGAAATCACGATTGCCGGAGAGCCGTTCAACCTTAGCGCCGGCGAAATGATAATTATGCCCGCAAACAAACCGCACGCTTTAAAGGCGCTTGAAAAGTTCAAGATGATGCTGGTGATGATCAAGAAATAGGCACAGCTTTGAGCCGCCATTCGTTCATTTTTCGGCAACGACGAGCATTTCAAAATCATCGGTCGTGAGCTTGTCGTTTCGCGAATAGGCGCCGAGCTTTGCGCCGAAGATGTCGATCTTTTTGAAGCCGAGCGATTTAAGAAGCCAAGTTATTTCGCTCGGAACGTAATAACGTTCGTTGCACTTTAGCTCTTTTTTATTGCCGGAGTCATCTTCGAATACCGCGGTGTTGTGGTCGCGAAAGGTCATTAGGTCGAAGGAACATTCTTTGCACTGCGACTGGCCGTCTTTTTGCGCCGATTTATAAAAGTCGCTGACCGAATGAAAGAGGGGGAAGGGTCCGTTTAGCGTTGTGAAGATGAATTTACCTTTGCCTTTGAGCGCTCTAGTTGCGCTCTTGAGAATTTCAAAGTTCATCTCGTCGGTTTCCATAAGTGAAAAACCCCCTTCGCAGAGCATGATTGCCAGATCGAATTCGCCGTCAAACGGCAGCTTTCGCGCGTCTTGCGTTTGAAAATTAATGCTAAGGCCCGCTTCTTGCGCCTTTTCTCTCGCGCGTTTGATCTGATTTTCGGAGAGGTCGACGCCGGTAATGTTATATCCGCGTTTTGTCAGTTCAATTGAATGTCGGCCCGTGCCGCACCCGATGTCGAGAATTTTTATAGATTTATTTTGCCCGATCTCCTGCTCGATAAAATCGCATTCTCCGGCCGTCCCTTGCACAAAAGGTTCGCCGTCGTATTTATGGGAGTAATTTTCGAACAGCGATTCGTACCATTGCTTCATACTCTTGCCTCGGTTCTGCCGCTTGTAATCATCCGCTTAGCGTTTATGATTTTTTGATGCGGTCGTTATAATCGTCGATGGCGCTCTTTAAAGCAGAAGAACCGAGGTTGGAGCAATGGAATTTTTCAGGTGGCAGTCCGAAGAGGTGTTCTGCAACCATTTCGTCGGTTATTTGATACGCTTCGTTCAGGCTTTTGTTCAAAGCAAGCTCGCAAAGTGCCTCTGAGGTTGCAATCGCAGCGGGACAGCCGAAACATTTGAATTTAATGTCGGCAATTACGCCGTTTTCGATCTTCAGCCATAAATTTAGCTGGTCTCCGCAGGAAGGATCGCCGACCACACCAACCGCGTCCGCATTTTCGATGGTGCCAACAAATTTAGGTTGGAAAAAATATCTCAATACTTTTTCAGAATATACAATCATTCTTAGCGTTTCTCCTTAGAACACAAACTTATCCATACTTTTAGCTTAGTGTAATTGGGGCGCGGTTATTTAATGATCGCAAAGATTTTCGCCGGTGGATAGCGTATTGTTAAGATAGGCGGAAACGATATCTTCGGGCGCGCCTTCTCTAATTCCTACGACCACCTTTATATTTTTTTCGGCAAAAAGTCCCTGTGCGCGGGCCCCCATGCCTCCGGCCAGAATAGTGTCGGCGCCCTTATTTGCGAGCCATGACGGCAACAGCCCCGGTTCATGCGGAGGTGCGGCCAGAATTGTCTTACCTTTTATTGCCTTTGTGCTTTCGTCAACTTCTATCAGTGCGAACTCCTCACAATGACCGAAATGCATCGACAGTTTTCCATTCGCCAGCGGGATCGCAATTTTCATGACTAGTCTCCTTTTTTTACGGTTGTTTATTGTTAAGACGACTCCAGATATTTTTTATTTCTTCGGAAACGGGCCCCTCCGAAAATTCGACTACGCTCAAGCCTTGCAACATTGCCTTTGTAACAATGGCATCGTAGGGGATTTTTCCGACCACATCCACGTTTCTAATTCTGCAAAAATCTTCGATATCCTTGGTTATCTCTGTATTCAGATCGAACTTATTGATGCAAACGCACGTAGGGATATTGAAGTGTTTTGTCAGCTCAAATATCCTTTTAAGATCGTGCATTCCCGATTGTGTCGGTTCGGTTACTATCAGAGCTAAATTCACTCCGCCCAGCGAGGCGATGACGGGGCAGCCAATCCCCGGCGGACCGTCTATGATTATCGTCTCTATATTATTATTTTTCGCATGTTCTCTTGCCTTGCCGCGCACAAGCGAAACCAGCTTGCCCGAGTTTTCTTCGCCGGGTCTTAGATGAGCATAAAAGAACGGATGCTTTTTTGAATCGGCAAAGAACCAGTCGCCGCTCACTTTTTCCTCGAATCGTATCGCATCGCAAGGGCAGACAAGTTCGCAGACTTTGCACCCTTCGCACGATATTTTATCGATGTGATAGAATCCGTCCTGCATTTTTACCGCGCCGAATCTGCATCGAATGCGGCATGCTCCGCATAGTGTACAGCTCTTTTGATCGATAACGCCGACCTTGCCGGCTTTGAACTCGCCAGATTCTCTGACGTTTGGTTTCAATATCAAATGAAGATCGGCCGCATCGACATCGCAGTCGGCAAGCACGGCATTTTCGGCAAGGTGGGCAAAGCAAGCCGTCACGCTGGTTTTACCGGTCCCTCCTTTGCCGCTTATGACCACGATTTCTTTCATACAAGAGCCTTTATCGATTCGTACATTTCCAAAAGCTGCTTTTTGTATCCTTCTCCGACTTCGGTTATCGGGATTCCTTTGGAGTAGGCGACCGCCACTTTTTTATCGTACGGAATTTTCATCAGCACCGGGATCTTGTTTTTGTCGCAAAATTTTACAACGCCTTCGTCTCCGATATCGGCTCTATTAATGACGACTCCGAAGGGGACGCCGATCTTTTTAACGACTTCGACTGCAATTGTAAGATCAAACAGCCCGAACGGAGTAGGCTCAGTTACCAAGATGCAATAATCCGAATCTAAGACCGTTTCTACAAAAGAGCACGCCGCCCCCGGCGGGGCGTCGAAAATTACTGTTCGTGTCGGATCAGAAAGCTCCTTTAATGTTTTAATGACGGGCGTGGCCATGGCTTCGCCGACGTTGAGAAGCCCGTAGATAAAATCGATATTGCCGGCTTGAGAGGACTTAATTGTGCCTATTTCACGTGGAATTTCTTTTATGGCCCTTTTGGGGCAGACTATTTCGCAGCCGCCGCAGCCGTGGCACATTTCTTTAAATATGAGTATCGACGAGTTTGGAATTGCGGCCAGCGCTTTGAATTGGCAAAATTTCGCGCAATCTCCGCATAGCGTGCACAGATTAGTGTCTATCTCCGGCACGAAAACTTCGACGGGGCGGCCTTTTTCGTTTGTTAATTTTAAAAAAAGGTGGGCGTTCGGTTCTTCTACATCGCAATCCATAAGTTGAATCGGGACGCCGGAGTCACTTAGTGCCAACGCCAATCCCACCGACAGCGTGGTTTTTCCGGTTCCGCCTTTTCCGCTACCGATCGCGATTTTTATTTTTCTAGCTTGGGCCATATTACCAGTGTCCATCGACATTTGCCGCTTCGGCCTCTTTTAATTCGCCTTTTTTGTATCTTTCGATCGTTTCTTTGATCGTCCCCGATGCGCCGGTGATAATTTTAACGCCGGCTGCGTTCAATGTTTTGAAGGCCTTAGGCCCGCAATTGCCGGTGATGACGGCTTTTGCTCCTGTGGCAATTACGTTTTGCGCCGCTTGAATTCCTGCGCCGCTGGGTGCGTTCATATTTTGGTCGTTATTTACGAAATCGAGCGCGTTAGTGTCGGTTTCATAAATTGCAAAGTAGCTTGCACGTCCGAAGCGTGGGTCAACTTCTCCGTCCGAAGTTTTATTGTTTGCGGAAATTGCGATTTTCATAGTTGTTCTCACTTTTGATCTTTATCTAGATCTGCCAGATATTTTTTTAAGTCTTCCAATTCAGATTGCAGCGCTTTTATCTCTTCATTCACGCGTTCTTTTTCGTCTTGCGCGCTGATATTTGAGTTGCGATAGGAGGGGAAACCGCTATTTGTATTTCTGCACCAGCCGCGCCCCATCCCTCGGCCCAAAGGAGCTCCTCTGCGAGCGCCTCCAAAGAAACCACGTACGGCATTGGCAAAGCCGGCACAAAATCCCATCCCTCGGCCGGTCATTCTCCCTTGTCCTGTCGGTCCCGTTCCATCTCCTCTTGGCATAAAGCCTCCTTTTACCTGTTTTGCAGGCTTATCGGTTCCAGCCCCAGCCGCGCCGGTTGCGTCCTTTTGGGCACGGTTGTGAATCGGGCGGGGTGACGGTTACGCTTCCGCCTTCGATTCGTATGGCTTTTCCATTGGTTAAAGCATCTGCAATTGCTTTTCTTCCTAAAGCTAAGATTCGGCTTATCGTCGGTCTGGAAACTCCCATTTTTTCTGCGGCCGCATCTTGATAGAGCCCCTCAAGATCGACCAGCCTGATAGCCTCAAAAGCATCCTCAGTGATGACCACCTCGGCCAAATCCCGCAGGGGAATTCCGGGGGGCTTAAAGTATCTTACGCAGGGCGTTGTGCTGATGCGGCGTTTAATGATTGGTCTGACCATAAAAGTCCTTAATGAACATATGTTAATAACCTCCAGCCGGCTTGTCAAGCCAATTTACAGGTTATTTTCTTACGATTTTGGTCGGAAGATGAAAAGGGTTGATTTAGAAGACAGGTTTCATTAATGGCAAGGGCGGTGGTTATTTAAAAAACAAAGGGGGAGATATGGAAAAGAAGTGGACGCCGTGCGTTTGCACAATCATTTTGGGACTGGCTGTGGTCGCGGTTGTTTGGGCCAATCCGAGTTGGACGAATGTTGCGCTCTATGTTTTGGGCGGGTTGGTTGTTATTAAGGGTGTCATCGGGACCTGCTGCTGCAGCAGCACAAAAAAGAAAGATAGTTGTGGGTGCTAAGGGGGGTGGGGTCGATAAAAAAGTAGTTGATTAATCGCGGGGTTTTATAGTAGGAGCGGCAGGCTTTTGAAGGTGACAGCGGCAAGTTGATTACAATTTTTTTTGGTGGCTGTAGTTGACGCCGATGTTAACGGATCGGGCGCGATTTAGGCGGACGAGACGTTTACAGCGGTGGCTCCCCGGAATGCTCCGAGAATGACTTTGTTTTATATTCGAGGAGTGTTTATGTAGGGGACAGCGGCAAGTTGATATAATTTAATTTTTTATGGTGGCTGTAGTTCAGCGGCAGAACACCTGACTGTGGCTCAGGGGGTCGCGGGTTCGAACCCCGTCAGCCACCCCAAGAAAAAATGGCCGAGCTTAATGCGAGGCCATTTTTTCTTTCTCTATTTTCTTTTTTCCATTTCACGCGGTTTTGCCTTTTAGATTTTATGTAGCCTGCCGCAACCCTCAGTAATTTCGATTGAATTCCCACGCTTGCTCCGTTACGTTGAGAATTTACGTTTCAAAATTGTAAGGAGGTCGATTTGTGATGCAAAAATATGAATTCACTCTTTATAGCATAGATGAACAAAAGAGATGGGTGTCGGTAAATAGTATGATTGCAGCTCTCAACGCATGCAATCAGGGAAAAGAGTATGATAGAAATCAAAAAGAGTTTTTAGCAGCTGTGGAATTTGCGCATGTTGTTCAAATCTGGATGGGCCGATCATTGCAGATTGCGTATGTAAATGAAAATGAGTCAGTTTACAGAGGGATAGATTTCTTCATGAAGCCGCAAACTGAAGAGCCTGAAAAGGGCTGGGGCGTGCAGGCATTCCAACTTGTCGAGTATCATGAGAAGTATTCAGGCTCAAAATCATTCAACGAATTAGTTGAATGGATAAAGGAAAAGAAGTACTCCAAGGGTGATAAAAAAGTTAATTTGGTTGTATTGATGAAGACCAGTACGGGGATTGCGATTCCAATTGATGCTGTTCAGAAAGTATTTGGTGAGAGCCCATTTAAGAGTATTATACTCCTAGGGTCTGCTAAAAAAATGGCAAGTCATAGCTATAAGTATCTAATTCAGTTGGATTCCGATAATTCCAGAACTGTTGTAAAGGTTAACTGGAGCATGTCTAAATTGCATTCTTTTGATAGAAAATGTGTTTGGTTTGATATGTAATCAAAACAAATAAAAAGCTACTCTCCCGCAACTATCGCGGGCAGTTTAATTATCTAATTCGTAAGTATGGCAAAGAAGGTTTTTTTGATAAGTTGGAAGCAAAGGCCTTTGCACAAAAATAATTGCCCCCCAAAACGCCTAATTGGGGATCATCAGCTTCACAATTCTTTTTACAGTCTCTTTCTTTCGATAGTTTTTATGCCTTATGTTTTTCTTGTCACTGTATCTGTTGTCATGATAGGTTGTTACCCAACCGATGCTCAAATATGGGTTCCGGTTGGGTAACAGGAGGGTGATAATATGGGTGTCATAAAAGGTGTTCTGAAAGAGGAGCTCAAAAATTCGCTGCGTATGAAAAAAGGATATGAGTCTGCAATGCGAAAACTTCCCAAGGGCGCGCTTGTGGCCAAGAACATCAAGGGACACCGTTATTATTATCTGGTGAGCAAGAAAAACGGAAAACTTGTCTATAAATACAAGGGGAAGCTTTTAGCGGAAGAGATAAAGAAGTATAAGGACGCAAAAAAGGATCGTGCCAGATTCACCAAACTCCTGAATCAGGTAAAAAAACAGATAACGTTTTTGAGGAGATCATTGCGTGGAAAAGAGTCAGCTTAACTTGAGTATGCGTGTATTGAGAATGCTCGACGAGACCAGCGTTCTGGACGGCGTCGTGATTGTCGGCAGCTGGAGTCTCTATTTTTACAGGTACTACTTCAAGGAGGGTGAATACTTTCCTGATATCAGAACGAGGGATATAGATTTTCTCGTGCCATTGCCACCACGTTTTAAACAGAAAGTAGATGTTCCGGCTATTCTTGAAAAACTAGGCTTCATTATCGATTTCAAAGGAGAATACGGGTACATGCGGCTCGACCACCCGGAACTTATCGTTGAGTTCCTTATCCCAGAGGTCGGCAGAGGGCGGGATAAGCCGTATCCGTTGCCACAACTTGGTTTGAATGCCCAGCCTTTGCGGTTTTTAAACTTTCTTGCTGAGAATACAATTACCATCCAATATCAAAGTCTAAAACTCAGACTTCCGCACCCGGCCGCATATGCCCTGCATAAGCTCATCATCTTCGACAGGAGAAAGTCGAGGGATAAGGCCGAAAAAGACAGGGCTCAAGCTGTAGCGTTACTGAAATTCTTGGCTGCAGATAAAAAGAGAATGAATAAGGTGAAAGCCATTTTTGATTCCATGCATCACAAATGGCAGAAGACCGTCTTATTGAACCTTAAAAAAATAGGCGAATCAGAGCTCGCGGGTTTGTTGACATAGGATTTTTAGACTTTTGTTTATTATTTGTCGCGGTTTTTGGTGTTTTGCCTTTTAGATTTTATGTAGCCTGCCGCAACCCTCAGTAATTTCGATTGAATTTCCACGCTTGCTCCGTTACGTTCGTTGTTCGTTTATAAATCATGCATATTTGATGTCAGGGGGGGGTATGGAAGAAAATGTCGTCGTCGGTCTAGCTTTAATTATTGTACTAGGTGTTGCATCACAGTGGGCGGCGTGGCGCTTGCGTTTGCCATCAATTCTTCTCTTTCTATTTTTTGGGTTTATTGCGGGGCCGCTAACCGGCCTGATAGATCCTGATCTGATGTTTGGCGACCTGCTGGTGCCTATCCTCTCTCTTTCCGTTTCTATAATTCTTTTCGAAGGTGGGCTCAACCTTCGAATTGCTGATCTGCCGGCCATAAGGAGGCCTCTGGCAGGTCTCATTTTGATCGGCGCAGGCGTTACTTGGGCAATTGCTGCGCTTTCGGCACATTATCTATTCGGCATGCAGCCTGCGACCTCAGTGTTAACAGGTGCCATTCTTGTCGTGAGCGGGCCAACTGTGATAATTCCGCTTTTGCGCCATGTGAGGCCGGTTGGCAAGGCAGCCGCTGTTCTCAAATGGGAGGGGATTCTCATCGATCCCATGGGGGCAATGCTGGCGGTTCTAGCCTTTGAAATGATATCTTCGTCCGGTGACAGAAGTGTTTTTTGGATTGTCGCCGTAGTTCTTGTCAAAACTGCGGCAGTGGGAATTGCTCTCGGAATTGCAGGGGCAAGACTCCTAGTTGAAATGTTTCGTCGTTATCTAGTTCCCGATTTTTTGCAGAATGCCGTTACTCTTCTTGTTCTTGTTGCTGTTGCTACGGTATCCAATTTGATCCAGAGTGAGTCCGGTCTTCTGGCGGCTACAGTCATGGGAATCGCAATGGCCAATCAGCGCAAGGCCGACGTCCGTCACATACTACAGTTCAAGGAAACTCTGCGTGTTCTGCTTATTTCCGGAATTTTCGTTATCCTTGCGGCGCGTTTTCGAATCAATGATTTTACTGAGCTGCCAGCGCTGGCCGCGATCGCGTTCATGCTGGTCTTAATTTTTATTGCCCGCCCCTTGTCGGTCTGGCTATCGACCATTGGCGCCGGTCTCAAAACTAGAGAGAAGCTCTTTCTGATGGCTGTGGCTCCACGCGGTATTGTGGCCGCTGCCATCGCTTCAGTTTTTGCGCTTCGACTTGAAGAAAACGGCGTTGCGGATGCCCAGATGATGGCATCGGTCGTATTCATGGTCATCGTCGTGACGGTTATTGTTTACGGCCTAAGTGCCGGCGTAATTGCCCGCCGTTTGGGTGTGGCTGCTAAGGAGCTTCAGGGGCTGCTTTTTGTCGGTGCACATCCGCTTGCCCGAGAAATAGCGCAGGCGTTGTGCCGTTCCGGTGCCAAAGTGTCGCTCATTGATACGAACTGGTCGAATGTCACCGCCGCAAGGATGAATGGGCTGCAAGCCTCTTTCGGCAGCGCGCTTCTTGAGGATATTGGCGATGAAATAGACGGGATTGGGATAGGGAGAATGTGCGCTCTCACATCAAATGACGAGGTAAATTCGTTGGCTGCGCTTCACTATGCCCATGCGTTCGGACGTTCCGAAATATACCAGCTTGCGCCGAAGTCGGAAGCTGTTGGCAGTCATATGCGCGGAAGAATACTCTTTTCGCCTCCGGCAACTTTCAGCGACTTAGTTGAGAAGTTTGAAGCCGGCGCGCAGGTAAAGATAATCGGTTTCACCGAAAAATATGATTGGGCTTCATTCATAAGTACGATGGGCGATCGTGTGGTCTCTATGTTTGTTCTGCAAGAGAACAGTGCGGTGACGGTTATAACCTCCGATAGCCCGCCGGCTCTCTTGACAGGGCAGTCGCTTGTTGCGCTGGTTTCGCCTGAACGCAGCGATGTCTAGGTGCTTTTAGGATAATTATATCGCATACGTTACTGCGGAGGTGGCAGAAACTTAATAGAATCTTGCGTTTACTTCCGCTAATTTCGCCCGCTTTTTTTACGGCAGTGAGATGATTTTTTTGTTAATCGTCGCACTTTTTGTTATAAATCTGCGGTCTTTTTTGTTTTCAACTCACGAACAATAGAAGGGGGAATTGTGAAAAAATATCTGTTGATTTTGTGTACGCTGCTTATGGCGGCGGGGTGCGGCGGTAGTTCCGCGCCTCCTACGGTCACTTCGACCTATCCGGCTGACGGAGCGTTTTTTGTCCCGATTTTTGTCTCGCCGTCGATCGTCTTCTCGAAGGATATGAACCCTGATACGTTGAGCAGCTCTACAATTACCTTTGTCGCCGAAACAGGTGACCCGGTCACGTTCGGCGTCGATTACGACCCCACAAGCTATGAGGCAACAATTACCCATTCTGGCAATCTCGCATATTTTACAAATTACACGCTGACGGTCTCCGCAGATGTCAAAGACACTTCCGGCAATCCGCTTACAGAACCTTACACTTTTACATTCAAAACCGCTTCTCAGGCCGCCGGCACTACTTCATGGATGAACCCGCTTCCGCAGGGGAACGAAGTCAGGGCGGTTTGGAGCGCGTCGGCAACAGAGATTTTCGCAGTCGGCGACAACGGGTCGATACTTTTTTCCGACGGCTCAACATGGCGGCTAATGCAGAGCGGGACATATTCCGATCTAGCTGCGGTTTGGGGGACATCGTCTTCCAATGTCTATGCGGTCGGCAGCGACGGTGTGATCATGCGCTATGACGGCAGCTCGTGGTTGCTTGACCATGTCGATATCGAAGGTGGACGACTTTTTACCGTGTGGGGCTCGTCCGCCGACGACGTTTATGTTAGCGGGCAGAGGGGGCAAATTCTGCATTGG
The DNA here is from genome assembly GCA_964647545.1 of uncultured Pseudomonadota bacterium. Classification (GTDB taxonomy): domain Bacteria; phylum UBA10199; class UBA10199; family 1-14-0-20-49-13; genus CAZYHS01. Next base: position 11,866 of record CAZYHS010000007.1, on the reverse strand, counting down.
AACGGTTCCGACTGGCGCGTTCAACAAAGCGAAAGCATATCGAACATTACCTCGATGATAGGTTTTGCAAGTGACGAGATTTATGCCGTCGATTGGAGTTCAAACGTTCTCAAGAGAGACAGCACCGGCTGGTATCGGTTTAAAACTTTTGAAGATACGAACTACATGTTTAACGCCATTTGGGGAAGTTCAGGACGTAATCTCTATGTCGCCGGCGTTCCATTTTCCGGTTCATGCCAGATGTTTCACTACGACGGAACAAGCTGGGACTGCGTTGACGACGTTTATGCCAAAATAAGCTCGATATGGGGGACTTCAGCGACCAATATATATGCGGTTGGCAAGGGGGGCGCAATTTACCGCTATGACGGCAACTCTTGGAGAGACGAAGATTACCCCTATGGCATTTATTTCAACGGAGTCTCGGGTTCGTCAGTAAACGATGTCTATGTCGTGGGTGATTACGGTTCGCTGAATCATTACGACGGCTCTAAATGGACATTGCAAAGCAGCACATACGTCTGGGATTTGTCTGGCATATGGGGAACCGCCGCGAATAATCTTTTTGCCGTCGGAAACGGCGGAACCATTCTATATTATAACGGCACGTCATGGGAGCCGCTAAAGACCAGTCCGACGGTGGCAACATTTAGAGACATAGACGGGGCAAATGGAAACAACATTTATGCCGTCACATGCGGCGGCACCGATGAGTTTTATGGCGAGGTAGTTAAATATGACGGTGTGAATTGGCAGGTTAAAGAAGATATCGACGGCGATTGTCTCATGGACGTTTTGGTGCTTGACGCCGACAAAGTATTTGCTGCGGGTCAATCGAACGTCCTTCGTTCTGCAGACGGCGGGACAACATGGACTACCGACGCCAACGTTGCTCCAAGAAGAGAAATTCGGGCCCTTTCCGGCTCTTCAAACACGAACGTTTTCGTTGTAGGCGATAACGGCTTTGTAAAGCGGTTCAACGGGACAAGCTGGGAGACGCTCGATGCCGGAACCAATGAGACATTTTCAAGTGTTCTTGCGCTGTCGCCGACAGAGGTCTATGCCGGCGACCTTCTCGGAAATATCTATCTGTTCGACGGTACTAATTGGACGGTCAAGGGGAACCCAACCGGTGCTGCAATTGTTTCGCTATGGGGGCTCTCCGGAGAGAAGCTTTATATCATTGCCGGCAGAAGTAGTGCTTCAACATCGGGGCCGCAAAAAGTGATATTCTCATACGACGGCGAGAGCTTCTCGCAGATCAACAACCTTAGCGAAAATTGGCTGAATAGAGTTTGGGGGCTGTTGGCCAACCAAGCCTATTTTGTCGGCATGGGGGGAAGTATTCTTAAGTACGTGGAATAGCCAGATAGTCCGCGCTTCCAAAAGCCTCAAGTGAAACCACTTGGGGCTTTTTTGCGGACAAATCGACACAAAACAATCAACCCGATTGCAATTTCGGCCTCGTTATGTTCAAACGCTGGCACATCCAAAAAGGGGGAGCTATGCGTAAATTTTTTATCATTTTGTCCGCCGCAATTTTTGTAGCGGCGCTTCCGGTCAAAGGGGCCGACGCCTGCACAAGCGTTCGCATTAAAACCAGCGACGGAAAAGTTTTTTACGCGCGCACAATGGAGGGGGAGGTCAGTCCCGAATCGGCAATCGCCGTCATTCCTCGCGGCACAGAATATGCAGGCACGCTCCCCGACGCCTCAAACGGCGGCTTGAAATGGAGGGCCAGATACGGCGTTGTCGGCATGAACGCGCTGGGGCTTCCTTATTTAAGCGACGGCATGAACGAAAAGGGGCTTTCGGCCGGCAATCTTTTGTTCCCCGGTTTTGCAAAATATCAAACGTTCGAAGCGGCAAAAGCGCATGAAACAATTTCCAACTTCGAAGTGCTTACGTGGATTCTCACGAACTTTGAAAATGTTGACGAAGTAAAGCGTGCGATCGAAAAGGTGAGAGTTGTTGATGGCTCCAAGCGTCTTGGCGGCGAGCTGCCGTTACATTTTGTAATTCACGACAGGTTTGGCAAGTCGATCGTCATCGAATATGCCGGCGGCGAACGCAAAGTTTACGATAACCCGATCGGCGTTTTTACAAACTCGCCGACGTTCGACTGGCACATGATAAATCTGCGCAACTACATCAACCTCTCAGCCGTAAACATTCCCGAACTCAAACTTAGCGGCACCGAACTTAAAGGGCTTGGGCAGGGGAGCGGCATGTTGGGACTCCCCGGCGATTTTACTCCGCCGAGCCGCTTCATAAGAATGACCGCGCTCTCACAGGCGGCGCTTCCGGTTAAAGGGGCCGACGCAGGTTTAAACCTTGCGATGACAATCATTAACAACGTCGATATTCCGGAAGGGGCTGTGGTAGATTTTGAAAACGGAAAAAAACTTTTCGACAAAACTTGGTGGACGGTCGTCGCCGACCAAAGCCGTCTGAGATATTATTATCGCACCTACACGAACAAAAACTGGCGCTATGTCGATGTCGCAAAGGCACTTGCCGGTGCGAAAGAATTTAAAAATGTGCCGCTGGAAACCTCTCCCGACTATCAGGAGGTCTCCGAGATTTTTTCGCGCTGAGATAATTTATGCCATTTCCTACGACAGCCGACGGTAAAAAGTTTTCGGGAAACGTGCGCGAGGTGATTTCGATCGCGCTTCCGATGGTGGTCGCCCTTGCGTGCGATACGGTCATGGTCTTTACCGACCGTTTCATGCTGTCAAAAATTTCGCCCGAGCTTATGAACGCTGCTCTCGGCGGCGGCATGACGGCGTTCATGATGTCGACATTTTTCATCGGGCTCATAGGTTATTCCACCGCGCTGGTGGCGCAATATCTGGGGGCGGGGAGAAAAGATTTTTGCGCTAAGGTCACAACGCAGGCCGTACTGATAGCGATTTGCGGTTATCCGCTGATAATGCTTTGCAGACCCCTTGCCCATGCGCTGTTCGAGGCCGTAGGAGTCCCTGCGTCGCAGCTTGTATATCAGATTCACTATCTTGACATCCTCGTGTCGGGGGCGGTCATTGGTCTGTTGCGCAATTCTTTGAGCGCCTTCTTTTCGGGTATCGGACGCACAAAGGTCGTTATGATCGCCGCCTGCTGCGCGATGGCCTCCAACATCTTTTTTAATTACGTTCTAATTTTCGGCAAGTTCGGTTTCCCTTCGCTTGGAATTACCGGCGCCGCTTACGGCACGATTCTCGGCAGTTCTACCGGATTTGCGGTGTTGCTTGTCGCCTATCTCAGAAAGAGCGTCAGGAGAGAATTTTTTATTTTGCGCGCTTTTGTCTTCAACTCGGAGGCGATGCGAAAGCTTTTGCGCTTCGGCTATCCGGCAGGTGTGGAGATGTTCCTTAACATGCTGGCGTTCAATGTCCTTGCGATGATATTTCAATCGATGGGACCGGTCACGGCGACCGCGTCGTCGATAATGTTCAATTGGGATATGGTTTCGTTCGTTCCTCTTGTCGGAGTTGAAATAGGGGTGACAAGTCTTGTCGGAAGGGCGATGGGGGGCGGCTCTCCGGATTTGGCCCATAAATGCGTTATGTCGGGATTAAAGCTCGGGCTTGTCTTTTCGGCGATCATCTTTGTCCTTTTTACCGGTTTTCCGGAAATTCTCGTCCGTATGTTTGCCCCGTCTTCGGCCGGAGCGGCTTTGTTTGAGGAGTCGGTTCCTCTAGCTGTTTTCATGGTGCGCGTCGCCTCGCTTTACGTTCTTGTCGAGGCCCTATTTATAGTTTTCATAGGGGCGCTGCGCGGCGCGGGAGATACTTTGTGGGCGATGGCTTTGACCGTTTCGCTTCATTGGGCTATGACGCTCACCGCTTTTTTTATGTTGAAGGTTTGGGGGACGTCGGCCGGAATAGCTTGGAGCGCGGTTGTCGTTTTGTTTTTTCTTTCGGCGGCTTTCGTTTATAAACGCTACACTTCCGGCGAATGGAAGAAAATTCGCGTGGTGGAAGTTGCTCCTCCGCCTGAGCTCATCGTCGATACTTTTCATGAGCGGGTCGATCTGTAAGGCGTTCAAACAACCTTAAAAGCCCCGTCCGATTATCGGGCGGGGCTTTCGTACTTCTGAACTTTGTTTAACCCTCTATCCTATCTTGTTATGCCTGTCGTTTATTGACATGAGAGGCATGTCTCGGCCAGTTTGCACAGGCCGATTGTCCTGTCGTTGATGCGTGTCTCGATGTCGCCGGTGCATTTGATCGTGAAGTCTCCCGGGCGTTTGAGAACGTCCGGATTTGTGATGGCAAGACCGACGTCCATCATATCGACCGAACCGCGCACCTCTTTTTCGGCAATTTCGCCGACCGCTTCAACGTTAGATGCAACGATCTTCGATGACAGGTTGGCCTGCATTGCGCTGACCTTCCAGTTCTTGATCGTTATCGAGAACATACCGTCGAGACTCATTTTGTTCGTGCCGTTGAGGGCGAGAGAATAGGGGAAGCCCTCGATGTAGCCGGCTCTTTGAACGTCAACGAGCTCGGAGGTCATTTCGCCGCTTGCGACTACGTCGATCCTGAATCCCGGCCTGAATTTGAGCTTCAAACCGACTTCGGCGTTAAGCAGCATTTCGCCGCCCGCGAACGGGACCGATTCATCTTCTATAAATACCGTGATGCCTCTGATGCCAAGTCCGACTCTTACATCTTTCGCAAGTTCTGGATCGTCTGCAGCTGCGAGTTCAGCTTGAAACTCTTCGTCTTCGAGCTGTGCGTTGATCTCGCTTTCGACCTGTTCTGCGATAGCTTTGGTTAGCTGTGCGTTCAGGTCGGCTTGAGATTCGTCCGCTCCGTCTCCGATTAAGCCGCTTCCTGTGATCACAAGACCGGCTACCTGTTCTTCGGTGGTTGAGCCGTTATTCGACTCGTCGCCGAAGCCGGCGCCGTTCATGCCGCTTCCGCAGCCCGCTATAACGAGGGCTGTCATGCTTACCAACGACATTAGGACCTTTTTCATATGCCCCTCCTTGTTTGCTTTTACTTCTTTTAAAGCCTTCCGGCGGCACCTCCCCACCGTCGTAAAACGCCCTCACCCCCCTTCCTGTGGGTGTTGTCCGCCTCTGTTAATATGCATTATCGCATTGCATATGCATAAAATAAAATTATCATTTGTTATTATGCTTATAATCTGATATTATAAGCGCATGGATATCACGGACCTGAGAATATTTGTCGAACTGGCCGAGTGCGGTTCGGCCACAAGGGCGGCGAGAAATCTGGCGATGACCCAGCCCGGAGTTAGCCAGCATCTGGCGAAACTCGAGGACGAGCTGGGGCATCAGCTCTTTGAGCGCACGGGGAAAAAACTGGAGATCAACGACCTCGGGAGAGAGCTCCTTGAAAAGGCCAAAAAGATCATCGGCGAAATCGACGGCCTTAAAGATGTTTCGTCGGGGGCTTTTTGTCCGGTCGGCACCTTAAAGCTCGGGCTCACCGATTCTTCGACGATAAGCATTATTCCACCGGCCCTGATTAAATTTAGAAAAAAATATCCCGGAGTCAAAGTGGTCATGGACGTCAGCGATTCAAGCGACATCGAACACGGGGTTCTGCGCGGTCACTATGAGATCGGGATAATTACCGCCGGCCCGAGGATTCATCAGGCGCTCGATGCCGAGGAGCTTTTTTATGACAGAATTGATGCGATCGTTTCAAAACATCATCCTCTGGCGGCAAAGAAGAGGGTGAGCATGGAGACCCTTGCGAAATATCCGATATTTGCCTATCCGCGTCGCTCAAGGACCCGTCGCATCATCGATGACGCCTTTCACGACAAAAATATTCACCCGAAAGAGATCATGGACGTCTATTTTAATTCGGGTGCGGCGCGACTGGCGGAGACGGGGCTTGGCGTCGCGCTCCTGTCGCAGGCCTTCATCTCCAGCGAAATGCCCAAGCATAAATGTGTGCGCTTAAGAATCGAAGGGGATCCGTTCAAACGCTCGACCTGCATCATAAGAAGACGCAATCAGCATCTCACCGACGCGGCGAAAGGGCTATACGATATCATCATGGAGATGACGAAAAAGAAGGCTGTGACGGAGTGAATTAAAAAAGCCCCATGCATTGGGGGCTTTTACACCCGAAGTTACGACTAGGGGCTTGCCGTTTGAGCGCCGGAATGCTAGAGAAACCGGCATCGAAAATGAACAAACGGCGGGCCATATTAATTCTTTCTATTCTATCTTTTTTGATGCCTTTTCCGGCGTCTGCGAAGCTCTCACGCGCCGTAGATAACGAGAAAAAATCCGAACCCCAAGTTACGATCACGCCTCCTTTGACATTCAAGACCAAGAACGTTCTTCTTTTTCCGTTGAGGCTCCCTGCGTACGTAATTCGCGCAGGGCTTTGGCCTCTCGGAGAAGGGCTGTCATATCTTGACAGAAAACGCGTGGTCAGCCGCGCGCTCGACCTGCTTTCAAATAAAGACCAGACCCTGTGGGTCTATCCTATCGTTGAAGGCGGTGCCGGAAGCGGATTTGGCGGCGGTCTCGGTGTGAGCGATTCCGACCTGTTTCGCACCGGCTTTGCCATTGGCGCGACATACAGAATTCACGTGAATTTGGATCAGCACGCGACCTTTTCGTTCGGTAAGGTCGATGCGCTTTCTATCGGCAATGCAGAGCTTTCTTTCATGTTCACCGCCGACTGGCAGGATATAACCAGCAACGACTTTTACGGTATCGGTAATTCCACGCCGCGATCGGCTAAGGCAAGATACGGAAGCGACATCACATCTCTTGGGGTGATGACCCCGTTTTCGCTCTTCGATATTTTCAACGTCTCTCCCCATGTCGGATTGAGGCTCGACCAGACTCACGCGGCAAATAAAAATCCTCAGGTTCGAACTTCTTTTCCTGCGGCAGAGATCCCCGGCTACGGAAAATGGATCCATTATCTCGATGCAGGTGTCGAGCTTGTGAACGACACGACAGAAAGGGCCGATGACCCGAATTCCGGCGGAAGGCGACGCCTCTCATTTAGAACGTTCCAGAGTTTGAACGTTTCAAGGTTCAGCTACAACGAATACAAGCTCGATGTCAGACAGTACATCGGATTGATGATACCCGAACATGTGCTTGTGCTGCGCGGCGCTTTTATGGCGCAACAGGCGGTTGGCGGCGGGCAAATCCCGTTCTGGGAGCTTGCGACCCTAGACTACACGACTCCCGTGAGAGGTTTTTCGCGCGGACGTTTTAGAGACAGGAATCTTCTGGTGGCTAACGCCGAATATCGTTTCCCGTTGTGGAGTATGTTGCGCGGAGTCCTCTTTTTCGACACCGGCAGGGTTTACGACTCGATGGGGAGTTTGACGTTGAGCGGCCTTAAGTATTCGGTCGGCGGAGGGGCGCACTTGAAGATCAAGGACCTCGGCCGTTTTAGATTTGAAGCGGCGTATGGCGGCGAAGGTGCTGTGATAATGTTCGGAACATCAAAACCTCTATGACGAAGCCGGTGAAAATATTTTTGTGTTTATGCGCGGCGGCGTTTTTTGTTTCGTGCGCGACGACGCACGAGATGAGATATCCTCCTGTGCGATGGCTCTCTGATAACGACCGTGAGCCGATAGCTAGGCCGAAGGCGGCAAAGCGGGCCGTTATGAACGACATGCAGGAGAGTTATTTTCAGCAGTTACAGCAGCTGATGAACCTTACCGAAGGTTTCGTCGATACGGCAGAAGTCATCGCGACCGGCGGAAAGCAGGGGGCGCTCAACGCGAACAATTTCGGCGAGGTGGCCGACTCAACGTGGTTTGAAAATAGAATCGGGCGATTTGAAATGTCGCCGCGCGACGTGGTTTCGTTTGGAGCTTTGGAAAAGCCCGACTGGTCGGGGAAATTGGCCGTTACATATTTGAACATGGTCACGAATCCGCCGTTCATGCTTGCGCAAGACAGACGCGGAGATACTTACGCGATAAGGTTCGACCTGCCTGAATATGGCGAAAGCATCGCCGCGCTCGATCTGATAGCACAACGCGTGATGAGCGCCGCCGGATATAACGTCCCCAAGGCTGGGATCTTTATGCTCGGGCGGGGAGATTTTAAGGTCGCAAGCGATGCCGATATTATTTTGAACCAGCATGAAAAGAGAGCGTTGACCGACGATGATCTGCTCGATGTCATCACTCGGCACGAGGCAAAGAAGATGGGAAAGATGCGCTCCATCGTTTTTGAATGGGCGGAGGGTGATACGCTCGGGCCTTTCTCGTTTCGCGGAAAAAGGGGCGACGATAAAAACGACAGGATCCCGCACGAACATCGGCGTGAGCTACGCGGTCTGAGGGTTTTCCTTGAATTCTTGGGTCGCGCCGACACCGACACGTTGTTTCCGCTCGACACTTTTATTTCTGACGGCGGCGACAAGGGCTACATTAAACATTACGTCGCAAGCACTATTCATGTCGGGAAAAAACCTATCAATCAAAAATATAAATTTAAGATCACTCCGTCGCCGCGACTTGGCGATTCTTCGTGGGCCTTCACAAAAGACGAGCCATTATCGGATCGAAAAGCCGGAGAATACACCCCCGGCCGTTGGATTCCCCGCTATTCAAATCTTGCATTCCAGAATTTAACCAATGCAGATGCGTTTTGGGCATCAAAAATTATAATGCACTTTTCGGATGATGTTTTGCACGCGATCGTTGCCGAAGCATACGCCGGACAAAAGCAGCGGGCACAAAAGCTCGCCGAGTTGATAGACCGGCGGGACAAGACCTTGAAGTATTGGTTTGGGCGAATTCCGCCGCTTGAATATTTTCAGCTTACAAAAAATGGCGGAGAATATCTTTTGCGGTTTAGAGACCTCTTTGCAGAAGCGGGGGGCGTACCTCCAAATACGAGTGAATATCGTTGCTGTATAAAAGAAGAAGGGCGTAATGTCGTAGCGAGTTGGGTTACGTCGAAAAATGTTTCTTGTGTTTTCGAAACCGGCATTTTTCAACGCATGTTCCCAGACAAAAAATATTTTATCGATATCGAAATAAAGCGGCCAGATTCAAAATGGTGGCGGCAAAAAATGTCGGTTATTGTCACAAAAAATCAAGACGGTCCGAAAATCATTTCCGTAAAACGATGACATCGTTTTTTTGCGGACAGAAAAAAGCCCCCGTGTGATGAAAGCACGAGGGCCGTCAGATTATCTGTTTCAATTAGTCATTATATTTGAAGAGCTTGGGCTGCCCAAACTGGCCTTCCTTCGCACTGAAGTAAAGAGTTGTGCCGATGCATTTCAGTTCGGAAGGATATCCAGCAGCTGCTTTTGTAACAACGTAAATTGCGTCGTCGCCGGCTGTGTATTGAGCGAGCCTGATTTTTCCTTCGGCGTCTCCTCTGAAGTAGAGCGATCCGTCACATACAGCAATAGTTCTAAACATACCCGTTATTGATGGAACCGGCTCGATTGCTGTGTCGTTGCTTATCATATAGACGTTTGTGCCGTTGTATCTGTAGAGAGCTTTCGTCCCTAGTTCTAGACCAGCGATGAAATATAACTCTCCATTGTAAACGATGAGATCTGAGTGGCGTAGGAACTGACCGTCGCCACTGAGATCTGTCACTTTGGTGATGGTACTGCCGTCATATTTATAAATATTTTCGTACTGTTCATCATTCATCGCCACAAAGTATAGATCTGTTCCCATGCTTGCAAGATACTTAGGAAAGTCGTTAGCTGTATCTCCTGCAATATTAGAAATTTGTTTAATGGTCGGGTTGCCGCTGCCGTCTTCGGAATATTCGAAGAGTTTATTGTATTGAGATTCACCATCGACTATTGCGCCCATGAAGTAGACCTTGCCGTTATGTAAGAACAGAGGGGCTTCACCGTAGGCTGTACCGTTTAAGCAGTTTACTAAGACATTCGTAAGGTTCGAAACCTGCTCAATTGTTGAGTCTCCATCATAACGGTAAAGCTTGTCACCCGCCGAGAATAGTAGCTTGCCGTTATATGGACGTAATGCGCGAACGATCTCTCCGTCGATGTTTGAAATCTTTGTGATTGTATCGACGCCATCATATTTATAAATCTGGTACGATGGGCCAACGAAGTAGAGATTTTCACCCATGACGACCATTTCACCCAGCACATCGGCTGTGGAAATTTGCGACACTCTTGTAATGGTTGAGCCGTCGATCCTGAAGATTGCGTTATCTGCGCCGCTTGCCTGTGCGCTGAAATAAACTTTGCCGCCATACTCCATCATTCCGGCAGGATAATCGGGCGCGCCGCTCATGATGTTTGATAGCTGCGCTGCTGTATGTTTATTCACTGTAATTGCGTTGCTTGTGACTGTGTTTGCTGTGACCGTCAGCTCGGCTGTGGAAGTGTCCATGGCGGTTGCAAAGTTTTCGGGGCCGGCGTCGATCTGTCCCCTGATCGGCATGCAGGTGAGCTCGTCAAACGGGGTTCCGAAATCGCAGGAGGTCACAAGTTCCTGTCCGGCCGAGTAAACGTAGTCAATGCTGAATGCCCCATAAGAAGCGAAATCGTATGTGTCGAACACGTTCGATGTAACGGAGGCGATAGATGTATCGGTCGTAGGAACGTTGGGCGTGAGCGCCGTTCCGCTGCCGCTTGGAACGATCCCTGAGTCAACGTTAGCAGCGATATCGTCGGCGTTGGCAAGAGGCGAGGCCAGATGCTCGTACAGTTCAATTGCGGGGCCGTTAAATTGAGTCACAGAAATCGTCAGTTCGCTGGTTGAACAGGCGACGCTAACGTTCGTGACATCCTCATGTCCCATGGTCCCGCTTCCGTTCGTGACGACGCAGTAGAGGCCCGACGGCTGAGCGCTTACGGAGACGGTGTAGGTGTCGTCATATGTAACCTTGTTGGCGAACTGGAAAGATGTGGCGCCTGAGCTTACTGACAGCTCCTCACCGTTGTTAAATAACTTAAGTCCGGAAGCGGCAAGACCCGATATCGTTCCTCCGACGCTGTGCGATTCGCTTGGGTCAGAACCGCAGTTGACTAGGACATTGGTTATGTTCGAGCTTTCTATGACTCCGAGACCGTTCACTACTGTGCAAATCTGATCTGTCGGCTGTGTCTGAATCCTTACGACGTATTCTGCACCGGTCGGCATTTTGAGAGAGAATGTGTGCAGGCCGTTGGTGTCGATTTGTGTAAAGTTACGGGCGACGTTTTTTAAAATCAGACCGTCGTTAACAAGTCCGCTTACCGTAAAGCTGACGGAGTAGGCACGTGCTTCGGCCGAGCAGATGATGTCCATGTTGACCGGTGCATTCTGAATGATGCCGGCACCGTTATTGATTGCGCAGACAGTTCCTGCAGCTTCATTTTTAATTGTGAAGTTATATTCTGTGCCTGTAGTTCCGGTTATGAGCTCAACATCGCCATTTGAATCGACGAAGTAGGTTCTGCCATCGATAAGGTTTTCAATCGTCAGACCATCGTAGGTGTCAAGACCAGTAACTGTTCCGATTACCGAATATTTATCGGCAGGGGTCGGAGGGACTACACCGCCACCGCCACCGCCGCATCCAAATCCGGCAAATGTCGCAAAAGCGACCACGCTGACTATGAATATGTAGAGTCTATTCATCATTTTGCTGTCACCTCTGCATTAAGTTCCGCCGATGCTTTCGGGGCGGAAGTATAGGTTGCCATTCCAAGCGACATTCCTTCTGTGACAGTTCCGTCGAAGAAGTCGCTCTTTGAAACAAGCCCGTAAACTTTTCCGGTGTCTGTTGCAACTGCATCGCCATCATAAGACGCAAACAATGAGGCGCTAAATGCGTTTGTATTATCGATCACTGCAAACTCTCCGTCTGCGTTTATGCCGGCTCTTGTGTACACGACTTTTGTTT
>CAZYHS010000006.1:0-74926 GCA_964647545.1 uncultured Pseudomonadota bacterium | reverse complement strand
ACTCATAACTTGCTCAACGCGTTTATGAAAATTAGCGCGGGATGTCAAACATAAATTTGGATAGTTTTCCTATTCGCCGTCATCCCCGAGGCATTAATCGGGGAACTCGTTGACGCCCCTTGCGTCATTGCGAGGCCCGCAAGGGCCGCGGCAATCTCCCTTCCACTCCAGATAATTAATTTTCGCGGATTCGGAATCGAGCGATTACGGACATTTTGCAGGTCCTGTCACGTGACAGCCCCAATTTTGGCATCGGCTAGCCTGTCCCGACAGCCGCACTGTTTTTGCATCAAAAATAGTTTGCGGTGTCGAGGATCCTCGATTTGGTACTCATTTTTTCAGAAAAAAATAATACCAAATCGGGACTGGCAAAATTGGGGCACCCCGTCACGCGCCACCCGCAGAAAATTGTATCAAATAGTTAATTCGGTTTTGTCAGTTAGGTCAGTTAATTCTGTTAACGGACTAAACGGAAATCACCGAAACAAAAAAGCCCGACTATTTCGAGTCAGGCTTTTGCGTTAAACGTTTCTTCAGCGACAATCGAATTGGGCTTAAATGAGCGTTTGATCGGTTACTGGTGTTGCTTAAACAAGAGTGCTCTCTTTGCAGTGTTGCAAATCTTCCTTACTTGCTGGTTTTCTGAATATTAAAAGATGCTCGTGCATTATCAAATAAAAATCATATTTTTCCACCATGGCACGCCACTTGGGTGTCGTTTGGCAATTATGCTGAATTTTAATAATGTCCTCTTTTAATATGAAACCATTTTTCATGAACAGTGACATCAAATTATATGCAACTGGAACAAAATGACGTTTTCGCCTGGTATCACCTATAAGAATTGCACAGTAATGATTTGGCTTTAATACTCTATATAATTCCTTGATTGCAGGTTCAAACCGCACAAGAAACTTGGCAAGACTACCTATGTTGGATAGGTCCTCCTGTATTTTGCCATCAGAATATTTAATGATATTCAGGTAAGGGGGGTGAGTACATACAAGGTCAATCGACTCATCAGGAATTTTATTTAAACACCTAACATCACCAACATAACACTCCTGCTGACTTTTGTTATTAACGCTAAATTTTAAATGCTCTGCGGTCAAGCTCACCGCAGCTGGATTAATATCTATACCAATCGCATTGCGGTTGAGAAGCTTTGTTTCTACCAACGTGGTCCCAGCCCCAACCATGGGATCAAGAACTAGGTCTCCTTCTTTGGAATATTTTAAAATGACATTTCGAGGAATTTGAGGGGCCCAATTTCCTCTATATTTTGGATTGTGGGTAGCCCACTTACCACGATTAGCAAACGACCACACAGTAGTAATTTCAGGTTCTATATGTTCCATATAATTTTAAGACATGAGCCCACCACCACCCTCATCTCTTCTGGCTTTGGCACTGTCCCAACCTGTTCGTCCAAGGATACTAATAGATTTTGGTGGATTGTACTTTTTAAATCTATTGTTAGAAGGACAACATACACAAACAAAAGGACATGTTTTCATACCAGCCAAAACAGCATTATCGGTGTTAACATTAATATTCTTTTCAAAAAAAATATGGCCTTCATTGTCAGCACACGGCAATGTTTTTTTCACAACCTCTGCTTTGTGCCTTTGTCCTTGTTTATGGCATATTTGACAGGTTCTGTTTTTTGCTGAATGCCACTTAAATGTATGAGCACCTGTTTCGCAGCGAAATGTATACAAAGACTCTTTACAAAACTCTCGTCCTACAATTCTATACACAAGATAATCCATGAGAGAAGGGCTTTCGATGCACTCTGTGGGATATTTCCTCTGCCAAGCATTCCAAACCTCTCGCCAAGCTTTAGCATTCATTGTGTCAATTAACGAATACTGATAGCTGAAGATATCCAAAAAACTTGAAATTAGAACAATGTCCGTCTTCAGAATGCCACAACGAAGAGCAACCTTTATCGTGTTCACATCACTAGCAACATCAATAACATCGAAATTGGTTACATTATTCCACACCTTCAATACGACCATATCACGAAGAAACATGTCAGCCTTTTTGTTTCCATACCCGGCACCCTTATTACTCACTAATAATTGCCTCACTTGGGCAATATCATTGGTGCAGAATGACAATAAATCGTAAGGTTCTATTTTATTGTCGATGAGAAGCTTAGCTGCATTGCTGGCAAAATGAATGCGTTTATCATTTTGTGATAGTCCAGATATCCCAATATCTTTTATAAAGTCGACCGGCTTCTCATAAATTTTTTCAGTATCAAATATAGAGGGATCGACACGATAAATTTCTGCTAATTCTGAAAAGCTACGTGAGCCCCTGAAATCTTGATTGGAGGAGAAATAGCGTATTCTGCATATCTCTTGAGATGTAAGCCCGCAAGTATCATATATGTTATAAAATGGTTTCTTGTCGTATTTAATATAAATATCATGCAATATATCTGCTATGGCCTCACATCGTGAAAGATCAATGCTTGGATTTAATATCTCTTTATGATTCCTTTCCCAGAATTTATGAAATTCTGAGATAAATTCATAATCGTTATCTAAGATGTTTGTCGTGCCAATCCCTTCATAATTAGTAAAAAAATATTCGTTCATTTTTGAAACTACAAGCCTTGCCTCTTCGACTGTTAGTTTATTTGATACAATGGTCTGTTCAGGAATTAGTGACTGTAAAAAGCCTTTCAAAGAATCCATAGGGTTACCCAGTTGTAATTCTGTCCAATGTAGTTGCCATTAGCGGGATGAAACATAAAACTCTAATCACAATCAGAATTGGGGACAGGAAGCCCTAACTCGCTCAAAGGTATATAGTTAAAATAATATTTGCATCTTACACTGATAATATAGTCTAGAACGTCCTTGTATGCTGACTTTTTGAACCAATCACTTAAAAGATACATATATTCGACTTCGATATTGGCTCTAGAGAATAGCTTCTGATATTGTTTTTTCTTAAAATCACAGGTTTGAAGTTTTTCATCAACAGAGCCAGCAACTTTTTGAAACTTACACTCAATGATATAAATAGTATTACTGACGATGACATATATTGAATCATCCGGCAGCAGTTTCTTTGAAAGAATATTGCGCCAGTCAATGTCATACTCCTCCAAAAACTTATAAAGTTTGTACTTCTTAAACACCCTCGCAACTTCTCTATTTTTAAAATAAACAATGCCGCCCTTAACGTGATAATTCTTTTGGGAATTAAGAAATGTGGACAAATCTGTTTGCCCTTCAAAAACAAGACCTGTCTTTGTATTGGCTCCGCCCTTACCCTTATTGATCATTTTCTACTCCTAATAATTCATTACTAATATCTCATTTATAGCGCCGCGTTTTGTTGCATTACAATTAATCATCCTCTTTGCTTTCAATCGGGCCAAATTAAAGTCACAGTATAAGTTATCAAAAAAATCATCGTTTGGATCTTCGTTTTTGGGATCAGAATTACTCAACATAACTTTAACTTCATCAATACGCTCAAGCTTTTTAATAACATCCGCCAACCTTTTTTGCTCATAATCATCAAAGGTATTTGTTGAATAGGATGTAAACTTTGAAGTCTTGTTTAGGGGTCTATACGGAGGGTCAAAATAAACAAAAGAACTTGGTTTGATCTGTTTGAGTATTATCGAAAAATCATCATTAGTAATTTCGGTTTTGTGCAATAGTTTATTCACATTCAACAAATTCTCAGAATTACAAATTGTTGGATTTTTATATCTACCAAAGGGAACATTAAACTCACCCTTTGAATTAACTCGGTACAAACCATTATAGCAGGTTCGATTCAGGAAAATGGTCATGGCAACCCGCTCAGGATGCAAATTCCTTGAATATTTTTTAAAATTAATCGCATCGCGTGATCGATTATATAAATCACGAATTTTATAATAATAACTCTCTTGTCCTTCTGCAGTTAGGCTATGATACTTTCTTTCAAGAGATTTCAGATGTCTGACAACAGCTGACACATCTCTTTGAATTGTACGATAGCACAAATAGATTTCTGGATTTAACTCATTAATGTACGCTTTTTCAATTGCACAATTCTGCATCACCCAAAAAAAAAGCGCTCCACTACCCAAAAAAGGTTCATAATAATACTTAATTTCACCCTTTCCGTTTAGTTGTTTCGGAAAAAAATTTTTTAATTGTTCCAGAAGCTGAGTCTTCCCTCCGGCCCATTTCAAAAACGGAGAGGCTTCTGCTTGTGAGTTATTCATGCTAAATCTCATTCTATAAAGTTAGTTTTTTAGCAAGCAATTTGATTGAAAAATGCTCGTAAAAAATCAAAGTGTTAAGTTATTTTTACACTATCGCACCCAACAGCGTAGAAGTTCGCATCCGACTGCTATCGTTTGAGCTCAATTCACTGGAATGGCATGGGAAGCGAACTGGATTGCTTCGTTTCACTCGCAATGACGTAACTTGTGAAAAAGCCGCTTTAGGGATTTATTGCGGCTGCAGTTCAAGGCGAGCGTCATAAATTTTCAAAGACAATGCCTTAGAACCGCGCCAAGTTCTACCCTGCTGTCATGATTTCACGTTAAGAATAAAACGGTACAATGAGGATGGGCAGGACAAACGCTCTCGTTATTGCAATAGCGGTTCTTGGCTTGGCTTATGCTCCAACAACTTAGCGAGCTTTGACAAAGCGCAAGAAAGCCCTAAAGCGGCGTGGGATGTGCGGGGGATTCCAGCGTTCGCTGGAATGGCATGGGAAGCGAACTGGATTGCTTCACTTCGTTCGCAATGACGCAAGGGATGTAAACGAGGTCCCCGATTACTACCTCGGGGATGACATACGTGGGGCAGTGGAATGACTTGAAAAACGGTTAATTCGGTTTTGTCAGTTTTGTCAGTTAGTTCCGTTGGGCTGCCTAACTGAATTAACCGAAATAACCGACTCAACTGACCTAACTGTTTGACACTGTTTTGTGCGGGTGGCGTGTGACGGGGTGCCCCAATTTTGTCAGTCCCGATTTGGTATTATTTTTTCTAAAAAAATGAGTACCAAATCGAGGATCCTCGACACCGCAAACTGTTTTTGGTGCAAAAACAGTGCGGCTGTCGGGACAGGCTAGCCGATGCCAAAATTGGGGCTGTCACGCGACAGGACCCGCAAAATGTAAAGCAATCGTTCAATTCTCTGTTCTCGAAAATTAGTTATCTGAGGTGGAAGGGAGATTGCTCCCGCCTGCCTCGCCTTGCTCGCATGGCGGGCAGGTCACTTCGTTCGCAATGACGCAACTTGTGAGAAAGCCGCTTTAGGGATTTATTGCGGCTGCAGTTCAAAGTGAGCGTCATAAATTTTCAAAGACAATGCCTTAGAACCGCGCCATTTTCTACCCTGCTGTCATGATTTCACGTTAAGAATAAAACGGTACAATGAGGATGGGCAGGACAAACGCTCTCGTTATTGCAATAGCGGTTCTTGGCTTGGCTTATGCTCCAACAACTTAGCGAGCTTTGACCAAGCGCAAGAAAGCCCTAAAGCGGCGTGGGATGTGCGGGGGATTCCAGCCTTCGCTGGAATGACTTGAAAAACGGTTAATTCGGTTTTGTCAGTTAGGTCAGTTAATTCTGTTATTTCCGCTTTAAAAGTTCGGTCACGCAGTTTTTTAGGATGACCTGCTTTGGAAGCCTGCTCGACTTGATGAGCTTGTCGGTCTTGTAGAGCTTTGCAAAACTCCGTTTAAGTTCGTTCATCGAAAATAGGCGCGCCTGCGCAATGTAATTGTCGGCGTGAAACGGATTGATGCCAAGCTGCTGCGCGATCGCGTACTTGTCGGTCGACCCTTTCGCCATCGCCTCCCTCGCCTTCAGAAGCAACCTGAAATGTCTGGCCAGCATCGTCAAAAGCATAACTTCGCTCTCGTCAAACGCCGAAAGCCTTTCGAGCGCATGCAACGCGTCTTTTATTTTTCTTGTTCCGACCGCATCGCAAAATTTAAAAACATCTTTGCGGCCCGTCTCAGTCAGCACAGTTTCAACGTCGTCGCTGTCGATTTGAGGTTTGGCGCCGATGTACAAAACGATCTTTTCGATAGCACCTGAGAGCTCGCCCAAACTTGTACCAACCAGCTCAACCATGAGTCTAGCCGCGTCCAGCGAAACCATTTTTTTAAAACGCTGCGTCGCCTCCATGCGAATCCATTCGGGGAGTTTATTTTCGTAAGGAGCTTTGCATTCGATCGCGCCCCCCGCCCCGCTGACCAGCGACACAAACTTCGTGCGGCCGTCGGCCTTTTCGGCGACGAAAACGATACATGCGTCGCGGTTGGGTTTTTTCAAATAGCGCTCGAGCTCTTTCGTCTCTTTGACCGCATCGGCTTCACTGACAATCACAAGTCGCAACTTTGCCCACATCGAAACGGTGTCGGCCGAAGCAATAATCTCGGCCAGCGAGCTGTTCTTTGCCGAATAGCGGTCGGGCTCAAAATCGCCGCCGCAAACTTTTGCAAAATATTCCCGAATGCGCGCAAGCGCCGTCGCGGCAATGTAAGGCTCGGGCCCGTAAATCAGATAGACCGGTCTTAAAGTCTTTTCGCGAAGTTCTTTATCGAGCGTATTTAGATCTAATTTGGGCATACGATATTGACCATGCGCCCCTTAACGTAAATTATCTGCTTGATCGTTTTGCCGGCGACAAGCGGCGCGATCTTTTCGGCCTTGGTCGCGGCAGCTTTGACTTCGTCGTCGCCCAAAGTCGCGTCGACTTCGATCTTGTCACGCAACTTTCCGTTGACCTGCACCGGAATCGTGATCTTTTCCTCGGCGACCTTTGAGGCGTCGAACGCCGGCCATTCAACCTTCGCGATCGAATCGCTGTGACCAGCGTCGCGCCAGAGCTCTTCGCACATGTGCGGCGCGATCGGCGACATAAGCTTGATCAGAAGCTCGGCACTCGACTTTGTCAGAGTTTTTGAATCGACGCTGTAGAGGTAGTTCACAAATTCCATGATCGCTGAGATAGCCGTATTATAATGATAACGCTCGATGTCGTCGGTAACGCGCTTGATGGTTTTATGCATCCACTTTTCGAGTTCGGCGTTGCAAGCGGCTCCCCCTGACGGGTCGGCTTCAAACGCAGCGTGGCAAATTCTCCAGACGCGGTTTAAAAAACGCCACGAGCCGTCAATTCCCTTGTCGCTCCACTCCAGATCTTTTTCGGGGGGCGCGGCGAAAAGAATGAAAACGCGGGCCGTGTCGGCGCCGTATTCAGAAATGATCTTGTCGGGATCGACGATGTTGCCGCGCGACTTGCTCATTGCGGCGCCGCCGAGAGTGACCATACCCTGTGTGAGAAGATTTTTCACCGGCTCGTTCGATTCGGAAAATTTCAGCAGCCCGAGGTCTCGCAAAATTTTCATGTAGAAGCGGCAGTACAAAAGATGTCCGACCGCGTGCTCAATGCCGCCGATGTACTGATCGACCGGCATCCAATATTTTCCGGCGGCCGGATCGACCGGTCCCCCTTCGTAATTCGGCGAGCAATAGCGCAGGAAATACCAGCTCGACTCGACGAAGGTGTCCATTGTGTCGGTTTCGCGACGAGCCGCGCCACCACACTTGGGACATTTGCAATTTACAAAGTCGGCAACTTTCGCAAGTGGCGAGCCACCTTCGCCTGTCAACGCCGCTTCGTCGGGAAGTTTCACCGGAAGCTCGTTTTCAGGTACCGGCACAATGCCGCACTTGTCGCAATAAATGACGGGGATCGGAGTCCCCCAATAGCGCTGACGCGAGATACACCAATCCTTCAACTTAAAGTTGACAGTAAAGTCTCCAACTCCTTGTTTTTTAAGTTGATTGACAATGGCGGTTTTAGCCTCTTCGCTCGACATCCCGCTAAATTCGCCCGAGTTGACAAGCGTGCCGGCATCTTCAAAGGCGCACTTGATGTCATCGCAAGGAGAAGCGTCTGTCATTCCCGCGGTTTTAAGCGCCTGCCCGCCGGCATTTTGGAGGGGGAAACTCGCGGGCTCCCCGCTTACTACCGCGGGGATGACAACCTGTTTGATCGGCAGGTCATACTTTTTCGCAAAATCGAAATCGCGCTGATCGTGCGCCGGAACGGCCATGACGGCTCCCGTGCCGTAATCCATCAACACAAAGTTTGCGGCGTAGATCGGCATCTTCCAGCCGGTGACCGGATTTGTACAATAAGCGCCGGTGAAGACGCCATCCTTCTCGAAGTTGCCCGAAATGCGGTCGAGGCGACCGATCTTTTTCGTGCGCTGGACAAACTCTTTGACCTTCGCCTCGTGTTCTGTCCCACGCGTCAGTTTTTCCACCAGCGGATGCTCGGCGGCAAGGCTCATAAATGTCGCACCGAAAATTGTGTCGGGGCGAGTTGTGAAGATCTCGATTGGATCTACCGCGGGGATGACGTCATCACAAAGTTTAAACTTAACCGACGCGCCGATGCTTTTGCCGATCCAAGCGCGCTGCATGACTTTCACGCGTTCGGGCCAGCCTTCGAGCGTGTCGATATCTTTCAAAAGTTCTTCGGCGTAAAGCGGGAGCCTCACAAACCACTGCGTCATCGGCTTAAGCTCGACGGGAGAATCGCATCTCCAGCATTTTCCACCTTCGCTCTGCTCGTTGGCAAGCACCGTCTGGCAAGTGTTGCACCAGTTGACTGGCGACTCTTTGCGGGTGACGACCCCCTTTTCGAACATACGCAGAAAAACGAGCTGCTCCCAACGGTAGTACTCGGGGGTGCAGGTCGCAACTTCGCGCGTCCAGTCGTAGGAAATGCCGAGACGCTTGAACTGCACGCGCATGTAATCGATGTTGTCGAACGTCCATTTTGCAGGATGAAGTTTGTTTTTTATCGCCGCATTTTCGGCCGGCATACCAAATGCGTCCCATCCGATCGGATGCAAAACATTAAAGCCCTTCATCACTTTGTAACGCGAAATAAGGTCGCCGATCGTGTAATTTCTAACGTGCCCCATGTGAAGCCGGCCCGACGGATAGGGCAACATTTCGAGGACGTAATATTTCGGGCGGCTTGCGTCTTCGGTCACGTTGAAAATTTTTGAAGTTTCCCACTCTTTTTGCCACTTGGGCTCGAGTTCCAGAGGTTTGTAGTCTTTTTGCATGGCGAGGCTGATAATATAGTTATTGAATTAATGCAACAATTTGAATAGCTTCCGCCGCACCAAATATGCCCATAATTTTATTTTTTCTGGCAGCCGTTTTAATCAACCTCGCGTGGCCGCTTATGCCGATGCCGTGGCCCGACGACGTAGCTTTCCTGACCGCAGGGAGAGACCTCCTCGAAAACGGGATTTTTCGCGCCCCCTACTTTGCGTGGGCAAATCCGAGCTACGATGCGGCGAACTTCAACATCATGCCGCTCTACGGCGTTTTTGTCTATGCATGGACAAAACTGTTCGCGATAAAAGAGACATCATTTATCTATCTTGGCCAGCAGCTTTTGTGGCTCCCCCTTCTGGCCGAACTCTGGCGTTTTTTAAAGAATCAAGCGGTCACAAAGAAATCTGCTCTGCTTGTGATTTGCACGATCGTAACAATGCCCGTCTTTATTTACGCAACGCACGTGCTAAGACCAGAATGGGCAATTGGCGTGCTGGGAGCAATTCTCATTCTTCGGCTCTGGCAGTTCGATGAAAATGAAGCGGAAAAAGTCAAAACACGTTCGATATTTTTTTGGTCCGTACTTCTGGCGGCAGCCGCCTACATGCACTACAACGCCATATTTCTTGTGCCGGCCGTGGCGATCTTAATGCTTGGAAAGAACGATTTTGCGCGCCGGATGAAAAGTGTTTTGCTCCTTTGCATTTGCACGCTTCTTTTAATGACGCCGTGGCTATTTTACGTCGTAACCCACTTCGCCGAATTTCAAACTCAATTCTTAGAACAAACGACAAGGATGTACTCGCACCTTCAGGCACGGCCCTTGTGGGAAATGTTTTTCATTTTTCTAGTCAAACCGTGCACGTCGGGGATCAAAAACGGCGACGTTTATTTTGTGCTGATGATAATCGCAAGGTGCGTTTCACTCGCCGCGCTTTTGTTTCTTGGAGTTTTTGCCGCGCTCACAAAAAACATCTCGAAACGAACCGTGAAAACTATCGCGATCGTGATCGTCACCGTCCTTTTTTGCGTGAAACACTCGGAGTCTTGGTTCAGATTTTATATCGACCTAACAATCGCTCTTGCGGTGATTTCCGCGTGGCTCGATGTCAGAAAAGCGGGCTTCGTTAAAATTTCCGCGGTGAGCCTCATCTTATTGGCCGCTGTGAACCTCGAAATATTTTGCAAAATATGCGTCTCGTATCCGTCCGACTATTTCGGCAAGGCCGACTTTTCAAACGCGGTTTCGTGCATCGCCGAAAAAATAGACATTAAAAAAGGGCTCGTGACGAACGCCATTCCCGATCCGTCGGCAACGCTCCTCCTGCATAAGAAAGACTTGGTCGTTCACAGAATGTTCGACTATTTGGGGAGCGAAAAGATCTGGGGCGAGCTGGTCGCTCGGCAAAAACAATTTTTGACGGCAAGATTCGACGTGGAAAATTTCGACGGAAAAAACGAAATACGGTTCGACTACGACCACCAACTAAAGGCCATGCTCGAGAAAGCAGAAAAATCGGGCGAGTTGGAAACGGTCATTTGCAAAAACGGCGCGTTCGATTTCTATCTTTACAAAATTAAATGAAGAGAAATTTAAAACAGATCGTTTTTTTATTTAGCGCGATCGCCGCTCTATTTTTATGGCCGGCCGAGGCCTTCGCCATAACGTCGATCAACCTGCCGACCGGTGACGCCACCTATCGCGCCCTCGACAGGCTTGCCGCACTTGGAATTATCGACACCTACATTAAAGGCCAGCGTCCGGTCACAAAAAGCGAAGCGGCTCGACTTGTTCTGGAAGCCGAAAATAATTTTTCGCGTTTGAACAGACCATTCGACAAGATCGCCGCAAACCGCATCATTAAATATTACAAACGACAGCTCGACGCCGACATCAAACAGCTGCAAAAAGATAGCGAAGCAAAATTCTGGAACGCAGCTCCGATCGAAAAACTGACATTCGATTTCACGTCGCTTGGCAGGCCGGTGAGAAACATCCCTTTTTATGGAAGCAGGCCGACCGGTGCAATTTTGCACCCTCTTGCCGCTTACAACGGCGGTCGTCACACGCAAACCGGCAAGAATTTTTCATTCGAAACGACACATTGGATATCAACGCCGGTATTTGCCGCGTTCGCTCAGCCGCGTTTTCAGTTTCAGGCCTCCGACACGCCGGTCGATGAAGACAAGATCTTCGTTCAAAAGCTCTACGCGAAGATCGGCGTCGGCAATTTCGAACTTGAAGCCGGCCGCGACGAATTGACATTCGGCCAAAGCGAATTTGGCGGCCTGCTATTTTCGACGAACACACGGCCGTTTGACATTGTAAAATTTTCTACGCCCTACCCGTTCGAGCTGCCGTCGTTTTTAAACGCAGCCGGCCCCGCAAAGTTTTCGGCTTTCGTTGCAAGTCTCGGCCCCGACTACGGCTACAAAAACGCAAAGTTCACCGGCGGTAAACTTTCGATTGCGCCGACAAAATATTTTGAAGCCGGAGTTGCTTACAGTTTGATCGCAGGTGGCGGCGGCGGAGTTTCCAGCCGCATGTTAAATTTCGACGCAAAAGTTACTCTTCCGCCAGTAAGTGCCGCAGAGCTCTATTTTGAAGTCATGGCCGAAGAAGAAGATTTTGCCGACAGAACTTCACTTAACGCCGGCATCTACCTCCCAGTTTTGGGACGCATAAACAACATGGCTCTGCGAGCGGAATATTTTCACACTCCGCCGCTTCACGCAAAAGCAGGGACGTGGACTGCGGGACTTACTTTAAATAATGAACTTATGGGTTCGCCGCTTGGCCCCGACGGCGACGGAATTTACCTTACCTATTATTACGATCTCGGGCTAAAATCGCGCGCCCGACTTGGCTTTGCCTACGAACGTCGGGGTAAAAACGCCACCGAAGAGAGATATCGGCCTTGCATAGGCGTCGATTTTCCAATGGGCGGTCGTCTAAAGACAGACTTCGGTTTTGGCTATGAAAGATCGCACAATTTTGCGAACGTTAGGGGACAAAATCGCGACGCCTTCATATTTAATATCAATCTCTCCCTTGCCATTCTCTAAAAATGTGGTAAATTGCCGCACGCTTTAGACAGACAAACAAACAAACCCTATAAGGAGGGGCATATGAAAAAGGTTTTAGCAACAGTAGTGGCGCTTGCTTTCGTGGCAGGCGTAAGCTTCACAGTCAAGGCAGAGACAAAGACGGTCGAAAAGACAAAAGAGACGGCGAACAAGATAGTAACGACAGAGAAGACAGCAACAAAGACACCTGAAGTAAAAGCAAAAGAAGAAGTCAAGACAGTCGTCAACAAGAACACCAACGAAACAAAGACCACGATCAAGGAAAAGGTCAAAGATTCAGCGACACACGAAAGCGGCAAAGCCAAAGTCGTAGTCACCGAAAAGAACGACGAACTCAACATCAAGGCCAAAGAAAAGCTCAACACACCTGACATGAAAGAAAAGGCCAAAGAAAAAGTTGTTGTGACAACAGCCGGCAAGACCGAAGATGCCAAGGTCCTCAAGAAATTCAAAGACGGCGACATCGCAAAAGAAAAGGTCGTCTTCCACAGCTACACCAACGAAAACGGCGGAACAGTCACGGTCATCAAGGACAAAAAAGAAGTGAAGATGCCGGCTCGTCACTTTGAGAACTGGAAAGCCAACGTTCTTGGAAAAGAAAAGAAAGAAGTCACCATCACCTCAAGCTATGATCCTAAGCTGATGGGCTTTGTTGTAACTCACGTTGAATAATAAATAGTTTAAGTTGTTTAACGTAGTTTAAGATGGTTTAATTAGTTTAAATGAGTTCAAAAAAAATCCCGCGTCTCGTAAGAGACGCGGGATTTTTATTTTAAAATCTAGTACGCTAAAATTGGAACCGGCTGCGGAGCAAACAGCGCGCCCCCCGAAAACACAAAGCTCCCCGCCCCTGAAATAGCACCTACTCCGGCGGCATTGAAACCACCGAAAAACATGGCTCCACCGGGGGCGTAATTTCTGGCGCAAGCAGACGAATTTCCCTTCGCGCAAAGCTGAGCATCAAATATGTGCTGCATCGATTCTATCGACGCCACTTCTCGCGCCGCAAAGTTTGGCTGCATCGTTCCCGACACAAACGCATGCGCAAGCTTCGGACCTAAAAAAACGCTTAAACTTGTTTCGATGCAAAATTCCGGCAGCGCCGAAATCTTCTCAACGGCAAATCTAGCCATCTGCATAGCTGCGGCCTCTGCAGCGGCGGCTTCCGCCTCGATGTTTCTAGCTTCTTTGCAAACAGGGCTTAAATTCCCAAAACCGTTTTTCGGCATCGCCGATAAAAGATGTGAATATAATTTGAACCGGTTAGACAGGCTGTTTATCGACAAAAGGGCGTAGGCAAAACCGGTCGCCTGCCCGACCATTCTGTCGTTTTCATTGCCACCAAGCGCGCAACCAACAAATCTCCCGATGGCGATCGGAACGACCATTGTCCCCAAAAGGGCCATCAAAGTATCGCTTGTTTGACGCACAAAAAAATCACTCGCCACCCATGGATTGCTTTGAGCAGCCCATGCATCGCTTGTATAGAGGCGGCCAAACTGTTCCTTCTGCAGATTTGTACCGCAAACCGAATTGACAAGCGCCATCTGATTTTCAAGATTATTGACAACAGACCTTCTGATGCCCATTTCAGCGAACTTAACAATTCCGGCACCGGCGCCGGCGGCAAGCCCATAAGCGCCCAATTCGAACCATTTGTTTTCTCTAAGTTTATTAAATTCCATATCGGCGGGCGCTATTATACTATTTAATGATTTTTGCAAGAATATATTATAGGACGCGATAAAAACCTTGGAAAAATAGTAAGTTATTGCGGTTTTTTCATTTGACGCCTCACCCTATTTCGGCTATCCGTGCGTCTCACTCTTCCGCACAATTAGTTTAAGTTTCTTCAACACTTAAGGGGGTCACCTTCATGAAAGAGAAACAGGAAATCCGTCGCGAAGGAGAGATGAAACTCGACTTTATTGACGAGATAAAATCTATCCCCGGCGGCGAGCAGATCGTAGATTGCATCCAATGCGGTACCTGCTCCGGCAGCTGCCCCACCAGCCACCTCATGACACATTCACCGCGCAGACTTATCGCTATGACCCGCGCCGGTATGCGTGACGAGGTTTTATCGAGCCCAGACATCTGGCTCTGCACATCGTGCTATTCGTGCTACGTCCGCTGCCCTCGAGGCATCAAGGTCACCGACCTCATGTACGCCTACAAACGCCTCTCGGCCCGCGACAAGTTCGGCATTCAAAAGCGCGGATACAAACTCGGCAAATGTTTTATGACGGTCGTCAATAAATACGGCCGCAACAACGAAGCCGAGCTCCTTGCCCGCTTCTTCGCTTGGGCCAATCCAATTGGCGCAGTGAAAAATACGTTCCTAGGGCTTGGCCTGTTTCTCAAAGGACGTCTACCGCTCAAACAACACAAGATCCGCGATCTGGAAGGCTTCAAAAAGATCGTAAAAAAAGCCGAATCACTTAGCACGCTGCCGTAGTACTGTCATTCCCGAGGTAGTGATCGGGAATCTCGTTCGTAGCAATCTAGTTCCCCGCTGACCACCGCGGGGATGACGCAAGATGAATCACATGGAGGAAAAATGGAATACACCTACTACCCCGGCTGTTCGCTTCACTCGTCGGCTCCGGCTTACGAGCATTCGACACAAGAAGTCTGTAAATCGCTGGGTGTCAAACTCAACGAACTCGACGACTGGAATTGCTGCGGTGCCACCGCCTACATGTCGATCAAAGAGATGACATCGTTTGCAATTTCGGCGCGCAACTTGGCAATCGCGGCAAAGAGCGGGCGCGACGTCGTCGCTCCATGCAGCGGCTGTTTTGTCGGGCTGACAAAAACCAACAAGTACATGAAAGAATTTCCAGACGTCAGCCGTAAGGTCAACGAAGCCCTCGCTGAGGGTGGCCTTCAGTACGACGGCTCGGTCAAAGTCAGACACCTGCTCGACATTTTCGTCAGCGACGTAGGCCTCGACGCAATTAAAGCCAAAGTTAAAAAACCGCTGAAAGATCTCAAAGTCGCCTGCTACTACGGCTGCCAGATCGTCCGCCCCAAAACGGGCCTCGACGACACAGAAAATCCGCAGCACCTTGAAGAATTAATGGCCGCCCTCGGTGCCACACCGACGCACTATCCGATGAAGGCACACTGCTGCGGCGGCTCGATCATGGGAACCGAAGAAGAGATCGGCATGCGTCTTTCAAAAAACATCATGGACTGTGCGGCACACTACGGCGCCGAAGTTATTGTCTGCCCCTGCCCGCTCTGCCAGATGAATCTAGACGCTTATCAAAAACGCATCAACCGCGTTTACGGTTTAAAACTCAATCTGCCAATTCTATATTTCACGCAGCTGATGGGACTTGCGCTAGGCATGGAGCCCAAGGCGCTCGGGTTCGGCACCGAAGTTGTAAGCGCCGACGCACTTTTGAGGAGGTTTGCATAACTAGTGCCTGTCATCCCCGAGGGAGTAATCGGGGAACCGGTTGATAGAAACGAGCTTCCCGCTTAAAGCCGCGGGAATGACATAAGGAGTAGAAAATGACACAACCAAGAATCGGCGTTTATGTCTGCCACTGCGGCACAAACATCGCCGGCAAAGTGAACGTAGCCGAAGTTGTCGAACACGCAAAAAAACAGCCGAACGTTGTCGTTGCAAAAGAGTACAAATTCATGTGCTCCGACCCGGGACAGGCGTTGATCGTCGACGACATTAAAAAAGAAAAACTCGACCGAGTAGTCGTCGCCGCATGCAGCCCGCTAATGCACGAGAACACCTTCCGCAAAGCGTGCCAAAAAGCCGGCATCAACAAATATCTTTTCCAGATGGCCAACATCCGCGAGCACTGCTCGTGGGTCCACGAAGACAAAGCCGCCGCAACCGAAAAAGCAAAAGCCCTTGTCACAGGAGCTATCTACCGC
Source organism: uncultured Pseudomonadota bacterium (assembly GCA_964647545.1). Taxonomy (GTDB): domain Bacteria; phylum UBA10199; class UBA10199; family 1-14-0-20-49-13; genus CAZYHS01. Next base: position 58,805 of record CAZYHS010000006.1, on the reverse strand, counting down.
TCCAACTACAACGAGCCGCTGCAAGACCGCGAAGCTCCGATGAATCCGGCGACGCTCATCATCGGTGGCGGTATCGCAGGCATTCAAGCTGCTGTCGACATCGCCGACTCGGGCAGAAAAGTTTATCTCGTCGAAGCCGAGCCTTCGATCGGCGGCCACATGGCACAGTTCGACAAAACATTTCCAACGCTCGATTGCGCCGCGTGTATTTTGACGCCGAAAATGGTGTCGGTCGGACAGCATCCAAACATCACCCTCCTTTCGTACAGTCAGGTCGAAAAGATCGACGGCTACGTCGGAAATTTCAAAGCGACCGTCCGCATGAAAGCCCGCTACGTCGACGTGAACAAATGCAACGGCTGCGGCGAATGCTGGCAAAAATGCCCCGCATGGCGTCTTGAAAAACCGAAAGGCGACAAAAAAGTCGTACACAGCTCGATAACGCTCGGCCCCCCGAAAGCGATCTACATGCCGACGCTGCAGGCCGTACCGAACGTTCCAGTCATCGACAAAGATAGCTGCATCTATTTTAAGAACGGCAAATGCAAAATCTGCGTCAAACAGTGTCCAAAAGATGCGATCGATCACAACATGACCGACACAGTCATCGACATCGAAGTCGGCAACGTGATAGTCGCGACCGGATTTAAAACGTTCGATCCAAGCGTCATGACCCAATACGGCTACGGAAAACTACCGAACGTCATTTCAGCGATCGAATTTGAGCGCCTCAACTGCGCATCAGGTGCAACCGGCGGCGCGATACTTTGCGAAAACGGCGAAGCGCCAAGATCGATCGCCATCATCCACTGCATCGGCAGCCGTGATAAAGAACACCACGAGTATTGCAGCCGCGTCTGCTGCATGTACGCGCTCAAGTTCGCGCATCTAGTCAAAGAAAAGACCGGCGCCGAAGTTTACGACTTCTACATCGATATGAGGGCTTTCGGAAAAGGCTACGAAGAATTTTACAACCGCCTCCTTGAAGAAGGCGTGCGATTCGTTCGCGGCAAAGCGGCAAGCGTCACCGACTACGCAATGTTCCCCGAAGAAAAAGGAAAACTAGTTGTTCAGTGCGAAGACACACTAGTCGGACAAACACGCCGAATTCCTGTCGACATGGTCGTCCTCTGCACCGCGCTTGAAGCAAAAGAAGACGCCCCCGAAATTGCCCACCTCATCAAACTCTGTCAGGGCAAAGAGGGCTGGTTCACAGAAAAGCATCCAAAACTTGCGCCGGTTTCAACTGCTAGCGACGGCGTATTTGTAGCCGGCTGCTGTCAGGGTCCAAAAGACATTCCCGACACGGTCGCGCAGGCAAGTGCCGCTGCAGCGCAGGTTCTTACGGCGATCGCCAAAGGCAAAGTGCAGATCGAAGGTGTCGGTGCCGAAATAATCGAAGAGCGATGCACCGGCTGCAAGATCTGCAACGACATGTGCCCCTACAAAGCGGTCGAATTCGACGCAGTGAAAAAGAAATCGCGCGTCAACGACGCGCTTTGCAAAGCATGTGGAACTTGCGTTGCCGCCTGCCCTTGCGGAGCAATAAAGGCTAAACACTTCACAGACACACAGATCATGCACGAAATTGAAGGAGTTCTCTCAATTTAAGGAGTCATTCCCGAGGTAGTAATTGGGAATCCAGATGACAAACTAGATCCCCGCTAAAAAGATTGCGGGGATGACATGGAGATTAAAATATGTCTTTCGAACCAAGGATATTGGGCATTTTCTGTAACTGGTGCAGCTACACCGGCGCTGATCTTGCCGGCACAAGCCGCATGAAATATGCCCCCAACATGAGAATTGTCCGTGTGATGTGTTCGGGAAGAGTCGATCCGCAGTTCATCTTGAAAGGTTTTACCGAAGGGGCCGACGGAGTTTTGATCGCCGGTTGCCATCCGGGCGATTGCCACTACATTGAAGGCAATTACAAAACCATCGGTCGCATGCAGATCTTCGAAAAAATGCTCGAACAGTTCGGCATCGAAAAAGAACGCTTCCGCCTCGAATGGATTTCAGCAGCTGAAGGTGATCGCGTCATGCACGTTGTCAACGAAATGACCGAGCAGGTCAGAAAACTCGGCCCGCTTAACTGGAACGGTCAGGCTAAAAAAGATTTTTAACCTCTCAAGGAAAAAATTATGGCTGAAAAATTAAAAATAGGAATCTACTGGGCGGCATCGTGCGGCGGCTGCGAAATCGCAACGCTAGAAATCGCCGAGAACATTCTCAAGGTCATGGAAGTCGCAGACTTGGTCTTCTGCCCCTGCCTTGCCGACTTCAAATACGAAGACGTAAAGAACTATCCCGACGGCTACATCGACGTCTGCATGTTCAACGGCGGCATCCGCAACTCCGAAGCAAAAGAGATCGCCGAGCTTCTTCGCAAAAAATCAAAGACGCTCGTAGCTTTCGGTGCTTGCTCGAACTGGGGCGGCATCCCCGCTCTGGCCAACCTCTACACAAAAGAAGAAATTCTTGAGAGGTCGTACAAAACAACTGAAACAACGGTCAATCCAAACGGCGTCATGCCACAGACAAAATTCAAAATGCCCGAGGGCGAGCTGCATCTCCCCGAGCTTTACAACAGAGTGCACCGTCTGCAGGACGTAGTCGATGTCGACTACTTCATCCCCGGCTGTCCTCCGGTGGCCAAGCAAATCTGGGCGTGTCTTGAAGCGATCATCGCCGGAAAACTTCCGCCGAAAGGTTCAATCATCGGCGCTGGCGACAAATCGGTTTGCGACGAGTGCCCGTTCGAAAAGAAGACCGAAGGCGTACGCATCGAAAAATTCAAACGTCCTCACATGGAAAAACCCGACCTCACGCCGAAGGCCGAGCTCGGCAACAAACCGCAATGTCTGCTTGAGCAAGGTTTTGTCTGCATGGGGAGCGCAACCCGCAGCGGTTGCGAAGCCCAGTGTCTGAAGGCAAACATGCCCTGCCGCGGCTGCTACGGTCCGGCTGACGGCGTGTTTGATCAGGGCGCTAAGATCGCGTCGGCAATTGGAAGCTTGGTCGATTCGCGCGGCGACTCCGCCCGTTCAGCCAAAATTGTTGAAGGAATTGTCGATCCGGTCGGCACGTTCTACCGCTTTGGAATGGCAGACAGCATGTTAAAGGGAGCAAAATAATGAAAAGAATAACAATCGATCCAATCACACGACTTGAAGGCCACGGAAAGATCGAAATTTTCCTCAACGATAAAGGCGACGTCGAAAACGCCTATTTTCAGGTCCCCGAACTTCGCGGATTCGAAAAGTTTGCCGAAGGCCGCCCTGTCGAAGAACTTCCGCGCATCACGCCCCGCATCTGCGGCGTCTGCCCCGAAGCGCATCTTATGGCCAGCGCCAAAGCTTGCGACGCAGTTTACGGCATCGAGCTCACGCCAACTGCAAAAAAATTGCGCGAGCTTCAGTACATGGCCTTCTTCCTCGGCGATCACACAACACATTTTTACGCACTCGGCGGCCCCGACTTCGTCTGCGGCCCCGACGCTCCAAAGTCGGAACGTAACATTTTGGGGGTCATTCGCAAAGTCGGCGTTGAAGTAGGCGGCAAGGTCATTAAGACGCGCCGCGAATGCCACGAAATCGCTCAAATTATGGGAGGCAGGCCGGTCACACCGATCAACGCAATTCCCGGCGGCATGAGCAAAGGACTGTCGAAAGATGAACGCGCGCGCGTTATTCAAATCGCAACAGACGGCGTCGAGTTCGCAAAGTTCACTCTGAAAGTTTTTGAAGACATCGTCCTGAAGAACAAAACTTACGTCGATCTTATTTTGAGCGATCCGTTCACCTTCCCGACCTACTACATGGGACTTGTTGACGAAAAGAACAAAGTCAACTTCTACGAAGGCAAGGTTCGTGTCGTGTCGGCCGAAGGAAAAGAACATTGCAAATACGACGCGAAGGATTATCGCGAGTTCGTTTCTGAACACGTCGAGCCATGGAGCTATTTAAAATTCCCCTACTTGAAAAAGATCGGCTGGAAAGGTTTTGTAGCTGGCAACGAGTCGGGCGTCTATCAGGCCACCCCGCTCTCGCGCCTCAACGCAGCAGATGGCATGGCTACACCTCTTGCGCAGGCCGAGTACGACAAGATGTTCAAAACACTCAAAGGCAAGCCTGTCAAACACAACCTTGCAATGCACTGGGCGCGCGTGATCGAACTGACATACGCTACTGAAAGAATGTTGGAGCTCGTAAAGGACGACGGCATCATGGGAAGCGACTATCGCACGCTCCCGACGAAGAAACCGACCGAAGGTGTCGGCATCGTCGAAGCACCGCGCGGCACGCTCACTCACCACTATTGGACCGACGAGAACGGCATCGTGACGAAGGCGAACCTTGTGGTCGGCACGACCAACAACCACGCCTCAATTTGCATGTCGATCAAGAAGGCGGCACAGGGACTCATCAAGGGGGGCAAGGTCAACGACGGACTCCTCAACATGGTCGAGATGGCTTTCCGTTCGTACGACCCGTGCTACGGCTGCGCGACCCACTCGCTTCCGGGAGAGATGCCGCTGGAAGTCGAGATCTACGACAGCAAACGTAAATTGGTGGAGAAGCTGGAAAGATAAGTGTTTGAGTCTACGTCATTGCGAGCATAGCGAAGCAATCCCGTTGACTTAACCTGGATCGCCACGGCCCTTCGGGCCTCGCGATGACATAAAAATAAAAAAACCGGCTGAGGGATCAACCCCTGCAGCCGGTTTTTTATTATCTACGAAAGCACTTAGTTCAAATTATTGATCTAGGCCCATGACACCTAACATCTGTCTCGTCTCTGCAATATTTTTTAGCCACATTTTAGCACGTTCGCGAACCTCGAATTGCGTGCTACGCAGCAAACTTTTCAAATAAACTTCGGATGTGCCGCTGCCGACCTTTCCAATCTCATCGATCGCAGCCAAATTGCCTTCAATCGCCAATGAATAAAGCAAAGCCGTCGCAAGCTTGTAATAGACAGGCCTGAGATCGGTCTTACCCCTCACAATCAAGCCTATTGTCTGAATTGCATAGTCTTTCAATCCGCTGTCACCCTGAGCAATTTTTGTCAGCAGCTCTAGTGCTGCAGGAGTTCCGTCACCTCCGAGGACATCGATCAAAGACTTTGAAGCGGCCCCTTGTTTGAAAAGCTGTGAGATCTGATCATATGAACCCATTTTAAACGTACGAATCGCAATGCTTGTCGAGACATCATGACAGCTAAAATATGGATGGTTGCCCGACGCCTCCTTCATCGCATCGCAGACGGTATCCAAGCCGGTCTTGGGATAATACCAGACGATCGAAGCCAGCGCCTGTATAACATCGCAACTTCTATACAACCCGTCATAAGGGTCATAATAGGCTTCGGCAAGAGCGGGAACGGCGTCAAGCTCTCCCATCTCACCAAGCTCTTTCACCATGGCCTCTCGGTTGCTCAAAACATAATCCGAACGCCACCAGCGCGTTACGACATTTTCTTTGAGCCACTCAAGACGCTCGTTGAAAAGTTTCTTCCCGTCGCTTCCAGCAAGCCCATCGATAAAGGCGTTGCTAAAACCGCGCTGCCTAAGCTCGGCCCTTTTTTCGTCGGTCACTATTGCTCCGGTGCCGGTACCGATGATCGCGGCCAGCTTTTCACACTTTGCAATTGTAATACAGCCGTCGGACGCATCAAGAAGCTCTTCACATGCCCCTTTTGTATCGAGGCCGTATGTTTTAAAATAAGCGTTCTTCACGTCATCGAGATAGTTCTCTATAAACATGCACTTTGAAACCGCCGAACTGTTATCAACCGCCATATTTTCCCCTTCCAATTATAAATTTATAAACAAACTATTTTTACTGCCGACAATCTTTTAGCAAAACTCTGGCACGCGCCGCAGCATCCCTATTGGGCTCATCCGAAAGCTTTTTTAAATAAGGCATTAATTCTTTATCACAGCAAGCCGCAATCGCCTCAACAGCGTCTAAGTCTCCTCCGGCCGCGACGCTATAGACCTTGTCGATGTATCGATTAACAAGATCGACGGCATAGCATTTTCCGGCCCCGTTCAAATGGGTCAAAACATGGACTGAATCGAAGGATTCAATTGCCTCGATTGCAACGGCTCTGCCAAGAGCAGACGATGGAATCATATCAGAAGCCGAACGGACGTATTTCATCGAGGTTGCCGGATAGTATCTCGCAATAGAAGCGACAGCTCTGAGCAAAACAGGAGATCTATGAAGTTCGTCCCTAAAATTAAAATAGACCTGCAAAAGATCTTTAATGACTACCGGCTCTTCCATTTGGCCAAGTTCAACCGCCATGTCGGCGCGATTTGATGCTGAATAGTCGTTCCACAGCAATCCACCTCTGAAATTTTCGCGCAGCCACTCCAAGCGATGCCAAAAAAGATCTTTTCCGTCCTTGCCGGCAATGTACTCGATGGTCCCACGAGAAAATCCCATTTCTCTCAATCTTGTTTTCTCGGCATCTGTAACAATTGCGCCCATCCCGGTACCCAAAATAGAGGCAAGCTCATCACACTCGCTGGTGCTTAAGTAACCTCGACTGACCAAAGTTTCGCAAGACCCCTTAGTGCTTAAGCCGTAGGTCGAATCATAAACCCCGTAAAAATTTTGTACGAAATTTCCGTTGATTGTAGCCACAATGCCTCCTTTTTTTAGTTGAGTCGCCTTACCTATTATACGCCGCTTTTTCAAGTAAATTATTCATATTTGGAGAATATTTATGCGCAAAATCACTTAAAGTAAGGGTTTGAATTTTAACGATAAGTAGCTATATTCGCCGGCCTTATGGAATATCAGATTGCTTTGGACCTTCAACTTAAGACCTGCGAGATAGTTAGGCGCCTTAAAATGACGCACATCGATGCCAACAGAGTGATCTGCATCAGAAGCCGCGGCACAAAAACAAAGAGAACGATCGCCAGATGCCACGCCCTTCCCAAAATTATGCAGCTTGCCATGGGAACAAATGCATTTTATGCAATTGAGTTTTTGGAACTTTTTGAGCGTCTGTCAGAAGCCGAAAAAGAGATGACAATCATTCATGAACTTTTGCACATTCCAAAGACGTTCGGCGGCGGATTTCGTCACCACGATTTTGTCACGCGACACGAAGTTGAAAAAATGTACCACACACTGGTTTCTGCCAGAGAGCTCTCTTCAACCAACGAGGCACAGCAACGTGAATAAAAAAACACTAATATTCGGTCTGGGCAATACGATTCTATCCGACGACGGCGCCGGAATTTATATCGTGCGCATGTTACAGGACAAGATTGGAATCACCCCGCCAAACGAACGGTGGGCAGGCGCCGACGAACACGGGGATGACAAGTCACGAATCACAAATCACGGGTCACAAGTCACGATCAAAGAAGCTTCGCTTGGAGGATTTAATTTTATCGACATGCTGACCGGCTTCGATCGCGCGGTGATAATCGACGCCATTCACACCAAAAGCGGTACCGCCGGCGAATTTTACGAGCTCGATCCAAAAGCGCTCAAACCCAGCGTGCGCCTATCCAGCCTGCACGGGATAGACTTTGCCACGGCATGCGAAATGGCCAAACAAATGCAGATTCCATTCCCCGCTGAGATCCGGATCTTTGTGGTCGAAGTCGAAGATGAATTCACATTTGGTGAATCATGCACCGAAAAAGTAAAAGCCGCACTCCCGAAGGCGTGCGGCTTTATTTACGACGAACTTAAAAAAGACGGCTGGTTCGATTAAACGACCAGCATAAAATTTTCATATATCAATTAACGGCGCGGCAGAGGAAGCCACAAACGCGTGCCGGAACAAATACACTTGCCGTCATCTGTGAGACGCGAGTGCGGATATCCGCCTGCTTCACAATATTTTGAACAATTGTGATTTGCCCACCAGCCATTTGCTTCGCTGTTATCCTTCGCGAAAGATGAAGAGAGGTCTTCAACAAATTTCGCAATCGCCTCACCAGCAGTTATTGCCTGCGCGCTTTCAATGTCCATCACGATCTCCTTTTTGTTAAAGTTGACTGCATATTTATGCAGCTCTTTATGGGAGATTATGCGTGGTGTCAATAGATAATTATGCTATTTTTGAAAAAAATAGAGGTAGCTCAAAGTTATGGCACCGGCGCACCAGCAGTAGATGCCAAACCACCAGAGCTTTCCATTTTTAATAATCGACAAAAGCCATTTGATGGAAAAGTACGCCACAATAAACGAAGTCAGCGTACCGGCAATAAGCTGAGGCAAGCCCTCTCTGGGGAAAGCCGCAATGTCTTTAATATCAAGCACTGCCCCGCCGGCAATGGCCGGTATCGCCATTAAAAAAGCGAAACGCGCGGCGCTGGATCTATCAAGTTTTAAAAAAAGCCCAGCCGCAATTGTCGAACCTGAGCGGGATATCCCCGGAAGAATTGCCACAGCCTGCGCACAACCGATAAGAAAAGACCTCAAGGTGCCGATTCGGCCGAGATTGTCGCTAGCCGCAAACGCAGCATCTTCTTTTGCATATTTAGTCAGCCATAAAACGGTGCCGGTAAAGAGCCACGCAAAGCCTACCACCTTGGCGCTATGAAAAATCCCCTCGATCATATCTTTAACGGAAAATCCGACTAGAACCGCGGGAATCGTGGCAATCAGCAAAAGCCCCATCAACTTCCACGCACGGCCCGTCAGCATGGCTTTTATGTCGCTCCAGAAAATCACGATGACCGCGAACAAGGTTCCGACATGCAGCGCGACATCGAACGCCATAATAATGCCGTTTTCCGAGCGCCACCCGAAAAGCTGTTGAGCAACTACAAGATGACCCGAACTTGAAATGGGAAGAAATTCGGTGATTCCCTGCAACGCTCCCAAAAAAATCGCCTGCGCTAAAGTGATCATTATTCCCCCGTTTTGAAAGAATGCGGTTGATAAAAAAACGGCCGACTGAGTTACCCAGTCGGCCTGAATGTGCATCTGGCGGGGACGACGGGGCTCGAACCCGCAGCCTTCGCCGTGACAGGGCGACGATCTAACCAATTGATCTACGTCCCCGCAAGAAACACATTTTAGTTTTCAATTTTCAAAATCGCAAAAACCTCTAAAAAATTAACTCTGCAATCTATTTGTGGGCGCAGCAGGGTTCGAACCTGCGACTTCCACCGTGTAAGGATGGCACTCTTCCGCTGAGTTATGCGCCCGCCCGCCAACGCAATCTGCGTAAGCCATGGCGGCCAGATAAGACTGCCACATGCCGCGCTTTTTTTGCTTTTCATTTCAAAGAGGCGACCCCCTATACACTAAGAGGTCGCCCCCCGCAACAACTTTTTATAGGTCTGAGGCCTCTTTTATTTCAGTCTTTTCGCGTTTTGGCTTAGCCCCTGAAATCACTCCATCTGCCCTCTTGCCGCGAAAAATCTTGGCGGGGCTGTTAACCGCCAGCGCATGCTGAAGGACCTCGTCCATATGATCGACCGTGATGAATTCAATGTCTTTGAGAACGTTCTTAGGAATTTCTTTAAGATCTTTTTCGTTCTCCTTCGGCATTATGATCGTTTTGATCTTACCGCGGTGGGCCGCAAGTATCTTTTCTTTCAACCCTCCGATCGGAAGGACCCTGCCGCGCAAGGTGATCTCTCCTGTCATGGCGACATCTTTGCGTATCGGGACCTTAAGCAATGCCGAAGTGATCGCCGTTGCCATTGTGATGCCAGCAGACGGACCGTCCTTGGGAATTGCCCCTTCCGGCAGATGGACGTGGATATCGCACTTTTGATAAAAATTGCGGTCGAGACCCAAAGCCTCGGCGCGCGAACGCACATAGCTTAACGCGGCCTGAGCCGATTCCTGCATAACGTCGCCGAGCTTTCCGGTGACAATGAGCTTTCCTCCACCCGGCATGATCGTAACTTCGCACTGCAGAAGCTCGCCGCCGACCTCGGTCCAAGCAAGCCCTGTGCACATCCCGATCTCGTCCTTTTCCTCGGCCAGCCCGAACCTGAACTTAGGAACCCCAAGATATTGCTGGATCTTGCGCGGGGTAACGTTCGTATGCTTGAACTTGCCCTTGTCCCTTGCGAAATCGCGCGCCACTTTGCGGCAAACCGACGCGACTTCTCTTTCGAGATTACGAACGCCGGCCTCACGGGTGTAATTTCTGATTATCATCTTGAGGGCGCTGTCGGTAAAACGGATATTGTCTTCGCTCAAGCCATTAGCCTCACGCTGCTTTTTGATCAAATAGCGCTTTGCAATTTCCAGTTTTTCAAGCTCGGTGTAGCCGGGGATTCTGATAATTTCCATTCTGTCCTGCAACGGAAGCGGAATTGCCGGCAGCGTATTGGCCGTCGTGATGAACATGACATCTGTCAGATCGTAATCAAGATCAAGATAGTGATCGTTGAATGTAGAATTCTGCTCGGGATCTAAAACTTCAAGAAGCGCCGAAGCGGGATCGCCTCTGAAATCGGCGCTCATCTTGTCGATTTCGTCGAGCAGGAAAACCGGATTGTTCGAACCGGCCTTCTTCAGCGACTGAATCACCTTACCCGGCATCGCTCCGATGTAGGTCCTTCTGTGGCCGCGAATTTCAGCTTCGTCGCGCACGCCGCCGAGAGAACAGCGGACAAATTTGCGCCCCATCGATCTTGCAATCGACCTGCCAAGCGATGTTTTGCCTACGCCCGGAGGGCCGACGAAACACAAAATGGGGCCTTTCATCTTTTCCATCAAAGACCTGACGGCAAGATATTCGACGATGCGCTGTTTGGGCTGCTCAAGACCAAAATGGTCCTCGTCGAGCACCTTCTCGGCCTCTTTGATATCGAGTTTGTCCTGCGTTGTTTCGTACCACGGAATCGATAATATCCAGTCGATGTAATTGCGCACAACGGCAGCCTCGGCTGACATCGGCGACATCATCTTTAGCTTCTTCATTTCGGCCTTGATCTTCTGGGTCGCTTCGGCCGACATTTTCTTATTTTTAATTCGCTCTTCAAGCTCCTGAAGCTCACTCTTGAACTCATCGCGTTCGCCGAGTTCCTTCTGGATAGCCTGCATCTGCTCGTTGAGATAGTATTCGCGCTGCGTCTTCTCCATCTGTTTTTTAACACGCGTACGAATTCTGCGCTCGACCTGAAGAATTTCGATCTCCGCCTGAATCATGCTGTAGAGCTTTTCAAGTCGCCCCATCGGCGATGGGATCTCGAGAATCTGCTGTTTGTCCGGAAGCTTGAGCATCAGGTGGGCGACTATCGTATCGGCAAGTCTGCTTGCGTCTTCGATTTGCGCCACGCTTGCCAGCATTTCGGGAGGAATTCTTTTGTTTAGCTTAACATAATTCTCAAAAGAAGATTTGACCCCGCGAATCAGAGCTTCGATTTCGACGTTGGACTCGGCCGGCTCTTCAACCGGCGCCACTTCAACAAGAAAATAGTTCTCGTTGGGAATGTATTGTTTTATTTCGGCGCGGCGTTTCCCCTCGACCAGAACCTTCACAGTTCCGTCGGGCAAACGTAGAAGCTGAATAATCGACGCAAGGGTTCCGACTTTGTAGATATCGTCCTCGCGCGGATCGTTGGATTTCGGATTGACTTGAGCCGCCAGCAGAATATCTTTTTCTTTGTTCACCGCCTCGTCAAGCGCGGAAATAGATTTCTCGCGGCCTACGAACAGCGGAACCACCATGTGCGGAAACACTACGATATCACGCAACGGTAACAGCGGCACTACCACAGATTCGGTCATATTCTCCCCCAGAATAGTTTAAGCAGCCGATTCCTTCTCATCCCTAGCAGGCTCGGTCGCAGCTGCAGTTTTTTCTTTTTTCTCGCCCTTTTCCGTCTCCTCAACTCCTTGAATGACGGCAGGTTTGGCTTTTTTAGTTATAACATCTTCATTGACCACGACTTCGCTAATGGCCCCGTGCATCGGAACCTCGTACATGACATCAAGCATAACGCCTTCAAGAATAGAACGCAGCCCTCTCGCCCCGCTCTGCCTCTTGATGGCCTCCTTCGCAACGGCTTCAAGAGCTCCTTGAGTGAAATCGAGGTGGGTCTTTTCAAATTCGAACAAACGCTTGTACTGCTTCACGAGAGAGTTCTTCGGCTTGGATAAAATTTCGATCAGCGCCTTTTCATCGAGCTCGCTAAGTGTCGCCACAACCGGAAGGCGCCCGACAAATTCTGGGATGAACCCGAACTTCAAAAGGTCGTCGGCCTCGGTGTGTCTGAGCACCTCGCCAAGCTTGCGCTCACTGCGCGCTTTTACTTCGGCGCCGAAACCCATCCGTTTTTTGGAGGTGCGTTGTTCGATAATATCTTCAAGCCCGACAAATGCACCACCGCATATGAAAAGAATATCGTTTGTATCGACCGTGATGTACTCCTGCTGCGGATGCTTTCTGCCGCCCTTTGGCGGAACACGAGCCACAGTTCCTTCAAGTATCTTCAGCAGCGCCTGCTGAACCCCTTCGCCGGAGACATCGCGCGTGATTGATGGGCCGCTCTGCTTGCGGGCTATCTTGTCGATCTCGTCGATATAGATAATGCCGCGCTCTGCGCGCGCACGATCGTAGTCGGCCGCCTGAAGCAGCGAAAGAATTACATTTTCGACGTCTTCGCCGACATAGCCGGCTTCGGTCAAAGTAGTAGCATCGGCAATCGTGAAAGGAACGTTCAAAATCTTGGCAAGAGTCTTCGCAAGCAACGTCTTACCCGTGCCGGTCGGACCGATAAGCAGAACGTTGGATTTTTGTATTTCAACATCGTTAGCGTCGAACCTGCTTGAAATGCGTTTGTAATGATTGTGCACCGCGACAGACAGAACTTTTTTGGCGTGATCCTGCCCCACAACATATTCATCGAGAATATTCTTAATTTCGTGGGGGCGCGGAATGCCTAAATTTGAAACCCATTTCTGATTTTGAATGTTCTCTTCGCGCAGAATGTCGTTGCAAAGGCCGATACACTCGTCGCAAATGAAAACCGTCGGGCCGGCGATGAGCTTTTTGACTTCGCGCTGGGTCTTACCGCAGAAGGAACAGCTAAGGTTCGTGGAGTCTGTTGTTTGGGTCATATTTTTTATCTGCGCGTGGCCAACACTTCGTCAACTATCCCGTACTTTTGAGCTTCGACAGCCCCCATAAAAAAATCGCGGTCGGTATCCTGTGAAATGCGTTCGATCGGCTGCTTCGTGTGTTCGGCAAGTATTCCGTTAAGCCTTTCGCGCAAACGCAAAATTTCTTTCGCATGAATTCCGATATCGCTGGCCTGTCCTTGCACTCCGGCTAAAGGCTGGTGGATCATAATTCGCGAGTTAGGGAGCGCAAAACGCTTCCCCTGCGCGCCGGCAGCCAAAAGGACCGCCCCCATGCTGGAAGCCTGCCCCATGCAAATCGTTGAAACATCGGGCTTCACGTACTGCATGGTATCGTAAATAGCTAGGCCGGCAGCAACTTCTCCGCCGGGGGAATTAACGTAGAGGTGAATATCTTTTCCGGGATCTTCCGATTCAAGAAAGAGCAGCTGCGCAATGACCAGATTTGCGACCTGATCGTCTATTGCGGAGCCTAAAAATATGATGCGGTCACGAAGCAGTCGCGAATAGATGTCGTACGCCCGCTCACCCTTAGAATTTTGCTCAATTACAATTGGAATTAGTGACATTTTGTTATTTTTTCGCCTTTTTTGCCTTAACTTTAGCCTTTGAGACCACAAAATCAAGGACTTTTTCGTGCAAAATATCGGTCTTCAGAAGGTTTTTGTTCTCTTCCGTGCCGTAAAATTCTCTCACTTTTTCGATCGGCTGGCGTGAATTTTCGGCAAAGAGCTTAATTTTTGCCTCAACATCTTCGTCGGTCGCGGCGATATTTTCGGCCTTAGCAATTGCATCTAAAATGAAATAGCCCTTAACCCTCTTCTCTGCGACCGGCTTGTACTGTTCGATGAACTGTTCGGGCTTAATACCTGTATCTTCAAATTTGCGCCCCGAAGCGGAGAGCTGGCGAACGAACTGCTGGAACATAAGTTTTAATTCTTCCATCACCAGCACTTCAGGAACTTCAAACTCGTGTTTATCAACGATCAGCTCCATCGCGTGATTTGCAAGCTCTGTTTTGGCTTCAAATGCAACAGCATCTTCCATGCGTTTGCGAATGTCGGCCTTGACTTCATCGAGAGTTTTATATGGCCCCATGTCCTTTGCAAAATCGTCGTTAAGTTCGGGGAGAACTTTCTTTTTGATATCTTTAACCGTGACGTCGAACACGCCGTGCTTGCCGGCCACTTCGGTGTTAAAATAATCTTTCGGATAATCGAACTCAACATGGCGCTGCTCGCCCTTCTTAAGCCCAAATATTTTTTCTTCGAAAACCGGCAGCAGGTTTCCCTCGCCGACATCGAGAATGAAGTTGTCGGCCTTCGAACCTTTGAATTCTTTGCCGTCGGCGGTGCCGTTGAAATCAATAAAGGCGATGAAACCTTTTTCAACGCCCTGATCGTCGGCGGCCGGAGCAAGCTGAGTCATAGATTTGCGGATAGCTTCAAGTCTTCTGTCAACGAGGTCGTCTGTAATATTGCGTTCGGTCTTTTCAAGCGTCAGCGACGTGTAGCCCTTTGCCTCGACGACGGGATTTATTTCGAAAGTGGCCGAATACGAAAAAGGCCCGAAGGCGTTGAACTCACCGACCGTTATTTCGGGACGCGAAACAGGATTTTGCGCCTCGGCTTTGATGGCGTCGACAATTGAGGTTTGGACAAGCTCCTCGATGGCCGCGTCTTCAACATTCGATTTGAAATGGAGTTCTATAAGATTGCGGGGTACTTTCCCTTCGCGAAATCCCTTCATTTTTGCCTTCTTTTGAACTTCGACGTAGGCTTTCTCAATTGCCGCCGCGACTTTTTCAACCGGGAGGTCAACTGTAAGCTTCTTTTTGATCGGTGACAGGTTTTCAAGAGTTGTCTTCATTTGCTTGGTAAATCCTTTCTTTTGTTAAATTAAAACTTCAATGGTGCGAGGGAGGGGACTTGAACCCCTATGGATCTCTCCACCAGATCCTAAGTCTGGCGCGCCCCGACGTCCGCACATTTTTTACTATAAAAAATGTTGGCGGCGTCGAGGGTCCTCGATGTGGTAAATATTTTTTTGTGCGACGGGAGGGAGTCGAACCCTCATATCTTTCGACACTAGGTCCTAAGCCTAGCGCGTCTGCCATTCCGCCACCGTCGCGCACCAAAAAATACACCACATCGGGATCTGCCAACTACATTCCGCCACCCTCGCGAATCAAAAAAATGTCACACTAAAATTCGCTAACTACCGCTTTGCACCCCATTTTTTAGTTTCGTGGGCATTTTTGGCCGGAAACTGAGTAAAACTAACCATCTTTGGCCCAAAAATGGAGCCCAGAGCTACTGATATCTTTAAATAAATGCAAGAAAAATCACTATTTTTCAATTCGGCACTTGAAAGAACGGGATAAACGTCGTAAAAGTTGCTTTATGATCGCTCATCTAAGAGGAAAAGTCCTTGAAAAATCAACTGATAGCTTGATTATCGACGTCTCCGGCGTCGGTTATCAGGTCGTTGCCTCGCAAACCAGCTTAAGGGCAGTTGGCCACACCGGTAGCGAGGTGCAAATGTTCATTCACACGCACGTTCGTGAAGACGCCCTCACCCTCTTTGGATTTTCCACGCAGGAGGAAAAGCAAATTTTCACGCGGCTTTTGAACGTCTCGGGCGTCGGCCCCAAACTTGCCATGTCGATCCTGTCGGGACTGGCCCCTGCCGATGTTGTCGAAGCGATCGTTAAAGAAGACCTCTCCAGCCTTAACGCAATTTCGGGCATCGGAAGAAAAACAGCCGAGCGAATCATTCTCGACCTCAAAGATAAATTCATAAAGGAACTGGGGGCATTCACTCCTTCCGCATCTTCGAACAGGCCGCTCTTTGACGACGCCGTATCGGCGCTGACAAATTTAGGCTACGCACGAAATGTCGCGGAAAAAACGCTTGCAAAGATTGGCATGAAAGGTTTTGATAACGTTCAGTCGATTGTAAAAGTTGCGCTCAAAGAACTTAAAATAAATTCATGACAGAGAAATCACAGCCAGATTCGCATCCGTTTCAGGACGAAGTGCAGCTCGACGTTACGCTTCGGCCGAAACGTCTCGACGAATACATCGGACAAGCGCAGGTAAAAGAGCGCTTGAAAATTTTCATTCAGGCCGCCAGCGAACGCCGCGAAGCCTTGGACCACGCCCTTTTCCTCGGGCCTCCGGGACTCGGCAAAACCACCCTTGCATACATTATTGCAAATGAGCTCGGCGTAAACATTCATTCGACGAGCGGCCCGATCTTGGAAAGACCGGGAGATCTCGCCGCAATTTTGACCAACCTTGAAAATCGCGATGTGCTTTTTATCGACGAAATTCATCGAATGAACCGCACGGTCGAAGAGGTCCTCTACCCTGCGATGGAAGATTTCAAACTCGACCTGCTTATCGGGCAAGGCCCCTCGGCAAGAACTGTCAAGCTCGACCTTCCAAAGTTCACGCTCGTTGGAGCAACGACCCGCGTCGGTCTCTTGACCTCTCCGCTTCGCGACCGCTTTGGCGTTGTCGCGCGGCTCGACTACTATTCGTCAGAAGAGCTTTCAACAATTGTAAAAAGATCGGCGCAAATTTTGGGTGTTTCAATCACCGACAAAGGGGCGTTCGAAATTGCTCGCCGCTGTCGCGGCACACCCAGAATCGCGAACCGCATGCTGCGTCGCGTACGCGACTATGCTCAGGTTAGAGCGGACGGAACCATCAGCGACGAAGTAGCCGACAAAGCCCTGCTCATGCTCGACGTCGATCACAAAGGCTTTGACCACATGGACAGAAAAATTTTGTCAACGATCATCGAAAAGTTCGGCGGCGGACCGGTCGGCGTCGAAACGATATCGTCGGCGATTAGCGAAGAAAAAGAGACGATCGAAGATGTCTATGAGCCGTACCTCATCCAATGCGGCTTTATAAACCGCACTCAACGCGGCAGATGCGCTACGGAACTGGCCTATAAACATCTCGGTATTGAAATGCCGCCCAGAAAAAACGCCGGCGTCGAAGAGATTTTTTAATTTTGCAGATTTTTTTCGGGGGAATTCAAGTTGGGACTCGTAAGAAACAAATTGACCGGATTTAGAAACTGGATCTGGCGTCGCGAAATGCTCAAGCCGGTCGTTTTTACCGTCGGCGTGACCGGATTTGTGTGGCTGGCCATATTCGGCGATCAAGGACTATATCAGCTCCACAAGACCCGTCATCATCTCGCAGACCTCGGAAAAGAGGCAATATCTCTTGAAAATACCGTTAAAAAGCTTGAGGAGGATAGAGCTCTTCTAAGCAATCCTAAGCACTTGGAATGGGTAATCCGACAAGAACTTGGCTATGTCAAATCTGGCGAAGTGGTCTTCCAGCAAATGAGCCCTTGACAATAGTTATAGGCCATAGTAGTCACGCCGCATTGTTTTTCCCGCAGGCTTGGAAACGAATTTGGCCTGTATGACCCTTTCACTGGGCATCTGCGGGGTTAATGTAATTGAAAACTCAGGTCATATAGGTTTAACAGGAGGTAGTTGTGAGTGAAGGACAAAGACAGCGTGGTAAAGTGAAGTGGTTCAACGATGCAAAGGGTTTCGGCTTCATCGAACGTGAAGGCGGCCCGGACGTTTTCGTCCACTACTCGTCGATCACAGGTGATGGTTACAAATCCTTGGCCGAAGGTCAGGAAGTAACTTTTGACTTGGTTGACGGGCCAAAGGGTCCGCAGGCGCAGAACGTTCAGAAGGCCTAAGCTTTTAGACTTCGCGCAAAAATTAACCCCGTGTCGCAAGACACGGGGTTTTTTATTTTCTAAACATACTCCAGCCTCACACTATTTTATCAAATTCATAAATTCGGCGCGGGTCGATTGACGCTTACGAAATGCGCCAAGCATAGCGCTCGTAACAATTGAAGCCTTGTGAGTCTGCACCCCCCTCATCTGCATGCAAAGATGCTGCGCCTTCACAACAACAGCAACGCCCTTGGGCTTGAGGATATTTTGGATTGTCTCCGCGATCTGCTGGGTCATGCGCTCCTGAACTTGCAAGCGCCTCGCGAAAATTTCGACCATTCTTGCGATTTTTGAAATCCCGACCAACTTTCCGTCGGGAAGATATGCAACATGCGCCTCACCGTAAAACGGCAGCAGATGATGCTCGCAAAGGCTGTAAAACGGAATGTCTCTTACGATCACCATTTCGTCGTACTTGTCGGTGAAGACCGAGCTCTTGATCAACTTTGCCGGATCTTCGCCGTAGCCGGAGGTTAAAAACTTCAACGACTCGCTCACACGCTCCGGAGTTTTGCACAGCCCTTCTCTGTTTGGATTTTCGCCAAGTTCAACCAGCATCTGTTTGATAAGCTTTTCCATAATTCAAAAACCTTTCTCTATGTCATCCCGGCTAAGGCTGGGATCTCATCTGTATTCAATGGATTCCAGCATACGCTGGAATGACGATGCGAGCCCGCTATAGGACCTCTCTATTAATGTAGTCGCCGATCTTAAGTCCGGCGGCTATGATCGACATCATCGGATTTACGCCAAGCGATGTCGGGAAAATCGAACCGTCCGAAATAAACACATTATCGAGCCCATAAACTCTGCCGAACGGATCGCAAACCGCTTCTTTCGGATTTGCTCCCATTCTGCACGTGCCAAGCGGATGAAACGCCGCGAGGTCTAAATCTTTCTGACGGATCTTTCTGCACTTGACCGCACAAGCCCCCTCTTCGCGTGTAATTTCGGGAGCGGTGTGAATCGGCAGGAGCACGCTTTCGGCTCCGGCGGCGAAAAATGCCTGTGCTAGGACTTCAAGCCCGCTTATAAATTTCTTCAAGTCGGCTTTGTTTAAATTATAAATTGTGACAGGCCTGTTCCCCGGCAACCTCAAAATGCGGCCCTTGCTGGTGTCGCTGACCATGAGCCCGAAAACTGCTAGGTTATTATAGCGCTCCATGATCTGACGGTGTCTCTCTCCGGTGTGGAGCAAAGAGCTGGCCATGTACGACGGCGGAAGGAAAATTCCCTCCAGCATGATCCCCTCTTTTTTGAGGGCATCGACATAATAGCCTTGCGGGATTTCGTCCCAGCCGCGAATTTCATCTTTGAAAATTCCGATGACCTTGGCCGCCGGATGAAGCGTAAGATTATGCCCGATCTGTCCCGACATGTTGGGGACATGGCTTCTCATCAAAAGCACGGGCGTATGCAAAGTTCCGCAAGCAAGCACGATGGTCTTTGCCTTCACCTCAAGACTTGCCAGACGCTTGCGCGTGAGCGGGTCCCTAAATCGCGCAATGACCGTGGTGGCGTGGCCCCCTTCATACAAAAAGCGGCTCGCCTGACAATGGCAAAAAAGCTTTGCGCCGTGACGAAGAGCCTCTGGAATGTAGCTGATGTTCATGCTGCGCTTGGCATTTGTCGGGCAACCGAAACAGCAGACGCCGCTGCCGGTGCATGCGGGAGAATTTCGAAGAAGAGGCGCGCCTTTGAAACCGAGTTTTTCGATCCCTTTGATGAAAGCGTGCGTATTGCCGCGCAAAACGTTGTCGGCCGCCGGCGCCACGCCGAGCATCTCCTCTGCCTCTTCAAAATACGGGCGCATTCTCTCGGCGTTCCACGTTGAAAGACCGAACTCTAAAGCCCACTTATCGAGAAGTTCCGGCGGAGTTCTAAAACATGTGCCCGAATTTATCGTTGTTGTGCCGCCGACACATTTGCCGACCGGAACGAGGATCGCCGGCCAACCGAAAGTGTTGACCATTCCGCCGTCACGATAGAGCATCTTTGTCTGCACGACCGCGTCGCTGCCGAAATCTTCGGAGGTGAAATATCCCCCCTCTTCCAATATGACAACTTTTCTGCCGGCCTTTGCGAGCTTTGCCGCGATCGCCGCCCCACCGGCGCCACTGCCGATAACGCAAACATCGCACTCGACCTTCATATCTTTATCACTTGGAGCGATCGAGACATTCTCATGAGGGAAAACCGGCTCGGGGAGGCGTTTTTTATAGCTCGGCGTCCAGCCGCAGGCCTTATAGACCTCCTCGTCCGTGTAGTAATTCATGTAAATTATTGCGTCGAGAAACCGCCACAGCGCTCGTTTTGGCGCCCAACTCGAATTGTGCCACGCTTCAAGATAGCGTTTTTTCCATTCGGGCTTTAGCCTTCTAAACGGCTTACAACGCAAATAATAAAAAAAGGCGCCCCAGTCGAACAGTAGCAGCAAGGCTCTAAAGGAAAGCCGCAGGTCTTTAGAAAAATATTTGAGATGATCGTCCACGTTAGATGCGACATCGACCGCTTCGACGCTCTTTCCGAGTTTTTCCGAAGGAAGCGGAATAAGAGTTTTAGCGAACTCCGTGACAATCTCGCGCTCCATGTTCGTTAATATCGACATATCATCTCTTCTCCAAAGCCCGCCGCTCGGCTTCATCTATCGTTTTCACTATCTCGACTTTATCAGGCACCCGCCCGACAAAAGCAAGGTCATGCCAAACATCCCCGTAACTCGACACGAAGAGTACCGTCGGAAGGCCGACTACACCATATTTATCGAGCACAGAAGCTATTTCTTTTGTTTCGTAGGAGGCGTCAACGTAGAGCAACGACAGTGCCTTCAACCTCTCTGCCACATTTTTATCGTTGAGGATTTCTTTTTTAAGCTGCTGACACGGCGGACACCATCTTGCGCCAAAGACGATAAGCAAAGGCTTTTCCTCGGCCCTTGCCTTCAAGACGGCCGCCGGTTCGTTCGCGCTCCAATCGCCTGACGGCAGAGAGCCGTTTCCATTCATTCCAACCAGCGAACCAAGATAATAAAGCCCGACCAAAAGCAGCAAAACGCCAAGGAGCTTCTTTGCATAGAGACCCAGCTTCACATCTTTTAGATGTCCCGATATTGTTCCGTAAAAAGTCCCGATGACGATGTAGAAAACCCCGATCCCAAGAGCATAGACCGCAAGCAACTCGGCGCCGAAAAGATATTCTTTCTGTGAGGAGACCCACACAAGTAGCGGCCCCAAGACCGGACCGACACAAGGGGTGGCCATAAAGCCCATTGCAACCCCCGACAGAAAAGCCCCCTTGTAGCCTCGCCCCGACAGCTTAGAAAAGAGGCCGAGAAGACCGTGCGGCATGTTCAGCGTGAACAGACCGAACATTGAAAGAGCCATCGCAACAAGAAGCAGCCCGATAACAGCGACGAAAATCTTGCTTTGAAATAAAAAACCTATCTGGTCGCCTGCAACCGAGGCGACAAGCCCGAGCGAAGCGTACGTTACCGCCAGACCTAAAACAATCGTCATTGAAAGCAGCAAATTCCCCAAAACGTTGCTGCGCTTGTGAACCCCGACGACCATAAGAGTTATCGGTATCATCGGCCATACGCACGGAGTAAGTCCGGTGAGCAAGCCGGCCGCAAATACAACCAGTATGACGACCAGCCGGCCCCGAGCAAGCACCTGCTGAAAATCATTGATCTTAAGAAGAGACTCTAGGCTCCAATCGCCCGCAACGATCTTTTCCGGCCGAGCTTCGGTCATCTCACCTTCGCTGGTCGAAACCTCCAACGGCCACGAAAGAAAGAACTCTTCGGGTCGCATACACAATTTCTCGGAACAACCCTGAAGCTCAAGAACCGCCGTAAGCTCGCGCGAACCTCTTGGTAAAGTTTCAGGAACGTCAAAGACAACTTCAATAGAAATCACTCCGGTCTGATAAACCTTGTTAACCTTGCCGCTAAAAGGATCGACCCTGTCGACTGGGGCGGGATATCCGACCTTTTTAATTTTGATGCCGTCAAGGGATGTGAAGGCAAGCTCGGTCTTATCGGCATAAAGATGATAACCGGCGGGTATCCTGATGATGACGTCGGTCTTATGCTCTTTACCGGCCTCAACACGGGTCTTGGATGAGCTCCAACTGACCGAGAAAGGCGATTCGATACTTCCAAGCGAAAGAAGCGACAACAATACCGCAAGAGCGGGAATGATTTTTATTTTCATAGTGGCTGCGATCTTCAAAAATCTTCAAAAACCCTCAAAAACTATACAAATTTTGTTTGATAATTGCAAATGAGTTGTGTATTTTCGGAGAATAAATGAACGCCACAAGCAAGCTCATCATCAAATCCGCATTCAGTCTGGCCGAGAAGGTCGGCGCAAAGTCGATAATCATCTACATCGACCCGCTTGACGACCTGAAATACGAAGACCGAATCCCAAAAAAATTCGATATAATACTTGCCAGCAAAAAGAAAAAGGTCGAGTTCGACCCCGAAGACCGCGCCGATCTCGGAGCTTGCGCCAAGGCGATAGTTTCGGTCCCCAAAATAAATCTTACCCGCATCGCCTTGATAAAACTGGCGGTCATGTTTGCCCTTTCGCTGGAGCACATTGAAGCGGGAACAACAACGGTCTGCGTCGTCGGTAGCGCTGAAAGCGGCGAACTCGACAACATCCAGATAATCAACACTTCAAAAGAATCCGAGATCGTCACGGGACGCAACCTCACCAAGATAACCGAGGACGTCAACCCCGAGGTCTTCCACGCCGTTTTAAACCTCGCTATCGAACTGGCCGACAAAGGGCGTGAAGGCAAACCCATCGGGACAATATTTGTGGTCGGTGACGAAGAGCATGTTTTGCAGCTCTCACGGCAAATGATAATCAACCCATTCAAAGGATATGAAGAGGACGAGCGCAATATCCTTAACCCGCAGCTAAAGGAGACCATCCGCGAATTTGCGGCTATGGACGGGGCCTTCGTTATTAGCAACGAAGGCGTTGTACTGACGGCCGGACGTTATCTCTCGGCCGCAAGCGACGATACCAACCTCCCGCGCGGGCTGGGCGCCAGACACATGGCGGCCGCCGGAATCACGGCCTTGACAAAAGCCGTGGCATTTGTCATCTCAGAGTCGAGCGGCGATGTTAAAATATTCAAAGACGGCAAAATCCTGATGGATCTGGAAAAGGCGCCGGTGAAAAGGTAAAAAATATGGGCAAGAAAGTTGAAGAGATGCTGTACGATAAAAGGATCACAAACAAAGTGATCTCAAAGGGGCTTTTGACCAAAGAAGCTCTGGAAGCTCACTTAAATTCGCTTCCGGACGAGTCGTCAAATATGGACTCCCTCAAGGTTTACGAAGAACCCGACAATACCCTGACCTTCTCCTCCGTGGAACCGGTCAAAGGCTGACGAAAGACTTCCCCGCACTCCTTGCAAAACGTTTCGATGAGCCCGTCAATTTCGGGGCGATTGTGTGCGTGCGCCTTGATTGATGTCACCCCCATGTCGCGGATGCCGCATGGAACAATGTGACCATAGTGCTTCATGTCTGGGTCAACGTTGACAGCTATGCCGTGCATGGTGATTCCTTTTGAAACGTGAAATCCGACGGCGACGATCTTTTCGTTTCCAACCCAAATTCCGGGATGCTCCGGATGCCTACCGGCATTAATGCCGTATCCGCCAAGAACTTTTAGGCAGACATCTTCGACGGCCGACACAAAATCTTTAACCCCCAGCCCAAGCCCGTTAATGTCGAAAATGAAATAACAAACAAGCTGACCCGGCCCATGATAAGTTATTTTGCCGCCGCGGTTCGTCTTGACGACCTCAATTCCGGCATCGGCAATTGTTTTGCTGTCGCTTAGCCAATCTTCGCTGCAGTCGCGCCTGCCGATAGTGAACACCGGTTTGTGTTCGCAAAAGAGCAAAACGTCTCCAAGCTCGTCACGTTTGCCCGTTTCCAGCGCAGAAAGCCTGTAGTTAAAAAGTCTCTCTTGCAGAGAGAGAACGTCAAGATAAGAACGAAGCCCTAAATTTACCGAAGTGATAGGCATGAAATCAGTTGTAATGCTCCTGCAGAATTTCGATCCCTTTGTGGAGATATTGAAGACCGCTGATAACTATCAAGATCGTAGTGAGATACATGCTCCCTTCCGCAAAATCGATGATCGGATAGACCCATATTGAAAATCCGGGGGTCCATAAAGAGGCCAGCGACATGAAGCCAAGCATTATTTGCGAAAGAGTTGTAAGTTTAGAGGTCCAGAACGGCTCATAAATCACGCGAATCTTCATCGCCTTTAGAATTCCCACGCCCCCCATGATCATAAAATCGCGCAGGATCACCAGAGCCAGAAACCACGCCGGAATGCCGCGAACCGACACAAGACATGAAAAGACCGTGATCATTAACAGCTTGTCGGCCAACGGATCGAGAAACGCTCCGAGCTGGGAATGTTTTTTCGTCCAGCGCGCGACGCTTCCATCTATAAGATCGGTCGATGCGGCGATAATAAAAATGACGAACGCGGCAAAATACCATTCGAGCAAAAAGCATCCCAGAAAAACAGGAGTAAGAACCAGTCGTGAAATAGTAAGAAGGTTGGCTGCATGAAAGTGCTTTAGGTCCATATCGACGCGATTTTATACAGACAAGAATAACTAAACGCAATATTTTCTGTATCTCCCAGCAAGTTTCTCGGGAAGGTCGGCCGAAACGATCACAGAGTCACCTTTGTGAATCACGCGCCTTACCCTACCGATCCTGTAGAGTTCGGAAAGGATCGCGCCGGCGTCGTGCGGAAGAGACAATCTTGTATGTTTGAAACCGCGTGAGAGAAGCTCTTCGATTTTTTCGGCGAGTTTTTCGAGCCCCTCACCTGTTTTTGCCGAAATTTCAACGCCACTGCCGATTTCAAAAACATATCTGTGCGGCATGTCGCACTTATTGAAAACGACGATCTGCGGTTTCGACGTCATCTCCATATCGGCAAGTACGTCGTCAACGACGTCTATTTGATTTTCGGCCTCCGGCTCGCTGATGTCGACAACGTGTAGAAGTAAATCGCTGCGTTCAACCTCTTCGAAAGTTGCACGAAACGCCTCGACCAACTGATGCGGCAATTTGCGAATGAACCCGACCGTGTCGGCAATTAGAATTTCGCGGCCGCTTTTTAATTTCATTTTTCTGACGGTCGGGTCGAGCGTTGCAAAGAGCCGGTCTTCAACAAAGACGCCTGCTTTTGTAAGAGCGTTCATGAGCGTCGATTTACCGGCATTTGTGTAACCGACAAGTGAAACGATCGGGATCGGCACCTGCTCGCGTTTGCGCCTGTGAAGTTCGCGCTGCTGCCTTACTTCTTTTAGTTTTTTTCGAAGATGTGAAATGCGTTCGCGCACACGACGCTGGTCAATTTCCAATTTTGTTTCGCCGGGGCCACGGTTGCCGATGTAACCTGCCTGCTGCATCATTGAAATGCCGCGGCCAGACAGGCGCGATAGCCTGTACGAAAGCTGCGCGAGCTCAACTTGCAGCTCGCCCTCACGGGTGCGCGCACGTTTTGCAAAAATGTCGAGAATGACGGCCGTGCGATCGAGAACCTTCACGCTAAGAGAATCGGCCAGATTTTTATTCTGTGCCGGCGACAACTCGTCGTCAAAAATAACCAGATCGACGGAGAGTTCTTCCGCCATTTGTTTGATCTCTTCGACCTTACCGCTGCCGATAAATGTTGCCGGCGTAATGAGTTTTAGCTCCTGCCGAACGACATTTGCGACGTCGCAGCCAACGGTATCGACGAGCCTTATCAACTCGGCAAGGCTCGCCTCCATTTGCGAATTGGTCATTTTCGGGCGTTTGATTCCGACAAGTAGCGCGCGTTCTTTCATGGAAAAAGTTGTTTCAGTTAAGTCAGTTAGTTCCGTTTAGCCGGTAAAATATGTCACATTGTGGCCGAAGATCTTTTCGACCGATGCGACCAGCTGTTGACTTGGTGCGACTCTGAATTCGACAGGAAGCTCCATGACCGTTTCGCTCTTCCCCGGAATTGTCATGTGCAGATAGGCTTTGCAGTCGCCTTTAAACCTAGTGAGCACCTGCTTTAAAGTTTGAAGCTGCTTGGGATTGGTTTCGCTCGCCGCAAGTTTGAAATGGACCGATTTTGTCAGTCGCGACGGAACATCGGCAAGGAGTAAAATATCGCTGGCCAGCACCTTTGCACGCTCCTCGTCGACGTCGACGTTTCCGACAACAAAAATCGGCTGGTCGCTCTTAATGACCTCCATCGATTTTGAATAGAGCTCGGGGAAAACTATCACATCGGCCATCCCCTTGAGATCTTCAAGAGTGACAAAGGCCATGCGGTCGCCCTTTTTCGTCGTAATTTCCCGCATCGACGCGACAACGCCGCCGATCTTCACTTCGCTTTCATCGGGCTTTTCTTTCAATACATCGGTCGTGGCCGTTGCGTAGAGTTTTAAAATCGATGAAAATTGCGCGAGCGGATGCCCCGAAATGTAAAATCCAAGCGCATCTTTTTCGTAGGCCAAAAGCTGATGTTCGCTCCACGGAATCGCCTCGGGAATTTGCGCGTAACTTGAATCGTCGCCGCCGGAAGCCCCCGAAAGATCGAACAGGCTCGACTGCCCCACCTGTCTGTCGCGCTGCACACTTTGCGCGCGCTGCATTGCGACGTCGAGAATTGATAATAGCTGCGCGCGGTGCACACCCAAACTATCGAACGCGCCGCATTTTATCAAACTCTCCATGACGCGCTTGTTCGCTTTGCGCGAATCGACTCTTGAACAAAAATCGTCGATCGACTTGAACGGTCCTTCGGCAGTGCGGGTCGCAATCATCGCTTCAACAGAAGCTGCGCCAACGCCCTTCACGGCGGCAAGCCCGAATCTGATCTCATTTTCGCCGACAACCGCAAAGTCGGTCATGCTCTGGTTTACGTCAGGCGGTCTCACCGTAATACCGGCTTCGCGGCAGGCGTTCATGTAAAAAATGAGTTTGTCGGTATTTGCAATTTCTGATGTGAGCAGTGCCGCCATGAATTCGGTTTGATGATGGAATTTTAAATAGGCGGTTTGATAAGCAATGAGGGCATATGCTGCTGAATGTGATTTGTTGAAGCCGTATTCGGCGAACTCGGCCATGAGGTCGAAAATCTTTTCGGCCTTTGCCGACGGAATTTTATTTTTCGCGGCACCTTCCAAAAAGCGGACGCGCTGCTTGGCCATTTCATCGGCGTTCTTCTTTCCCATCGCGCGGCGCAACAGATCGGCGTCGCCGAGTGTAAATCCGGCGAGCGCGCTTGCGATCTGCATCACCTGCTCTTGGTAAACGATGACGCCGTAGGTGTCCTTCAAGATAGGCTCAAGCTGCGGCAGTTCGTACTCGATCTTTGTGCGCCCGTGCTTGCGGTTGATGAAGTCGTCGACCATTCCGCTGCCGAGCGGTCCGGGGCGGAAAAGAGCCACGAGAGCGACGATATCGGCAAAACACGACGGTTTGAGCTTCATCACAAGGTCGGTCATGCCGCTAGATTCGAGCTGGAATATGCCGGGAGTTTCACCTGACGAAAGGCGCTGGTAGACAGCCTTGTCGTCGAGGGAAATTTTAGCCAGATCGACATCTTTGCCGGTGCGCGCTTTCACCATTGAAATGGCGTCGTGCATGACCGTCAAAGTTTTCAAACCGAGGAAGTCGAACTTAACGAGGCCGACCTTCTCGACCGACTTCATATCGAACTGCGTTACAATTTCGTCGTGCTGCCCGACGTAGAGCGGCAAAAAGGCGTCGAGAGGTTTGTCGCTCATGACAACGCCTGCGGCGTGAGTTGAAGCGTGACGCGGAAACCCTTCCAAGCCCTTCGCAATTTCAAGCAGACGCGCAATTCGATCGTCGTCTTTTGCGATCTTTTTAAGCTGCGGCTCGATCCTCAACGCTTCGTTGAGCGTCATGTTGACCGCCGCCGGAATCAGCTTCGCAATTTTATCGACATCTCCGTACGGAACGCCGAGCACACGGCCTACATCGCGAACAACGGCTCTCGCCTTCATTTTTCCGAACGTGATGATCTGTGAAACGAATCCATACTTTTCTCGCACGTAGTCGATCACCTCGCCGCGGCGGCGCATGCAAAAGTCGATATCCATATCGGGCATGCTCACGCGTTCGGGGTTGAGAAAACGTTCGAAGAAAAGTTTGTTGGGCATGGGATCGACGTCGGTGATCTTCATGCAGTAAGCGACAAGCGAACCGGCAGCAGAACCACGGCCGGGGCCGACCGGAATGCCCTTCCCCTTCGCCCAGTTGATAAAGTCGGCGACGATCAAAAAATATCCGGGAAAACCCATCTTTTTAATGAGATCGAGCTCGATCGTGAGACGCTCTTCGTACGACTTGAGATCTTCGGCCTTAAAATCGGCGAAACGCTCGGCAAATCCTTTGCGCGTCTGCTCTTCAAAATAGGAGGCGATATCTTTTCCCTCAGGCAAGTGAAATTTTGGAAAGTGATATGTTTTAAGATCGAGCTCCAGATTGCATCGCTGCGCAATTTCTAAAGTGTTGGCCACCGCTTCCGACATGTCGCTAAAAAGCTGCGCCATTTCATCGGGCGATTTAAAATAAAACTGGTCGGTCGAAAATTTCAGACGGTTGGTTTCGCTGATCGTCGTGCCGGTTTGAATGCAGATTAGCGCGTCGTGCACGCTTGAATCGGCCTGCGTCATGTAATGGCAGTCGTTTGTGGCGACAAGCTTAATGCCGGTCTTTTTGCCGATTTCGATGAGGCCTTTATTTACTTCGGCCTCATCTTCTAGACCGAAGCGCATTATTTCGAGGTAAAAACGGTCGCCAAAGACTTTTTTATACCATTCGGCGGTCTCAAGCGCCCCTTCCATATCGCCTTGCAAAATAAGCTGAGGAATTTCGCCTTTGAGACAGGCCCCCATCGCAATAAGCCCTTCATTGCACTCTTCTAAAATCTCCTTATCTATTCGTGGCTTATAATAGAACCCCTCGAGATAACTTACACTAATTAAATGGCAGAGGTTCTGGTAACCTTTGTGGTTTTTCGCAAGCAAAATGAGGTGGTTGTACCCACCTTCGCCGCTCTTTCTGGGGTCGCGCTCTTTTCTTGAGCCGGTCGAATTTATGTACATCTCGCAGCCCAAGATCGGCTTGATTCCGGCTGCAAGGCACTTTTGATAAAACTCCAAGCCGCCGAAAAGATTGCCGTGATCGGTCAATGCGAGGGCCGGCAGTTTATAT
The DNA here is from genome assembly GCA_964647545.1 of uncultured Pseudomonadota bacterium. Taxonomy (GTDB): domain Bacteria; phylum UBA10199; class UBA10199; family 1-14-0-20-49-13; genus CAZYHS01. Next base: position 29,654 of record CAZYHS010000006.1, on the reverse strand, counting down.
TCTTTGGCCTTTTCGATGAATTTCGACATCGGCAGCGCGCCGTCGAGGAGGCTGTAGTAGCTGTGATTATGCAGATGAACGAACTGTGCGTGTGACATAGAAAGTGGGCTCGGTTTAACTTTTAATCGCGGCGACAGTCAAGGCATAATCGTGGGATCGGTTAGGTAAGTTGAGTCGGTTATTTCCGTTATTTCCGTTTAGTCAGTTAACTGAACTAACTGACCTAACCGACACAACCGAATTAACTGTTTTTCAAGTCATTCCAGCCTCCTCTTTGTCATTCCGGACGTAGATCCGGAATCCCCCGCACATTCCCCGAACGTCATCCCCGAGGTCTTAATCGGGGTTCTAGTGTCACGCGCCGCTTTAGGGATTTATTGCGGCTGCAGTTCAAAGCGAGTGTCATAAATTTTCAAAGCCAATGCCTTAGAACCGCGCCATGTTCTACCCGCCCGCCATCGCTACGCTCAGGCGTTAGCGGGCGGGCCCCGCTGTCGTGATTTCACGTTAAGTCTCAAGCGGTACAATGAGGATGGGCAGGACAAACGCTCTCGTTATTGCAATAGCGGTTCTTGGCTTGGCTTACGCGTAATTAACTTAGCGAGCTTTGACAAAGCGCAAGAAATTCCTAATGCGGTGTGGAGCGGAAGGGAGATTCCCGATTAAGACCTCGGGAATGACGGGCTTGGCGAGGGGGATTGCTTCGCTAACGCTCGCAATGACGCAAGTGGCGAAAACTTACGCTCACTATTCCCACTCGATCGTAGACGGCGGTTTGCTGGAGATGTCGTACACCACACGGTTGATGCCGCGGACAGAGTTGATAATTTCGTTCGAAATTTTGCGCATGAGGTCGTAAGGCAACTCGACCCAGTCGGCGCTCATGCCGTCGGTCGAATGAACGGCGCGAACCGCCACGACTCTCTCGTAAGTCCGCTCGTCACCCATAACGCCGACAGTTTGGATCGGCAGCAGCACGCAAAACGATTGCCAGATTTTATTGTAGAGCCCCGCCGCTTTGATTTCGCGGATTAAAATATCGTCGGCCTCGCGCAAAAGATCGAGATCTTTTTTCACCATCGGCCCGATAAGCCTCACCGCAAGCCCCGGTCCGGGAAACGGCTGACGCCCGATGACATCTTCCGGCATGCCAAGTTCACGGCCAAGTTCGCGCACTTCGTCTTTGAAGAGCTCGCGCAGCGGCTCGAGAAGTTTAAGTCCCATTTTTTCGGGAAGCCCGCCGACGTTGTGATGGCTCTTAATTGTGCACGACGGCCCGCGGAACGACACGCTTTCGATCACGTCGGGATAGAGCGTTCCTTGAGCAAGGAAAGTCGCCTTGTGCCCCTGCTCTTTTTCGATACGCCTCGCCTCTTCTTCAAAAACCTCGATGAAAACGCGACCGATGATTTTTCGTTTCTTTTCCGGATCGATGACATCTTTTAATTCGGTCAAAAACTTTTCGCTCGCATCGACACAAACGAGGTTGAGCTTGAAATTATCTTTGAACATCTTTTCGACTTTTTTGGCTTCGTCTTTTCTGAGAAGCCCGTTGTCGACAAAAATGCATGTCAGCTGTTTGCCAATTGCGTTGTTAATTAAAATCCCCGCGACACTTGAATCGACGCCGCCGGAGAGACCCAAAATCACGTGATCTTTTCCGACAACTTCGCGAATGCGTTCGGTCTCTTTTTCAATGAACGACTTCATCGTCCACGACGGCTTGCACTTGCAAATCTCAAACGTAAAATTCTTCAGGATTTGTGGGCCGCACTTTGAGTGTGTAACTTCAGGGTGAAACTGCGTCCCCATGAACATTCCGTCGAAGCTCTCCATTGCCGCAACCGGACAATCTTTTGTTATGCCGGAGATGAAAAAACCTTCGGGGACTCGATCGACGATGTCGTTGTGGCTCATCCACGCGGTCGATGAAACATCCCCCTTGCCGACACCGGCTAAAAGTTTCGACCTTGGGTCTGCCTCAACTTCGGAAAATCCGTATTCACGGGTCCTTGCGGCCGCAATTCCGCCGCCCAATATCCGGCTGATCTCCTGCATACCGTAGCAAATTCCCATGACGGGGACGCCAAGTTTTAAAACTTCGTCATCAAGACGCGGCACGTTGTCTTCGATAACGCGCGCCGGACTTCCCGAAAGAATAATTCCTTTAGGAGCGAATTTTTTAATCTCGGCCAGCGGCATATTGAAAGGATGAATTTCAGAATAGACCTGAAAATCGCGAATGCGGCGGGCGATGAGCTGTGTAGTTTGCGAACCGAAATCGAGCACTAGAATTTTGTCCATAAAGTTTAGGTCATTGCGAGCGTCAGCGAAGCGATCTCGTTTACGCACTGGATTGCTTCGGCCCTACGGCCTCGCAATGACTGAAATTAGTAATTCCCGCGGCTTTAAGCGGGAAACTCGGTGTAACCGCTAGATCCCCGATTACGACCTCGGGGATGACAAACTAAACCGAACTAACAGAATTAACCGGCCAAACCGTATTAAAAGTGATAATTCGGCGCTTCTTTTGTGATCGTAATGTCGTGCACGTGAGATTCTTTTAATCCTGCGGCCGAAATTTTAACGAACTTCGGTTTTGTTTTCAGCTCTTCGATCGTCTTGCAGCCGACGTAACCCATGCCGCTCTTTAATCCCCCCATGAGCTGATGAATAACGTTGGTGAGTTTGCCCTTGTAGGGAACGCGACCTTCAACGCCTTCGGGGACGAACTTTTCAGCTTCGGTGACATGCCCCTGAAAATATCTCTCTTTGCTACCTTTGTTCATCGCCGCGAGGCTACCCATGCCGCGATAACTCTTGTAGGTTCTGCCTTGGTACTGGAAAATTTCGCCGGGAGCTTCGTCTGTTCCTGCAAAGAGCGAACCGATCATGATAGAGTCGGCGCCGACAGCCAGCGCCTTCACAATGTCGCCCGAATATTTAATTCCGCCGTCGCCAATTACGCAAACGCCCTTCTTTCTTGCGACCTGAGCGCAGTCGTAAATTGCCGTCATTTGCGGCATGCCGACTCCGGCAACAATGCGCGTTGTGCAAATTGAGCCGGGACCGATGCCGACCTTGATAGCGTCGGCTCCTGCTTTAATGAGGGCCTCTGCGGCATCGGCAGTTGCAATATTTCCTGCGATGAGTTCGGTATCTTTAAATGTCTTTTTGAAAATTTTAACGGTTTCGATAACGCCTGCCGAATGACCGTGAGCCGTGTCGATGACTATCACGTCAACGCCCGCGTCAATTAAAGCGGCCGCGCGGTCGATATCTTTTGAGCCGGCGCCAATTGCCGCACCGCAACGCAGGCGGCCTTTAGAATCACGCGTGGCAAAAGGATTCGACGTCTGCTTTTGCAGATCTTTGATGGTCACAAGTCCTTTGAGTTCGCCGTCGGAAGTGACCACCGGAAGTTTTTCGATGCGGTGTTCGGTCAAAAGGCCTTTGGCCGAATCGATCGGCGAGCCTTCTTTAAGAATGACCATTTTCGCAAGCGGCGTCATGACCGACGTGACCTTTTGGTTAAAATCACGTGCGGCGCCGATGTCGCGGCTGGTCAAAATGCCGACCAGCTTTCCGTGTTCGACCACCGGAAAACCGCTGACGTTTAAACTGCGGCTGAGTTCAATTGCCTCGCCGATGGTCTTTTCGGGAGAGATCGTCACGGGATCGAAAACAATTCCCGACTCGAAACGTTTTACACGCCTGACTTCGGCGGCTTGCGCCTCGATCGTAAAATTTCTGTGGATGATACCGATGCCGCCTTCCTGAGCCATAGCAATTGCCGTCTGGGATTCGGTAACCGTGTCCATAGCTGACGACACAATGGGGAGTGCAAGACTGATCCCCTTCGTCAGGCGCGTGGAGAGGTCGGCGTCCTTGGGCAAAACGCTAGATTCGGCTGGGATTAAGAGGACATCGTCAAAAGTGAGTGCTTCTTTGATGTCAAACATGCGGGGCTACTACTCGAAACCTCCCATCATGTCAAGGGGTTGGAACGAGAAAATTATCCCTGTTTTAGAGGCCTTGGCAGATATTTATTTCGGTCACGCCAGCGTCGACAAAATTTGTCTCAAAACTGGCTCCGGTTAGCATAACCTCACCCGCTGATTGTGGATGGGTGATTGTAGCAGCATTTGATTCGGGGCTCCCAGGCGATGCGTAAATGGAACGTGAGATGCAATCAACTGTCGGCTGGTCAAATGAAGGAGAGATCTTCATGACAACCATATCACTTTCATTCGATAGAGAAGATGCAACAATTAAACCTCCGTCTTTGGTGGCATTGATCGAATTGATTGGGCCAAGATGATAACCAAACTCCGCAGATAAAGTTGCATTCCCATTAAAATCTAACCTATGCAATTTCGATTGCGGGCCGTAATAACCCAATAGTAGAAGATCTCCGTCATTTGTTACGGTTACACCCACCCCCCTACCAACCCCCATAGGAGTAATACGTTTTTGCCAAACTATCTGCCCGTCAGAAGTGATCCGGGCGACCCAAACAGTGTCATTGTATTGAATGCCAATATTTGGTGGATTTTCAGAATAATCCGCAGTAGCCGCAATACCTCCGACAAGAACAAGCCCGCTGTCATTTGGAACAAGTGCAATACCGCCTATCATGCTTCGAAGAACATCTATTCCTTTGTATCGTCTCTGCCATAATATCTCGCCAACCTCTGAAAACTTGATCAGCACGGCTGCTTTGGCCGATTCGGCATATCCCCCTACAAAAAAACTACCATCAAAATTTTCAACGACCGCATTGAACGCAATACCCTTAAGATATTTATGCCACTGATAAACTCCCAGCCCGTCAGTCTTAGTCAAAAATGAACCAAGAGTATTTCTGCCAATAACAATAAACCCGCCGTCGCCTATCTGTTTTGCGTCAGCGAGATAATCATTCGAACCAGTACCGGAATCCACGAAAGTAGAATATAAGCGTTTCGACCAAATAACATCACCAGCCGAGCTCAAACGGAGCAAAATACCGTTTTCCCCGAGCTCATGAAAGTTTTTCATACCAGACAGTATGTATCCGCCATCTGGCGTCTGATGTATGGTACCGACAGCATGCGCAGCGATTTTCTTCTGCCAAACAATAGAGCCATTCACATCAAGTTTTAACACAACAGTCTGCATATTATCGTACTCATGCGATGACTGATTATATTCCCCATAAGAGCTACCGGCCACAATGTATCCGCCATCTTTTGTCTGCTCGGCATATCTTGCTTGATCATGAGATTGCAGATCGAATCTCTTCACGAACGTCACAACCTCATCACACGCGTCGCCAATGCCGTTACTATTTGCGTCGAGCTGGTCGAAGTTTGCAACGTTCGGGCAGTTGTCGCACGCATCGCCTTTTAGATCGGCATCTGAATCGAGCTGGTCTGAATTAGATTTAGATGAACAATTATCGCACACGTCGCCAACGCCGTCGCCATCGGTATCTTTCTGGTCGGGATTTGGCTTCGTTTTACAATTATCGAACATGTCGGGGCGTCCGTCGCCGTCAGCGTCGGGAAGAGTTGCGGGGTCGATATCGCATTTGGCGCCGAGAGTCCTGTCGTCAACGCACTTTGCACCGGCTTTTATCGACGAGCAATCGATCGACTTGAACTCGCGCTTTGTCCCTTCACAATAGAGCTCGTGGATCATCGACTTGACCGCGCCGTTCACCGTTACATCGCCCTTGCATTCGTCGAGCTTTGTATTTTCATCCCCCTTCGGGTTGTGTTGCTTTACGCTCCCTTTGTAGAGCGCCTGTTCGATCACGCCGCGTTTTAGAAAAGTTCCATCCTGCAGGAAAACACCGGCGTCGCTGTCGGCGCAATATTCAGGCAAATCTTTAACGCATTCGCCGAGCACGCAGAAAGGCGTGTCGTTCATACACTTCTGGTCCCAGCTCACGATATTTCCCAAAAGACCGATCGTAACTTTTTTTACATCGAAGTCGGCGCACTCTTTTGTCGCCTCGATAAAATCGGGCTTCACACATTCGGACTTGCCGGACGGAGTTTTAATATCACCCACGGGAGTCACGCAAATTTCGGCCGGCGAACACACTTTTAGGACGGCCGAGTTGTTCCACTTAGACCCAAAGATGCTTTCGGTGTAAAGTTCGACCTGATTGCCCCAGCATCGCTCGGACTGATATTTAACGCCGGTCAAATATTTCTTCGCTCGTTCTAAAATTGATTGTTTAGGCCGTGTGTCTATCGACTTAAAGTCGGCGGCCGATGCAAGCCCGCACATCACGCTCGATGAAAGCGCAAAAAGCATTACTGCACCGAAAATAGATTTAACAGTTCTCATATCGCTCTTCCTCGAAAAATATTTGAGCCTCAGAATTTGCACTCATATTTAAAATGAGATTTTATGATGTCGTTGTGACCGCCAACGGCGATAACATCTGCGACTATGTCGAATTTTTTATCGGTCAGATCGACGTGATTCTGCATCGAATAGAAACCGTCATAGAAATCTTCAGGGATCGAGCCATCTTGATTGCCCGTATCGACTGACTTCCATCCATAGTTGAAGCGAACATTCACCATCCCCTTCTCGCCATAGACAACTTCTCCATGAATGATCTTTTTGATATCCGGCGCAGGCCACGTGTAATCGCGGTAGATTTTATGATAGAACGGCTCGACGCCAAGGGCCTTGGCTCCGTTTGGGACTTCGACCCTCTTCCACGACCCAACCTGCTTCGCAACAGCCATAAAAGATTTGCCGTCAACCTCGCCGATGAATGATATCTTTCCGTACTTTGTGTCGTCGTCTGTGTTTTTCAGCACCATGACCTTGTCGATGCTGAAATATTCCGGTTCGAACGGCGCAAAATCGCTTCCATAAAGAGACCCGTTCGTCCCGATAAAATAAACACCGGAAAAAAACCTGTCGGCCACTTGAACCTTTTCGATTTGCTGCGTCTGCAACTTCGTCATTGCATCGTCGAACGAAAGCGCGAACGCGCCAAGATTCCCGGCAACCACAAGCTCGTCATCGGAGAGCTTACGAACAGTGCGCATATCGGCTATTCCGCTTAATCCCTGACTTGGCAGCGGAATCTTTATTTTGCCGATTTCTCCGTTGGCGATCTTCAAAACGTAGGGAATGCGGCCAACGGCGAAGATCGTCGAACCGGAAGAGACATAAAGGTCGTTGATATCCCGCCCCGAGTCAAAAACAAAGACCGGAACGCTAAAAGATGCGACGCCGGCTCCCTTGCCGACAAAGTTTTTAACCCTTTGAGCGAAGTTCTGAAACGCGCCGAAGGTCTTCGAGGCCACTGACAAAGCAGATCCCTGTGAAGCCGGCTGTTTCGACATGTCGGTGGCGACACTAAACGGCAGGTGGTTTTCATCGCTGTAAATCACGTCAAACAGGTCTTCTTTGTTATCGCCCCGATAAATTCTTGCGACGGCCAGATCATCGCCGCCTACGTAGGCGTCGTAATCACCGCTCTTCTCATATTTGAGTTCGAAGAGAGTGCGCCACGCGTTCTTTGTCCAGTCTTTCTCTGCGATGTCGTTGCGTTTAAGCTGTTCGACCTCAAGCTGGCCATTTTTAAAATTGTAGATGCTGCCGTTGATCCCCGCAGCCAGCATTTTGCCGTCATGCACCGCGGCGGCGGTCAAAGTGTTCGGGTAAGGAAGACCGATCTTATCCCAAACTGCGCCGCCCTTTTTGTAGAGAGCGCTGTTCGTTCCGACGGCATAAAGAGAGTTGTAGTTTTCTCCCGAAATGTTCAAGACCGAGCCTACGCCGGATAGCTCGGCCTCCTGCGCAAACGTCACCCCGTTCGTGCTGACATATATTTTGCCTGCATTGCCGCCGATGACCGTGCGCGAGCCGTCGAACCAAACAGTTCTAAGATCGCCCGCGTTTGATGCTACGCCGGGGACAGGGAGCGTTATTTTCTGCCAGACTCCGTCCGCGAACTTGAGAACTACGCCGTTATCTCCGACAACCCACACAACGCCGTCCTTTGCGGCGACGTCGCGGAAAACAATCTTCGAGTAGGGATAAACGTCCCCTTGCGCGGCCTGCATTTTGAACGGTTCGTGCTTGCGCCATGTGCGGAATTTGGACCAGATCGCGCCGTCCGCGCCGACGACCCACAAATTATGTCCGTCTTTTGTGACGCCAAAAAGTGCGCGCGCAAAGGGGCTCTTATCTCCGGCGCCGTTTGGTCCTTCCGGTTTCCACGTCAAGTCGCTTTGACCGCTAAAGTCGCCGCGAAAAAGCCATCCCGATGCGGTAGTTACAACTACCGACAGATTTATTCCTTCCGATGAGGCCACGGCAATGTCGGTGACGCTTCTGTCGGCAAGACCTGCCATCGGTGTTATTCCGGTTGATTTCCAAGGATTAGGCATTTTCGTCCAGATGCCGTTGTCTCCAAATTTTTGAACGATATTTCCGCCTTCACCGGCAACGACATAGCGATAAGGGGCAACTATTGCGGCGTAAAGATTGGCCGTGCTCCATGAGTTCAAGTGAATGGTTTTCTCGTCTTTGTAGTCGCAATTATCTTCCTTCATTGTGGGGTCGGCCGGCCCTTCGGGATCACCTGTGTCGACCTCTTCACATGCATCGCCAACGCCGTTATTATTAGAATCTTTCTGGTCGGGATTGACGCTGAACGGGCAATTATCCTCTGTGTTGACAATGCCGTCGCCGTCAGCGTCTTCGGGGACCGGTTGATTATCGGGATCGCACGCGTCACCTATTCCATCGTCGTCAGAATCGGCTTGGTCGGGATTTGCAACTGTCGGGCAATTGTCAACGTTGTCGGTCTTGCCGTCGTTGTCTTGATCGGGAAGCGACCCCAGCTCGCATTTTCCGTTCGAGCAAACATTGCTAGGGCAAGAAATCGCGATCGCATCTTTTATAGCTTTACCGTTTAAGACCGAACAAACGACCTCGTTTAAAGTTGAGGCGTTTGTGCAAACATCGAGCCCACCGAAGATGTACGGGTTACTTTCGGTGTCACTACATTCGCAGGCATCGCCAAAACCGTCGTTGTCGGCATCTGCCTGATTCGGGTTCGCGTTCCAAACGCAATTGTCGCAATCGTCGCCGCGACCGTCGGCATCGAAATCGGCTTGTTCAGAATTTGGATAGTTCGGACAGTTGTCGCAGAGGTCACCCCTCCCGTCGTTATCTGTATCGATCTGTTCGGGATTATAATTGTTCGGGCAATTGTCTTGAATATCCAACAGACAATCGGCGTCGATATCTTTCGACTCGCTAAGCATGCCGGAGCAAAATTTGCCGGTCTGAAATTCGATACAAGTGCACTGCGGCTGGGGGCAGTCGGTATCTAAATTGCATATTTTTGGATTTCCTGCGAAACCGGTGGAAGAGAAAAAAAACAGAATCGCGCAAGCAATAAAACACTTAACAATTCCAAGCATATACCCCCTCCATGTTCACGCCGCGGCTAAAGATCAAGTCATTATGCGTCTTTTTCAGATTTTATCGTCCAGCCGGATAATTGTCTAGGGCTAACTTATCTTTTTTCTTAACTTTTTCCTTTGCATTTTGGGTTTCGTATGCTAGCCCCTCCCGCACGTTGAAACCCTCAATGTTTTAGCGAAGGTCGGAATTTTTCCGGTTAAATAATTTTATATTCTGGTCAAACGATTCATAACGAGGTGACAAAATGTCAGGACATTCCAAGTGGGCGACAATTAAACACAAAAAAGGTGCCGCCGACGCAAAGCGTGGTAAATTATTCTCAAAGTTCATCAAGGAAATTGCCGTTGCTGCCAAAATGGGCGGCGGCGATACCGATAAGAACCCCAGACTTCGCACGGTAGTTGAAAAGGCACGCGCAGCAAACATGCCTAACGACAATATCACCCGCGCCATCAAACGCGGTACTGGCGAACTCGAAGGCGTGACATACGAAGAGATCACATACGAAGGTTACGGTCCGGGTGGAGTCGCAATGCTCATCGAAGTTCTTACCGACAACAGCAAACGCACAGTTGCCGAACTTCGCCACCTCATCAGCAAAGGTAACGGTAACCTCGGCGAAGCAGGCTGCGTCGCTTGGATGTTCAACAAAAAAGGCGTGCTTACTTTCGACAAGAACGTTGACGAAGGAAAGCTTATGGAAGTCGCTCTTGAAGCAGGCGCCGAAGACATCAAAGACTTGGGCGACGGTTTCGACGTCATCACCGACCCTTCAGCATTTGAAACAGTGAAAACCGCATGCACAGGCGCAGGTCTTACACCGATCGAAGCTGCCGTCGAAATGGTTCCTCAGAACGAGATCAAGCTCACCGGCGACGACGCGCAGAAGATGCTCAAGCTGATGGACATGCTCGAAGATCACGACGACGTGCAGAACGTGTTCGCAAACTTCGACATCGATTCGTCTGAAATCGAAAAGTTTTCAGCCTAAAAACAGTTTATTCCGTTAGTCCGGTTAGGTCTGTTAATTCTGTTCACGAACTTAACAGACCTAGCCGCCTGATTTTCCTCCAAAGGTAGTTTCACAATGCCAACCATTCAGAAATTTGAAGATCTGGAATGCTGGAAAGAAGCTCGCACGCTTGTGAATTTAGTGCATGCGTTTATCAATAAGTCTAACTCAACATCATTTAAACTAGTTGACCAGATCAGCAGCGCTTCGGTTTCGGTCATGAGCAACATAGCCGAAGGATTTGCAAGCCAAACAAACCCCGAATTTATTAGATTTTTAAAAATGTCGAGACGCAGCACCTCCGAGGTCCAATCTCTGGCTTATGTTTTCAAGGACATCGCACATTTAGAAAAAAATGACTTTGCCTCTTTGTACGAACAATGTAAGAAGTGTCGAAAGTTAATTGACGGCCTACTTCGTTATTTACGGGCACAACAAAACCGACGGACCTAACCGAACAAACCGAACTAACCGACTTAACGGAACTAACATATGCTCATCTTAGGTATCGATCCCGGCACCCACAAAACGGGCTGGGGCGTAATCAAAAAAGAAGGAAACAAGATTAGCCACGTAGACAACGGACTGATAGTTCCAAAAGCCTCACTGCCTCTGGCGGCGAGGCTTTTGTTCATCTTCAACGAACTGGTGAAAGTCATCGACAGTTTCAAACCAAACGCAGCATCGGTCGAAGAGGTCTTTGTCGCCAAGAGCGCAAAGAGCGCCCTCGTGCTCGGACACGCACGCGGAGTCGCGCTGCTTGCGGCGTCTCGCGCAAACTTGGAAGTTTTCGAATACAGCACACGCGTCATTAAGCAGGCGGTGGTCGGGTACGGAAACGCCGAAAAAATTCAAGTCGCGCAGATGGTGAAAGCTCTTTTGAAACTTCCGGAGATCGCGGCTGAAGATGCAAGCGACGCACTCGCCGCGGCGATCTGCCACGCCCAAGTCGCCTCTTCCCCTCTTGCGAAGTTGAATGTGAAGTAGAATCACGTCATCACTCTTCTCACGACCTCACTATTTACCTGTTGCCAGATGATAAAAATTCCGTATAATCACGAGCACTTATGGGGGACTCGCCATTCACAGTCGCACTCCCCGGCGCCGTAATTAACGGCCGTTATGAAATTGTCCGGCCTATCGGCAAAGGAGCCACAGGCGAAGTTTTCGTCGCGAAAGATCTCTCCAAAACAGACCAGCCGATTGCGATAAAATATCTAAAATGGCTCTCCGGAAAAACCGGCGCGCTCGATCAGTTCAAAAAAGAATTCGAAACGCTCACCCACCTTTCGCATCCGCACATCGCAAAAGTTTACGATTTTGAACAGGACACCTCCAGCCGCCAGTTCTTTTTCACAAGCGAGCTGGTCGAAGGACAGGAATTTTTGCAAGCCGCCCGAAATCTAAGCGTCGAAAAGATCGAAGAACTTTTTGTTCAGGCTTTGCGTGCTCTTGAATATCTCCACGGAAACAAGATCTTTCATTTCGATATTAAATCGGCGAACGTTCTGGTCAGCATGTGCTCCAAAGCCATGCTCGAAAGCGGCGAGGCCCGCTGCGCCATAAAGCTCATCGACTTCGGACTTGCAACTCTGCGCTTTCAGGGAAAGCTCGCCGGCACCCCCAGCTATATGTCTCCGGAGATGATCAAGCGGGCCGACCCCGACAATAGAAGCGACCTCTATTCTCTCGGAGTTCTCTTCTACGCGGCCCTCACCGGCGAAAATCCTTTCCGAACCGCCAACATGGAAGAGACGTTAAAAAGACAGCTCGAACTCGTCCCCGACCCGCCGAGCCTTTTGAATAATTTTGTTCCGCCCCATCTCGACTCGGTAGTGATGAAGCTGCTGGAAAAAAATCCTCTTGAACGCTACGCAACCGCTGCGGAGGTCATCCAAGACCTTTCACTGCGATCGCAGCGCACTTATGAAGTCGAAACCGAAGAGACCCAGCAAAGCTATATTCCAACCGACTCTGCTTTTATCGGCAGAGATTTGCAACTTGCCGCAGTCGGCAAACTTCTTGATGAGAAAAGATCGGCGGTCGTGATAATCCGCGGCGAAAGAGGCTCTGGCAAGTCGCGCCTGCTTAGAGAAATTAAAAACATCGCCCAGATAAAAGAATGGAAAACAAGTCTTCTTAGCGACGCGTCCATCCTCGGAGAGTGGCGCACGTTCGTAAGCTCAATCGGGAATCATCCTACACTTGTGGCGATCGACGATTTCGACAGGCTCTATCACGAACTTTGGGGGATTGCGGTCAGGGAGAGCGCCTGCAGTATTGCCAAAAAAATAAATGAAGATGGAACTTCGGCCCCTCTGCTCCTCGTTTTTACATCAGACAGATGGACGACTTTCCCATACCCGATAGCAACCCCCGACACCGTTGTGATAGCCCTCGAAGATTTCACCGCCGATGAACTTGCAAAATATCTAACGACGTTGACCGGCGTCCAAAAGCTCCCGCACGATTTCGCCGGCGAAATATGGCAGAATACGCACGGCAACCCGCTGCTGGTCTCCGAGCTTGCGCGCGCGTTCGTTGCCTCCAAACAGCTTGTCGATTCGATGGGAAGATGGAAAGAATCGACTTTCGAAGACATTAAACTGAACCTCGGCCGCCTCGACCTCTCGCAGCTGACAAAATCGCAACTACTTGAGGGCTTTGACGAACTTTCAACGCCGGCCAAAGAGCTGGCCTATCTCATGGCGGTCGCAGGCAGACCTATCGACGAAGAGGCCCTCTTCGAACTGTTCGGCCGCGAAAATCCGGCGTTTGCCAGAGAAGAACTTTTCAACGCAGGATTTGCATCATCGGGCACATCGGTTAATGAAATGTTTTTCCGCAAGCCGCTCACCGCAAAAGCCGTCTATGACCTCGTCCCCAAAGCGGTGAAAATGGAGCTGCACGACATAGTCGCCGGCTACCTTGCCAAGAACGGAAACGCCACCGAAGAAGAACTTTTACATCACAGCGGACGGGGCAAAGACCCTGCGAAGGCAAAAATATCGCTGCAAAAACTCATTGAAACTCAAACGCAGCGGCAGCTGAACTGGCACGCAATTTCAAGCTGCCGAGCCTATCTCGAAAGATGGAACGAGCCCAGAATTAAGCTCGATCTCGCCAAGCTCTACAACAGAACGCTGCAGCCGAATCTCGCCATAAGACTTGCCGGAGAGGTCGTTAAATGCGGAGACCCGACCCTTGAATCGAGAGCTCTCGAGATCATCGGAATATCGCATCTTAAAAAGAACTCGTTCGAAGCGGCCCGCAGACATTTTCTTGCGGCAATTCAAATCGCGGACAAGCTCCCGCTTCCAAGCAGGCTAAGGCTCGACAATTTTCTAGCCGAAGTCGATTATTTCACAGGCCGGTTTGAATCTGCCATAGCCATCTATGAACGAACCGCCTCCCTTGCCGAACGCAAGCTCTCGCGTGAAGAACAGCTCAAGGTCAAAAATAACAACCTCGGCGAATGTTATTTCAGGCGAGGCTTGTATCAACAGGCCATCGAACGACTCAAAGCCGACATCATTAATTACCGCGACGCCCGCGAAAACCGCCTGATCGCAAAGGCTCAGTATCTCCTTGCGGAATCGTACCGGCTGAAAAAAGATTTCGACGCCGCTTTCGATAATTTCATCGTCCTCATCGAATACGCAAAAAGCGTCAACGACCTAGACCATCTCTTCCGCGCCTACAACGGCATCGGCTCCCTATTTTCGGATCAAGGGAGGCTGGAAGAGGCGGCCGGCTACTTCGAACGCGCGCTCGATATCGCACGCAGGCTCGGTAGCGACGAGCAGGCGATCGTGTGCGTGATGAATCTGGGGATCATCGCCGCCGATTCGGGCGAACTAAAAAAGGCCAAGGACTATTTCGTCGCAACGCTGGCCTTTCTTGAAAAGACAAGGGGGCGCGGCGGTTTTGCCGATCTCTATCGCTGTCAGGCCCACCTTGAGCTCTCCGACGTTTACAGACGCGATAAGAACTTCCAAGAGGCCTTAAAGCATGTTTTTGAGGCCTTAAAACTCGCCCAAAAACCGGCCGCATCCGACATGATGTTTTGGGCCATCTTTACCCGCGCTAAAATAGCCGCCGACGCAAAAGACGAAACCTCAAGGCTAAAATACTTCTGCGAGGCCGAACAACTGGCGAACACCAGCGAAAAGCGCTCGCGGCTAAAAGAGATTTCCTAAGATTTCCAAAAAAAGTTAGCAACTTTTTCAAGGGCTTACCGAAAACATAGTGCGTAACAAAGTTCTTGCCACACTGCGTCAAAAGTTATAATTTATCGGACACTCAAGACGCAACAAGACTTACGTGTGGTTGATTTTGTGACGAACGCCCCGATCTTTTCGTGGCGATAAATATAGCACAATTTACAGCTGGAGGATCTTTAATGAAGGCCTCGACCATTCGTAATTTTGTCTTTATTTGCGTCGCCGCTCTTTCGAGCGTCTTTGCAGGCTGCGGAACCCTCGCAGACCCCCTCTCAAACGAAATCATTTCCGACACATCGGCAGACGGTCCGGCGTCGTCGGCGGACGAAGAAGTCGCCGCAAATAACAACTGGGAAAAGATCATCACAAGCGAATCTTACACCGGAAAAATAGCTTTCAAATTCAAAACAGAAACAGCGGCAAGACTGCGTAACGATTCCGGAGGAGAACTCCCCCTTTCAAAAAATCTCACGCGTTCACGCAACGTCGAATTCATCTCTTCCACAGGCAGAAATCTGTCGCGAGTGACCCAGCTAATCCGCGAAAACGCTTCGGCAAGCGTATCAAGAGCCATACCAAATATCAGCGAAGAGGCCCTCGACGAGCTCAAAGAATCTTTCGCCGAAAAGGGAGTTTACTATCCCGACTGGAACCTGACCTACATCATCAGCGACAACGACCGAAATTCGGCTCTTGAAATTTACAGACAGCTTAAAAAAGACGACTCTATCGAATGGGTCGAACCGATCCGCAAAAAATATCTGGCGGGGGTAATTCAGACCGCCGATTATTCCCAAGAGCAGAACTATCTCAAACCCTTCTCAAGCCACTCGGGAGTGAACGCTTTGGCCGGCTGGGCGGCAGGCGCATTCGGGCAGGGCGTGACCATAGGCGATTACGAGCTGGGCTGGAACTTTGATCACGAGGACATCCCCATCGACATCGACGACGTCATCACAAACATGCAGCCCGGGATGACTCAAGCCGAGATAGATCACGGCACGGCCGTTATCGGCGTTGTTGCCGGCCTTCACAACTCTATAGGAATTAACGGCATAGCTCCGCAATCGAACATTAAACTTTTGGATGCCGAATCTGCCGGTCTCGATTTTGGAGGTTCGTGGACAGACGAATCGGGTAAAACCGTAAAAATTCAGCCCGGCGATATTTTAATGATCGAAGTGCAGATCCCCGGAACTATCAACACAACCTGTGGAGGCACGGTTGAAGCCCAGCTGGGCTGCCTACCGGTAGAATCAAGCACCTATGAGTTCAACCATATCAGTTCTCTGCTAGCCGCCGGATATATTATAATCGAAGGGGCTGGGAACGGTTCGGTCGATCTATCGCAACATCTTGATAACTCGACCGAAGCGATCATGGTCGGCGCCTCGCTTGGCGGCACAAGACAAAAGGCCCCGTGGTCGAACTGCGGCCCGCGGGTCGATCTTTTCGCTTGGGGCAACAACGTCGTAACGACCGGATACGGAGATAAAGACCCGTCTCAAACTGATCCCGACAAAAAATACACGTCCGTTTTCAGCGGAACGTCAAGCGCCACGGCGATAGTAGGAGGAGTGGCGGCTCAAATTCAAAGCTACGTAAAAAATATGCTGTCGTCGGCCGGAGCTGCAGGAGTTGACCGCTTTTACATAGATAACTCCAAGATGAGAGAGCTCCTGTTTGCCAGCGGGTCCGAAGCGGTCTATGGCGGCCCTCAAGATCCAAACCCCAATTGCAACATCGGAAAACAGCCCGACGTTGCTGCGGCCATTGCACTGCTTGAAAACGGCTTTATCGAAGAGTTCAATTTCAATTCTAAAACGGCATCTCAAACGCAGTATGCGGCCGCCTACGATATCGACGGCGACGGCAGATCGGACGTCGTAGGGCTCGACAAAAACTTCGTGTTTCGCATTGACCTTAGCTCGGTCGCAAGTGACGCCCCCGATTCCTTCATGGGCTTTGGCGAAAACGACCTGACGCTCGATTTTTCGGAATATACTCCTTCCGGCGGAATGTACTTCCCCGTCGTCGGCGATATTAATTCAGATGGATTTGCCGATCTTGGAATTTACGACTCCATCTCAGGCAAACTTTACATTCACTACACCGACCGCGATATGTTCGACAACGTCGTCGATCACGCAGGTGGGGGATGGTCGCGAATCGTAGATTATTCAGACGACCCGAACTGGCAACCATACATGAGACCTATGCTGGGCAATGTTAACGTACAGTTTGTAAGCGCCGACGGAGCATACCAGCTCGACCTTAACGACGGCGAAGATCATGTCACAATCGATGGTAACGGCCGTCTCTCGTTCTCCGATATGCTCGGTGACCTCGATTCTCACGGTCTGCTTGACGAAGAGCAGCTGCAGATAGCGCCGGGCTGGGCTTATCATAACGTCGGAGGTGCCTATTTGAAACTTAAGGCCCCCGACTCTTCCCCGAATCCCGCGCAAACGACGATGTTTAAAAATACCGTCTCTTGGGCCCAGTACAAATCGACGACATTGTTCTGCACGGAGCTTGCCAAGTTGGGACACGATTGCGCTAACGATGTCATCTACACAATGATAAACGGAAGTTTTGGTTTCAAGCTGCCGACAGGCGAATATTACTTATATACTGCCTCTATTACGCCCGAATCAAGCTACCCTCAACCGATCGAAGGTTTTGGCGGAATCGACTGCCGCCCTATTCCGGCCGATTATGACGGCGACGGTTTTGTAGATCGCGCAACCTATTGCGGCGATTCATTCCGAGTGGCCTTTGAAAACGATCCTAAGCTCTACGTTGCAAATTATCCCGATTCGTTCGGCTCAATTCCCGCTCACATTTATCAAGGCGGCGTTAAATACAGCGACATAGTCGCCATTTACAACGCCCTGCCCAATAAGTTGAAACCGGGATGCGAAGCCGGAGCAAATTGTTCGATCTTTGACGCCCCTCCGCCGATCGGCCCGCGGTTTGCCGAATGCCTCAAGAATTGGGCCAGACCCCCTCAGAACTGTTGGAATGAGTGATAGAATAGCGCGAATTATTTATGCTTATGCCTTGCGCGCATCCTTGCAGGAATTAAGGCCGGTAGCCCGCCTATAAACAGCAGCCCGACGATCGTTGCCGCTGCACTTGGCATCTTGCCGCCAGACAGACTCTGTTGCCCGCCGCAGCCGCCGCCGGAGCCCTGACTCACCTGCTGGCCGCCGCCGCTTGCTCCCTGAGCCTTGGGCTGCGAAGTCCCGCTATCGATTATAAGAGGAATTGCTCCGGCAAAGCCGTCGCTACCGCCGGTCGCGTCCGAAACAGTTCCGGGTATTGTTTGCGCACCGATGACCGAAATTACCCCTTTCGCAGTCAAGATAAAGACATTACTCCCTTGCGAAGTCACAACGGCTTCGTCTCTATCATCTCCGTCAAAGATCATCACAAACTTGCCTGTCTCTAAAAAACTATATTCAGCATCTTCCGGACATTCAAATTTGTAACAATCGGCGCACGGTTCAATGACGTTCACGGCGACCGAAGCAGTTATATTGAGAGGTTCTATAAGGGGGCTGACCGGACAAGCCCTCTCTTCGCCAACGATATAATTATCGACGACATTAAAGACTCTGACATATCCGTTAGTAACACCGGCAGGCAAAACACCCGCAAGAACGTTGAACTTGTTCACGCCATCTTCGTCTTTGGGACAAAATTTAATAACGGCGTCGTCCAATTTTCCGTCGGCCGGCTTTGCGCAGAGAACGCCAAACTTCTCCTTCTCAACGACAACCGGACTTGTCGAAGTGATGGCATTGTTCAAGTTTAAAGGGAGAGCGATCCCGCCAACAAGATCGAACCCGTTCAAGTTGGCCATGGAGACGATATTTTCATTTGCATGAACGATTGTATTCTCCAGCACAAAATTCTCAGCGCTAACCCTGCCTACGCCGAGCGCCAATCCCTTTTTGTAGAGTTTATCGGCCATGCCGATTTTGCAGTTGCTGACCTTATGGCCCGAACCGGTTAATTCGACTCCGACCTGCTGAGGGCTCCCCACAACAGAACCCCCTTCAAGAGAGACGTTTTTGCCAATAACTTTTATCGAAACGGGGGCGGGAGCTATTTCGGTATTTAACTTAAGGTTGTAAATAATGAGCTGCCTTGAACTATTGTTATTTAACATCAAAGGTGCGCTCGATTTCCAAAGATAGACATCAACATCATTATCATCATCGGAAAAACAAATAACACATTTCGAATCATCGCACTTTGCATTGTCTTCTATATTTTCGGCGGCAAAGAGGCTTTGCATTTCTGCATCTGATCCTAAAATATTCACATTGATCGTTTTTCCCAAATCGCATTCGATGTTTGGATCAAATGCCAGCGCATAAGCAGGTGCCGAAATCAAGCCAGCCAAAACCAAAATGCGTATAATTTTCGATAACATATATGTGCCCCCTGCACAAACCGCAAGCAAGAGGCGTGCCATGTTAAACTTACTTGTTTTTCAAGTAGTTACACTAAGGTAGCGGGTAAAAATAGACCCATTAAATCGGCCAATCTGTCAAAATGATTTATCTTTTTGAGAGGGGGTTCGAAAAAAAAGAAATTATATGAAGCTTCGCTTTTACTTATTTCAGTCAACGTTCGACAGCGGGTCTGTCGCAACCGCTCCGACCGGTTTCGGATCGAGACCGAGCAGGCCAAGCTGCATGTCCGATTTGCTAAGCCTTGCTTCCACACGGTGAATGACCATTTCGACCGCGACGTCGTTGTAATCCTGCCACGGAATGATGATGTCGGCGTATTCGCGCGTCGGTTCAACGAAGGACTGATGCATCGGACGAACGGTTTTATAATATTGCCCCACCACCGAATCGGTCGTGCGTCCGCGCTCCTTCACATCGCGCATGAGGCGGCGAATGAAACGAATATCGGCCGGAGTTTCAACGTAGGTTTTTATGTCGATGAGATCGCGCACGTGCTTGTTCTCGAACAAAAGCAGACCTTCGAGAATAATGACCGGCTGCGGGAAAATGCGCGTGGTGCGTTTTTCACGCGAGTGCGTCACAAAGCTGTATTCGGGCTTTTCGATAGGCATTCCATTTTTTAACATCTGCAAATGTTCGATGAAGAGCTCAATGTCGAACGCGGCGGGATGATCGAAGTTGTATTGCGCCCGTTCGGCGGGATCAAGGTGGGCTAGATCGCGGTAGTAACTATCCATTTCGATAAAGCTGATACGCTTGACGCCGACCTTCTCTTTGATCTTTCGGGCGACCGTAGTTTTTCCGGAGCCCGAACCGCCTGCAATGCCTATCGTAAGGATGTTCATTTTCATCTCCCGTTTGAAAACGCTCTAATTCAAATTGTTCAACGATTCAACCTATTCTTCATGAGCGCCTGCCCTCTCCACCGACATTCTTTCCCTAAGCCAATCCAAACCTTCCTTCGCTCTTTGCTGAATACGCGACCTTGTAAGACCTTCCCTTCCCCCAAGTTCCTCATACGATACGCCGTTAAAATAATGTTGATATAAAGCGGCCGCCGAGGCCGGTTTTTTCTTTGCCAACCTATCCAAATAATAATCAACGATCGTTTCTATTTCTGCGGCATACAAATCATCCCCGTTTTTTGGTTGTGAACAACTAGGATACGCCGAGTTCTTAGAAACAAGCGCATCGAGCCGTTCATTGGGAGTTTGCGTCTCTCCATCCAAAGGTTGTGACGCGAAAGATTGATGGCGATTCCTGATTTTTACGTCCGCACCGATAAAGTCGAACAAATGACGTCTCACGATCTTTGATGTGAATCCAACCAAACTGTTAGCATTTGTTCGGCACAATTCGCCCGCACGCATGGCAGCAAACGAACCAAGTTGAAAAGCATCGTCGTAATATTCATCACCGAACATCATGGCACAGCATTTCGCATGGCTCTCGACCAAGGGCAGAAACGACTCAGCATACAAATTGCGCGCCGCGATAAAGACATCGACATAATCAGCGATCGCTCCGGATAAATCCGCACTCGGCAATTGCGAGGCGGCAATATCCTTCAGGGTAATCACGTTGATCCTTATTTGCCGTAAATAATCTGCGATCTGTTGAGGGTCGTTACTTAGTCGCACTTTTAAGAAAGCATCGTACTCTTTTGCGAGGTTTGCCAAGCTCATTTCGCTGGGGCTATCAAGAAAACTCCCCAACTTATTTCCCAAAAGATAGGGATGAATCAGCGTGATGGGCTTTTTGCCGCCGAGCACGCCAATAAAAATCTCATCTATTTTATCGAGTATTTTAGAATTTGAAGCGGCTAATTGATAAATTTTATCGGCGGCTTCGTTTATGACTCTGACAAGCTCCAGATTATCAGTAGGTGAAAATTCTCTTCTATTAATAATTAACCCATTTAATCCACGCCTTGTCGATGAAGCCGACCTTTCTCTAAACGATCTTCTTACTTTGGCAACTGCACCTTTTAACTCTCTGGCATGTTGCGACACCGGCTTCGCATCAACGGCGGCTTGAACACCAGCATGAGAGTTCTCGCCGATCTCGGAGTTAATTACATAGGGAGCCAACGTCGCAGATGCGCCGGCGGCAGCTCTCCGCTGAAAAAGAGCGTCAAAAGAATTTAAAAACCTATTAACCTCTTCGATGAGCCTAGCATATTTTTCACCGGCAATTGGTCTTACGCTCCCCATCATCGCCGAGATGCCGAAGTGGACGACGCACGCTTCGATAAAGGCGTCAAATAGCGGCTTGTTTTCCGCGTGTTCGCCGGCAACAAGACGTTCCGCTCCGCCAACTCCCATAAGTGCCGCAACCGAAGTTAAGTTCGCGTTCCAAAACGCAGCGGCTTTTCCAGCCTCTGTCGCCGGTAAAAATGCGTTGACCGTCTGGGCAAAAAATCCTGCAAATTTTAACGCGCCAAAGACAAGCCCCGACGAAAAGCTCTCTTTGAAAAATGTCCCCGCGTTGAGATCGATGTTTTTACCTTTTCCTAAGGCGACCAGTTTTCCGGCGCCGACAAAGACCGGAGCTTCGGTGGCAAGACCGGTCGTTACTCTAAAAGCTTGTGTCGCGACTTTTGTGAGGCCAAGAGTCTCTGCGCCGATGGCGGTTAAACCCTCGACAAGTTTTCCAAGTCGCCCTGCGGCGTAAAGCGGCAGGAGCGTATTTTCGGGATTTCCAAAGATGAAATCGTAGGCAAAGCTCAAAGTCTTATCGTCGATGATCCCCCGCGAAGCAAAAGCTTCGAGAGATTTTGCAGCGGCGAAAAATTCTCCGCCGTGATTTGCAAGAAGGGCCTCTCCAATTTCAAACGCGGGATAGGTTTCGGGAGACAAACGCAGCGCGTTGAGAATTTTTGCGGCTTCGGTCGCAAACGCCGAACTCCCGCGAGCTGCAGAAAGTTTTGCAAGCGCTTGTTTGACCTCGGCGGGCCAATTCGACCTGTCGCCGTAAACGTTTAAAAGCGTCTCGGAAAATTGTGCGAGAAAGGCCGCTGCGGGCTGCTTCGATTTTTCACCGGAAGTTTTCTCAAAGATCTTTCCGGCGACATTTCCGGCGGCGAGTGCGCCAAGTTCTTTCGCCTTGGCGGCAAGAGCTTCGTCGCCCATGCCGAGCGCGCAAGCTTCTAAGTCGAGCGCTTTTTGCATCGCCCCTGCATGGTCTCCAGAAGACATTGCCGCACGATACTCTTCATGCGTAGTCGTACACCTGTTTATTACATTAAAAAAGTCGCTCATAATTTTCGTTAGTTAAATATTAAACGCGCCGGTCAAATATTCCTCACCTGCTATTGCGCGCATCTTGGCGTCAAGCTTATCGCCGACAACAAAGACATAGCGGTTACCATCGGCCATTTCGACCGCATAAGTTCTGTAACTTTCGAATTCTAAATATTCTTCTCCGGCGAAGTCGCTCCCCTTCGGCCCAAAAATATCTTCCGGGCTAAAAACTGCCTCGTTTGCCTTCAAACCAAACGCTTTTTCTAAGCTTAAATCGAAGCCTGCCCCGCCCAAGCTATTGGCAATTATTAGATCGCCGTTTGCTTCAAGAAGCGCCTGTTGCGGGCCCAAAGTTTTTTGCAACTGATAATCCTTTGAATACTCCAAGAAACCCCCGCCTGAGGCAACATTTGTCGTGATTCCGTCTTCGCCGAAAAAGCCGAGCTGCAACTGAGACAAAAGCGGATCGTTTGAGATCACATCGCGCACAAAGCCGGCAGATGCTTGCGAATCAAAATCTAGCCCCAAGTCTAGCTGGCAAGCCTCTGGAGTTCCGGGTAGCCCCAAGTCACAGCGCTTTTGAGCACGGCGCGTCATCTCCCATTCTGCCCGCTCCATCTTGATAACAAAGACCATGTTCGCACTCGGCATCTTTTGATGCTTGGCTTCGTTTAAGGCCATCTCAATGGCCCAGTCCATTTCATAATCGCCGAGATATTTCCTGAACGGTTCGGTGGCAACGTCCCTTTCGAATTCGTAAGGATACGGCAGCAGCGGATTTCCATAAGCTCTAACGGCCAGATACCCGCCAAATGCATTTGCCCCCTTGCCGAGGGTCTTTATTGTTTTGGCGCCATTGACCAGCACGAATCTACCAAATTCAAAGCTCTCTTTTGCGGTGAGATTTATAATTTTTGCCGGAAGCGAGACATAGAGTTTAGAAGAGGCCGCAAGTTCTGTCATCCCTTCGCTAACAGCCTTCCCCGCAACAGCCGCCCCTGCGGCCGCATATGAACTCATCTTTTTTATCGCACCAAACGGTGCGTAAAGAGACCTGCCGGTCTTGTCGAGCACCTGTGCAACCGTCTGTCCGAATTTACCCAGCGTCGGGACCGCCGCTTCGGCGCCGGCTGCCGCGACTGCCATTCCGGTTCCTTCCAAAGTGCTGCCGGCCGCCCTATTTGCGGCCGCTCCATGTCCGTATTTCGCGTTGGCGGCGATCAACTTTTGAAGCCATTTGCTCTTTGATACGATAACCGCGCTTGCAGCACCGAGGGCATTACGGGCCCCGCTAACCGCAAGAGAAGCCCCGTACCACGAAAGGCCAAAGCTCGCCCAATCGCGACCGAAATTGTATCTGTCACGCGCTGAAAGTTCGTTGTACTCCCACGGCATCGGCGGAAGAAGCGCGCTTAAGAAAGGTGAGTCTTCAATTTTTCCGACAATCTGGTGAATGTGACTTTTTGAATCTTGCGCGATCTTTTCAAAACCGGCGCGGTGGCCGTTATCCACAAGTTGTTCAAATATGTATTGCGCTGCAATCCAGTTGTTTTTTTCTTCGAACCACACACCCATTTTGTAGAGGGTTTTGGCCATCTGCAAGGCGTCTGATTTTTTTACCGCAATCAATTCTTCCACAAGATGCACCGGGAGGTCATCGTTTATGATTTTATCGCCGCAATCGAAGAAGAGAGAGCCAAACCATCCGTTGCACATTTCATTGCCGTTATCCTGATAATGATACGAGCCAAGAGCGGAAACTGCGTTATTTACGGACTCGGCCCCAACATTTTGAGCCACACAATCCCTAAGCAGCTCAATGAACTTGCCAAACGCCCGCGTACGGTCGGACAGGCGCGACTCGCCCCACTCTTCAAAAAGATCGCGCATCGAGTTGCTGTCCTGCCAGAATGCGAGTTTGCGGGGGAAGCTCATAATGTCCCAAAGGGTCGTGACCCCGCCCTGCGCCATTTCGTGATCGCGCGCGTAGTATCCAAAGGCGGCGACGTAGGTCAGTTCTTCGAGCACGTCAATGCGTGAGGTTTCAATTCTTACGACATCCTGTTTTGCCTCCCAAACGATAGCGCGATTTAACGCGGAGCTGTCGGCCAGAGAAGCCTCCTTAACGACAAGCGCCTGAAGTTCTGTGTCAAGATTATCGGCTCTAAAACGGTAGCCCATAAAGACGCGATCGATCTGAGCCGGAGAGAATTTTGCGAATTTTTTCTGCACGTCATCTGGAGTAACGCAGCCATCGTTGTTTCCGGCGGCATCGGCCTCTGCAAGATTTTTAAGAAGCTTACAGTCGATGTTTGTTTTGACGCAAAGCTCGCTATTTTGATCGTTGAGGTCTGCTCCTCCGAAATCTAGGTAGAAATTGAGATCGATTCCTCCGCTATTTAAACATGTTTCGCGGGCGTCTGGATTAATAGCCATGGCAAAATTCCTCTAAGTTTATTAAGACGTGCCTGTACCGAAAATCGTACAGCTTATCGGCATAGGACGGGAAAAGTTGCTTATTTTCTGCGACGCTGGTTGAATCTTGAAAGCTGTGCGCCGCCAGCCTTAGGCCTTCACCAAACAGACCGCGCATTTCATTTGATTTTACAAGCTTTTACAGGACATATTTAACTATAAAGTTGAAGTCCCTCAAGCAATAACTTGACCAATTTTTTACTTCACAATTACGAAAATTCAGGTAGTTGCTCGCCGCATGAAAAAACTTTTTGCGCTATATTTGGCAATCGCGGCCCTTGCCCTCTCTTTTACTCAATCAGCCGTCGCAAGCAACGACTCGCGGCCGGTGTCTATCGGAACAGATTTGGATTTTGCCTCGCGATATGTCTGGCGAGGCATCTATTACAGCAAAGGTGCGGTTTTGCAGCCGACAGTCTGGGTTTCAAAATGGGGATTCACCGCAAGCGCATGGGGAAACATGCCAATCGAGAACGAAACCGATCAGGGAAAATTAAACGAAGTCAATCCGACATTAACTTACGAACTCGATCTACTGGGGCTTACGATCAGACCCGGTTTTATTTATTATCTCTACCCAACCCAAAGCAGCGTGCCGCAAACCGGCGAACTCACGCTACATCTGGATTACAAGCTGGGGCCTTTCTCCGTCTTCTCGAATAATTACGTAGATATCGATGCTTTCAAGGGGGCCTACTACGGAGATGTCGGAGCCGGATTTGATTTTGGCTTTGCCGCTATTTTTGAATTGCAAACATCTGTCAGCACAGCCTTTGCGACCGACAAGTTCAACAAGGAATATTATTTAAGCTCAGTAACTGCCCTCGACAACGTGGCGTTCAATGTGGGATTGAACTGCCAGCCTTTCGACTTTTTGTTCGTGCGCCCTCACCTGCAATATTACATCATTACAAATCCCGAGCTACGCAAAGCACGAAACGAACCAAACGTCTTCAACGTCGGCGTCACGGTCGGAGTAGAATATTAATTCGGCCTGTCATCCCCGAGGTAGTCATCGGGGACCTCGTTGGCACCCTTTGTGACCCACGCATGTCATTCCAGCGCATGCTGGAATCCCGTTGACGCCCCACGCCACTTTAGGGCTTTCTTGCGCTTTGTCAGCCAAAAACAGTTAATTCGGTTTTGTCGGTTAGGCCAGTTAATTCTGTTAACTGACTAAACGGAAATAACCGAACTAACGGAATTGAC
Source organism: uncultured Pseudomonadota bacterium (assembly GCA_964647545.1). Classification (GTDB taxonomy): domain Bacteria; phylum UBA10199; class UBA10199; family 1-14-0-20-49-13; genus CAZYHS01. The sequence continues at coordinate 3,553 of CAZYHS010000006.1, read as the reverse complement.
TTATTCTTACCGTTTAAATCTTAACGTGAAATCATGACAGCGGGGCCCGCCCGCTAACGCCTGAGCGTAACGATGGCGGGCAGGTCACTTCGTTCGCAATTGTACGTGAGGGAGCGCGAAAGTGGCTAGTGTCAAAAACCGGCAATTTGATCGGCAACGCGAAGACCGTCGACGGCCGAGCTGATAATGCCGCCGGCATACCCTGCTCCTTCGCCGGCCGGATAGAGCCTCTTCATCGAAACCGACTGAAAATCATCGCCGCGGCAGATCCTGACAGGAGAAGATGTACGCGTCTCAACGCCGATCAGCACACCTTCGGAAATGAAACCTTTCATGCGCTTGTCAAAATCGAGCAGCGCAAGTTTTAGTTCGCCAGCGACGAACTTCGGCAAAAAGTCGTGAAAGTCTGCTTCGACACATCGCGGCTCGTAAGAGACGCCCCCGAACTTTTTATCTTTGCCGGTCACAAACCGAAGCGCGCTGCTTGCAGGAGAAGCAAACGCTCCGCCACCGGCTTTAAACGCCACCGCCTCAATTTTGCGCTGAAACTCAATGCCTGCAAGGGGCGAAACATCAAAGTCGCTGGGAGATACGCTCACAACAATTGCTGCGTTTGAAAATTTTCCGTCGCGTCTTGAATAGCTCATGCCGTTAACGCAAAGCATCGCTTGTTCGCTCGACGAATTAATCACCTCGCCGCCGGGACACATGCAAAACGAATAGGTTCCCCGCCCGCTCGACTTGTTGTTGAATGCAAGCCGGTAGTCGGCGGCTGGAAGCTTCGAATGTTTGTCGCCGTATTGCGCCCGACTGATAAAGTCGGCCGGATGTTCAATTCGAACTCCGACAGCAAGCCCCTTCTTTTCAATTGTCACGCCGCACGCTTCGAGATTTGCAAAAAAATCGCGCGCCGAATTTCCGCAGGCGACGACAATGTGGTCGGCGCTAAACTCTTTGCCCGACGCACATCGCACGGCGACCGCAATTCCATTTTTGGAAATAATTTCGACCGCCTTTTCGCCAAAGCAAACCTCGCATCCAAAATCTTGAAGCTTTTTTCTGACGCTCACAACAACGCGAGACAGAACGTCGGTGCCGATGTGAGGCTTTGCATCGAAAAGAATGTTTTCGGGAGCGCCGTGTTCGACGAGCTTTGAAAAGACCCAGTCGATCCCCTCGCGGTGAATTCGCGTCGTGAGCTTTCCGTCCGAATAAGTGCCCGCGCCACCTTCGCCGAACACAACGTTGCTTTCGGTGTTTAACACGCCATCTTTTTTCAAACGCAAAACGTCGGCATGCCGCTCGGAAACGTTCTTGCCGCGTTCTAAAATCGTCGATTTAATTCCGCGTTCGGCAAGTCGAAGCGCCGCAAAGAGTCCGGCCGGCCCGCTGCCGATAATTACCACGCTCTCTTTTTTTGCGCTCTTTTCAATCTTCGCAAGCGGCATCTCTTCGAACTGAAGGCAGCCGCTTCGCAAAAGGCGCGCGTAGTCTTTGTCGCTTGCATCGAAAACCGCGCGATATTTTACGATCGGGCGACCTCTTTTGCGCGCGTCGATCGACTTTCGCAAAATTTTGTAGAGCTTTAAGTCGGCCTGAAAAATCCGCGACGCCTCTTCTTCGAGGTTTGCGTCGTTCATGCCTGCGGCGAGGTCGATATTTTCAATTAAGACTTTCATTTGTTGTGTGACGTTAAGAACAGAAAACAGCTTGTAATTCAAGCCCAATAATGACTATTAGGCAACCCGCACATGGCAAACATCGACCCAAACACACTTTCAGAAATCGAACGCCGCAAGACGTTCGCGATCATTTCGCATCCCGACGCCGGCAAAACGACCGTTACCGAAAAGCTGCTACTGTTCGGAAACGCAATTCAAATGGCCGGAACCGTCAAAGCCAAAAGGAGCGCGCAGTTCGCCACCTCCGACTGGATGGAAATTGAAAAGCAGCGCGGCATTTCGGTTACGTCGTCGGTCATGCAGTTTTCGTACAACGACCACGAAGTGAACCTGCTCGACACGCCGGGCCACGCCGACTTTAGCGAAGACACCTACCGCGTTCTGACCGCTGTCGACAGCGCCCTCATGGTCATCGATTCGGTCAAAGGCATCGAAACACAAACGCGCAAACTCTTTCAGGTCTGCCGCGACCGGCACATGCCGATCATCACCCTCATGAATAAAATGGACCGCGAAGGCCGCGATCCGTTCGAACTTGTCGCCGAACTCGAAACGCAGCTCAAACTTTCGTGCTGCATCATGACTTGGCCGATCGGTCAAGGCTCGCAGTTCAAAGGCGTTTACGATCTAAGCGACAACTGCATCAGACTTTTTAAGTCGAAAAATAAATCGGTGAACGAAAGCGATACGATCGAAACGATCAGCGATTTGAATGACCCGCGGCTCCTCGACGAAATCGGCGAAAGCAGCCTCGAAAAATTGAAAGAAGAGCTCGAGCTCATCAAAGGAGCCGGACAAACTTTCAATCGCGACGAATATCTCGCCGGACACGTCACTCCCGTATTCTTCGGCTCGGCCGTCAACAACTTCGGCATAAAAGAGCTGCTCGACGCGTTCATAAAATATGCCCCCGCTCCGCTCGCGCGCCCGACCGAAACGCGCATGGTCGAATCTACCGAAGCGGGATTTACAGGGCTCATCTTTAAAATTCAGGCGAACATGGACCCCAAGCATCGCGACCGCGTAGCGTTTTTGCGTATCTGCTCGGGCGAGTTCATTCAGGGAATGACAGTTTTTCACGTGCGGGCCGAAAAAGATTTTAAGATAAAGAACGCGCTGCAATTCATGTCGCAAAAGCGCACGAACGTCGATCGCGCTTACGCCGGCGACATTATCGGCATTCACGACAGAGGCTCGCTCATGATCGGCGACACACTGACGATGGGCGAAAAATTAAAATTCACGGGCGTGCCGCAATTTTCGCCCGACCATTTTAGCCTCGTCACACTTAAAAATCCGATCAAGATCAAACAGCTGCAAAAAGGTCTCGAACAACTGTCGGAAGAAGGAAGTTCGCAGCTCTTTAGAAAAAAATATAATTCGGACAACATCATCGGAGTGGTTGGACAGTTGCAATTTGAGGTCGTGAAATTCAGATTGCTCAACGAATATGGCGCCGACGCGCATTTTCATCCGATGAACTATTCGTGTTCGCGCTGGTATCGCATCGCCGACAAAAAGAAGCAGGCCGATTTTGAAAATTATTATCAGGAACACATTGTCTTTGACGTGCGCGGATACCCGATGATGCTTTTCAGTAACGAGTGGGAGTTAAACTACGTGCAGAGCAAGCATCCCGACGTAACTTTTTACTCAAGCCTTCTCAACTACGAACAAGCAAATTAAGAAACGGTTAGGTCAGTTAGTTCTGTTAGTTCGGTTAATTCAGTTAACGGACTAAACGGAAATAACCGACTAAACCGAATTAACCGTTTTTCACGTCATTCCGGCCACTATTTTGTCATTCCGGCCTCCGGTTTGTCATTCCAGCCGAAGAGCCGGAATCTCCCTCCCACCCCAGATAATTAATT